>JAHDCV010000112.1 GCA_020629695.1 Acidimicrobiales bacterium | reverse complement strand
GTCACTCGCCGAGGCTCACGCCTCGGATCGGATCACGTCGATGCCGTCGGGGTCGACGAGCGACCCGTGTACGAGTCGGTTGTGGCTGTGGCCCACGTGATGCAGACCGAACGCCGATTGCAGGGCCGTGTACATCCCCATGGCGTCGAGCGAGTTGTTGACCGACTGCTTGGCCAGCGTGAGCCCGAACATCGGGCGTTTCGCGATGTGCGCGGCCAGCGCCAGCGTCTCGGCTTCGAGCTCCGCTCGGGGCACGACCCGACTGACCATGCCATGGCGCTCGGCTTCCTCGGCGGAGATCGCTCGACCGGTGAACAGCATGTCCTTCGCGAGGCGTCCGCCGAGCTCATACGGATGCACGAAGTACTCGTGGCCGTTCACGCCGAACGCCACGACCGGATCGGAGAACGTCGCGTCGTCCGCACACACGATCAGATCCATCGGCCAGACGAGCATGAGCCCACCGGCGATCACCTTCCCCTGCACCGAGGCGATGGTCGGCTTCGCGATGTTTCGCCAACGCCAGCAGAGGTTGACGTACATCTCGGCCTCACGGGCCATGTAGCCCTCCGCGCCGTCGGCGTCGAAGTGGCATTGCACCCCGACCGTCGGGAGGTCGCCGATGTCGGTGCGGTCCCGCAGGTCGTGGCCGGACGAGAAGTGTTTGCCATCGGCGGCCAGCACGATCACGCGGACCGTGTCGTCGCGGGCTGCGACGTCGAGTGCCTCGTTCAGCTCGGACAACATCAGGTAGTCCTGTGCGTTCGCCGCCTCGGCCCTGGCCAGCGTGATGCGCGCCACTCGCTCCACGGGCAGGTCGTAGCGCACCCTTGTCCAGGTCGGATCGACCTCGCCCTGCATCAGATCAGGAACCCGTCCACTCCGGCGCCCGCTTCTCGGCGAAGGCCCGCGGGCCTTCCTTGGAGTCGTTCGACGCGAAGACCTGACCCATGAACGGGTTCTGGAGGTCGTAGAACTCGTCGTCGGTCGCCCCCTGCGTGGCGTTGATCAGCTGCTTCGAAGCCGACAGGGCGAGCGGCGCGTTCTGGGCGATGCGTTCTGCCAGGGCGAGGGCGGCCTCCACAGCGCCGCCCTTCTCGGTCACCTCGCAGACGAGCCCGTGGGCGACGGCCTCGTCGGTCGAGATCGGATCACCGGTCAACGCCATCTTCATCGCGGTGCCGTGTCCGACCCGGCTCGGGAGCCGCAGCAGGCCGCCACCAGCGGCGAACAGGCCGACCTTCACCTCGGGGATGCCGAACCGTGCACCCTCGGAGCACACGAGCAGATCGCAGGTGAGCGCGAGCTCGAGCCCCCCGGCGAGGGCGAACCCCTCGACGGCGCCGATGAGCGGCTTCTTCGATCCGTTCCGGATGAACGTCATCATCGGGCCGATGTCCTCGCCCTTGGCGAACGCCTTCAGGTCCATGCCGGAGCAGAATCCCTTGCCGTTGCCCGTCAGCACACCGGCCGTCAGCCCGGCGTCGCTGTCGAGCTCCTCGATCGCCGCCCACAGACCCGACGAGAGCGCTCCGTTGATGGCGTTCATCGCATCGGGCCGGTTGAGCGTGATCAGGAGCACACGGCCCCGGCGTTCGGTGAGGACGGCGTCGTTGGTGGCGTCAGACATGGCGCCAGCTTGGCCGATGCCGACCCCGGCGAGCCAGATGAGTGGCGGTGGGGAGTCTCAGGCCGCCGCGGCGCGGTCGGCGGCGATCTGTTCCGCCATCAGATCGAGCGCCGCGCCCCTGGTGTCGATCACGATCTGGGCGTAGGCACGTGCGTCCATGGCGCCCGCCAACTGTGTGGCGAGCTCGACGGCTCGATCGAGCACCGCATCGCCGTCGACGACCTCGTCGAGGAAGCCGACGTCGACCGACTCGGCCGGTCCGGTGATCCGTCCGTTGGCCGTCGCTCGCAGGCGGTGCCGCTGGCTCAGTCGTTCGTTGGCGATCGTGATCGACCAGCGGGGGAGTGACATCCCGATGTTCACCTCCGGCAGGCCGACCTGGAACGGCCCGTCGGCGCCGATCCGCACGTCGCATCCGAGCAGGAGCAGCGCACCAGCGGCCAGCGCGTGGCCGGTGCTGGCCGCGATCACGGGCACGGAGGCGCCGAAGCAGTCGCGCACCAGGTCGCCACCGTCGGCCACCAGGGTGATCATCCGCCCCATGTCACCGCCCCGCATCACGTTGAGGTCGAACCCGGCCGAGAACTTGCCCGGTCGCCCGTGGATCACCAGCGCACCGACCGTCTCGTCGGCGCTGGCCTCGGCCACGGCGTTGCGCAGAGACTCGATGATCTCGAACGACAGCGCGTTCGCCTTGCCGTCGTCGAGGTGGGCGATCATCACGGCGTCTCGTCGTTCGAGGGTCACGGCGGTCATGGGCCGAGACGGTAGGGGAGGCCCGACGCCGGAGCCAACAGGCGAGACACCGCCGGCCACCACTAGGTTCGCCCTCGATGCACGATCTGTACGAGACCATGTCGACCCTCCGGGCGGTGCGTCGCCTCCGGCCCGATCCGATCCCCGATGACGTACTCGAACGTGTGCTGCAGGCGGCGTGCTGGGCTCCGACCGGCGGCAACCAACAGCCCTGGCACGTGATCGTCGTGACCGACCCCGGGGTCAAGGCGGGGATCCAGGCGGCGTACCAGCCCGAGTGGGAGGTGTACGCCGAGCGCTTCCTCGCCCGCATCGCCGACCTCCCGGACGACGACTACCAACGCTGGTACCGCACGAAACTCGCGGGCGACCATCTCGCCGAGCACCTGGCCGAGGCGCCGGCGTTGCTCGTCTTCTGTTTCGACCCGAGCCGCATGGCGATCACCGACGCCCACCTCGACCGACCCAGCGTCGTCGGAGGCGGGTCCGTCTACCCGGCGGTCCAGAACCTCATGCTCGCATGCGTCGCCGAAGGCCTCGGGTGCACGCTGACCACGCTGCACTGCCTGCGTGAAGCGGAGGTGGTCGACTTGCTCGGGTTGCCCGACGGCTGGGGGACGGCCGGGCTGATCCCGATCGGCTACCCGGTCGGCAGAGGGCACGGCCCGATCACCCGGAAAGGTCCGTCCGAGTTGGCCTTCCGAGATCGCTTCGGCACGTCGTGGGAGGCCGGATCGTGATGTTCGACACCCCCGTCGACCGTGGCGACGACGGCACACTCACCGGCCCGTGGCGGGCTCCCGCGCAGATGCTCGCCGACCAGGTCTACGACGACCACCTCAGCGTGCACGACGAAGCCAACGCCGCAGCGCTCGGGCTCGCCGGAGCACCGATCGAAGGACCGACCCACTTCAGCCAGTTCGATCCACTCGCCGTCGAGCTGTTCAGCGACGAATGGTTCCGGACGGGCTGCATCTCGGCCCACTTCTCGACGATGGTCGTCGAGGGCGAGGAAGTACAGGCGCGCGCCCGACCGACCTCGGACCACATGGCCGAGATCGGGGCCGAGAAGGCTGACGGTGCGCCGGTCCTCTCCGGCTCGATCTCGGTCGCGCCGCACGGCGAGACCGCGCTCGAAGCCCGACTCGCCGCCATGCGGCCCGCCGGTGAGCTCCAGATCGTGGACCAGCTCCGGGTCGGCCTGCGTTCGAGCCGGCCTCGCACGACCTCGATGGACCTGGCCACGCCGAACGGCGATCTCTACCCCTTCTCGCTCGAGTCGAAGCTGGCCCGCATCACCGAACCATCGGAGTGGTACACGGGTGCCAACCCGTGGGGGCGGCCGATCGTGCCGATGGAGATGCTGAGTGTGCTCGCCAACAAGGTCGGCGAGAGCTGGCCGGTGCGCCAACCCTCGCTCGGCCTGTTCCTCGACCTCGAGGTGCGCCTCGTCGACGGCCCCGTCTTCACCGACACCGACTACGTCGTCGAGCGCGAGATCGCTGGGCTGTCGCAGTCGCGCCGTGTGGAGTCGTACTGGACACGGTCGACGCTGACGAATGCCTCCACGGGCGAGCACACGGCGACCGTCCTCCTGCATTCCGGGGTGTTCAAGGACTCCTACCCCGGCTATGTCACGCCGCCCGACGCAGCGACATAAGGTCGGGCGATGAGCGCCGTCACCTTCGACCCGTCCGCCACCGAGGATCTCCTGGCCGCATCGCGGTCGATGGACGACACGACGATCGAGATCCGGCGGGCCATCCACGCCGAACCCGAGCTCGGACTCGAACTTCCCAAGACCCAGTCCACGATCGTGGAGGCACTCACCGGCCTCGGCCTCGACATCACCCTCGGTGCATCGACCACGTCCGTCGTGGCCGAGCTCGATTCCGGTCGGCCCGGCCCGACGGTCCTACTGCGTGGCGACATGGATGCTCTCCCGATGCAGGAGGACTACGTCTCCGACTTCCAGTCCAGGCACGAACAGCGCATGCACGCCTGCGGGCACGATGCCCACGTGGCGATGCTCGTGAGTGCCGCCCACGTGCTCGCCGGGCAACGCTCGGAGCTCACCGGCAAGGTCCGCTTCATGTTCCAGCCGGGCGAAGAGGGCTTCCACGGGGCGAAGTACATGATCGAGGAAGGTGTGTGTGACGGCGTCGACCGGGCATTCGCCATCCACGTTCTGTCCAACTTGCCGAACGGCCGGGTCTTCACCAAGGGTGGCCCGCTGATGGCCAGCGCCGATCGCTTCGAGATCACGGTGCACGGCAGAGGTGGGCATGCGTCGATGCCGCACGACACCGTCGACCCGATCCCACCGGCTGCCGCCACCGTCGGTGCCCTGTCGTCGCTCGTGAGCCGGGAGGTCCCGGCGGCCCGCGCCGGCGTGGTGACGGTCGCCAACATCCAGGCTGGGACCACCAACAACGTGATCCCGCCCGACGCCTACCTCCAGGGCACGATCCGCACGCTGGACGAGCACACGCGCGCGTTGTTGCACGACGGTGTGGTCCGGGTGGCCGAGGGCACCGCCGCCGCACACGGATGCAGCTGTACCTGTGAGGTCACCCCGGGCTATCCCGTGACCGTCAACGACCCCGTCGAGGCCGCCGCCTCGATCGGCGTGGCGAAGACCCTGTTCGGCGCCGACGGCGTCACCGAGATGCCCGAGGCCGTGATGGGCGCCGAGGACTGGTCGTACGTGCTCAACAAGGTTCCGGGATCGATGGCGTTCCTCGGGGTCGCTCCCGACGACGTTCCCCTGCGCGAAGCCGCGCCGAACCACTCGAACCTCATGCGCATCAGCGAGAACAAGTTGTTCCACGGCGTCGGCCTGTACGCCGCCATGGCGCTCGC
>JAHDCV010000111.1 GCA_020629695.1 Acidimicrobiales bacterium | reverse complement strand
CACAGCGACGAGGACGAGCACAGCGACGACGATCACGGACACGACGGCGATGACCCGCACTTCTGGACCGACCCGGCTCGGATGGCTCTGGCAGTCGACGCCATCACCGAATTCCTGGTCGCCAACGTCGACGGTCTCGATGTCGATGCCCTGAGGGGCCGTGCCGCCGAGTACGTCGCAACGTTGGCGTCGCTCGATGCCGAGGTGGAGGCCACGCTGGCGGGGATCGAGCGCCGAGTGCTCATCACCAATCACGACGCGTTCGGCTACTTCGCCGACCGCTACGGCTTCGAGGTCGCCGGCACGGTGATTCCCTCGGGCTCCACGACGGACGGAACGAGCGCACAGGAACTCGCCGACCTGGCCGAACTCATGCGCGTCGAAGGGGTGACGGCCATCTTCTCGGAGACGACCGTCTCGGATGAGCTCGCCGAGACACTCGCCGACGAGGTCGGTGGCACCGTGTCGGTCGTGGACCTCTACAGCGGCTCGCTCGGCGAGGCCGGCTCGGGCGCCGAGACCTACGTCTCGATGATCCGGACCAACGCCGAGCGCATCGCCGAGGCCCTGGCCGGCTGAGATAGCGTCCGCTCCATGGACGTCATCTTCGAGGCCTTCGAGCCGGCGTTCATGCAGCGTGCGCTGCTGGGCAGCCTGATCGCGGTCGTGGCGACCTCGCTCGTCGGGACCTGGGTGGTGCTGCGAGGGTTGGCCTTTCTCGGCGATGCACTCGCGCACGGTGTCATCCCGGGGATCGCGCTGGCCGTGCTGCTCGGCTTCAACCCGATCATCGGCGCCTTCATCGCCGCCCTCGTGATGAGCGCACTCGTCAGTGTCGCTGCGAGTCGGACGCTGGTCCGCGAAGACACCGCGATCGGACTGCTCTTCGTCGGGATGTTGTCGCTCGGGATCGTGATCGTGTCGCGGGCGCAATCGTTCTCGACGGAGGTGACGGCGTTGCTCTTCGGCGACGTCCTCGGCGTGACGTTCGACGACATCCGGAGCCAGATGGTGGCCACCACGATCGTCATGGTCGCGAGCGTCGTCCTCTACCGGCCGTTCCTCGCGCTCACCTTCAACCGGGCCAAGGCCCAGACGCTCGGGATGCACCCGCGCGTCGCCCAGGCCGCGCTGTTGGCGATGCTCGCGTTGAGCATCGTGGCGAGCTTCCAGGCCATCGGCACGTTGTTGGTGTTCGGACTGCTCGTCGGCCCACCGGCGACGGCATCGCTCCTCGCGCACCGGGTGCCGGCGATCATGGGCATCTCGATGGTCTTCGGTTCGCTGGCCGTGGTCGCCGGGCTGCTCGTCAGCTTCCACCATGGCACCGCCGGCGGCGCGACGATCGCGGGGTTCAGCGTGCTGCAGTTCTTCGTCGTGCTCGCCGTTCGGGAGTTGACCGATGCGCTCCGGCGGACGCGACAGGTGGGCGCAGCCTGATCGGTTCCTCGACGGGGGCGCTCGATCAGTGCTGCTTCGGCACGGGCGGCTCGCTCTCGCTCATCCGAGCGAGCACGACATCGTCGGGGATCGCGATGAGGGACTCGTAGACCTCTCGGCCGAAGCCGCGCTGCCACGGTCGGTCGGGGTCGAAGTCGGGCTGCGGGATGGCCTCGGTCGGGCGGTCGAACGGTTCGGGACTCCGGAATCGGGCGAGTTCGTCGTCGGTGATTCCGGCGAGCTCGACGACCTCGGGGTCGACCCACTGTCGGCCGTCGATCGGCTCGGCCGATGTGGCGACCTCGAGGCTCAGGTCCTCTGGTCCCGCGAAGTAGATCGAGTGGCACATGCCGTGGTCGATCGGGCCGAAGATCGTGATGCCACGGGAGCGGATCCGGTCCCGCATGGTGTAGAGATCGTCGAGCGTGTCCACGTTGAACGCCACGTGCTGCATCGTGCCGCCCGCGCAGGCGTTGGCGCCGTTCCCGGCGTGGGTGACACCGAGTCGGCGTTCGATCCCTGCGATCTCGGGCGTCTGCACGAAGGCGATCGAGCAGGTGTCGTTGAGTTTCATGAAGCCATGCCATGCGCCCTCGACCCCGTGCATCCAATAGAGGGCGACGAGTTCGCAGCCCAGCACGTCGTTGAAGAAGTCGATCTGGGTCTTGATGTCGGCGGTGGCGACCGCCAGGTGGTGGACGCCGTTCATGGAGGTGGGCATGGTCGTTCTCCGGTGGATCTCGCGGTCGCGGTGTTCGGTGTGTTCGTGGTCAGGTGGCCCCGTCGAGCATCCCGGTGAAGCCCGACGGTGCGTAGGGGCCGATCAGCATCTGTTCGAGTGCGCCGATCCCGCTGCGTTCGCCGTCGGTCACGGTGACCACCTGCTGGACGTGGATGTTCTCCGGGGCGAGCGGGTCGAGTCGGAGTGGATCGAAACTCTCCCCGCCGACGGCCAACTCGCCCTTCCACGAGCCCTGCTTCCACTCGGGGTGCCCGTAGCCGAGGCCTTTGAACTGGAAGCGGAGCTGGGGCTCCATCGTGATCGTGCGGACTCGCCCGTGGAGGTCGATCAAGTCGAGTTCGGCGCGACGGGCCCAGCGGGTGCCCGGGTGGTAGTCGACCCGATGGACCGCCGTCGCCATGGGTGTGGCGACGTCATCGAGCTCGTCGGGGATCTCGCGCTCGGAGGCGTAGATCGGCGAGGTGAGTCCCTCGCGGACGAGCGCCTCGCCGGCGGGGCCGTCGAAGAAGAACGCGTGGGTGATGTGGTCCTCCCACTGCAGCGGTGCCCAGAGGAAGAACGCTGATCCGGGGGGCTGCGGCGCGCCGATGGTGATGCGTTCGCCGACACCGCGGACGCCCCATGAACGGTCCTTCGTGCCCCGCCATGTGGCCTCGTCGACGGTGAACTCGCCGTCGGGGTGGCGAACCGTGCCGGTCCAACGCCCGAACTGGGCGAAACGGGTCGCGTCCATCACCCTGCGTTGTCGCTGCCAGAGGACCTGTCGCGCCTCCTGGATGGCGGAGGTCCTGGCCGAGAAGGTCAGATCGCAGGCGACACCGGTCTCGTTGTCGTCGATGATGATGCGAGCGCGGCGGAGCGGTTCGGAGATCTCGTAGCGAATCGGTCCGACCGACATGTCGGTGCGCTCCTGCGGTGCCCGTCGGGAGGCGTACACACAGTGCTGCCGGCCGCCGGCTTCGACGGTGCTGAAGTGGGCGTCGAGGATGCCCCGATGCGGATACACGGCCATGCCGAATCCGAAGTACCGGTCGGCGTCGACGCTGTAGCCGTTGAACCACGTGCGGTCGTAGACGTTGGGATCCGACGAGGCCGGGTGGGCGATCGGTTCCGGCGTCTGGTGGATGGGATAGTCATCGAGACGGTTCAGCACGGGCGGCCCATCGGATGAGGTCCGCATGTGCGTTGGGATGCCATGCCCGGACCATAGATGGCGTCGTCGGTCGGGGCGGAAACGGCCCCTGTCGTCTCGACCGGGGCGCCGAACGGCTTGCGCTGGGTCGGCTCGCGGATCAGGCTCGCGCCGTGGCCCCTGACGCGTCCGGCGAACTACGGTCGCTCCATGGCAGGCCTCGTACTCACCGAGCGTGTCTCGGAGCGGATCGTGCACGTCGTGCTGCATCGCCCGGAGCGCCGCAACGCGCTGACCGGTCCGATGGTCGACGAGTTGGCGGAGGTGCTCGAACAGCTCGACGATGACGTGACGGTGATCGTGCTGCGGGGCTCGGGCAACGCGTTCTGTTCCGGACTCGATCTCAAGGAGTTCGGCCGCGACCCCCAGCCGGACTGGGTCGCCGGATTCGGCCCGGCATGGCATCGGGTGCATCGGGCGTTGTTCGACTGCGAGGCGATCGTGGTGGGTGCACTCGAACGAGCCGCCGTCAACGGGGGAGCGGCGCTGGCGTTGGCATGCGACCTCCTCGTCGTCGGCAACGCCTCGTTCCTCCAGGTCGGGGAGATCCAGCAGGGAATGGCGGCGCCGATGAACATGGCGTGGTTGCGTTTGCGATTCGACGAGGCCGTGGCCGCACGGGTGACCCTGCTCGGGGACCGCATCCACGGCCCTGAACTCGTGCGTCTCGGCCTGGCCTTCGACAGCGTGGCCGACGCCGACGTGTTGGATGCCGTCGACACGCTGGCGAATCGTCTGGCCGCGCACGACCCGACCGGTGTCCGCCGGATCAAGGCCTCACTCCGGCGCTCGGTCGTGAGTGACACCGCGGAGGAGTGGTTCGCCCGGCATCTCGCCGCCGACCCGGTGCAGGTCGCCAGCCAGCCGCCGTCGGCGGCCGTGGATCGCTGATCGGCGGAGGCCCCGGGGGCCGTGCGATCGCCTCGGCCCCGAACCGAGGGAGCGAGGGCGATCGCACCCGGCCGAGGCGCGGCGGGGGTGGTGGGTCGCTCCGCCGCGTCGGGTCTGCGAGACTCCGTGCCGGTCGACACGGAGGAGATCCCATGGCAAGCGACACCACCGCCGAGGCCTCGGGGCTCAAGGCGAACCTGAACCTGCAGCGCCGGGCGGCGATCGCCCGTGGTGGCGCGTTCGATCACGCCGGTGATGTCCGGGTCGAGCGGATGATCGGGTTCGACATGAAGCGGACGATCTTCGGTGCGCTGCGTGGTGTGCCCAAGATGTTCATGGAGGACAAGCTCGCGAAGGAGCCGGTCTGGGACGACGACGCCGCGGCCCGAGTGGACGCGGCCTACGCCGAAGCGCAGGCCGCCGATCCGGCTCCCGTCATCGACCAGCGTTTGATCGACTTCATGGTGACCGAGTGCGACTTCAGCATGGAGCACGCCGACGGCACCTTCCTCGAGCACCTCGTGTTCTGCCACGACTACGCCGCTCGCCACTATCCGGCGCATTCGCCGAACGTGGCGTTGCTGCACTCGATCCTCGGGACGGCGACGAACACCTGGGCGATGGACGCGGCGAAGATCCCGAAGCTGCAGGAGCTGCTCACCGACTTCGAGGCGCTGCACGTCGAGGTGTTCCCGTCGACGCTCCGGCTGTTCTACAACGGGGAGTTCCTCGACGAGCTCGAGGCGAACCTGCACCGGCTCGACGACCTGCGTGCGCTCCATCTTCGGCGGGTGATCGACAACGAACCGCTCGTCATCGATGCCGAGAACCTCTGGATCAACCTGAACTTCCATCTGATGCACTTCGTCGACTTCATGCCGCCGGCGAACTGGGGGACGCATCGCGCCGATCCGCTGCTCCAGATGTTCGAGCGGGTGTCGACCCTGCTCGATCGGGCCGGCAAGCGTGAGGCCGTCGTCGAGGTCGACTTCCCGACCGCGTCGGTGTCGCCGGTGCGAGAGGAGCGCACGCTGTTCGGTCGCGTGACCGGGCTCCTCCCCGCGTCGGTGACGCTCAAGCTCGCCAAGAAGTCGATCCAGGACTATTCGGCCGCCGCGGGCCACGACCTCTCGTACCGCATCGACTGGGCCTGAGGGGTCGGACGCGGCGTCGTTCGGACACCCCGCCCCGGGGTG
>JAHDCV010000033.1:25097-42482 GCA_020629695.1 Acidimicrobiales bacterium | reverse complement strand
CCGGGTCGCGTCAGAGACGCTCGATCACCCGGGTCGCGTCAGAGACGCTCGATCACCCGGGTCGCGTCAGAGACGCTCGATGATGATCGCGGGGGCCATGCCGCCCGCAGCGCACATGGTGATGAGGCCGTACCGGCCATCGGTGCGCTCGAGCTCGTCGAGCACGGTGCCGATCAGCACCGAACCGGTCGCGCCGATCGGATGACCGAGCGCCATCGCCCCGCCGTTGACGTTGACCTTCGAGCGGTCGAGGCCGAGATCCCGTTGGAACTTCTCGCTCACGACCGCGAAGGCCTCGTTGATCTCGAACAGGTCGATGTCGTCCACGGTCAGTCCGGCCTTCGCCAGGACCTTGCGGGCAGCGGGCACGGGGGCATTGAGCATCAGGGTCGGGTCGTCGCCCATGTTCGCCGTGGCGACGACCCGGGCCCGTGCCGTCAGCCCGCGTGACTTCGCGTACTCGGGCGAAGCGATCAGGATCGCGGCAGCGCCATCGACGACGCCGGACGAGTTGCCCGCATGGTGCACGTGCTCGATCTCGAGGTCCGGGTACTTCTGGGCGACGAGTTCGCGGAAGGTGGGCATGCCCTCGGCGTGGCGGTAGTCGGCGACCTGGCCGAACACCGCGGGCAGACCGGCGAGTTTCTCGGCGGTCGTGCCCGGGCGGGGGAACTCCTCGTGATCGAGGGCGAGGGTGCCGTCGGGGTTGAACACCGGGATGAGGCTCTTGTCGAAGCGCCCTTCCTTGATCGCGATCTCGGCCCGGGCCTGGGACTCGGCGGCGTGCTCGTCGAGTGCGGTGCGCGGGATGCCCTCGAGCGTGGCGATCGCATCGGCGGCGACACCCTGGTGCGGCTGCGGATGCAGTGCCTGGAGCTCGGGGTTCAGGGCACCGATGGGAAGGGCTCCCTTCTTCGGCAGTGACATGAGTTCGCAGCCGCCGGAGATGACGAGGTCCTCCATGCCCGACATGACGGCCTGGGACGCGAAGATCGTCGAGGTGATCCCCGAGCCGCAGAAGCGGTCGAGGGTGACGCCCGACGCTTTCACGTCGTAGCCGGCGGCGAGGGCGGACATGCGGCCGAGATCGCCGCCCTGCTCCACGACCTGGGCACTGGTACCCCAGACGATGTCGTCGACCTCGGACGTGTCGAGACCGTTTCTCTCGGCCAACGCCTTCAGCACCGTCGCCCCGACGTGCTGCGGATGGAGATGCGCCAGCCCGCCCTTGCCCTGCTTGCCGATACCCCGTGGCGTGCGGCAGGCGTCGATGATCAGTGCGTCGGTCATGGCTGGTCCCTTGGGCGTGGTGTCTGACGACGACGCTACGTCAGCGGTCGAACGCGACGAAATCGAGCGGGTGCGTGCTGAAGTTGCCGGCGAGCGGCGACAGAACCTGTCACCCGAGCCTGGGATATGGAGGGTCAGCCGAGGATGCGGGACTGGCCCTCACCCCAGTAGGCGTCGCGGAGCTTGCGCTTGTAGAGCTTGCCGGTGGGCAGGCGGGGCAGCTCGGCCTCGAAGTCGATCGAGCGGGGCACCTTCTGCCGGCTGAGGTGTTCTCGACAGAACACCAGCAGCTCCTCGGCGAGGGCATCGTCTCCCTCGATGCCGTCCAGCGGCTGCACGACCGCCTTGACCTCCTCACCGAGATCCTCATTGGGCACGCCGAACACCGCGGCGTCGGCGACCTTGGGATGGGTGATGAGCAGGTTCTCGGTCTCCTGCGGATAGATGTTCACGCCACCGGAGATGATCATGAACGTCGCTCGGTCGGTCAGATAGAGGAAGCCGTCGGCGTCGACGTACCCCACGTCGCCGACGGTCGTCATCGACCCGTCGGGCGAGGTCGACTCGGCCGTCTTCTCGGTGTCGTTGTGATACGTGAACTCGGTCGCCGTCTCGAACCAGAGCGTGCCCGGCGTGCCCATCGGCAGCTCGTTCATGTCGTCGTCGAGGACGTGGAGCTCGCCCAACACGATCTTGCCGACGGTGCCCCGGTGGGCGAGCCACTCCTCGGAGTCACAGGCGGCGAAGCCGAGCGCTTCGGTCGCGCCGTAGTACTCGTGGATGATCGGGCCCCACCACTCGATCATCTGCTCCTTGACCTGTGCCGGGCACGGAGCCGCGGCGTGCACGGCGAACTCGAGCGACGACAGGTCGTACCGGTTCCGCACCTCCTCGGGCAGCTTGAGCATCCGGCTGAACATCGTCGGCACGAGCTGGGAGTGCGTGACCTGGTGCTCCTCGACCAACCGGAGGTAGTCGGTCGGGTCGAACCGCTCCATGACGATGACCGTGGCGCCGTTGCGGATCGCGAGGTTCACCGCCGCCTGTGGTGCCGAGTGATAGAGCGGCGCCGGTGACAGGTAGACCATGTCCTCCCGGTAGCGCCACAACATGTTGAGGAACTGCCAGAGCGGGGCCATCTCGTGCGGCGCTTCCTCGGGAAGCGGCCGCAGAATCCCCTTCGGGCGGCCGGTCGTGCCCGACGAGTAGAGCATCGCGGTGCCGGTCGATTCATCCGCGATCGGTGTCGATGGCTGGTCCGACGTGGTCGCCACGTAGTCGGCGACCCTCGCCGAGCCGACGGCGTCGGGAAGGTCCACACCGTCCACGACGAGCACGAGCGTCAACTTGGGGCAGGCGGCCGCTGCCGCGAGCGCGATGGCCTGGCGGCTTGCCGAGGTGATCAGCACCTCCGAGTCGGAGTTGTCGACGATGTACGCGACCTCCTCCGCGGTCAGATACGAGTTGATGCACGTGTAGTAGAGGCCGCTGCGCTCCCCCGCCGCCGAACACTCGATGTGCCGTTCGTGGTTCTCCATGAAGACCGAGTAGTGCTGTCCGCGCTCGAGCCCCTCGGCTCTCAGCAAGTGGGCGAGCCGGTTGGCCCGGTCCTCGAGCTCGCCGTAGGTGACGGTCGTGCCCGTTCCCGCCATGACGAAGGCGGGGCGATCTGGATGGTCGACGGCGTGGGTGTGTGGATACAAGACGACTCCTCGGCGTGGCTTCGGCCCCGATCCTGTCGGACCGACCTGCAGCGCGCCACTGCGCCGTCGATCCGTTCGCCCCGGCCGTCCCCACTCCGTAGTGTCGGACGGGTGACCGACACACCGCACGTCCTCGTTCGCGACGAACCCGGCGAACTCGGCGCCGTCCGCGTCGTCACGATGAACCGCATCGATGCGCTGAACGCCTTCGGCAACCGCCTGATGCACGAGCTCGCCACCGCGCTGCGTGATGCCGACGACGCCACCGGGGTGTCGGTGATCGTCCTGGCGGGGAACGGGCGCGCGTTCACCGCCGGGGCCGACCTGAAGGCGATGGGCGGAACGGACGAACCCTTCGAGCTCGGTTGGACCGATCTGCTCGACATCGTGATCGGGCTGACCAAACCCTTCCTCGTCGCCGCCCACGGGACCGGTGCCGGGGTCGGGATGACGATCCTCGGACTGGCCGATCTCGCCGTGGTCGGTTCCGACGCTCGTTTCCGCTGCCCGTTCTCCGAGCTCGGACTGAACGCCGAGGCGGCGAGCACCCGCACCTTCGCCCGCAGGGTCGGTCATCAGCGCGCATTCTGGATGCTGCAGTCGTCCACGTGGTTCACGGGGGCCGAGCTGGCCGAGGCCGGTCTCGCGTTCGAACACCGACCCGCCGAGCGGGTGCTCGACCGCACCATGGAGCTCGCTCAGCACCTCGCCTCGATGCCGCTGCAGTCGCTCGTCGCCACGAAGGAGCTGATGGTCGGCCCCGACCGGGACGCCCTTCGAGCGGCCGGGGCCGCCGAGAACGAGACGCTCGCTCGGCTCATCGGGACACCGGCCAACCTCGCCGCGCTCGAGCGGTTCCGAAGTCGTCGACCGTAGGGTTCCGGGGTGCGTCATCGCCCCGCCCAGGCCCTCGTCTTCTACACCTCCGGTGCGGTCCTGGTGCTGGAGATCCTCGCCGGCCGCATGATGGCGCCCTATGTCGGGGTCTCCCTCGAGACCTTCACCGGCATCATCGGGGTGATCCTCGCCGGTATCGCCATCGGCTCGGCCGTGGGTGGCAAGATCGCCGACCGGATCGATCCTCGGCGGCTCCTCCCGGCGACGATCGTCGTGGGTGGTGCCCTGTCGATGTTGTCGATCCCGATCGTCGCAGCGCTCGGGCCGGGCGTGCGGGGCGGCGGCAACATGGCGATCATCGTGCTCACGACGTTCGGCTTCGTCGCGCCGGCCACCGTGCTGTCGGCGGTGTCGCCGATGGTCGCCAAGCTCCGCGTCACCGACCTCGCGAGCAGCGGTGAGGTGATCGGCAATCTCTCGGCCGCAGGCACGTTCGGCGCACTCGCGGGCACGTTCGTCACGGGCTTCGTGCTCGTGGCCGCTGCCCCGACCCGTCCGATCGTCATCGTCGTCGGAGTGTCCCTCGTGCTGCTCGGTCTGGCCCTCGGGTGGAGATTCCGGACCGAGGCGGAGGCGTCGGTCCTCCGTGCATCGCTGCTGTTCGCACTGCTCGCCGTGCCCGCATCGGCGTTCGTCGGGGCTCCGTGCGACGTCGAGTCGGCCTATGCCTGCATTCGCATCGACGAGGGAGAGGATCGACCGGGTGAGCGGTTCCTGATCCTCGACAACGCCCGCCATGCCGTGACGGATCTGGACGATCCCACCTACCTCGGTTTCCGCTACACCCGACTGTTCGGCGACGCCTTCGAGGTGTTGCCCGACGGGCCGATCGATGCGCTCCACGTCGGGGGCGGCGGCTTCACCGCCGCCCGCTATCTGGCCGCCGATCGACCGGGTTCGACCAGCCTCGTGCTCGAGATCGACGGCGAGCTCGTCGGTGTGGCGGAACAGCACCTCGGTCTCGTGCAGTCCGACGACCTCGAGGTCGTCGTCGGTGATGCCCGCCTCGCCATGCCCGACCTTCCCGACGACGCCTATGACCTGATCGTCGGCGATGCCTATGGCGGTCTCACGGTGCCGTGGCATCTCACCACCACCGAGTTCGTCGCCGAACTCGACCGCACCCTGCGGCCGGACGGCATCTACGTGATGAACGTGATCGACGGCGGGGAGAATCTGTTCGCGCGGGCCCAAGCCGTGACGCTGCTCGAGCACTTCGAGCATCTCGTCGTCATCGCACCGCCCGACGGCTTCGCCGACTTCGCCCGCAACCAGCTGTTCGTCGCGAGCGATGCGCCGATCCCGCCGATGGACATCGACCCGGACGACGGCCGCATCGTCGTCGATCTCGAGGCCTACATCGGTGAGGCCTCGGTGCTGACCGACGACTTCGCCCCGGTGGACCAGATCCGTCGCTGATCGCGCCGGACCCGCGTCGGATCGTCGACCCGCGTCAGCCGGCACCGTCGTCGATCATCGACGCCACCAGATCGCACAGCGCCGCACGCTGTGCATCGTCGGGTGGTGCGAGTCCGAACAGATCGATGAGCCACAAGCCGTCGCCGACGACGCGGGCGAGGAGTGCCACCGTCGGGTCCAGACCGTCGTCGTGGAGCAACCGGTCCTGCCAACGTTCGAAGGTCTCCACCGCCGGGGTGAGATCGCCGGAGTCGAGGGCGGCGGCGGCGAAGACCGACGCCGCTTCGTCCGACTCGTGGCGGTTGCCCGAGCGCACGTAGTCCAGATAGGCGTGGGCGAACGCACCCGCTCGTTCCGTCGACGGCTCGGCCAGGCGAGCGAGCGCGTCGTCGGCCGCAGCCAACGTGCCGCCGAGCATGGCGACGATGAGGTCCTGCTTCGTGGCGAAGTGGTACAGCAATCCGCCCTTGCTCACGCCGGCGACCTCCGCCACCCGCTCGAGTGTGAGCGCCGTCACGCCGTCGGATCGCACCACCTCGGCGCCGGCGGCGAGGAGACGTTGGCGGGTTCGTACCGATCGGGCTTGCTGCGGTGCGGGACGGTCCTTGCCGGGCATGGATAGAAACTGTACCGTCTGGACGGTTTCCATTCCAGCTCCACTCGACGAGGTGCACCATGCCGGAGACGAAGTACGACTACGTGATCATCGGCGGCGGCTCGGCCGGCTGTGCGCTCGCCAACCGCCTCTCGGCCGACCCGGCGAACAAGGTCCTGGTCCTCGAGGCCGGCCGGAAGGACTGGAAGTGGGACGTGTTCATCCACATGCCCGCCGCCCTGACCTACCCGATCGGGAGCCGGTTCTACGACTGGAAGTACGAGTCGGAGCCGGAGCCACACATGGGTGGTCGACGGGTCTACCACGCACGCGGCAAGGTGCTCGGCGGGTCGTCGAGCATCAACGGGATGATCTTCCAGCGCGGCAACCCCCTCGACTACGACCGGTGGGCCGACGAGGTCGAAGGCATGGAGACCTGGGACTACGCCCACTGCCTCCCCTACTTCAAGCGCATGGAGAACCGGCTCGTCGGCGGCGACGAATGGCGTGGCGATGACGGTCCGCTCCGGCTCGAGACCGGCCCCGCGACGAATCCGCTGTTCCAGGCATGGCTGGAAGCGGGCGAACAGGGAGGCTGGGGTCGCACCGACGACGTCAACGGCTTCAAGCAGGAGGGCTTTGCCCCATTCGACAAGAACATGACGCGAGGCCGACGTCTGTCTGCGGCCCGGGCCTATCTGCATCCGGTGCTCGACCGCCCGAACCTCGACCTCGTCACACTCGCCCGGGTTGACCAGATCCATCTCGACGGCAACCGGGCGACGGGTGTGACCTACAAACGCGGCCGTCGCCGGCACACCGTGCAGGCGAACGAGATCATCTCCTGCGGGGGCGCCTTCAACTCACCCCAGCTGCTCCAGCTGGCCGGTATCGGCGACCCGGACCACCTGCGTTCGGTGGGGGTCGAGCCCGTCGTGGAGCTGCCCGGCGTCGGCGAGAACCTCCAGGATCATCTCGAGGTGTACATCCAGTACAGCTGCAAGCAGCCCGTCTCGATGCAACCGCATCTGGCCCAGTGGAAGAAGCCCTGGATCGGGCTGCAGTGGCTTGCACGGCGTGGGCCCGCGGCCACCAACCACTTCGAGGCGGGGGCGTTCCTGCGGTCGAACGACGAGGTCGACTATCCGAACCTCATGTTCCACTTCCTGCCGATCGCCATCCGCTACGACGGCTCCGTCCCGTCCGGCGGCCACGGCTACCAGGTGCACATCGGCCCGATGTACTCCGACGTGCGCGGTCACGTCCGCATCCGCTCGACCGACCCGGGTGAGCACCCGGCGGTGCAGTTCAACTACCTGTCCACCGGCAACGATCGCAAGGAGTGGATCGAGGCCGTTCGGACCGCACGCCAGATTCTCAACCAACCGGCCTTCGAGCCCTACAACGGCGGCGAGATCTCCCCCGGACCATCGGTCGAGACCGACCAGGAGATCCTCGACTGGGTGGCCAAGGACGCCGAGACAGCACTCCACCCGAGCTGCACCTGCGCGATGGGAACCGGCCCGATGTCGGTCGTCGATCCCGACAGCTTCAAGGTCCACGGGACGGAAGGTCTCCGCGTCGTCGATGCCTCCGTCATGCCGAACATCTCGAACGGCAACATCTACGCACCGACCATGATGATCGCCGAGCGAGCGGCCGACGCGATCCTCGGAAACGAGCTGCTGGCTCCCGATCACGCCGAGGTCTTCCGACTCCGGGACACATGACAATTCGCACCGGAGCCGGGCGACGTCCTACCTCGTCACCCGTCTCCGGTGCTGATTGTCATCGTCTGGCGGTGGTCATTGACCCTTGGAGGAGGAAACACGCCCACCGCGTGTTGCCTTGCCGACGATGCGTCCTTGTGATGAGACCATCATCGACGCTCGCCTGGGCCGCTGCAGCGTCCCGCCACTCCCGGGCGTGAGTACGTGTACTCAGATCGCTGGAACCCGGCGAGGCGGTGCTTCAGGTGAAGGCTCGGCTGCGCACGGCGTTGATGTCGGTCAACGTCATCCGACGGCCGTCCGTCTCGAGCCAGCCGAGCCGACGCATCGTGCGGAGCTGTTTGACCACGGCCTCGCGTGACAGCCCGCACCAGGCCGCCAGCTCCGACTGATTCAGAGGGCAGTCGACATGTGGCTCGGTCCCGTTCGGCTCGCCGAATCGCTCGACCATCAGCAGGATGCGGGCGCACAACCGACTGAGCGAGTCCCCGGCACCGAGCTGGAGCTGCCGTTGCCCGCTGTCCCGCAGACGCTTCGCCAACATCAACGCGATGCGATGCAGCACCGCGGGGTGGTCCAGGAGGAACTGATTGAAGGCCGCCGTGTTGATCGTGAGGACTTCGAGATCGGTCTGCGCCCGGATCGTCGCCGAGCGGACCCCACCGTCGAGCGCCGCCATCTCACCGACGAGTGCGCCCGGCCCCATCAGGTCGAGGATCACGAGTCGACCCTCGGCCGAGACGATCTCGGCCTTCAACAGGCCCGTCATGATGACGAGGGCCTCGTGCACGGTGTCGCCGGCGAGGAAGAGGGCGGCGCCGGCGGGATAGCGACGACGGGTGCCGATGGAGGCGAGTGCTTCGCGGTCGGTTTCGTCGATGTCGTAGAAGAAGGTGCCGGGATCGCCGCGGCGGGGTTCCATGGTCACGTGTCGCCTCCGTGAATCCCGGGAACATAGTCGGCGCTGGGGAGCCGACACCATCTGGATCCGTCAGATCCCGCATCCTGATGCACGCCCCGGGCGCCCCGGGGAGCGCACCCGCAGTCCCGGCCTGGCGCCGTCAGGTCGACGAGGCCGTGATCCGCTGACCGCCCGTGGCGCCGCGGGCGTACCAGGCGGGAATCCAGGCGGTCAGCTCATCCGCCGGCATCGGCTTCGCGATCGCGAAGCCCTGCGCCAGATCACATCCGAGCGCCGACAACCGCGCCGCGATCTCGGGCGTCTCGACGCCTTCGGCGACGACCGAGAGGTCCAGGTTGTGCCCGAGGTCGATCGTCGAGCGCACGATGACGTCATCGCTCTTCTGGTCCATCATCGTCATGACGAAGCTGCGATCGATCTTCAGCTCCGACACCGGCAGATGGCGCAACGACACCAGCGACGAGTAGCCGGTCCCGAAGTCGTCGACCGAGATCTTGATGCCCCAGCCGGCCAGCTTGCGCAGCGTCGCTTCGGTCCGCTCCACGTCGCCCATCATCATGGTCTCGGTGACCTCGAGGGTCAGCCGGTCGGGAGCGAGCCCCGACGTGCTGAGGATGTCCATCACCATCGAGTCGAGGTGCTGATCGAGGAGGCTCTGGGTGGAGAGATTCACCGACAACCGCCCGTTCCACCCGCGGGCGACCCAGCCCGCGGCGTCGCTGGACGCCCGTGCGAGCACCTGTTCGGTCAGCTGATCGATCAGGCCGGAGTTCTCGGCGAGCTCGACGAACTGGTCGGGCCGTACCCAGCCGTTGATCGGGTGACGCCACCGCACGAGAGCCTCGATGCCGACCACCTCGGCCGACCGGAGGGAGACCTGTGGCTGGTAGTGGACCTCCAGACCCTGGTTCGCGAGCACCGATCGCAGTTCCGCGAGCAGCGTGATGCGACTCTCGTCGCCCTCCTCGAGCGAGTCGGTGTAGACCGTCGAGCCCCGGCGGTGCCGTTTGGCGTCGTACATCGCGGCGTCGGCCCGCCGGAGCAACTCAGTCGTGCGACTTCCGTGATCGGGTGCGATCGCGATGCCGATGCTGGCCCCGATGCCGACGTCGGCCGGCCCGATGTCGAACGCCTCCTCCAACCGTTGCCCGAGCAACATCGCGATCTCCGATGCCGTCTCGGCATCGGCCGCCGCGGCGAACAGGGCGAACTCGTCCCCGCCGAGGCGGGCGGCGAGGTCGTTGCGCCGAATGACCGATGCGATCCGGGCTGCACCCTCCGCGAGGACCTTGTCGCCGGCCTGGTGGCCGAACGTGTCGTTGATCTCCTTGAACCGATCGAGGTCGATGAGCAGAAGCGCGCCATGTCCCTCGGTTGCGAGGGCCTCGTCGACCCACGTCTCGAAGTAGCGACGATTGACGAGTCCGGTCAGCCGGTCGTGCGTGGCGTCGTGGCGGATCCGGGCGTGGAGCCGGCTGCCGCGAGCCACCACACCGAGCTGTTTGCACAACGTCGCGATGCGTTCCCGGTCGTCGTGGCCGAACCGTGCACCACCTCGGGCGTCCGCGGCGACCACGACACCGAGGATGTGGCCCTCCGCCGACACGGGCATGGCGAGCACGTTGTGGCCGATCCGTCCCTCCAGTGCCAGGCCCTGGACCTCGCGCAGGCCCCCTTCGTCGAAGAGGGAGCGCCAGGCGCGATCGGTACAGGCCGCGTCGTTCGGCATCGGAATGGTCAGCGAACCGACGACCCCGTCGAGCGGGCCGTCCTCGGGGCTGAACAGGCGCACGACGACATGGGCGGCCTCGGTGCTCGACTCGAGGCGGGCCGCCGCCGCCTCGGCGATGGAGACCAGGTCGCTCTCGCTCGACACCTCTCGACTGAAGTCGTGGATGTTCGACAGGTCCGAGTACCGGTCCCGGAGGTCGATGTGGGAGCGCAACGTGGCCCAGAGCATCGGGATCGGGAGGGCGGCGATGATCCCGAGCCTGACGTCGACTTCGAGGATGACGGCCAGGGTCGCAGCGACCATCACCGGGGCGGCGTGCAGGTGCGCGCCGCGCAGGCGCGCCCATCCGGTCGAGATCTCGGTGAGCTGACCTCCGTCACGGCTGATCGCGTCGAGTTCCTCCACGAACGAGCCGGCCAGGGCGGCCAGCAGCATGGACAGCGTCAGGCGGATCCAGAGGCTGAGGGTGCCGGCGGCGAGGATCTCGCTCGTGTCGAGCAGGACGGCGGCGACCATCGTCTCGACCGCGACGACGACCATGGTGCGGGCGACGCCGAGGACCGACTCGCGGTTCCACACCGCCGAGCCGATGGCCGCAGCGATCGTGGCCGTGACGACCAACTCGATGGGGCTGATCGCCAGCAGGCCGACGGCCAACATGATCGAGCGCGGTGCCTGCTTGCCGATGTCCCCGCCGACCTCGCGGAACACCGGTCGCTCGGTGACGACGTAGCCGACCCCGAACACCGCGAGCGGCAGAGGGCCGATCGCCTCGGGGGTCCGATCCAGCAACAGCCACCCGCAGGCCATCGCCACCGCGGCACCGAACAACGGCGCCAGCAGCACGCGGCCTCGGGCGAAGCCGAGCCAGGCCCGCGAGGGTGTGAGCGATCGGAAGACCATCAGATCTCAAATCGGCAGCAACGCCCGCGAGTTGAAGGCACCACACCGGGCAGCTTCGCCCGGTTCGTCGGTGGTCAGTCGGGTCGGATGATCCCCATCAACTCGAGGATCCGGTACGGCGGAAGGTGCTGATCGTTGACGGTCACGCCGATGGCGTCCTCGATGGCGTTCGTGATCGCCGCCGGAGCGCCGATCATGCCGCCTTCACCAACGCCTCGATGGTCGTTCTCACCCGGCGAGAGCGTCTCCATGTGGTCGACTTCGATCCGCGGGATCTCGGTTGCGGTCGGGATGAGGTAGTCCATGTACGTACTGGCCTGGGGGTTCGCCTGCTCGTCATACGCGGCCCGTTCGTACAGGACTGCGCCGATGCCCTGGGCGACACCGCCTCGCACCTGACCGTCGACGATCGCGGGATTGATGATCGGGCCGCAATCCTCGACCACCAGATACCTCGGGATCTCCACGATGCCGGTTTCGACGTCGACCTCGACCCAGCAGACGTGGGTCGCGACGGACCAGCCCCCGTCGCCGGCGGAGGTGTAGGTGTCATCGACGCTGAACGCATACGTGCCATCCCGACCGTCGACCGTCTCACCGTCGGCGACGACCCGTGCGGCGACCTCCGCGTAGGTCAGGCCCCGAGCCGGAACCCCGGCGACATGGATGTTGCCGCGCTCGATGGTCACGTCGTCGACACTCGCCTCGAGCATGTCGGCCGCCTTGGCGACCACGACCGATCGAAGGTGACGCCCGACCTTGCGGACGGCTCCCCCACCCACGGGCCCGCCTCGGCTGCCTCCCGTTCCCAGCAGATCGAAGGGTGCTCGGCTCGTGTCGCCATAGACCAGCTCGATGTCCTCGATCGCCACGCCGAGCTGATCGGCTGCCAGCTGGGCATAGGTCGTCTCGTGCGACTGTCCGTGCGGCATCTGGGAGGTCCAGATCTGGATCGTGCCGTCGACGGAGACCGACGCCGTGGCCGGCTGGTCGAGCAACGCCGAGGTGCCGGGATTCACGTGCTCGAAGTAGTCCGGCGGGCCCGGTGCCGCCTCGTGGTAGGACGCGAAGCCGATCCCGAGCCGCTTCCCACGGGACACGGCGTCGGCTCGGAGTGCGTCCAGACGGTCGAGGTCGGCGAGCTCTTCAGCCCGCTCGAGCGTCTTGCGCACCGAGCAGGTCACGTCGAGCGCCGGCCCGGTGAGCATGGCCGCCGGCCAGTCCTCGTCGCCGTACATGTTCTTCCGGCGGATCTCGGTCTGGGACAGGCCCAAGCGTCGGGCGACGACGTTGATCATGCGTTCGCGGGCCCAGGTCTCGTTGGCCCAGGGGCCTCGATAGGCGACGTACTTGCCCTTGTTGGTCGCGACGATTCTCGACCGCTGCCGGAAGGCCTCGAACCGGTACGCACCCGGCTGCATGACCTCCATGATCCGCACCGTGATCGGCGCACCGACCGGGTTCCCCGGGTAGGCGCCCTGATCCAGGACGAGGTCGACGTCGAGGCCGCGAACCGTACCGTCGGCGTCGCAGGCGATCGAGAGCGTCAGCTCTTCTTCGCGGGCCTGCCCGCCGTCCATGAGGTTCTCCATACGGTCCTCGATCCACTGGATCGATCGACCGATTGCGAGCGCCGCCGCCGCCACGGCGATCTCTTCACGAGCGACGCTGCCCTTCGCTCCGAACCCACCCCCGATGTCGTCGGCGTCCACGTGGGGGTAGTCGTCCCGGCCGAGCAACTGCGCCCCGGTACGCACCATCTGGAGCGCCGTGCGTGGTTCGGTCTTCAACTGGTGTTGCATCGCCGTGGAATCCGAGGACTGGAGGGCCTCGCCCTTGTCCCCCACGAACGCCTTCGCTGCCGCCAGGAAGGCCCCGCGCCGCTCGGGGTTGGTCAGGAACGACCGGATCGACTGCGGTCCGGACTCCTTACGGGCATAGGCGGCGATCTGCCAGCGCAGCATGTGCGGTGCCTGCGTCGCGGCCCGCACCGACACCGCCCCGGTCACGGAATCGACCTCGACGAGGATGCCCCGGGTCTCCATGGGCTGGTTGCTCTGGCGCGGGCAGCGGAAGGTCTCGGTGAAGACGTGGTCGGCGTCGGCGAAGACGCCCTCGACGTCGCCATGGTCGGTCGTGCGGTCGTAGAGCAGATTGTTCTTCGCCCGGGGCCAGATCGGCTCGGATTCCGGATCGAGTGCGCGGTCGATCGTCCCGATGCCGTCGAGCACCTCGTAGGTGACGTCGACGAGCTCGGCTGCGTCCTCGGCGACCGCACGCGACGAGGCCACGACCAGCGCGACCGGGTCACCGACGAAGCGCACCCGCTCCGACGAGAGCGAGTGATAGAGCGGCGTGTAGAGACCGGGGAGTGCCAGGAACGGGAGAAACGGGTTCGTGAGCTCCTCGATGTCGCTGCCGGTGATGACGGAGACGACACCGGGCAGACGTGTGGCCTCCGAGGTGTCGATCCCCGTCAGCCGAGCGTGTGGGAAGGGGCTCCGGACGAACGCGGCGTGCAGGCATCCGGGAGGCACGACGTCGGCCACGTACCGCCCGTCGCCGACGAGGAGACGATGATCCTCGACACGTTTCACGCTGGTGCCGGTGAACGCCCCGAGACCTGAGCCCTGGGTCGCAGTGTCGAATGTTCCGGTGTGGTGTGTCTCCGGGCTCGTCACGATGCACCTCGCAGCGTCGCCACGGCGGCGAGCACGCCGTCCACGATCGATTCGTAGCCGGTGCAGCGACACAGGTTGCCGCCGAGCTCCTCGCGGATCTCCTGCTCGGAACGGTTCGGGTCGTCCTCGAGCATCGCCACCGCCGTCATCATGAAGCCGGGAGCGCAGAACGCGCACTGGAAACCGTGGTGGTCGTGCATCGCCGTCTGCACGGGATGCCAACGCCCGTCGACCGCGAGGCCCTCGATCGTCCGGATGTCGGAACCCTCGGCCTGGGCCGCCAACATCAGGCATGACCGGACGGCGGCGCCGTCCACGATGATCGTGCATGCCCCGCACACACCGTGCTCACAGCCGAGATGCGTGCCGGTGAGTCCCAACGCCGCCCGGAGCATGTCCGACAGAGAGGTGCGAACGGGTACCTGGACGGCGACGGCCTCGCCGTTGACGGTGCAGCCGATCGTGATGTCGCCGCCGATGGCGACGTGGGTCGTGCTGTCGCTCATGCGACCTCCTCGGTCGAGCGTGCGATCGCATCGGCCACGCCACGTCGGCACAACACCCCGGCGAGGTGACGGCGGTAGGCCGTGGTGCCGTGCACGTCGCTGGGCGGGTCGAGCGTGGCCTCGACGGCCTCGACGGCGCGGTCGAGGGCGGGACCACGGCCATCGCTTCCCACCAGGAGGGCTTCGGCCTCGGGCACTCGCTCCGCGGTCGGCCCGACGCCGAAATAGGCCAGCGCCGCGTCCGTGATCGTGCCGCGCTCGACGACGAGCCGGCAGACGAGGCCCGCCAGTGCGTAGTCGCCGTGACGTCGTGACACCTCGACGACCGAGCCGGTCGCGCCCGGCGGCGACGCGGGGAACCGGACCGCAGCGAGCAATTCGTCGTCGCGCAGTGCGGTGTCGAGGAAGCCGGTGAAGAACGCCGAGGCCGGGATGACCCGGTCGCCGTGGGTGGAGGTCGAGATCATGATCGCGTCGGTGGCGAGGCACACGGCGGGCATCTCGGCCGCGGGGTCGGCATGTGCGATCGAGCCGACGCACGTGCCCCGGTTCCGGATGGCTCGGTGCCCGATGTACGGGGCGGCCTCAGCCACCAGCGGCGCGTGTCGAGCGATGTCGGCCGACCCTTCGACGGCTGTGTGGGTGACGAGGGCACCGATGGTCACGGCCCCGTCGTCGTCGACGACGATGCGGTCGAGCATGGGGATCCTGCTGATGTCGACGAGCAACGACGGCGCACCGAGCCGCAGGTTCATGACCGGCAGCAGGCTCTGTCCCCCGGCGAGCACCTTCGAGTCCGCGTGAGTGGACAACAGCTCGAGGGCACCGTCGAGCGTGGTCGGGCGTGCGTACGCGAACGGAGGAGCCTTCATGACGAGGAGTCTCCCACGCCGGGTTCGGTGGAAACAGCGACCCTGTCGACCCACCGAGTCGGCTCGCTCATCGCGTCGGTCCGATGGGCCCATCAAGTCGGAACGGCCGCACGTCGATGACCGGGCATGGGTACGACCACGAAGCGGTGCGATCACCGGCGCGGCGGCGAACGTGGTGCGTCGGCCATGGAGATGGGGCTGATGCTGGCGCTGGTGGCGCTCGTCGCCATCGGAGGCATCCGAGCACTCGGATTGACCTCGGGTGGCGAGGACATCGACACCGCCAGCGATGCCCTCGGAGACGAAACGGTGACGATCAACGCCGACACGGCCGAGGGTCCGTCCTCGAACGGCGGAGCGGGCGGCAGTAGCGGGGCATTCGGGTCAGCTGCGAGCGGCGTCACCGGAACCGGTCAGCAGGCCGGGGCCAGCGGGTTCGATCACGGTGAGGACTCCGGCTACTGGAACACACGGGGCGTCGGGCAGACGATCGGCGACTGGACGGTCACGTCCGGCACCGTGGACGCCCGAACCACACACGACAGCCGCTTCAACCAGGACGAGATCGCCGACGGCAACTTCATGGACCTGAACGGCGGCGGGGCGGGAAGCGTCGAACGCCAGGTGGAGGTCATCCCCGGCGCCGACTACAACCTGAGCGTCGATCTCGGCGAGAACAGCTACGGCGGACCAGCCGTGAAGACGATGGCGATCGAGTGGAACGGCGAGCGCATCTCGACACTCGAGGTCGATCTGCCGGCGAACACCCTGCGGACCTTCACCGTCAAGCTCCCGCCGTCCGCCGACCCGACCGCGACGCTCACCTTCCGATCGCTCAACACCAGCGCGCACGGGGTCTTGATCGACAATCCGACGTTGACGCTCATCCCCGTCCGGGCCGACTGAGCACCGGCTCGACCGCCGCCGCTACACGAACGGCAACGTCCGGATCTCGGCCGACATGATGCCGGCCGGGGTGGTGACCTGAACAGCGGCACCGGCGGCGACCACGTCGGCGCGGATCTGGGCCACGCCGATCACAGCGCCCACACGTCGGGAGTTGGCCACACCGCTCATCGTGCCGACGACCTCGCCGTCGAGTCGGACCTCCTCCCGGTGTCCCATCGGCCAGTCGATGGCGCCCTCCTGGAGCACGAGGCCGACGAACAGCCGCTCGGGACCTTCGGCCTTGATCCGCTGCAACGCAGCCTTGCCGACGAAGTCCGGCTCGATGTCGGTCTGCACGTAGCGGGCCATCCCGCATTCGAACGGATTCGATCCCGGCGTCGTGTCGCCGCCGTAGCTGAGCAGGCCGGATTCGATGCGCTCGATGCCATTGGGCGCCCCGGGACCGATGCCGTAGGCCGCGCCGGCGGCCTCGACCGCGTTCCAGAGATCGATGCCGCGGCTTCCGTCGCGGAGGAACAGTTCGAACCCGCCCTGCTTCGACCAACCACTCCGGCAGACGACCACGGGGATGCCGTCGAACTCCGACTCCACGAACCAGAAGTACTTGAGCGAACGAACCTCGTCGCCGAACATCGACGCGACGACGTCCTCGGCGAACGGACCCTGCACGGCCAGAGGCGACACGTCGGGTTCGGAGACCTCGACGTCGTAGCCCCGTTCGCCGGCGATCGCCTTCGCGAACAGGAGATAGTCAGAGTCGGCGATCGAGAACCAGAACTGCTCGTCGTTCAGCTTGAGCAGGACCGGGTCGTTCAGCAGTTCGCCGTCGTGTGCACAGACCGCGACGTACTTGCCCTGCCCGGTCGCCATGCCCGTGAGATCCCGCGCGGTCAGATATTGGACACATGCCGCTGCGTCGGGTCCCTTGACCTCGACCTGGCGCTCCGCCGCGACATCCCACATCGCGACGCCGTTCATGAGGCGATCGTGCTCAGCGGCCGGGTCGCCGTAGCTGTAGGGCAGGATCATTCCGTTGTAGGGGCCGGCCGAGTCGGCACCTGCGGCGACCGTGGCCTCGTAGAACGGTGACTCTCGGATCCGCGGGCTCTGCACCAGGCGCATGTCGTTCTCCGACGGTCGGCGGGATGGGGTGGGCGCTGAGTCTGCTGGACGATCGACCAGCTCGACAAGCGAGGCGCTTTCATTCCCCGGAAGCTTCCCGTGTG
>JAHDCV010000033.1:0-24997 GCA_020629695.1 Acidimicrobiales bacterium | reverse complement strand
GCTTCCCATGTGACGGAAGCCGGCGGACCGCCCGTCCGGCCTCGGCGAGACTGCGGCATGGGCGAGCGACCGACCGAGCAGACGACGCGACGCAGCGGAGGCTGCCTGTGTGGCGGTCTTCGCTACGAGATCCGGGGACCGGTCCGCGACGTGATCGACTGCCACTGTCCGCGCTGTCGCAAGTGGTCGGGTCACCACGTCGCGGCGAGCAGTGCGCGGATCGACGACATCGAACTCGTCGGCGGCGCGACGCTCACCTGGTTCCACCCCGTCGACGACCCCGATGTCGCCTATGGCTTCTGTGCGACGTGTGGCTCGTCGGCGTTCTGGACCCATGCCGGATTGGAGACGTGGTCGGTCTGCGCCGGGCTGCTCGACGACGACAGCGGCCTCATCACCTCCGCACAGTGGTGGACCTCCACGGCGGGTTCGTACGTGCATCTCGATCCGGATGTTCCGGCGTTCTCGACGCAGCCCGGCCCGTCCGATGCGGCTGCGCCGCCACCGGCATGAGGCGGGTGCGTTCGCGAAACGGCGCGTTGATCCACCGCAGCTCCGTGCGATGCCGTGCGCGTCATGAAGACACAAGGGATCGTCATTCGGTTCCCACCGACCATGACAGGCACTCGCACTAGCTTGCTGCGACGATGAGCGACAACGCCGCTGACGACCTCCAACCGGAACGGGGCTCCCGCCGTCGGCGGGGAGGCGAGCGCACCAAGCGCGTTCGCAGCGCCGTGGGAGAGCAGCCGCCGTTCGGGCAGGCCCGTCGCAACATGCAGCCGCCCTCGATCGTCGACGACGACCAACTCGACGCCATCCACGAGGCCTCGGTGTCGGTGCTTCGGGATCACGGCGTCGAGATCCTGCACGACGATGCACGTCGGCGACTCGCCGCTGCCGGCGCCCGGGTCGAGGGAACACGCGTCCGCTTCGATCCGGAGATGGTGATGGACTTCGTCGGCTCCGCTCCGACGAGCTTCACGCTCCACGGACGCTCCCCGGAGAAGAACCTGCGGATCGGAGACGGGCACCTGACGTTCGGGTCGGTTGCGTCGGCGCCCAACTACGTCGGCCTCGACGGGCAACGGCGGACGGGTGATCGCGCTGGCTTCCGCGATCTCGTTCGGCTGGGCCAGATGCTCAATCCCGTCCAGTTCTTCGGGGGGTATCCCGTCGAGCCGGTCGACCTGCACGCGTCGATCCGTCATCTCGAGTGTGCCTATGACGTGCACACGATGTCGGACAAGGCGTTCCACATCTACTCGCTCGGACGGGAGCGGAACCTGGACGGCATCGAGATGGCGCGCATCGCCCGGGGCGTGGACCACGAGACGCTGGAACGCGAGCCGAGCATCACGACCGTCATCAACGCGAACTCGCCCCGCACCTATGACACGCCCATGCTCGAGGGCATCATCCAGATGGCCTCGCGCAATCAGGTCTGCATCATCACGCCGTTCACGCTCGCCGGCGCCATGGCGCCGATCACCATCCCGGGCGCCATCGTCCAGCAGAACGCCGAGGCGCTCGCCGGCATCTGCTTCAGCCAGGTGGTGCGGCGGGGTGCGCCGGTGATCTACGGCGGGTTCACCTCGAACGTCGACATGCGGTCCGGTTCCCCGGCGTTCGGAACACCGGAGTACGCCCGCGCCGCGCTGATCACCGGGCAGCTGTGCCGCCGTTACGGCCTGCCCTTCCGCTCGTCGAACGTCAGCGCCTCCAACAACCTCGACGCCCAGGCCGGTTACGAGTCCGTGTGGGCGCTGTGGGGAGCGGTCATGGGTGGGGCCGATCTCATCTTCCACGCCGCCGGGTGGATGGAGGGAGGGCTGCACGCGAGCTACGCCAAGATGGTGATGGACGCCGACCTGCTCAACATGGTCTCGACGTTCCTCGCTCCGGTGTCGACCTCGCCCGAGGAGCTCGCGCTGGAGGCGATCGCCGACGTGGCCCCCTCCGGCCACTACTTCGCCGAACCACACACCCAGGCCCGCTACTCGACTGCGTTCTATTCGCCCATGGTGTCGGACTGGCGGAACTGGGAGACGTGGACCGAGGCCGGCGCGCCGATCGCGGGTGACCGTGCGGTCCGCGTCGCCGGGGAGATCCTCGCCGAGTTCGAGGCGCCGCCGCTCGACGACGCCATCCGCGACGAGCTACGCGACTACGTCGATCGGCGGGTCGCCGAAGGTGGCGTCGCCACCGATTTCTGAACCACTTGGAGAACTGACATGAAGCAGACCGCACAGGTCGTGGTGATCGGTGGCGGCGTGATCGGCGCCTCCGTGCTGTTCCATCTCACCGAACGGGGCTGGAACGACGTCGTGATGGTCGAGCGTCGTGAGTTGACCCACGGCTCGACCTGGCACTCGGCCGGCGGCATGCACACGCTCAACGGCGATCCGAACGTCGCTGCACTGCAGAAGTACACCGTGGAGCTCTACAAGAGCATCGAGGAGCGCTCGGGACGGGATTGCGGTGTGCACCTGACGGGCGGCCTCGTCCTGGCGGACTCCGACGAGCGGTGGGACTTCCTGAAGATGGCCAACGCCCGGGCCAAGTACCTCGGCATGGAGGCCCATCTCATCTCCGCCGAGGAGGCCCACGACATGGTGCCCTTCCTCGACCCGTCGTTCTTCAAGGGGGCGATGTTCGACGCGCACGAGGGTCACGTCGACCCGTCAGGCGTCACCCACGCGTACGCCGAGTGTGCGAAGCAGGCCGGGGCCGAGATCCACAAGTACACGTGGGCCCACGACATCACCCGGAACGCCGACGGGACCTGGCGGGTCCACCTCCACGACACCCGGGCCCAGGTGAACGCCGCCTCGGACCCGAGGGCGGCGTCGATCTCGGAGCCGCTCGGCCACATCGACTGTGAGCACGTCGTCAACGCCGGGGGCCTCTGGGCTCGCGAAGTCGGCCGCATGACCGGGCTCGAGTTGCCGATCCTCGCGATGGAGCACATGTACGTGCTCACCGAGCCGGTGCCCGAGCTCGCCGAGTGGCGCAAGACCTCGAGCCTGCCGGGCTTCCACGTCATGGACCTCGGTGGCGAGATCTACATGCGGGAGGAGGGCGAGGGGCTGCTGCTCGGCACCTACGAACCCAACGGGGTGCCGTGGATGCCGCACGAGACCCCCTGGAGCTTCGGTGCACAACTGCTCCCACCCGACCTCGAGCGCATCGCCGCCAACCTCGACGTCGGCTTCCAGCACTTCCCGATCTTCAACGAGGTCGGTCTCGCTCAGACGATCAACGGACCGTTCACGTTCGCCCCCGACGGCAACCCGGTCATCGGGCCCGTGCGGAATCAGCCGGGCATGTGGCTCGCCTGCGGCATCATGGCCGGCCTGTCGCAGGGCGGCGGCGTGGGTCTGTCGATGGCGAACTGGATCATCGACGGTGACCCGGGCTTCGACGTCTGGGGCATGGACAACGCCCGGTTCGGCGATTGGGCGACCCCCCGCTACACCAATGCGAAGGTCGTCGAGAACTACGGGCGGCGGTTCCGGATCACCTTCCCCAACGAGGAGCTGCCGGCTGCCCGGGATCACCTCGCGACGCCGCTGCACGACGAACTGGTCGCTCGCAACGCCGTCATGGGTGCCTCGTACGGGCTCGAGTACCCGCTGTGGTTCCAGCGTGACGGCGAGGAGCCCGTCGAGGACGTCACGTTCCGTCGCTCCAACGCCTTCGAGGTGGTCGCCGACGAGGTCGCCGCGGTTCGAACCGGCGTCGGGTTGCTCGACATCACCGGCTACGCGAAGTACGAGGTCGAGGGGCCCGGGGCACGTGCCTGGCTCGAGTCGATGATGACGAACCGGATGCCGAAGCCCGGTCGTCTGGTCCTGACGCCGATGCTGAACGAGCAGGGCAAGCTCATCGGCGACTTCACCGTGGCCTGCCTCGCTCCGGCGCACCCCGGCGGCGACGAGCGGTTCATGGTGTTCGGCTCGGGTCCGGCCGAGCGATATCACGAGCGATGGTTCGACGCGCACCTCCCGACTGACCGATCCGTGTCGGTGCGGGCGCTCGGTCCGGACCTGTGCGGCTTGTCCATCGCCGGGCCGCGGGCCCGCGCCGTGCTCGGGGAGCTCGTGGACTTCGACGCGTCCGACGACGGCTTCGCCTTCCGCGACATCCGTGAGACCTGGGTGGGCCGCTCCCCCGCCCTGGTCGGTCGGGTGAGCTTCACCGGCGACCTCGGCTACGAGATCTGGTGCCGTCCCGCCTACGTCCGGCAGCTCTTCAACGAGTTGATGGCGGCCGGCGAGGCCCACGGCATCAGCCTGTTCGGGCTCCGGGCACTCGACTCGATGCGTCTCGACAAGCTCTGGGGTTCGTGGGCGACGGAGTACCGGCCCATCTACGACCCCTACGAAGCGAACATGGGCTGGATGGTCAAGCTCGACAAGGGCGACTTCATCGGCCGTGACGCCGCAGCCGCGGTCGCGGAAGCCGGCCCCGCTCGCAAGCTCGTCGCCTTCGAGATCCAGGTCGCTGAGGGAGCGGAGGCCGCCGACTGCATCGGCGACGAGCCGATCGCCCACGACGGTGAGGTCGTCGGCTGGGTGACCTCGGGCGGGTTCGCCCACCACTCGGGCATCAGTGTGGCCCTCGGCTACGTGCCGATCGAGCTCTCGACAGCATCCGACGGGTGGGAGATCGAGATCATCGGGAACCAGCGCCCGGCCCGCCTGCTCGATGCGCCGCCCTTCGACCCGACCGGTACCCGCATGCGCTCCTGAGCGGGTGGAACCGCCCCGGAGGTGCGATCCTGATCCGGTGCGAGAACTCATCGAAGGCAATCCCGTCCTCGTCGTGATCGACATCCAGGGTGGCGAGGGCGCCGTCACGAGTGATGGTCCGGCCATTCCGCTCATGGAGGGCTACGACGAACGGCTGTCGGCTGCTCCGGAGCTGATCCAGGCCGCCCGGGACGCCGAGGTCCCCATCGTCTTCTTCCAGGAGGCCCACCGCCGCGATCTCGTCGACTTCGGGCGGGAACTCGACGGGGTCGAGGGCGTGCATCTGCTCGAGGGCGACCCGGGCACGGCGGTCGATCCTCGCATCGGGATGCGCCCCGACGACTACTTCATCCGGAAGCGTCGCTACTCGTGTTTCTTCGGCACCGAGTTCGAGATCCTGCTCAAGGGTCTGAAAGCCGACACACTCATCCTGATCGGCGGCCACACCGACGTCTGCGTGCACTACACGTTCGTCGACGCGCATCAGCACGACTACTTCTGTCGGGTCGTCGAGGACTGCGTGGCCGGTTCGTCCCAGCGGGCACACGACGGCGCACTCGAGGCGATGGAGTATCTGCAGACCGGGGCCCGGCGGACGACAGCGGAGATCCTCGAGGCGTTCGCGTCGCTGCGGCTCGCTGATCAGCGGCGCTGACGTCCGAGCTGACGAGCTCGGTCGAGTACGTCGACGCCGAGCTGGTTCCACACGTCGAGCAGGTCGACGAGCACCCAGTTCTCCCGGATCCGGGGCCGACCCTCGGCGTCGTCCTCGACCCGCCAGAAGTCGAGGCTCCGCATCGTCAGCTCCGCACCGGTGGCCGGAATCCCGAGCCAGTTCGAGCCGGTGAGTGTCATCGCCATACCCGGCCACGCCGTGACACCGACGTAGTCACCGTCGCCGAAGAAGTGGGCATCGCCGCGGTAGCCGCCACGACGATCGGGCATGGCCTCGAGAAACGGAATCTGGTGATGGCGTCGGAAGCCGTCGATCCCCCGGCTGGTCCCGATGCCTGCGGGGCCGTACCAGTTGAAGGACGGGTGCCACCAGTGTTCGAGCCGCATCACGGCGGGGTCGGGATCGCTCGGGTGCTTGCCCATGTCGCCGAGCATCTCGACGACGTGCCGGGCCGACCGCGCCGAGCGCTCGGCCTGCCGAGCCCGGTCGACGAGGCCGTCCTGGGTGGCGGGGCCGGGTGCGTGCATCCAGCGGCCGAGGCTCGGGCCCATCGGCCAGACCCCGGTCTGCAGCATCAGCTCGGGGAGGTCCCAGAGCGCCTGGACCTCGACGACCCGTCCGGCGTCGAACCGGTAGAACTCGTGGAAGCGCATCGAGGCGATCTCGCCCGAGGCCGGAAGGCCGAGTAGCGGGCTCGTCCAGGTGCCCTGGTAGTGCCCGCAGCATCCGACCCACGGCGAGCCGTCCGGGTCGGGCCCGGCGATCACGATCGTGTCGCGACGCTCCAGGTCGGGCATGGCGGCTCGCAACACGCCGATGGCGTCGCCACACCAGCCATCGGAACCGTCGAGGTCCTCGAAGGGGAACGCGAGCTGGACGACGGCGTCGGGGGCGAACACCGCGGAGGCCACCGATCGGAGCGTGGTGGCGTCGGCACCGTGGTAGAGCGCCGACCGCAGCGGCGCGAGCGTCGCCTTGTCGCCGCTGTGGTCAAGGCCGCCGGCGTGACCGGTTCTCGTCACCAGAGCCGCTCCGAGGCGAGGGCGGCACCCTCGGCGAGGGCCTCGAGCTTGGCGTATGCGATCTCGGGGTCGATACCGGCGTAGCCGGCGAAGGTCGAGAAGCCGCAGTCGGTGCCGGCGATGACCCGTTCACGACCCACGATCCCGGCGAAGCGCTCGATGCGCTCGGCGACGAGGCGGGGATGCTCGACGAAGTGGGTGGTCGAATCGATGACCCCGGGGATCAGGATCTTGTCGCCGAGGTCCATCTGGGCGATGTCGGCCCACTCGTGGGCGTGGCGGGGATTGGCCGACTCGAAGAGCAATCCCTGGGGTTTCGCTCGGAGAGCGATGGGCATGACCTGCGACATCGGGGCATCGCAGGTGTGCGGGCCCTCGTAGTTCCCCCAGCAGATGTGCATCCGCATCATCTCGGCCGGGATGTTCCGAACGGCGTGGTTGAGCGCCTCGACGTGCTGGTTGGCGAGCCGCTCGTACTCGTCGTCGGGCCGGTCCTTGAACATCATGTGCCGGCCGAGCCCGAGGTCGGGCGAGTCGAGCTGGAGAACGAACCCCGCGTCGACGATCGCCTCGTACTCGGGGCGCATCGCCTCGGCGAGGGCCTCGAGGTAGGTCGAGTGGTCGCCGTAGTGGGCGTCCGGCTGGAAGAGCGCGATCACGCCGGGCGACGCGGCGTTCATGAAGCCCTGCGTCGGCTGATGCGTGTCGACCGCTGCCCGGAGGTTCTCAAGGTCGCGGGCGCAGGGTTCGGTGTCCTTGACCTCGATCGGCGCCACGCACTGCGGGCGCGAGTAGGTCGGTGTGCCGCCGATCCTGGCCTGGCGTTCGAGGAAGCTCGGATACTGCTCGAGATCGGCGGGTGCTCGTCGGGGGCTGTCGCCCTCGAACCCGGTGATGCGGTCCTTGATGTAGGTGGCGTAGGACAGCTTGGACATCTCGCCGTCGCTCACGATGTCGACCCCGACGGCGACCTGGCGGGCCACGACCGCACCGACGGCCTCGGCCACCGCGTCGCAGTGTGCGTCGACGTCGACGGGCTCGCCCCGTTCGAGTGCGAACACCCCGTCGGTCACGACCTGTGAGCGGGGCAGGCTGCCGACGTGGGTGGTCAGGATCCGGTCGTTGCTGGTCTTCACGGACCTCTTCCTAGCGGTCCTCGGGGCCGGGCGCCCGACGATCACCGCGGTCGAACGCCTCCCAGCCCTCGCCGTCGAACACGTCGACGCCGAGTTGGGCGAGCACGTGGGGGAAGTCGACCATCACCCAGTTGTCCGCGATCTTGCCGTCGACGACCTTCCAGAAGTCCATGTAGCGGATCTCGATCCGCTTGCCGGTGGGCGCGACCCCCATGAACTCCCCGGCGTGGGTGGCCTCTTGACGACCGAATGCCGCTGCCCACTCCCCCATGTAGAGGCGGGCTTCGTCGATGCAGACCTTGTCGGCGAAGGCGTGCTGGAACGGACGCTGCCAGTTCCGCTGGAACTCCTCGAGCCCGGACTTCGTGCCGCACCCGGTGTTGCCCATCCATCGGAAGCCGTCGGCGAAGAACTCACCGATGTCCGCGATGCGGTGATCGTTGAGGCCGTCGACCATGCCCTCGATCACCGCCCGCGTCTCGTCGGTCTTCGAGAGGTCGGTCTGGCGACTCAGTGCCGCCTGCTCGGGTCGGGCTCCGCTCACAACCGTTCTCCGTTGAGTTGTCGCATGCGCTCGAGCAGGTCGAGTCCCTGTTGGTGCAGCCAGTGCGGGAGGTCGATGAAGACCCAGTTCTCGGCGAGCTTGTCGCCGTCACGTCGATAGACGTCCACGACCCGCATGTCCGCCTCCTCACCTCCCGGAAGCCCGAGAAAGCCGCCGGTCGGAGCGTTCGTGAGGTTCGGCCACCCGAAGAACGCGGCGTAGTCGCCCTCCGCCAGCCGGGCCACATGCCCGTTGAAGGTCTTCCCGGAGAGGCCGAACCGGAAGGGATAGGAATGCTGCTGCTGGTAGCGGTCGATGGTGTACGTCGCCCCGATGCCTTCCGGTCCCGACCAGATCATGTCGTCGTGCCAGCTCTTCGCCAGGACTTCGATCGGCATCCGATCGTCACCGGTGGCCGCGGCGATCTCGTTGGCCTCGTTCAGGTCGGCTCCCATGTCGTGCACGAGCTGCAGTGTGAGCGCCGACTGATCGGGGTCGGCGACCCCCTCGACCATGACACCGTCGTGGGTGAGCGGACCGGGATGGATGTGGGACGACCCGGTGGGTGGCGGCAGCGGGTAGTGGCCGGCCTGCTTCATCACGCTGATCAGATCGAAGAACATGGCCGTCTCGGCGATCGCACCGTCGGCGACCCGATGGAACTCGGCGTAGCGGACGAAGACCATCCGACGGGTCGGGGGGATGTCGAGCCAGGGTCGGTCGAAGAGCCCGAGGAGGTGCCCCATCTCGACAACCCACACCGTCGAGCCGTCGTCGACGACGTTGGCGCCGCCCATGAAGACGTCCGGGCGGCGTTGGATCGGGGCGAAGGCGGTGTGCAGCGGCATCCAGAATCGCTCGGCCACCTCGGCCGCCGAGAACAGCTCGCCGAAGGGGTGCAGCCCTCGCCACGAGAAGTCCCGCGTCGTGTGACGATCCAGGACGCCCGGGATCGCCTCCACGGCGGCCGCGTCGAGGTCGGCGTGAAAGGTCCGGACGACGGCCTTCGCCGCAGCGACCTCGTCGGGATCGACCCGTCTGACGGCCTCGACGCCGTCCCAGCCGGCCTGCTCGCTCATCCCTTCACCGCACCGGCACCGAGCCCCTTCACGAGGTGCTTCTGGAAGAGGACGATGACGATGACGATCGGCAGGGTGATCGACACCGAGGCGGCGGCGGCCTCGGTGATCGTGCGGGAGCTCTCACCACCCGTGAGCGAAACGATCGCCACCGGAAGCGTCCACTCGGTCGGTGCGAGCACCCGGATGAAGAGGAACTCGTTGTAGGCGAGGAGCATGGTGAACAGCGCCGTGGCGATCACGCCGGGCCACATGACCGGCACGATCACCTTGCGGAAGGCCTGGAACCGCGAGCAGCCGTCGATCATGGCCGACTCCTCGAGCTCCTTCGGCACGTCCATGAAGAAGCTCCGCAGCATCCAGATCGTGAAGGGCTGGTTGACCGCCACGAGCGACATCACGATCGCGAACCGGCTGTCGAGGAGGTTCAGCTCCTTCGCGATGAAGAAGTACGGGAGAATGAACGCCGTGCGGGGCAAGGCGCGGAAGGCCAGCGCGACGATGAGGATCACCGCCCCCGACACACCCGTGTAACGAGCGAGGCCGTACCCGGCGAGCAGGCCGATCGAGATCGAGATCAGCACCGTGGCCACGGTCACGATGAGGCTGTTGATGAAGAAGTCGTACTCGTCGGCGACCTCGAACTGGCGGGGGAACCACCACGCCGCCGCAGCGAGCACGGCGATGATGCCGACGTTGAATGGCCACGAACGTTCGACCCGGCGCCCGATCACCCCGAGGGCCGTGCAGATCAGGGCCACGGCGACGAGGTAGCCGAGCACCGTCCACATGTTGATCTCGTCGTCGTCGAGCCAGAAGGCGTTGTAGGCGTTGGAGGTGGTCTCGTAGCCCCAGAGGACGGGAGTGCGGGCCGCCACGTCTCGGGTGAACTTGATGGAGGTCTGCAGCGTCCAGACGAACGGCAGGATGGACCACACCACGAGAAGGACGAGGGTGGCGTGCACCGCCACGCGCGATCGCCAGGTCGTACGGTTCAACATCAGAGGCGCTCCGCGATCTGGTCCTTGTAGGACTTGTAGAGGAAGGGCACCAGGACGACGAAGATGCCGATGACGTTCAGGACGGCGATGGCGTTGCCCTTCCCGATCCGGCCGATGTCAGCCTGGGTCGCCACGGCGACGTTGTAGACCTGCAGCGTCTGGGCCGACTCGAATCGTCGGCCAGCGAACACGAAGACGCTGTCGTACACGCGGTACGCATCCATCACCGAGATCAGGACGACGAACAGCGAGATCGAACTCAGGTGCGGAATCACGATGTGCCAGAGGTTGCGCCAGAAGCCGGCGCCGTCGATCGCCGCAGCCTCGAGGCGATCCGTCGGAAGACTCTGCAAGCCGGCGAAGAAGGCCACCATCATGAACGGCATCACATGCCAGACCGACTGGATCACGATGAGCCATCGGACGTTGCCCTCGGTGATGGCGAAGGGGTCGCCTGTGGCGAGCTCCCAGACGTACGTGATCAGGCCGCCACGCTCGAACAGGTCCTTGAAGATCAAGGTGCCGACGACCGGGGTGACGATGAACGGCAGCAACAGGGCGGCGATGTAAATGGGTCGGCCGCGTGTGACTCGATCGAGCAGGAGTGCCACCCCGAGACCGAAGGCCATGTTGATCGGCACGGTGATGGCCACGTAGAGCAGCGTCCAGCGGACGGCCCGCCAGAACTCGGCGTCGCCGAGCACCTCGGTGTAGTTGCCCCAGCCGACCCAGGTGACGGTGTCCAGGTCTCGGAGCAGGAGCTGGTTGAAGCTCAACCAGATCGTGGTGACGAGTGGGACCACCATGAGCACGATCATGATGACCACACTCGGCAGGGTGAATCCCCAGAAGGTCTTGGATTTCATGCGTGTCCGGTCCCCATCGGTCGGCAGGCGATCGCGGATGCCGGAGGCGGCATCCGGGCTGTGCTGGTGCGTCAGCGAGCGACGCGGAGGTCGGTGACTCCGGGGCCGCATGCCCCGGAGTCACCGACGGATCGCGACGGGTCAGAGAAGACCCTGGTCGCCGGCCTCCTGCAGGTAGGCAGCCTCGGCTTCGGCGAGCACGGTGGCCGGGTCGGCACCGTCGAGGAGCTGGATCAGCGCCTCGCCGAGCTTGGCCCGGGCAATGCCGGCGGCGGGATGAGCGATGTCGGCGCCGCGACCATCGACGAACGAGACGTTGACGGCGTCGCCGTTGCGCGGGCCGTTGTCGTTCGAGACGCCGGAGCGGGTGACGAAGCCGAACTCGGCGGCCGCGGTCTGCGACTCGAGGTCGGTGGCGGCCATGATCGCGAGGAACACCTCTTCGACGTTCTCGACGCCCATGGGGATGCCGTAGCCGTCCATGTAGGCCGGAGCGGCGAGGACGCCGGAGCCGGTCCCGAGGGCCGGGGCGAACTGGATCTCGCCGACCACGGTCGACGCTTCCGGATCGTCCATGGCCTGGGCACGCGACGCCCAGGTCTGGCCGACGACGTACTCACCGGTCTGGAAGGCGGCCTGGATGTCGTCGGTCGAGTAGGTCCCGGCGGTGGAACCGCCGCAGGTCTCGTACATCTCGAGCAGGATCTCGGCCGCTTCGATGCCCTCGGGGCTGTTGAAGTTCGGCTGACCCGTCACGGGATCGACGTTCGGGAGACCGAGCGAACCGAGCACGTTGTCGAACTCGATCTGCCACGCCCAACCGGCCGAGGCCATGAGGGCGAAGCCGCCGTAGCCGGCGTCCTGGAGGGTGCCGCACTGGGCGATGGCCTCGGAGAACGTGGTCGGGACGTCGAGGCCGAGCTCGGTCATGATCGGCTCGTTGTAGAAGACGTGCATCGTGTTCGACACCATCGGGATGGCGTAGATGTTCCCGTCGATCGAACCCAGCTCGAAGAAGGCCGGATCGATCTGGTCGAGGCCGAACTCGGCGCCGTAGGTGTCGATGAGGTCGTTCAGCGGCATGAGGCCACCGGTCGACGCCCACTCGATGATGGCGGTGTTCGAACCCTGGACGATCTCGAAGCTGGGTGAGCCCGACGAGATGTCGAGCAGGATCTGGCTCCGGGCCTCCTGGGAGTCCAGGAACTGCACGTTGAACGAGTAGTTCCCGTCCTCGCACTCCTCGAGTTCCGCGGCGTACTGGGTCACGATCGGGAACTCCCAACCCATGAGGTCGATCTCGACCTCGTCGGCGGGGTTCGGGATGTTGCACTCCTCGGAGATGGTGGAGTGGCTCTCGTCCTCCATCGCTTCTTCTTCCATGGCCTCTTCTTCCATGGCTTCTTCTTCCATGGCGTCGTCTTCCATGGCGTCCTCGGATTCCGCAGCCGCCGCCGTCGTGGCGGAGGTGTCGTCCGAAGCGGAGTCATCGTCGCTGCCGCAGGCCGAGGCGACGAGCGCCAGGGCGAAGAGTGCGGCAAGCAGGCGCATGATCGCTTGCTTGTTCATGTGGTTCTCCCCTTGAAGGTGGTTTGGTGACCGGCGGGCCGGTCGGTGGAGTCGCATCGGCCGGTCGGCCGGATGAGACGTTCGGAGCGGAGGGACGGCATCACGCCGACTCCCGCTCGCGAATGAGGTGTGCAGGAGCGAGGTGGCCGTTGGCGTCGATCGCGACACCGACCTCTCTGGCGCCCTGCACGAGAGCCTGATCGAACCGCAGGCGGCTGCGGTGGTCGCCGTCCGCAACGAGGACGAACTCGACCGGAACGTCGCCGTGATTCGTGAGGTCGCGGGTCGATCCGGCGGGCAGCGACACGACGGCGCCGGGCGAGGCGACGCGACGGTTGGGCGAGCCCGAGGCTTCGCACAGCGCCACCTCGAGACCGCCGTCGACACAGAGCACGACGGCGTCGTCGTCGAGACGATGCCAACCCAGTGACGCTCCGGCCTCCAGACGGATGCGATCGATCGAGAACCCGGGCGCCCCCGGGATCTTCGCGTGTTGGTGCCGGTCGGCCGTGACGCCGTTGCCGAGCACCGGAGCGATCGCACTGGCATGGCCGGGCAGGTGGCCGGTGAGGATTCCGTCGGTCGACCAGACCAGGTCGTCGGGGCGGGCGAGGCATGCTCGAAGCTCGGCGGGCGTCGGGATGTCGATACTCGCAAGCTCGGCGTCGTCGAGGGGTTCGAGGTGGCGATCCGGTGTCGACCCGACGGGCGCCTCGAACAACTCGAACTCGGGTGTCAGGTAGAGCCCGGTCTCGGCGGCGTCGCGGAGCACCTCCGGCGCCCAGATGATCCCGCCGGTGTCATCGCCCCCGAGCACGGTGAAGAGCCAGCCATCGTCACCACCGAGGTTCTCGAATCCTCGGAAGGTCCAGGTCGGGACGCTCAGAACGTCGCCCGCACGCACGTCGATCTCGGTCTCGCCGTGGCGTCCGACGGAGAAGCGGAAGTGGCCCGCCGTGCAGACGAACACCTCGGCCGTGAAGTGCAGGTGCGGGTTGTTGACGACACCGTGTGGCATCGAAGCGGCACCGATGTTGAAGCCGTGGGCGACCGCCAGGTTGATGACCTGGTCGGCGTTCTGGGAGACACCGGGTCCGATGAACGAGTAGCTCGCCTTGCCCTTGGAGCGAGGAAGGCGGACGTCGACGAAGGCCTCGGTGTCAGCCACGAACGCGTCGGGTTGGATCACCCGGCGCGCCAATTCGGCGGCGTCGACCGGCGTCAGGACGTTCGGGTCGACAGAGCCCATCAGGAGACCCCCAGGGGACGGCCCCCGTCGACCGGCAGAATCGAGCCGGTCGAGCAGGGCAGATCGAAGACACACGCCCGGACGGCCGCAGCGACGTCCTCGGGGGTGGCGAGCTTGCGGAGCGGCGCAGCGTCACGGTGCGCCTCGAGCACGCCTGGCGGCAGTCGGTCGGCGTACTCCCCCGCCACCCAGCCCGGCGAGACCGAAAGCACGCGGATGTGTGGCGCCAGGGCGCGTCCGAGCGAGCGGGTCATGGAGTCGAGTGCGGCCTTGCTCGCGCAGTACGCGACGTTGGAACCTTGTCCCGTCACGGCCGCGACGGACGAGATGTTGACGATGACGGGCGCGGGAGCGGCCCGCAGCGCCGACTCCATCGCCCGGATCACGCCGAACGGGCCGCGCCAATTGGTCGTGAAGATCCGATCGATGACCTCGTCGCTCAGCCCCTCGAGGTCGTCATGCGGCACAGGTTCGGTGACACCGGCGCAGTTCACGAGCACGTCGAGCCGGGGCACGGACGACGCCAGGGTGTCGAGCGACGCCGCGTCGGCGACGTCGAGGTCGACCGCTCGGTGACCGTCGCCGGTCAGGTCGCCGAGCAGCTCGGTGGACCGTGACGACGCCGTTCGCGAGGCGACGATCACTGCGCAGCCCTCGGCCGCGAGCCGACGGCTGATGGCCGAACCGATCCCACCGGCACCGCCGGTGACGAGGGCGACGAGGCGATCACTCACGATGGGACCGCAGCTCCGTAGCGCTCGACGCGGATGTCCGCCTGAGCCTGGTGGCCGGCGAAGTTCTCGATCGCACACAGCCGCGAGCAGTACTCGCCGATGATGGCGCTCGAGGCCGGATCGGTCACGCGCTGGTACGTGCAGGTCTTGATGAACTTCCCGACCCACAGGCCGCCGGTGTAGCGGGCCGCACCCTGGGTCGGCAGCGTGTGGTTGGTGCCGATCACCTTGTCGCCGTAAGAGACGTTGGTCATCGGGCCGAGGAACAGCGCCCCGTAGTTCTGCATGTTCTCGAAGAAGAAGTCGTCGTCGTTCGTCATCACCTGCACGTGCTCGAAGGCGAGCTCGTCGGCGACCCGGAGCATCTCGGCATTGTCCTCGCACACGAGGACCCGGCCGTAGTTCTCCCATGCGACGGAGGCGACGTCGGCGGTCGGAAGCGTCTCGAGCTGGCGGGCGATCTCGGCGATCGTGTCGATTCCGAGCTGACGACTCGTGGTGAGGAGCACGGCGGGTGAGGTCGGCCCGTGCTCGGCCTGCCCCAACAGGTCAGTCGCGCAGATCTCGCCGTCGACGGTGTCGTCGGCGATGACGAGGGTCTCGGTCGGTCCCGCGAGCAGGTCGATCCCCACCCGACCGTAGAGAAGTCGCTTGGCCTCGGCGACGAAGGCGTTGCCCGGCCCGACCAGGACGTCGACCGGATCGACGAACTCGGTTCCGATGGCCATGGCCGCGACGGCCTGGATGCCGCCGAGGAGATAGATCTCGTCCGCCCCGGCGAGGTGCATGGCCGCGACGGTCTCAGCCGGGATGGCGCCGTTGATCGGTGGCGTGCACGCGGCGACGCGGGGCACTCCGGCCACCTTCGCGGTGAGCACGCTCATGTGGGCCGAGGCGACCATCGGATAGCGCCCGCCGGGCACGTAGGCACCCACGGCCGAGACGGGCAGGTTCTTGTGACCGAGCACGACGCCGGGCAGGGTCTCGATCTCGACGTCGGAGATCGAGGCCAGCTGGGCTTCGGCGAAACGCCGGATCTGCGACTGGGCGAACTCGATGTCGGCGATCGTCTGAGGATCGATGCCGGCGATGATCTCGTCGATCTGCGCCGGTGTGAGACGGAACTGCTCCGGCTCCCAGCCGTCGAACTGCGCCGACAGCTCCCGCACGGCGACCTCACCCCGCTCCTCGATGTCGGCGATGATGCCGGCCACCTTGGCAGTGAGGTCGGCGTCGCCGCCATGGGCGGCCTTGGCGGTTGCGTCCTTCAGGATCTCGACCACGTGGGTCACCTCTCAGCTCGATCGGGGGATGAGGAGTTCTCGACGACGAGGCCCGCAGGCGTCGTGCTACGACCGATGCGGAGCGTCCCGGGAACGACACCGTCGGCATCGGGAGCGGCATCGGTCAGGAGTCGGTCGACGGCGGCCGAGGCGAGGGCGTCGACCGGCTGCACCAGCGTGGTGAGGTCGTAGCCGGCCCAGGCGGCCTGCGGGAGCCCGTCGAAACCGGTGACGAGGACGTCGTCCGGCACGGCGACACCCGCGGCCTCGAGACCGTCGATGAGCCCGAAGGCGACCTCGTCGGCGGCGACCATGAGGCCGTCGGGCAGCGGACCTCGGGCGAGCAGTTCGGCGGCGATGGCGTGACCGGCGTCGTAGGAGAAGGCACCGGCGCTCAGGTACGGGCAGGCGACGCCGTAGGCGCCGAGCGCACGTGCGGCACCCGCATATCGGAGCTGGTCGGTCGAGGCGGACTCGACGCCGCCGACGAAGAGCACGTCGCGGCAGTCCCGTGCGACCAGATGCTCAGCCACCGTCGCACCCCCTGCGGCGTTGTCGACCGAAACGGACGGCACCAGCCCGGCGACGGCGGGCTGGTTGAAGGCCACGATCGGAAGACCGGTCGGCGCGACCCGCACCACCTGCTGTTGGGCGATGCTGGTGGAGGCCATGATGAGACCGTCGAGGCGGTACTGGTCGACGGCGGCGATCACATCGTCGACCGCCTCGGCGTCGTCGAAGCTGAAGAGAAGGAGCTGCCTGCCCCGGTCGGCGAGTTCGGCTGAGAGCGCGGCGAGCACGCGGAGCCAGAACTCTCCCGACGCCGGCACGATCGCCCCGACGATGTTCGTGCGGCTGGACTTGAGCGACCGAGCGATCGCGTTGGGGCGGTAGCCGAGTCGATCGGCGGCCTCCTCGACACGTCGCCGGGTTCCCTCGGCGACGAGTTCGGGCCGCGAAAACGCACGCGCGACGGTTGCCTGCGACACGCCGGCCTCGACGGCCACGTCGATGGACGTCGCTCGGGACATCCGTGCTCCCCTCGTCCGGTTCCTCTCGGCACCGCTCTCCTCGATGTCCGAACACTATGAATACGTACTCATCCGGTCAAGCGCGACACGAGAACGTCACGCGTCGTCGTCCGCGATCCGAGCCGGTCAGCCCGTGTGGAGCAGGATCTGCTTCCAGATCGCCGTCTCGTCGAACAGCACGAACTCCCGGCGCACTCCCCACGGCCCGAGGTCGACGTGGGTGAGGCCCATCACGTGGACGGGGGCGCCGGTCGGTCGACCGAAGGTGCCCCATCCGTCGTGCGATCCGTCGAGCGACCAACGGAGCGCGACCCGGGCACCGAGGCCTGGGTCCTCCCGTCCGATCACGTGATGGACGTCGAACCGGGCATCGGGGAACGAGGAACGCAACCCGAGCCAGAACGTGTCGACCGCGCCGCGACCGTGCTCGGTCACGCCGCCCGGATACTCACACTGCACGGCACGGTCGTACGCGGCCCTGACCGCCGAGAGCCCGCCGCCCATCATCGTCTCCATCACGGCGACGTGGGCGGCCCCACGCTCGTCGTCGTTTCCCACTCCCCGGTAGGGGCCCGCCACGTCGACCGCCGGTGTGAACGGCCGGGCCGCCGACTCGGGGCCACCCTCAGCGGCGATCTGAGCCGCGGCGTAGGCCTTCGGGTCCAGATCGAGCTGGCGCACGATCGCGCCCTGGTCGCGGATGAGCCACTCGTCGTGGATCGAACCGGCTCGGGCCGCGCAGTCCGCGATGATGCGATAGCGAAGCGTGCGCCCGGTCGGAGCGCCGTAGACGCCCGGGGCGGCGTGTGTCGCCGTCGACAGGATGCGGTGCGACGACAGGAACCCACCGTCGGGATCGGGCGACCAGATGACGTCTTCCCCGAGCAGGGTGCGATCGGGGAACTCGGCGAGGGTCGCCATCGTGGCGTTGATCACCGCACGGTTACCGCGCACCACGCCGGACGGCGAACGCACCGGGATGTCGTCGGTGTAGGAGGCGTGCAGGGTGTCGATCCCCCGGTCCTCCCAGATCTCCTTCGTGACCCCGAGGATGTACGCCGGCGGATCGGGATACCGCTCGTCGAATCCGGCCATGATGGGGTCGTCGGCATGCGCAACGTCGGGCGAGGTCATTGCGGCACGCTATGAATACGTTGCCAGGGCGTCAAGCAACCCGGACCAGACGAGGAGCCCGACGATGCAGTGGAGCCACGTGGATGTGATCGAGACCGAGGTCGACGTGCTCGGCGAGTCCCCGGTCTGGGACCCCCGGATCGCCACGCTGACCTGGATCGACATCGACGGGCGCCGCCTCCGCCGACTGGCGCCGGACGGGACCGTGACGGATCACGGGCTCCCCGGTCGTCCCGGATGCATCGGTCGTACGCCGGATTCCGAGGTCCTGCTGGTGGCGATGGAGCACGAGCTCGTCCGGGTGGACCTGCGCGACGGCACCATCGACCACGTCGTCGACCTGGACACGCCGGGCGCGGGGCGGCGGCTCAACGACGGCCGGGTCGCGCCGGACGGCTCGTTCGTGGTCGGCACGATGGTCGCCGACCTCTCGGCGGGACGGTCCGAGGGCCGACTGTTGCGGGTGACGGCCGGGAGCGAGGGACCGGACGTCGAGACCCTCGCCACGGGCATCGGTGTGCCCAACGGCCTGGCGTTCGACGTGGACCGCGGTCGCCGCTACCGCTCCGACACACCGACCGAGACCGTGTTCGTGGCGGAGGCCGACGGGACCGAGCGGGTCTTCCTGGACCACGCCGGGCTTCCCGGCAAGCCGGACGGCGCCTGCACGGACGATGACGGGTGTTACTGGTCGGCGTCGGTGTACGGGTGGCGCCTGATCCGCGTGGCGCCGGACGGCGCCGTCGACCGCGTCGTCGAGGTTCCGCTCGAGAAGCCCTCGATGCCGTGCTTCATCGGGGAAGGCCGCCTGGCCGTGACGACGATCGGCGCCGGTGGCACCGTGCCGTCGGCACCGGGCAAGGACGGCTTCGAGCCCGGCAGCCTGCTCGTGCTCGACGTCGGGGTCGACGGTCCGGCGGATCCCATCTGCGCCCTGTAGCTGGCCACACCGGGCGCCGTTGCCCGATCGGCCGTCAGCCGTGCACGCTCATCGAGGAGTTGCGGTTGATCGGACGATTGCGCCGGAACTGGCCCGTCTCGATCTCCCACCCCGTGTAGCGACCGGTCACGACGATCGGGTCGGCGTCGTGGTCGTGACCGGCCTCGACGGCCGCGATCAGCTCGGCCATCAGGTGCCCGACCGAGCCGGCGTTCTTGTACTGGTTCCCGCTGGTACCGATCGCGACGTAGAAGCCGTCGAGGTCGGTCCGGTCATAGATCGGTCCCCAGTCGTCGCTCAGGTCGTAGAGATCGACGATGCCCTTCTTCTCATGTGGCACCCCCATCGACGGGATTCGTCGGTTGGCCCGCAGCACCTGGGCCTCCCACTGGTCCGGGTCGATCGTGCGGTCGTAGTCGTCGGGGTCGACGATCACCTGGGGATCGCATGCGGGATCGGCGGACCCGATCAGCACGTGGTTACCCGGCTGACCCCGCAGGTAGATCCCGGAGTCGTCGTCGGCGACGTTGAATCCCTGGGTCGAATAGTCCCAGTCGTCGGGCCCGGGCACGTGATGGACCTCGTGACGGAGCGCCCTCGTGCCGATCGTCATCGTCCCGGCGAGGCCAGCCATCTCGTTGACGAGGTACGAGTGCGGACCGGCCACGTTGACCACGACGGGGGCGGTGATCGTCTCGCCGGCTTCGGTCACGATGCCGGTCACCCGGCGCCCGTCCCGCGTGATCTCCACCACCTTGGTGTTGAAACGGAACTCGCCGCCCTTCGCCTCCGCAGCCCGTTGCAGGTTGTGGCAGGACAGTTGGGGATCGTCGATGTACCCGGCGTCCGGGCAGAACAGGGCGCCGACGTGTTGCCCGCTCGCATCATCCCAGAACCCGGCGTCGGCCGGTCGGCTGGGCGGGCCGAACACACCGGTGTCGAACACCGGCGCCCGGCGTCGGAACTCCTCGATCGTCCAGACCTCGTGGGGTACGCCGAGCTCGTCCCAGATCGGCTTGGTCGCAGCACCGTGACCGCCGTCCTCGGTGAGCATGATCGCCATGCCGCACTGCACGAACCGGATCAGACCGCGCTCGTCGTCGGCCTCGAGATAGTCGGCCCAGTCACGCCAGTAGTGCATGCCTTCCCAGGCAAGGGCGACCCCGGGTGCGGTCGAGTAGCTGAAGCGCACGATCGCGCAGGAGTTCGCCGTCGATCCGTAGCCCGCTGCCGGAAGCGTGTCCACGTTCAGCGTCCGCCGGCCGCGTCGGGCGAGTTCGAAGCCGATCGCTCCGCCGATCACGCCTGCACCGATGACGATGGCGTCGTAGTCCATTGCTTCGCTCATGACGGGCATGCTCGCATCGGCGCCGCCCACGTGCCATCGAAGCGCCCGCGGTTCGAGCCATCCAGACACAAAGCCCTGTCATACAGCGGGGCGAGCTGCGAAACTGCGCTGATGCGTCTCGACATCGAATCGCTGCGGACGTTCCGGACGGTCGTCGCCACCGGCAGCTTCACGGCCGCCGCCGCGCAGCTGCACCTCACGCAGTCGGCCGTGAGCTGGAAGATGAAGCGCCTCGAGGAACGGCTGGGCTCACCCGTTCTGCGAAGGGACGGGCGGGAGGTCGCACTCACCGAGATGGGACGGGAGTTGTTGGACCACGCCGAACGCATCGTCGACGCCCACGACGAAGCGGTCGACCGACTCCAACGGTCCCAGCTCAGCGGGACGGTGCATCTCGGCGCGAACGACGAGCTGGAGCCGATCGACCTCGCGACCGTGCTGACCCGCTTCCGTCGGCGGCACCCCATGGTCCGGCTCCACGTCCGGATCGGGCTGTCCACCGAACTCGCGGCCGAGATCGCATCGGGGGACCTCGATCTGGGTCTGCTGGCCTCGGTCGCACCCGAAGCCACCGATCACGTCGTGTGGACCGAACGCCTTCGCTGGCTGGTCGGCCAGGAGCAGCCGTGGACACCCGGCGAACCGGTCCCACTCGTGACGTTCGGCCGACGATGCCTCTATCGCCCGTTGATGGAGTCCGCGCTGACCCGGGCGGGCGTCGATCACGTCATCGCGTTCGAGGCCCCCTCGTCGCGGTCGGTGAGTGGCGCCATCGCCGCCGGGCTCGGCGTCGGCGTCCTCAACGAGCGCGGGCCCTCCGACGGGCTCTCGTCCTGGGAGCCGCACGGGATCGACACCACCTTGCCCGACGCGTCGTTCGTGATCCGGTCCAACCGCCGGAACCGCTCGGCGGTGGTGCGGGCCCTGGTGGAAGAGTTCGAGCACGAGCTTCAGGGCTCGGCGGCCACCGGACGTAACCTCGCCGGGTGAGTGCAACCGACGTCCCACCGACCGAGCCCATCGACACCGCACGGATCGAAGCCGCCGTCCGGGAGATCCTGGCCGCCGTCGGCGAGGACCCGGACCGCGACGGCTTGATCGACACACCGGCGCGTGTCGCCCGCGCCTATGTCGAGACCCTCCGCGGGTACCGGGAGGACCCGAGCGAACACCTCGACAAACAGTTCGAGGTCGACCACGACGAGATGGTGATCGTGCGCGACATCCCGTTCAGCTCGCTCTGCGAGCACCACATGCTCCCGTTCATCGGTCGGGCGCACGTGGCCTACATTCCGGGCGACGACGGGAGAGTCTGTGGCCTGTCGAAGCTCGCCCGTCTCGTCGACGGCTACGCGTCACGACTGCAGGTCCAGGAGCGGTTGACCAAGCAGGTCGCCGAGGCGCTCACCGACCGGCTCGGTGCCGCGGGTTCACTCGTCGTGATCGAGGCGGAGCACCTCTGCATGACGGTGCGTGGTGCGAAGAAGCCCGGTGCCCTCACCACCACCTCCGCCGTCCGGGGCCTGTTCCGCGAGCGTCCGGCCACCCGGGCCGAGGCGCTGGGCCTGATCAACGCCGGCCAGCGCAGCTGACCCACTCGCTCCCCGCTCGACCGATCGCCTCCGGGGCTGGTCAGATCGCCAGCGGCCGGCGACCTTCGACGAGTCGGTCCGCCATCGTGGCGAGCACCACCCAGTAGCCGTTCTCGCCGACGACGAGATCCTTGCGGCCGATCTGCACCTCGGCGAGTCGCTCGCTCGTGCATTCGACGGCTGCCCGCGTGACCGTGTGGTCATCCAGGATCTCGAGGAGCGCGGTGATGCCGATCTCGACCACCCCGTCGAGCTCGGCGGGATCGCACTGGTAGTCCTCGAGCCGGCGCTCGTCACACACGAGGAAGACGTGCACCAGCTCGCGGTTCGTTCCTTCACCTCGGTCGTCCATCAGCAACCGGGTGCCGAGCGGAATCAGGTCATCGCCATCGACCACGAGGCCCAACTCCTCGGCGAGCTCCCGGCGACCGTCGAGTGCGCTCTCTCCCGCCTCGAGGTGACCCGTCGCCGAGAAGTCGAGCAGCGATGGAAAGGCACGCTTGGTCGCCGCACGCCGCTGCAGGATCACCGATCGCCGTGCCGGGTTCACGACGAGACAGTGGAACACCTGATGCCAGCGACCCTCGGCGTGGGCCTCGGCCCGACCCATCACGCCGATCACCCGGCCCGTCGTCGGGTCGATCTCGTCGAGGCGTTCGTCTCCCACATGGTGGAGGCTACGGGCCCCCTGACGGTCTGAATCGGGCGGTTGTGCCGGATGACCATCGCGGATCGCTCACGTTCTGGAGCAACTGTGACGAAGGGAACACCTCGGGCGAGCTGCACGCTCCTAGCGTGCGCGGCTGCGCTGCTCCCCTTCGACGTCACGGCAGCCCGAGGTTGTTGTGTCCACGTCCACTGCCCCCGCTCCGATTCGTTCGCGCGCCGCCTGGTTGTCGAACCCGCGCAACGATCTGCTCTCGGCACTCGTCGTCGCGCTGGCGCTGATCCCCGAGGCCATCTCGTTCTCGATCATCGCCGGCGTCGATCCGAAGGTCGGGCTCTACGCCTCGTTCTCGATCGCGATCGTGATCGCATTCGCCGGAGGTCGTCCCGGCATGATCTCCGCTGCGACCGGAGCGATGGCGCTGGTGATCGTGCCCCTCGTCGCCGACTACGGCGTCGAGTACCTCTTCGCCGCCACCATCTTGGCCGGCATCATCCAGGTCGGGCTCGGTGCGCTCGGGGTCGGCTCCTTGATGCGCCTCGTTCCGCGCACCGTGATGATCGGCTTCGTCAACGCGCTGGCGATCCTCATCTTCCTCGCCCAGGTCCCCCACATCCTCCTCTCCGACGAGGTCGACGGCGGCGCTCGAGTGCCACTGAACCTGGCCATGATCGGCCTCGGGCTCGCGATCATCTACGGCCTTCCTCGCGTCACCACGATCGTGCCGTCCCCGCTGGTCGCCATCGTTGTGCTCGGCATCGGCATGACCACCATGGGCGTCGATCTGCCGACCGTCGGCGACATGGGTGAGCTGCCGTCGGCGCTGCCGTTCCTGGCCCTCCCGAACCTGCCCTGGACCCTCGGGACCCTCGGCGTGATCCTCCCCTACTCGATCACCCTCGCGCTCGTCGGTCTGCTCGAGTCGCTGCTCACGGCGCAGCTCCTCGACGACCTCACCGACACGGACTCGGACAAGAACCGTGAGTCCCGAGGCCAAGGGGTCGCCAACATCACCACCGGCTTCCTCGGCGGCATGGCCGGGTGCGCCATGATCGGCCAGTCGATGATCAACCACCGTTCCGGCGGGCGGACCCGGTTGTCCAGCCTTGCGGCCGGTGTCTTCCTCCTCATCCTCATCCTCGCTCTGGGCGACCTCGTCGCCCAGATCCCGATGGCCGCCCTGGTCGCGGTGATGATCATGGTCTCGGTCGGCACCTTCGACTGGCGCAGCGTCTCCCCCGGCACCCTTCGAGCGATGCCGATCGAAGAGATCGCCGTCATGACCGCGACGGTCGGCATCGTGGTGTTCACCCACAACCTCGCCTACGGGGTGGCTGCGGGGGTGCTGCTGTCCGCCATCTTCTTCGTGCGTCGAGTCGCCCACGTGGTGAAGGTGACCAGCGTGGTCGATCCGGATCAGAGCCAGCGGCTCTATGCCGTGACCGGCGAGCTGTTCTTCGCATCCACGAACGATCTGGTGCACATGTTCGACTACGACGCCGTGCGGGTTCCCGTCGTCGAGATCGACCTCACCGGGGCCCGGATCTGGGACACCTCAGCCGTGGTCGCACTCGATGCCGTGGTCGCGAAGTTCGCCGAGCGGGACATCGAAGCCCGCCTGATCGGACTGAATCGGCACGCCGAGGCCTTGCACACCAAGACCAGTGGGCAGGTGTCGGCCGGGCACTGACGGGTTCCGGCCGACCCGGGAGTCGGCCAGCGCTCAGCGAGGTGCCAGCAGGTCGTGATGGTCCGGGTCATCCCGGATGTGCGCTGCGGCGAACGGGCACAGCGGCACGATGGAACGACCGTCGGCTCGGATCGTGGCGAGGAGCCCGTCCATGAGGCGAGCCGCGTTGCCGCGACCCCGGTGCGCCGGATCCGTCTCGACGTGGGGCACGACGACGGCTCCGTCGCGGATCCGGTAGTCGGCGAAGCTCAGGACCGTGTCGCCGTCGCGTAGCTCGAAACGAGAGCGTGCGACATCTTCGATGACGGTCGGGCCGGGCGCGGTGAGCGTCCGCACCTTGGCCTCGAGCTCCGCATCGCTCGGTTCGGTCAGATGACTGTCGTCGGCGAACACGACCACGGGAATGCTCTTGCGTCCGTTGTTCCGAGCGAGCACCACGTCGGTCTGGTCGGGCTCGGCGATCAGGTCGACGTAGGTGTAGTCCACGCCGTGATCCTCGAACCACGCCTTCGCCCGCCGGCAGTCGCCGCACCAGTCCGCGCCGTACATCGTGATCGGGCCGGGCTCGAAGATCATGCTCATGTCGGTGTCAACCCTCGAAGGTCGAGGCGTGTTCCTCACGGGTCGGTGGCGATGGTCAGGGTGTCGGCGCGGCCGTCGTCGGCGCGGATCTCGTAGGTGT
>JAHDCV010000110.1 GCA_020629695.1 Acidimicrobiales bacterium | reverse complement strand
CTCGGACAAGGTCATAGGTGCCGGTCGCAGTGAGAAGCGATCTGCTCGGTCGCTGACAAGCTCGGCCCGAAGCCTGAGACCGTGCGGTCACGGCGGTGCCCTGGCGGCCGAGTTGCGTCGGCGACTCGCCGCCCACCACCCCAGCAGACGCTCGAGGGCCGGTCGTCTCAGTTGACCAGGCTCACGAGGAACTGTCCGCCGCCCTCATCGACACGGCTGGTCAGCTCCAGATCTGGATGCAGACGTCCGACTCGATCGACCAGCCAGTCGGCCGTCGCCTCGGCTTCGCTCGACGAGAGGCTGCGGCACATCACCTCGCGGCCACCCTTGCGGCGGAGCCGGTCGGTTGCCGCGATGATCGGCACCGGGTCGATCACGAACAGATCGGCCGGCCACGGCACGACCGGATCGACCGCACCCTTACCGGTGTTGCAACCGATGTGGGCCAACCGGTCCGGCTGCACCTCACCCTTCTTGCGTTGCTTCTTCGCCTTGGTCTTCGTGACGCGAGCATCAACGCTCGCGCCACGGGGATCGTTCGACGAGATCGTCGGGTCGACCACCTCGTCGCAGAGCCAGCAACGCCACCCGTCAGCATCACCGATGTCCTCGAGACGCCCCATCGTGCGCAGGCTAGCTCCCGGTGCGTGCACAGCGCCGATGACGCCCCACGACCAGACTGGGGCGATGACGACGGATCGGGACGAGCTGGGCTTCGAGGGTGCGAGCTTCACCAAGACGAGCTTCAAGGGCGCAACCATGCGTCGATGCGACCTGAGCGGGGTCACGATGCGCAGCGTCGACGTGAACGGTCTCGACATCGACGGCCCGGACCTCCCGTTCGGCTCGTTGATCGTCTGCGGGATCGATGTGGTGCCCCTGGTCGAGGCCGCTCTCAACGAGCAGTTCCCGGGCCGTGAGCTCCAGACCTCGCAGACCCCCGAGGGCCTGCGTGATGGCTGGGTCGCCGTGCAGGCCGCGTGGGCGACGACGGTGGCCGACACACCGCCGGAGATGGTCGACGCCCACGTCGACGACGAGTGGTCGCTCGCCCAGACCCTCCGTCACCTCGTCTTGGCCACCGACGCCTGGCTCGGCGGCGGGATCATGGCGATCGAGCAACCGTTCCACGAGATCGGCCTGATCTTCACCGGCGCCGCCGAGATGGGCTTCGACCTGTCCGTCTTCCGAACCGACATCCCGACCTTCGACGAGATCCTCGAGGTTCGGGCCGGCCGGCAACAGATGGTGACCGACGCCCTGGCCGGAGCCACACCCGACCTCCTCGCCGAGGAGCGGGACAATCCCTGGGGCGTCGAGGGTTGGCGACCCACCGTCGGGGACTGCCTCCGCGTGATCCTCGAAGAGGAGTGGGCCCACCTCCGCTACATCCGACGAGACCTCGGGCTGCTCTCGGCGGAGCGCGGCGACGAAGGCATCGATTCCACGACCTGATCGCGGCGCGGTGGGTCAGCGGAAGAAGCCGAAGCCACCCCGCAGCAGTTCGGCGAGCTGTCCGGCGGCCGCCTTCGCGGCCCGGGCGAGAGCCTCGGCGACGCCGGACGCCGCCGATCCGGCCGCTGCGCCGCCACCTCCGGCCGCGGATGCTGCGGCGGCCCCGGCGCTGGCCACCGCCGCCGACCCGGCCGCGGTCGAGCCGCTCGGGATCGGGACGGGGAAGCCACCGTCGTCCGCCCCCGGCTCGTCGGCGTCGATGAGAAACAGCGAGTTCGCCGTCGGCCGGTTGCCCTGCGGCAGCGCCTCGCGGCTCACGACCCGCACCTCGGCGGTGTCCGACGCTGTGAGCTGATCACAGCTCTGCTCGCCCGCGGCGGGGCTGAACGAACCGTCACCGTCGAGGAAGTCCTCGTCGTCGTCGGCCCGGCCGTTCGAGCGTGCCAGATCGAAGGCGGTCGAGACGTTGCACTCCGACGACGCCTGCACGACGGCGACGTTCACCATCGAGTCCGGCACGGTGCCGCTGGTGCAACGCCAGACCTCCCGGTCGCCCGGTTCCATGCCGTTGAGGGTGCGCGAACAGCTCCGGACCTGATCGTCGGTGATCTTCACCTGACGCAGGTCGGTTTCACCGTCGTTCGTCACCGTGATCCGCCACAGTGCCTTCTGCTTCGCTCCTCGCTCCACGACCTCGGTCCAGGCGCGGTCATCGTCGACGTCGCAGTCACGATTCGAGGTCCACAGACACACCTCCTTCGTCAAACCGATCGAGCCGAGCGGCTTCGGCGGCTCGACGACACGGAAGTGCGTGGCGTCGGCATCGCTCGGCCGTTGCTGCGGCTGGCTCCCCACCACGATCGGCGTCACGGCCGCTGCGCTCGCCACCGCGAGCTCGGCGACCTCGCCGGTGTCGCCCGGCACCGACGACCGGCTGTAGACCCAGGACTCGCCCGGATCGAGCTCACCGTCGGCGTCCTCGTCGCCCGCCGTCGGGCGACCGCTCATCACGAGATCGTCGGCGACGTCGATCGGTGTGCCGTTGTCGGACACGACCGTGACCTCGGTCAGTCCGATCGACCCGACGTTGGTGACGACATAACGCCAGCCGACCTCGAGACCGGTCGTGAAGTCGGGTCCGGGCGCGTCGTCCGCGTCCTCCGGGGTCTCGACCTGGGTCCCGACGAGGTAGGACTCGAGTTCGACACCGGCCGTGCCGCCGTGATGATGGCTCACGTCGGTGGCCGTCACCTGCCGCCCGTCATCCCATCGGCCGTCGGGCCCGACGACCGAAGGTGCGCTCGCACGCACCGTGGCCCGCCCGGTGTAGACCGCGGCGCCCGCCACGATGGATCGGTCTTCCGGGCTCCGGAATCGCCAGATCTCACCGGCGTCGAGCATCCCGTCGGCATCGAGGTCGCCGACGTTGTGATCGTCCTCGCCGAGGACCGCTTCGGCGACCATGTCGTCGTCGGGTGTCTCGGTGCCCGCATCGTCCACGACCACCACGTCGGTCAACGCAGCGTCACCGACGGTCGTCACGAGATAGCTCCACCAGACCTCCGAGCCCTCCAGCAGCGTCATGCCGGGTGCGTCGTCGGCGTCCTCGACGACGGTGGGCATCGCGGCGTTCTGCGGGGTCGTCGCCATCTCGACCGAGATCGACGGCGCAACGGCGCGGTAGACCGTCGTGTCGTCGTCGGTCGCGACGATCGCGCCGCCGACGGCGCGCGCCGCGGTCACCGAGGCGGTGTGGCGTCGAGGACCGGACGTCGGCGCCGCATCGACGGCGTAGAGCCACACTTCACCCGGATCGAGCACGCCGTCGCCGTCGAGGTCGCCGAGCGGACCCACCGACTCCTCGACCGGCTCGGCGAACCAGTCGTCCGAGGTCAGCGTCGTGCCGTTGTCGTCGGCCACGACGACGTCGACCAGGCCGACCTCGCCGGGGTTCGCCACGAGGTAGGTGAACCGCTGCGGCTCGCCGGCGGCGACCACGCGGCCGGGTTCGAGGTCCGCGTCCTCGGCGGAGGTGGGTGCGAGCGGGTCGACGGCGTTGAGCGCCGCCTCGATGTCGATCTCGATCGGCGGGGTGAGCGCGAGGTCGAGACCCATGTTGGTGAGATCGTCCCGCGCCGTCGTGTCGTCGAGGTCACCGTCGTCGCCGGTCGGCTCGTCGCCCACGATGAGCCCGGCGGCGTCGCGCTGAGCGGACAGCACGATCAGGCCGGACGAGCGCACGGCCCCCGGACGGGCGTCGTCGAGGGTGGCGTGATGATCGGCGTCGTCATCGAGATCGGTGTTCGGGTCCACCCCGAATCCGGCCGTCGAGGGCGCCCAGCCGGCGAGTGGTCCGCCGTCGGCGAAGGCATCGGGGATCACGACGTAGTACGAGCCGGGAAGGAGCCGCTCGAACGACCACCGACCCCGATCGTCGGTCTCGGTCGACGCCACGAACCGGTCGAACCGGTCGAACAGCTCCACCCGGACACCAGCGTCCACCGGCCGGTCGACATCGACGTCGAACAGCCCGTTCCCGTCGAGGTCGGCGAAGATCCGGTCCCCCAGCGTGAATCCGACGACCTGCACCCAGGGTTCGTTCGAGCGCAGCGAGAGTGTGGGGAAGGTCGGGCTGTGAGCGGCGAACCGGTTCACGTACAGGTCGCCGGCGGTGTTGGTCCCGCGTGCGCCGGCCACGAGCACGATCTCGGCCCGGACGACGGTCTGTGGGGCCAGGTCCCCGGACGACACCCACCGAGCCGCCGTCACGTCGGACAACGTGAGCCCGCAGGCGGCGAGCACATTCGCCGAGCACCACGTCGTCCGACCACCGGGCAGGGCGTTGCTCGGCGCGAGCGGGTCGTGCGAGATCGTCGAAGGATCGTCGGCGGAGAAGTACCAGAGGCCGTCGACCGGGCTCGCGTCGCCGCCGTCGATGGGCTCCTGGAACGGTGTGGGCGGCACCGCGGCGAGCTCGAGCGAGCCGGCGTAGGCCGACTCGTGGAACTCACGACCCGCCGGCGCCGTGATGCCGTCGCCGTTGAACGGGAAGACGTCGATCACGTCGACCCCAGCCAGCGCGACGCGAGGCGAGAGGTTGCCCCAGCGGAGCGTCCAGGTCTGGTTCTCCCCCGGGAAGTCGTGGCTCTGGTCGACCGACTTGAGCACGGCCATGCCGCCGCGCTGCGTCACGCGTACGGTCCGCACGTCCAGCCGTTCGGCGCCGGCCGTGGTCGTGTTGTCGGCGTCGAGTCGGGCCCGGGCGATGAGGTCCAGCGGTGCCGGGGAGAACGGATCGGCCATCGCACACACCTCGTGGACGGCCAGGTCGGTGTTGGCCCGCACAGCGCCGAGGAACCACGTCACGGTGGTCTCGCCGTCGTCGGGGCCCTCGGTGACGAGCGGCTCGCTGCTGCCCGCCGGTGGGGGCGGCATGCACGACGGATCGAGGATCGCCCACTCGGGCAGCACGATCTCGAGCCGGAGGTTCTCGGCGATGCCCTCGCCGGCGGCGTCGATCACGGTCGGGGCGGCGGACCACAGGATCGGCTCGCCGACCGCAACGGCCCGGAGGTCGTCGGCACCGGCCGACGACGTCGGATGGCGGGCTGTGAGCTGGAGGCCGAGCCGGACCTCCTGGACGATGAGCCGATCGCCGTCGCGCACGGTCGGCACACCACTGCGGCCAGCGTGGGCGTTCGGGTCGTAGCCCGCGTCGCCGAACTCGCCGTAGGCCCGGTGGTTGCCGACGACCGGCACGATCGCGCCGGGTTCGACGAGGGCGCCGGCGCCCGGCTGGGCGGCGTCGCCGAAGTAGGTGCGTCGGGCCTGCATGGGCACGTAGAGGACGAGGTCCTCACCGGCGCCGACCTCGACGGAGTCGTCGACGGGCCGGGTGCGGACCAGGACCACCGAGCCGGGGTCCCAGCCAGCGGCGACGAGGTCGGTCGTCCACTCGAGCTCGCCGGTAGCGGTGCGGGCCTGGCCGCAGTCGGCCGCGGCGAGGTCCATCTCGGTCGTGTCGACCCGGCGGATGCCGTTCGTGTCGACGCCACCGGTGACGTCGTGGTCGACCCGCCAGGTGGTCTGACCGGCAGCTGCGGTGAAGCGCGCGTACTCGGTCACCCAGGCCGACGGGTCGGCCTCGGCATAGGTGCCGTCGATCGAGCGGTACTGGGCGAAGCCATGGGTGCCCGCCGACGGGCCGGCGGTGATCGGGCGGATGGTGGCGATCGAGTTGTCGAGCACACCACAGAGCCACTGGTCCTTGACCGGGAGGAGGCCCTCCTGGTTCCGGCCGGCGATCTCGATGTAGTAGTTCTGACCGCCGGCGACGG
>JAHDCV010000109.1 GCA_020629695.1 Acidimicrobiales bacterium | reverse complement strand
GCCTCGTCGCCCGCCCGCTGGTTCTCCTGGCCCTTGAGCTCGACCCGACGGATCTTGCCCGAGATCGTCTTCGGCAGATCGGCGAACTCGAGCCGGCGAACGAGCTTGTAGCCCGAGACCCGCTCGCGCATGAACGCCAGGATCTCGGCGGCGGTCTCCGCGGTCGGCTCGTGGCCGGGCGCCGGGATGACGTAGGCCTTGGGCACGTTGCCCCGCAGCGAGTCCGGCGAGGGGACCACCGCAGCTTCGGCGACGGCTGGGTGCTCGATCAGCACACTCTCCAGCTCGAAGGGGCTGATGCGATAGCCGGAGGCCTTGAAGACGTCGTCGGCCCGACCCACGTAGGTGATGTAGCCGTCGGCGTCTCGCATCGCGACGTCGCCGGTGTGGTAGTGGCCGTCGGCCATCACCTCCGCCGTCTTGTCGGGGTCGTCCGCGTAGGCATCCATCAACCCGACGGGGCGTTCCGCGAGGGAGATGCAGATCTCGCCCTCATCGGCTTCGTTGCCGTCGGCGTCGATGAGGGCGATCCGGTAACCCGGAAGCGGGCGTCCCATGGAGCCGGGGCGGACCTCCGAGCCCGGCGTGTTGCCGACCTGCGCGGTCGTCTCGGTCTGGCCGAAGCCGTCGCGGATCCGGATGCCCCAGGCCTGCTCGACCTGGTCGATCACCTCGGGGTTGAGCGGCTCACCGGCGGAGATGAGCTCTCGCAGCGCGACGTCGTACGACGACAGGTCGGCCTGGATCAGGAACCGCCACACGGTCGGCGGTGCACAGAGTGTGTTCACGCCATGGTCGACGAGCACGCCGAGCACCGTCGGGGCGTCGAACCGGGTGTAGTTGTAGATGAAGATGCAGGCCTGGGCGTTGAACGGGGCGAAGAAGCAACTCCATGCGTGCTTCGCCCAGCCCGGGGACGAGATCGTCCAGTGCACGTCGCCGGGCTGCAGGCCCAGCCAGTACATGGTCGACAGGTGGCCGACCGGATAGCTGACCTGGGTGTGGCGGACGAGCTTCGGCTTCGAGGTCGTGCCGGAGGTGAAGTACTCGAGCAACGGATCGGCGGCGAGCGTCGCCTCGGCCTTCTGGAAGGTGGTGGGGAGATCGTCCGCGTCGGCGAAGTCGACCCAGCCGCCTCCACCGCCGACGGCGATCCGGGTCACGCCGTCGGTCAACGAGCCGTCGAGGGCATCGACGGCGGCGAGGGCCGTCTGATTCGTGACCACCATCGACGCACCACCACGCTCGAAGCGGTCGGCGAGGTCCGGACCGGCGAGCAGCGTCGTCGCCGGGATCACGACGGCGCCGATGCGGATGGCGGCGAGCATCGTCTCCCAGAGGGCCGTCTCGTTCCCGAGCATCACGAGAATGCGGTCACCGCGGCTCGCCCCGTGGGCCACGAGCAGGTTGGCGACCTGCCGGGAGCGATCGGCCAGCTCGCCGTAGGTCAGGATCGACGCGGACCCGTCCTCTTCGAGCAGGTGCAGCGCCCGGGCGTCGCTGCCGTTCGCCATCGGATCGAAGTAGTCATCGACCCAGTTGAAGTCCGGTCCGACATCGGGCCAGGAGAAGCCGTCGACCGCGGCGACGTGGTCGGTGCGGTGATCCCAGAGAAACTGGCGAGCGGCGAGGAACGAGGCGGCGGCTGCAGTGTCAGCGGTGTCAGAGGTCACGTCCTGAAGCGTCGCACAGCTCGTGGCCCGATTCACGTCCGCCGGGATCGTTGTGGCCCGTGGGCCCCTCCTAGATTCATCCGAAACGGTCGAGTGGAAGCGAGTCCTGATGAGTGACGTCCAGACAGCAGAGACGCAGGCTGCGGCCTCTCCCGAATCGGTGCGGTCCTGGCTCGCCTCCGGCGCCCAGCGATTCGCCGACGGTGCAACGGTCACACGGGATCTGGCTGCGCAGGTCGCGGCGACCGCCGGGGGCCAACATCCCCTCGCCGCCATCGTCAGCTGCATCGACAGCCGGGTTCCGCCCGAGATCGTGCTCGACGCCGGCATCGGTGACGTCTTCGCCGCCCGGACCGCCGGCAACGTGGTCGACGACGACGTGCTCGGCAGTCTCGAGTTCGCGGCCGCCGTCGCGGGTGTGAAGGTGATCGCCGTGCTCGGCCACACGGCCTGCGGTGCGGTGAAGGGAGCGTGCGACGGGGTCGAGCTGGGTCACCTGACCGGGCTGCTCGCGAAGATCACACCGTCGGTGGTGGAGGTCACGGGCGAGGCGGTGCCGGGAAGCGGCGATGCGGCCGTGGTCGATGCGGTGGTCGTGGCCAACGTCCGGGCGCAGATGGTGGCGATCACCGATCGCAGCGAGGTTCTGGCCGGTCTCGTCGACGATGGATCGCTCGCCGTGGTCGGCGGGGTGTACGACCTCGCCATCGGCGCCGTCACCTGGCTCTGAGGTGCGTCCGGCGCTCCGTTCCCGCCTGGCTGAAGAGCTCGGTTCGGCCGTCCGAGTCGTCCAGCCGCTGAGCGGCGGCGACGTCGCCGAGGCCTATCGGGTCGATCTCGTCGACGGGCGGACGGTGTTCGCGAAGACCCATCGAGATCCACCTGACGGTTTCTTCTCGACCGAGGCGACGGGTCTGGGCTGGCTCGTTGACCCCGGGGTGATCTCCGTGCCCGAGGTGGTGGCCGTCGACGACGGCGTCGCCGGCCTCGACGACCGGCCCGCCTTCCTCGTGCTGACCTGGATCGACGAGGCGCGGGGCGGCGTCGGCGACGAAGCGGCGTTCGGTGCGGCGCTCGCCCGACTGCATCGGACGGGACTCCCGGGATTCGGTCGCGACGATCGCAGGACGACCGGCTCGCGGGCATTGCCGAACGACCCCTGTGATGACTGGGTCGACTTCTACCGAGACCGTCGGCTCGTTCCGCTGCGAGGTCTTGCAGCCGACGAAGGTGCGTTGGGTTCGACCACCCTCGATCTGCTCGACCAGGTGATCGTCCGGCTCGACGAGTTCGCTCCGCCTCCAGAACCGCCGGCCCGTCTCCACGGCGATCTCTGGGCCGGGAATCGTCTGGTGGACGCGACTGGTGCGAGCTGGCTCATCGACCCCGCCGTTCACGGCGGCCACCGTGAGTTCGATCTGTCGATGATGTTGCTGTTCGGCGGTTTCGGTGCCTCGGCGTTCGAGGCCTATGCGGTCGAGTGGCCACTCGCCGACGACTGGCGGCGGCGGGTCCCGTTGCATCAGCTCGCGCCACTGATCGTGCATGCCGTGAAGTTCGGTGGCGGGTACGCCGAGGCGACGGACCGAGCGCTGCGCTCGGTGCTCACCCTCTGAATCGAGGGGTGCACCGCCGCCGACGGGTTCGATGGGAGCATGCAGGCATGGCCGCTGATCGCCCCGCCGCCGATGACCAGACCTTCCACGACGTGATCGAGGCCTACACGACGCCGCTGAGTGTCGCGGCCGGCACGCCGGTCGCCGTGCACGTCTCGACGCGGTCGGCGACCTACGACGTCACCATCGAGCGCTGGGGTGCGGAACGCGAGGCCGTGTGGTCGGCGACGGGCCTCGTCGGCCGCCACGTCGAGCCGCCCGCCACGGCGGATCGCGACGGCTGCGGCTGGCCGATCTCGTTCGAGGTCCCCACCAGCAGCGAGTGGCGCAGCGGCTTCCACCTGATCACGCTGACGGCATCGGAGGGTCCTGGCGATCGTCGTGTGGCCCACGCCGGATTCGTGGTCCGCTCGCCCGAACCGGCGTCGAAGGCGCTGCTCGTGCTCGAGACGAACACGTGGAACGCCTACAACACCTGGGGTGGGCGATCGCTCTACACGGGCGGCAAGGCCGTCTCGTTCGAGCGGCCCTTCGCCCGGGGCATGTTGTGTCGGCCGGAGGTCGAACGGGACGACCGCAAGGCCCGCCCGGTCCGATTCCGGGAGGAACCCGACGCCGACGGCACGATCTTCCAGGCGTATCGCACCGAGCACGCGTACCCGTCGGCGATCGGATCGACCGGATGGTTCACCCACACGAGGCGATTCGTCGAGTGGGCGGAGGCGTCGGGGTACCGCTTCGACATGGCCATCTCGACCGACCTGGACCGTGGCGTGGTCGATCTCGACGACTACGAACTCGTGTTGAGCGTCGGGCACGACGAGTACTGGTCGGCGCCCCAGCGCGACTCGGTCGAGGCGTTCGTCCGCAACGGTGGGAACTTCGCGAGCTTCTCGGGCAACACGATGTTCTGGCAGGTGCGCCACGAAGGCACCTCGATGGTCTGCCACAAGTACTCGGCCCACGAGACCGACCCGGTGGTCGCCGACGGTCGCCAGATCGAAGCCACCGGCATGTGGGCCGACCCGATGATCGGGCGTCCCGAGTGGTCGTTCCTCGGCGCAGGCTCGGCGTTCGGGCTCTATCACCGATTCGGACAGGCGACGGCCCGTGGTGTCGGCGGCTTCATCGTCTACCGCGATGATCACTGGATTCTCGAGGGCACCGGGCTCCGCTACGGCGACGTGCTCGGGGCCGACGACGGGGTCGTCGGTTACGAGACGCTCGGCTGTCCGATCCAGATGGACGAACGTCAGCTTCCGGTGCCCTGGCCCCGAGTCGACCTCTCGAGCGCGATGGTCATCGTCGCGATGGTGCCGTCGAGCAACCTCGGGGTGGGGGAGTACCCCGCGTCGATCGCCGCGCTCAGCGACCAGGGGGATCTGGAGTTCATCGCCGATCGTCTGCACGGCGGGGTGACCGACGCAACGCTCGCCCGGGTGCGGCACGGCAACGCCGTCATCACGGTGGGCCGGCCGATCCGGGTCGGGGGAGAAGTGGTCACGGTCGGCACGACCGACTGGGTGTTCGGACTGGCCGAGGATCCGGCGGTGCGACGCGTGACGGCCAACGTGTTGGATCGATATCTCGCTCGCCGGGGCGAGCGGCGCTCAGCCGGCCGCTGAGCGGGTCGTCACTCGCGCCCGCGCAGCAGTTCGTCGGTCGCCCGCAATCGGGCGGCGAGCTGGCCTGCGATTCCGCGGACGAACGCGGGATTCTCGTCGAGGATCTGATCGGTGCGGTTGTAGGGGATGAGTGTCAGCGTGCTGGCCTCGGTCGTCGTGACCGTCGCCGTGGCCGGGACCCGTTCGAACATGGCCAGCTCACCGAAGACCGAGCCGGGTTGCAGCGCGGCGACCTCGTTGCCGTCGATCGTGACCGAGGCGGCACCGCTCGACAGGATGAACAGCTCGCTGTGGGTCCGACCCTCCCGGATCAGAACGTGACCGCTCGGCACGTCGATCTCCTCGGCGGCGGCGGCCAGGTGCTCGAGCGCCTTGCGGTCGGCGCGGGAGAACAGCGGAATCGCCGCCAGTCGGTCCATCTTCGGGTCAGTTGCCATGTGGTGCTCCCTCGATCAGCCCTACGGCGCTCGTCAGTTCGTAGCAGATCCGCCGGTCCGCCGCAGTTCCGAGAGTGGGAGGGGCGTCAACGGGCCGCGAACTCGATCCAGTCGTCGACGACGTCGAGCAGATCGTTTTCCGCCGCGCGGGCATCCGCGTCGGAGTGGAAGCGCATGGTGCGTTGGACGCCATCGCCGAGGAGGCGCTCGTGCTCGCCGGGAATCCGGGCGCCCGACGGGAAGACGAGGCTCGCGAACGCCTGGGCGTTCCAGTGGAAGTAGCAGACGATCGTGCCGTCGAACAGGAAGGCCGGCGCCCGGTACTTGATGGCTTCGTCGAGTCGCCCGTCGGACCGCAGGACCTCGACGACCACAGCGATCGTGGACGCCATGCGATTGGTCGACTCAGCGAGCCAGTCGTCGACGGTGGCCATCCGGGGAACGTAGATCGGCGATCCGGTGCACGTCGGGTTGAGAACCTCGAAATCGCTGCGCTGGACGGCCTCCGAGACCGCTAGTCTCGTGTCCCGCACATGGTGGCCGTAGCTCAGGTGGTTAGAGCGTCAGGTTGTGGCCCTGAAGGTCGGGGGTTCGAGTCCCCTCGGTCACCCCATGAAGCGTCGGAGCACGCCGGGCGATCCGGTAGGCTCCGGTGCTCTCACAAGCACCTCTAGCTCAATTGGCAGAGCAACGGACTCTTAATCCGCAGGTTCTGGGTTCAAGTCCCAGGGGGTGTACGACCGAAATCCGCTGAATC
>JAHDCV010000032.1:40008-44559 GCA_020629695.1 Acidimicrobiales bacterium | reverse complement strand
TCACCGATCGAAGACCGCGACCGCCTCGGTGTGGCTCGTGTGCCCGAACAGATCGACCGTGGTCACTCGGTCGAGGGTGTAGCCGGCGTCGATCAGCAGGCGTGTGTCCCGGCCGAGTGCGGCCGGGTCGCAGCTGACGAGCACCAGCCGTCCCGCGCCCGTGGCCGCCAGCTTCTCGACGGCTCGTCTGCCGAGACCCTCACGCGCCGGATCGGCGACGACCACGTCGGCCGGCATCGGTCGGAGTCGCTCCAGGGTCGATCGGATCAGGGTCGGCTCGCCGCCGATGTTGACCGCTGCGTCGGCGACCGCGCTGCGGCTCGACTCCACGAGCACGACCCTGCGTGCGTCGGCCACGGTGGCGGCGAACAGGCCGACGCCGCCGTAGGCGTCGAGCAGCACCCCGTCGGTCGCCGCATCGCCGACACCGCGACGCACCAGGTCCACGAGGACCTCCGCTCCGTCGGGTCGGCACTGGAAGAACGACTCCGCGGAGATGGCGAACTCGACGCCCGCGACGGTCTCCCGCACGATCGCCCCGCCGCCGGCCCGGGCGTCGCCGCGAGTGAGCACCTCGACGTCGTCGGGCACGACGACTCCGACGGTCGAGTCGGCGTCGACCACGATCTGTCGGTCACCCGAGGCCACCCCGACGCGGATGCGGACTTCCCTGGCCTCGCCGAACCGGCCGTCGACCAGGAGTTCTTCTGCCAGCGGGTGGGCCACGAGGCACGACGACGGCTCGATCACCTCGTGGGACTCGGCGCGGCGATAGCCGGCGCGTCCGTCGAGCACGGCGGCTCGAATCGTTGTCCGGTAGCCCGACGGGGGGAGCGGCGGCCCGACGGTGACCCGCTCGGCGGCGTCGTCGACACGTCCCAGGCGCCGCAGGGCGTCGATCACGATCGCAGCCCGGAGGTCGGGCTGCGTGGCCGGCGCGATCATCTGCCAGTCGCAACCGCCACAACCGCGGGCCAGTTCCGGGCAGGGCGCGTCGACCCGGTCGGGTGAGCCGGTCACGACCTCGATCACGCGGCCTTCGAGGAACCGTCCGCGATCGATCACCTCGGCGAGGACGGTGTCGCCGGGCACGGCGCCGTCGAGCATGGCGACCCGACCGTCCGGCATCCGGCCCAGCCCTCGGCCGCCGGCAACGACTCGATCGACGGTGATGGTCTCGGTTCCGGTCATGAGGTGAGGGTGGCGGTCGGGCTCAGCTTCGGCAACCACCCGGTTGGTGCCACACTGTCCGCCATGAGCGCTCCGTCCTCCGATGCCATCCCGCCGATCCTCATCGCCCCGTCGGTGCTGCCGGCTGATTTCGCCCGTCTCGGCGACGAGTGTGCGGCGCTCGAGCAGGCCGGGGTCGATCGGATCCAGTGGGACGTGATGGACGGCCGGTTCGTGCCGAATCTGACCTTCGGCCCCGACGTGATCGCCGCGACGCGCTCGGTCGTGTCGGTCCCGTTCGAGGCCCACCTCATGATCGAGGAACCCGACCACCTCATCCCGCGATTCGTCGAGGCGGGGTGTGAGTTGATCATCGTGCACGCCGAGACGTGCCGTCACCTGCATCGCACGCTGGGGGCGATCAAGGAACTCGGTGCGGGAGCGGCGGTCGCACTGAACCCGTCGACCCCGATCGACGAACTCCGCCATGTGCTCGACCTGCTCGACATGGTCCTCGTGATGACCGTGAACCCCGGCTTCGGTGGCCAGGCCTACATCTCGACGATGGAGCCGAAGGTGCACGCCACCCGGCAGCTGCTCGACACCGCCGACCACTGGATCGACCTCGAGGTCGACGGCGGAATCAGCGCCTCGACGATCGGTGGCGCGGCGGGATCCGGCGCCAACGTGCTGATCTCGGGTAGTGCGATGTTCCGACACCCCGAAGGACTCGGCGCCGCCGTCACCGAATTGCGGACGCTCGCCCATTCGGCCTGGGAGGCCCGCCTGCGCGGGCAGTGACGTCGGGGGGTCAGCCGACCCGGGCGGCGTATTCGCCCGAGTCGAGGAACCCGGTGATCAGCCCGGAGACCGGCGCTCCCTGGCGGACCAGCCTCGTCCAGTACTCGAGACCCGCGTCGTCGGGTGAGCGCTCGAGCAGTCCGAGGTAGATCGCCCGGACGAGGATCGCCGGGTCGTGCTCCTGGCGGAACTCGGCCGACTCGGCGAACTGTCGGAGGACGTAGCCACGAGTGTGGCCCTGTTCCATCTGCCCGACCCAGAACTCGCGGCCGGCGGTGTCGCTGGGCCGTCCCAGCACGTTCTGATACAGCCGATCGACGTAGCCGGCCGCGTCGAGGTCGCCGTATCGGGCCACGAACTCGGGCGAATCGGCGAAGTAGTCGGCGATCCACTCGATGCTCGCCCCGGTGCCCATCTGCGCCGCCCAGTAGTCGAGCTCGGCGGCATTCGGATTTCGTCCGAAGGTTGCGAGGTACAGCCGGTTGACGGCCTTGACCCGCAGACCGAACTCCTCCGAGGCGAGGAACATCTCGACCAGTGCCGTCGGCGAAGCCTCGCCGCGCTCGAGCACGGTGGTCCAGTACCCCCGCCCGGTGGCATCGGGGGCTCGACCGAGGAAGTCCTCGTACTGCTGCACCACGAAGGCATCGGCGGATGCGAACGGGGCCCACGGGTTGGTCCCGACCGACGGCAGGGGAGTGTCGCTGCAGGTCAGCTGGCGGGCCTGGTCGGAGGGGGTGAAAGTCGGTGAGGTGGTGGGGGCCTGTCGATTCTCGACCAGTTGCACCGTGGCCCAGAGCCGACCGTCGCCGCCGCAGTGCACGGCCACGGTCATGTGGGTGGCGTTCGTGGCGAGGAGGTTCGCCCGGTGCCCGGGGGAGTCGAGCCAGAGCTGGGTGGCCGTGCCCCCGGCGCCGAAGGTGACCAGCACGTTCTCGCCGGCCCACCAGTGATTCGGGAACTCGTCGATCAACCGGGAGATGTCGGAGTGGAACAGGGAGCCTCTCGCCGCCATCGCCCGGTTGTGGGCTTCGGCGATCGGATCGATGTCATCGAGCAGGGTGAGCGGGGGCAGGCCGGCGGCGGCCCTCGCTTCGTTGTGCTCGGCGAAGATCACGGCCTCGATCTGGTTCTCCAACTCGGTCCCTTCGTCTGCGGCCGCCGGCACGGCAGCGACGAGGGGAACGAGGAGTGCCAGCGAGAGGGCACAGATCAGGCGACGAGGAAGCACGTTCTGGTGAACGGATCATCGCTCCGAGGTCCTGATCAAGATGGGCCGGACGGCACCCCGCCACGGGACGAACTTCCCCCGGGTCGGGGACGGTCGGGGGTGCGGCGACCCCGTCGCGACAGGGAGGACCGGCCCGGTTTCCCGGCGGTGGGGGTCGCCGTTCCCCGACCACGGGGAGCCGGATCAGCCCCGGCAGCTCTCACTTCCACGGTCGTACACCCGCTCGTCGGTCGAGCGGAACGCCCACGTGTAGTCGGATGCGCCGAGGGACAGTTCGAGGACGCCGTGACGATCGTCGATCCGCTTGTTCGATCCGGCCACCGGGGCGTCGAGATCCCGCAGACTCGTGCCGCCGGTCCCGACGGAGAACAGCCGGATGCCGTCGGCCGACCACACGTTCCCCGTGCCGCGGCGGCTGAAACGTTCGTAGGCGTGCACGTGACCGGCGAGCCAGAGATCGACATCACCATCCAGAGCGAGTTGGAAGATCGGCTCGAGATAGCGCTGATCGGCGTAGGTCGCATAGGACGCCCAACGGGGATGGTGGGCCAGGATCGCCTGGCACATCTCGTCACCGTCGCGCAGCGTCCGTTGGAGCCAGTCGTACTGAACCGACCCCGGGGCGCAGCCTCCCACCTCGGGTTCCCAGCAGTTCGTGTCGAGCACGATGATCTGCCACGCACCGACCGTCGTGGAGTACCAGGTGACGCCGTTCGGGGTCGCCCGATCGCCGAAGTAGTCGCGGTAGGGCTGGGCCCCGTCGGTGTCGTACTCGTGATTGCCGACGACCGGGAGCATCCGATCGACGTGACGGCCGTAGACGGGGTCGAAGCAGTTGGCGAAGTCCTCGACCCGTCCGCTCGGGTAGGCCAGGTCGCCGAGGGCGAAGATCGGCCCGGGCCGGTCATCGAGCAAGGCGGACACGAGCGGTCCGGCGGTCTCACCGCAGCGGGCCAGGTCGGCGAGCACCGTCACGTCCACCCGTTCCGGACCGTCGCCGGGGGTGGTGGCGGGGACCATGCCGTTGCGCCAGCTGGTGTTGCCGGCGGCGTCGCGGGCTTTGAGGTAGTACCAGACGGTGGTCCCGGGGCTGCGGGTGGTGTCGGTGAAGGTCGTGGTGGGGTGGTTGGTGGCGATGCGTGGGCCGAGTTGGCCGACGGTGGTGGTGCGGAAGATGTCGTAGCCGGTGACGGCGACGTTGTCGGTGCTGGGTTGCCAGGTGAGGGTGGTGCTGGTGGGGGTGGGGGAGTTGGTGGTGAGCAGTCGGGGGACGCTCGGACGCTCGTCATCGCCGCCGTCGCCGGGGGTGGTGGCGGGGACCATGCCGTTGCGCCAGCTGGTGTTGCCGG
>JAHDCV010000032.1:23489-39908 GCA_020629695.1 Acidimicrobiales bacterium | reverse complement strand
CCGTCGCCGGGGGTGGTGGCGGGGACCATGCCGTTGCGCCAGCTGGTGTTGCCGGCGGCGTCGCGGGCTTTGAGGTAGTACCAGACGGTGGTCCCGGGGCTGCGGGTGGTGTCGGTGAAGGTCGTGGTGGGGTGGTTGGTGGCGATGCGTGGGCCGAGTTGGCCGACGGTGGTGGTGCGGAAGATGTCGTAGCCGGTGACGGCGACGTTGTCGGTGCTGGGTTGCCAGGTGAGGGTGGTGCTGGTGGGGGTGGGGGAGTTGGTGGTGAGCAGTCGGGGGACGCTCGGACGCTCGTCATCACCCACCTGCGCGGCGCTGACACCCGCGCTGCCGAGGGTCGCCGCCATCAACGTGAGGGCCATGACGACGGCTCGAGCCGTCGAACGACGCCCGCCACGGGGGGTGACGCCGAGGGTGGATGTCCGCTGAGAGCGCATGGGTTCCGATCGGTCCGCCGGGAACGAAACTGAGTTGGTTGATTCTCGCGGAGTTCGCGCCGATAGGTCGGGTGATGGGCTCTCTCGATCAGGCCGCGCTCGGCCGCATCCTCGACGCGATGTCGGTTCCGGCCGCCTTCGTCTCGGTGGACGGGCGCGTGCTCGTGGCCAATCACTGGGTCGAGATCCCGCCCGGCGAGCCGCTCCTGAACACCGACTGGCTCGGTGACGACCCGACCTACCGGGTCGGCATCGACGGCCGCGCACGGTGGCGCGTGCGCCAGGTGACCGACGAGCTCTGGATCTCGACCGGCGACGAGCCCCAGTCGAACGATCACGTCATGCGCCGCTTCTTCGCCGGAGCCACCGACATCTTCGTGATCCTCGACGACGAGGAGCGGATCCTCGACAGCAACGACGCGTTCTCCCACGTGCTCGGGTGGCATCGCGACGCCTGTGCCGGCTTCGACCTCTGGTCGCTGGTCGCCACGGAGGACCAGCCGCACCGAGCCGCGATCGCGGCCGACCTCGCACGCGGGCGCCCCGTCGACATCACCATCTCGATGATGACCGTCGACGGCGGGACCCGCCGGGTCCGCTGGCGATTCGACGCCGATGCCGACATCCGCCGCAGCTTCGGCATCGGGACCGACGTCTCCGAGCTCGATGAGCTGGAGGCGGCCAAGCGGGACAGTCTCCGGTTCTTCGAGAACGCGCGCGAACTGATGCTGGTCCTCGACGACGGCTCCCGCATCCTGCGCGCCAATCCGGCCGTCGAACGAGTGCTCGGACACGAGCCGGAGTCGCTCGTCGGCACCGAAGCCTTCGAACTCATCCACCACGACGACCGGCGCGCCGCGTCGGTGGACCCCCTGGAGACCGGAGGCGTCCGCTCCCTCGCCCGCTGGCGTTCGATCTCGGGCAACTGGCGGTGGATCGAGGCGACCGCCGTGTCCGACCCCATGTCGGGTGTGGTCCATGTGATCGGCCGTGACGTCACGCTCGAACAGCAGCTCACCGACGAGCTGTCGTTGCGTGCCTCGACCGATCAGCTCACGGGCCTCGCCAACCGCTCGGTGCTCGAAGCCGAACTGCACCGTCTGCTCCGGTCCGAGCGGTCGGTCGCCGTGCTCGCGATGGACCTCGACCGGTTCAAGGTCGTGAACGACTCGCTCGGCCACGCGACCGGCGACCTCCTGCTCCGGGCCTTCGCCACCCGCCTGGCCGAGATCGTGCGCGGCGACGACACCGTCGTCGCCCGCCTCGGCGGCGACGAGTTCGTGATCGTGCTGCCGGGTGTCGAACACGTCGATGACGCCGCCCGCGTCGCGGAACGCATCATCGACTCTCTGGAAGCACCGATCCTCATCGAGGGCCGGCGTCTCCATGTCTCGAGTTCGATCGGTGTGGCGCTCGCCCGGCCGGGCGAACGCGAAGCGGCGGACCTCCTGCGCGCCGCCGACACCGCCGCCTACCGGGCGAAAGAGCTCGGACGAGGCTGCTTCGTCGTGCACGACGACGATCTCCGTGAACGCTCCGAGCGCCGCCTCGAAGTCGAGCAGGGTCTGCGGCGAGCGCTCGAAGAAGATCAGTTCGCCCTGCACTATCAGCCGATCGTGGCGCTCGAGAACGGCCACATCCGTGGCGTCGAGGCGTTGGTCCGCTGGCGGCAGCCCGACGGCAAGTTGCTCCCTCCCGGTGCGTTCCTCGACGTGGCCGAGGATGCGGGCCTCCTCGTGCCGCTCGGTGCGTGGGTGCTCGAGCAGGCATGCACCGAAGCGGCACGGTTCGCAGCTCGCGGTCACGTGATCAGCGTGTCGGTGAACCTGTCTGCGAAGCAGCTGGCCCAACCGGACCTCGTGCCCGTCGTTGCGTCGATCCTCGCCCGGTCAGGCGTCGATCCGAGCCTCATCGTGCTCGAGATCACCGAGGACTCCCTGATCCGGGACCACCGCGAAGCCGCCATCGTGCTCCAAGCACTCCGCGAGCTCGGTGTGAATCTGGCGATCGACGACTTCGGAACGGGCTACAGCTCACTCGGCTATCTCCGGAAGTTCCCGATCGATGCCGTGAAGATCGACAAGTCCTTCGTCGACGACCTCCAGGCCAATCAGGCCACCCGGGCCATCGTGTCCGCCGTGGTCGGTCTCGGTCGAGCCCTCGACCTGGTCGTCGTCGTGGAGGGCATCGAGGAGGCCGTGCAGGCCGAAGAGGCGTTGAGCCTCGGGTGCGAACTGGGCCAGGGGTACCTCTATCACTGGCCGGCGCCGGCCGATGTCATCCACCGCCTGCTCGACGAGCAGGCGGCGCACCAGTCCCGGATCTGACGACCTGCCTCGGTGGCGGAGGCGGCGCCGATGTTGTCGACCGGTCAGTCGGAGGTGGGGACCTGCCACGTGAGGCAGGTGCCGCCGTTCGGGCGGGCGTCGAGTCTCGACCAGCCGCCGAGTTCGGTCGCCCGGTCGGCGAGGTTGCGCAGTCCGTTGCCCCCGCCTGCCGACGAGGCCGCCCGGTGCGCCGGGCCACGACCGTTGTCTTCGGCCTCGACGGTGAGATGGTCGGCGTCGGTCACGAAACGGATCGACATGCGGCTGGCCTGCCCGTGGCGGACGGCGTTCGTGACGGCTTCCGCGACCACACGGGGCAGGTGCGGGGTCACGACGGCCCGGACCGACTCGATCGGTCCCTCGAAGTCGATGTCGATCTCGACGTCGAACCGTTGCTCGAGGGACTCGACCTCGTCGAGCAACTCGTGCCGGATGAACGAAGGGCCCGGGCGTCGGAGGTCGTAGATCGAGTGCCGGATGGCCTTCATGACCAGGTCGAGCTCGTCGATCGCACTCGAGAGACGCTTGGCCTCGGTGTCGGGCAGGAAGACCGCGGCTCGCTGGGCCGACAGGGTCGCTCCGATGAGGATGCCGAGCACCGAATCGTGCAGCTCGCGGGCGATCCGAGCCCGCTCCTGTTGCAGGGCGCGTTCGACCGCCGCGGCGACGATCGCCGCCTCGGCGGCGCCGAGATCATCGAGATCGAGGAAGGGGGTCGGGTCGGTCATCAGCGTGGTTCGGGCCGTGTTCGTCCGGGTGGACAACACGAACCCCCTGATGGATCGACGCACCGGACCCCGAGCTTGAGCCCACGAACCCCCGAATCCGAGAGGTGTTCGTGTGCCCCACGAGGTTTGGGTGGATATCGGGAAACCGTCAACACGACCCGGGTCGTGCCGATCAGAGAGGGGTGAGTCTCCGTCTGTTCGTGATCGACGATCATCCCGTCGCCCGCCAGGGCCTCGTCTCCGTGCTCGAACTCGACGCGGGGATCGACATCGTGGGTACCGCATCGTCCCTCGACGGCGTGATCGAGCGGATCTGTTCGGCCAAACCCGACCTCGTCCTCGCTGATCTGTTGATCGGGGACCGCCGGGGAACCGAACTCGTCGGTCTCCTCGCCTCACGAGCCAACGGCACGCCGCCACCGCCCGTGCTCGTCTTCTCCTCGGTCGAGGAGCCCTCGACCGCCCTCGACGCCCTCGAGAAGGGCGCATCGGGCTACGTCGTGAAGACGGCGTCGTTGGAGACGCTCCGCGACGCCATCCACACCGTCGCCGACGGCGGCAACTTCATCGATCCGACCCTGGCCGCCCAGATGATCGGTCTCCGGGTGAACGGTCCGGCCCGCCAGCGGGACCTCTCGAAGCGGGAGCAGGAGCTCCTCCGCCTCATGTCGACCGGCATGACGAACCGTCAGATCGGCGGCGAGTTGTACCTGTCCGAGAAGACGGTCAAGAACTACCTGACGGGTGCGTTCCGCAAGATCGGTGTCCGCAACCGGACCGAGGCCGCGCTGTGGGCCCGGGACAACTTGGCATGATCTCCTCATCGGCGCCCGGGACCTTCGTCCCTGGTCGACGAGGACCCCGGGCATCGGCACCTGATTCCGGGGGCCAAAGCCGCTCAGTCGGGGCCCGGAACGTGCCGTGGGAACTCCACATGGAGCCCACTACCACCACGACCATGGCCGCGAGCCGTGTCCAGACGACGAAGGCCCGCCGCCACCTGGCGCCGGTCCCACAGCCGGTCATCAATCCGACCGTCAGCCTCGTCGTCCCGACGCTCAACGAGGCCAAGAATCTGCCGGCGCTGTTCGGCGGACTACCCGACCTGCACGAGGTGATCATCGTCGACGGTCGCTCGACCGACGGCACGATCGAGGAGGCGGAGCGCCTCCGCCCCGACGTCCGCATCGTGCGGGAAGAGCGTCCTGGCAAGGGGTACGCACTGTCGGCGGGCTTCGAAGCCGCCACCGGTGACGTCGTGGTCATGATCGACGCCGACGGATCGATGGATCCGGGCGAGATCGAGAGCTTCGTCGACGCACTCACCCACGGCGCCGACTTCGTGAAGGGCAGCCGCTACATGCGTGGCGGTGGCTCGACCGACCTCACCCTCATCCGCTCGACCGGCAACCGCACGCTCACCCTGATGGTGAATGTGCTGTTCGGGACCGGCTACACCGACCTCTGCTACGGCTACAACGCCTTCTGGCGTCGCCACCTCGACGCCCTCGAGGTCGACTGCGCCGGGTTCGAGGTCGAGACCCTCATGAACATCCGGGCCGCCAAGGCCGGCCTCCGCATCGCCGAGGTCCCCTCGTTCGAGACCGACCGCATCCACGGCGAGTCGAATCTCAACGCCTGGCGTGACGGCTGGCGGATCGCTCGGGTGATCGCCTCCGAGACCTTCCGTCGCCGCCGCAAGCGGCAGGCTCCGGCCGCCGCCTGATCGTCGCATGACCGCCGTCGTCGGCCCGACCAGGGGTCAGGATCCGACGACGTCGGAGGGTGCGCCGGTCACCGGCCCGACCCCCGACGACACCGCTGCCCTTCGCATCGGTCTCGTCACCCACCGCTTCGCTCCGAGCACAGGCGGTGTCGAGACCCATGTCGAACAACTGGCCCGGGCTCTGGCCCGGGCCGGTCAACGTCCCCAGGTCTTCACCCACGATCTCGGCCACGGTGCACCACCCGTGAGCCGGCACGAGGGTGTGACCGTCCGCCGCTATCGCCGCCTCGTGCGGTGGGATCACGGCTCGATCTCCCCGCCGTTGCTCTTCGCACTGCGACGTGGGCGCATCCCGCTCGACGTCGTGCACGTGCACTCCTACCACGACCCCGTCTCGGCGCTCGCCGCCGGTTCGTGGAGCGGGCCCCTCGTCGTGACGCCCCACTACCACCGGTCCTCCGCCGATGGGCTCCGCGACCTCATGCACCGCGGCTACCGGCCGCTCGCCGGTCGCGGCTTCGCCGATGCCGACTCGGTCATCGCGGTGTCGGGCGCGGAGGCGAGCTTGCTCGCCGAGGACTTCCCGGCGATCGCCTCCCGCCTCCACGTGATCGGCAACGGCATCGATCGGTCCCGATTCGCTGATGTCCCTGCCGATGCGACCCTCCGTGGGGCCCGGACGGTGGTCGTCGCCGGTCGGCTCGAGGCGTACAAGGGCGTCGATCGTCTGCTCGCCGCGGCATCCGAACTCGATCCCGCCGACGTGCTGCACGTGGTCGGGGACGGCCCGGATCGCTCGCGGCTCGAGTCGCTCGTCTCCCGGGATGGCGCCACGGTCCGGTTCTGGGGGCGCACCGATGACGCCACCTACGCCTCGCTCCTGGCGTCGGCCGATGTCGTCGCCTCGGCGTCGTCCCACGAAGCCCAGGGGATCTCCGCCCTCGAGGGGCTGACCTGTGGGGCCGCACTCGTGCTGTCCGACATCGGCGCGTTCCGTGACATCGAGCGCGACCACGACGGCCGCGTGCACATCGTCGTCGATGATTCGCCCGTCGGCTGGGCCGCGGCGATCCGGTCGATGGCGGCACGACCACGAGCGCCCCGCGCCGTACCCGACTGGGACGACGTCGCCGCCGCGATGGTCGAGCGGTACCGCGCCGCACTCGCCGCGCACCTGCCCGGCTGAACGGGCATCCAGACGCACCGCGGCGCCGGGCATGACGGGCCCCGACCGGGCATCGTCGCCGGTGCTCCGCTGGGCCGAACGGCTCACTCGCCCGCCGCTCCTGCCGATGGGAACCGGTGTGCCGCGGACCGTCCGCGCCGTCACGATCGACCGGTCTCCCCATGTTCCGACTTCGAGCCGAACAAGACCCACAGGCGTTGATGGACGCCTCCTGGGCGCCCGAGCTCGAGCTGCCCGACCCCGAGGGGCCGGTGATCACCCGCCACCGGTCCAACCACGGTCTGCGTCGGGCGTTGCCGTTCATCGGCATGATGTTGGGCTCCGCCATCGTCGTGTTGTCCTACTCGATGGCGGACTTCGCCGTCCCGGGGCAGAAGGAACACTTCGCGGTGTTCTGGGTCGGCACGTTCCTGTTCCTCATGCCCGCCGGTTGGCGTCTGCTCTCGCATCGCACCGCAGCCATCGACCGCTACGTGTTGATCCTCGGTGTCGGGATGTTCACCTACGTCCCGAAGTTCCTGGCGTATCCCTATCGACCTGCGTACTTCGACGAGGTCGGGCACTGGATCCAGGTGGAGCGTCTCACCGACGACGGGCTGTTGTTCGTGAAGAACAACCAGATCGTCGTGATCTCGGACTATCCGGCGATGCACATGTTCGCGGCCGGCGTCCGACACCTCACCGGCATCCCGACGATCGTCGTGGCGATCATCATGCTCGTCGTCCTGCACGCCGTCGCCCTGGTCGGCATCTACGTGCTCGCGAAGACGATCACCGGCTCGGAGCACGCGGGCTCCACCGCGGCGTTCTTCTATTCGATCGGACCGGGCTTCTGGTTCTTCTCCTCCCAGTTCTCCTACGAGTCCTACGGGATCGTCGTGTTGATCTGGGGCACGGCGGCGATGGCCAAGATGCTCACGTCCGACCCCGCGGGTTGGACGCGGACGTCCTGGATGCTCATCGTGGTGTTCATCGAGGCCGTGCTGGTCGCGACCCATCACCTCACGAGCTACATGTTCGTGATCGTGATCGGCGCGTACGCCGGCGCAGCGCTCGTCTTCCGGCTCCTGAGGCGCGACACCACGTTGACGATGGGGGAGTCGTTCTTCGTGCTCGGCGTCGCGATCGCCATGACCGCCGGCTGGTTGATCGAGCAGGCGCCGGGTACCCAGGCCTACGTCGCCCCCTTCATCTCCGGTGGCGCAGGCGACGTCGTGGCCATCTTCGGCGGTGGTGCCGGGCTCGAGGAACCCGAGGGGTTGCTCGCCGAGGATCTCGAGCTGGAGGAGGCCCGTGAGCTCTTCGCCGGCTCCACGCTGCCCATGTACGAGATCATCATGGGGTTCGTCAGCATCCTGATCCTGCCGCTGCTCGCGCTCTTCTCCGGCATCGTCCAGCTCAAGAAGGCCCTGCTCGACCGGGCGATCATCTTCGCGATGACGTTGTTCGCCGCCGCCTATTTCGTCGTCTATCCGCTCATGCTCTCGGTCGAGGGCGCCGAGATCGCCCGACGATCGTGGTCGTTCACCTCGATCGGGCTCGCCGTGATGATCGGGTCGGGCTTCCAGGTGATCAGCCACATCAAGGAGTGGTGGAAGCGGGCACCGCTGATGGGCCTGACGATCGTGCTGTTCATGGGTGTGCTGATGGGCAACCTCGCGACCGGCATCAACGAGGTCTACCGATTCCCCGGCGTGTACGTCTACGGCTCGGACACCCGCTCGACGACGCTCGAGATCCAGGACGCAGCACGATGGTTCCAGGACACCCAGGGGCCGAATCAGCGATTGATCGGCGACCGGACCATCCAGATGTGGTTCAACTCGCTCGGCAAGGGAATCCTCGGTGTGCCCGACGGAGGCAACCGCCTCTGGGATTTCGTGCTGGCCGAGAACGAGCCGGACGCCCAGGTGCTCCACGCCGCCCGGAGCGTCGGATTGCGGTGGGTGATCATCGACGAGCGCCAGGCCCAGTACAAACCGTTCATCGGGTTCTACCTCGATCAGAACGAACCGCTGGCGACCGAACGGGTCGAGCCGCTGCCCGAGTCGTCGGTCAGCAAGTACGACGACATCGACTGGGTCATCCGGGTGTACTCCTCCGAGCGCATCTCGATCTACCGCCTCGACCTGTCGGCTGTCGAGATCCAGGAGGTCCTCGCGACCGTCGATGCCGACAACGCGCGACGCAGCGACGCCGCCAAGGCCGGACTCGTGGAGGAAGCCGGATGACCTCGTTCACCACCTCGTTCCGATCGGCGATCGGTCGCTTCGTCCGCGGGCTCGTGTCCCGGGCGACCGGCTGGTCCCGTCAGGTGCTGGGCAATCGGTTCGATCGTCCCGCCGGGCTCATCGCGGCAACCGTCGTGCTACTGGCGCTCGCGGAGCTACCGAACCCGCTCCGGGTGGTGGCGCTTCCGGCGGCACTGTTCGTGCCGGGCCATCTCGTCGTCACCCTGATCTTCGGGCCGTCGCGTGCACCGGTCGGGCTGACCGGTGCGGGGCTGCGGGTGATCATGTCGATGGCGGCCTACCCGCTCCTGGCCCTCGGCATCTTCATCGCCGACCGCTTCTACACCCGGACCTCGGTGCTGATCGCCGTGCTCGCGCTCGGCGTGATCTCGGCGTTCGTCGGGCTGACTCGGGAGTACCGCCACGGCGAGGCCGTCACCGGCCCCCCGGTGGGCATCGACCGTGCGTGGATGTCGCGGGCGATGATGCCCGTGGGTTCGCTCGTGTGCGCGTTCCTCATCGTCGCCGTTGGTGTGGAGGTCGCTCCACGACGTCCGATCGACGAGTTCGTCCAGTTCAATCTCGGCGGACGATGGGCGCTCGTCGACGCCGCGGTGCCGATTGCCGCGGGCTTCGAGCCCGCCATCGAGACCGAGATCTCGAATCGGACGACCGAGGTGCGCCGCTACGAGGTGGTGGCCTACGTGGGTGGCCGGGACGACGCCGTCGATCGTTGGGAGCCCGTACGGATCGAGGTGGCTCCGGGCGAGACCGCGGAGGTGCGGGTGGAGGGTCCGATACCGGACCTCGGCTGCCGGACGAAGGTCGAGATCGTCTTGAACGACCTCGACGGGCCGGACGAGCACGACCCGTTGGCCCTGTTCTTCCGCGCCGCCGAGCGATCAGACTGCTGATCCCGACATTGATCGATCCGTGCAGCTCCAGAGCTGGCCGGCTCGATCAGTCTCGGGCGAGGCGGCCTCGGAGGTAGCCAGCGACGGTCCAGGTGAAGCCGGCGACGATCATCGCCGCTCGAGCGGGGCCGTACGGATCCCGCCAGACCATGGCGAGATTGCGGACGACACCGATCGGCAGCGTGCGGGTCGTGTAGGTCCGCTCGGAGGACAGACCGTCGCCGGCGCCGACGAGTCGGGACACGACGGCCTTCGAACGACCCTCGGCATGGCATCGGGACAGGAAGTACCTCACCCGCACCCGATCGTCGGACACCCGATGGTTCACCCGGAGTCCGGGTTCGAGCATGATGCGCGAGCGAGGCCAGGCGCGCCCGGCCCGGATGCAGAACTCGGTCTCCTCGCAGCCGAGCGGCACGGTTCCCAGTCGACCGAGGCTCTGGGCGAAGCCGCCGACGCGGGCGAAGACCTCGGATCGGAAGGCCATGTTGCAGCCGATCACGTTGCGGACGGGTTCGGGGTTCGTCGGCTGGCCGACGAAGCTGCACCCGATGACCCAGCCGAACTCCTCCGGGAACCAGCGGGGGGCGTCGTCGGGCCAGACCGGATCGGCACCGCCTCCCACACCGATCACGTCGGGATCGGCGAATGCGGCCACGAGCTGATCGAGCCAGCCGGGGGTTGCGGCGGCGTCGTCGTCGAGGAACGCGATGATGTCGCCGGCCGCGGCGGTCACGCCGGTGTTGCGGGCTCCCGACAGGCCCTGACCTTCGGCGTTGGCGACCACACGGACGCCCGGCCGGTCGTCGAATGTCGCGACGGCCCGTGCCAGCAAATCGTCGTTGTGGTCGATGACGAGCACGACCTCGAGCGGCTGGTGCTCGGCGTCGAACACCGAATCCACGGCGCGCACGACGTCGTCCCAACGGCGCTCGGTGTAGGCACAGATGAGCACCGTCACGGCGGTGCCATCGGACGGCCCGCCGATGGTTCCGGTCGGATCGGTGAGCAGACTCATCGGACGGCCAACCGGGCGGGGGTCTGGTCGATCGTGCGCTGGTAGACGTCGACGATTCGGGCGACGATCGCGTCCTGGCCGAACTCCACCGCCCGCTCGGCGGCGGTGGCGCCCAGGCGGTCGCAGCGCTCTCGATCGGTGAGCAGGTCGATGATGGCGTCACCGAGGGCCTGGCGATCGTCGTGGGGGACGAGCACTCCCGTCTGACCGTCGTCGATCAGGTCGGGGATGCCGCCGATCCTGGCGCCGATCACCGGGCGGCCGGCCGCCATGGGTTCGAGGACCACCGTCGGTGACGGCTCGGGGAAGCGGGACGGCAACACGGCGAAGCGGCAGTGGCGGAACGCCGCCATGACATCGGCGTGGGCCACGTCGGTGTGCATGCGGACGCCCGGCGGCAGGTCCGAGGGTGTGTCGGGGGCTTCGGTGCCGAGCAGCACGAGCTCCGCCTCGGGACGTCGATCCCGCCAGACGGCGAGCAGGTCGTGCACACCCTTGAAGCGGCCGAGTGTTCCGACGAAGAGCACGTAGTCGCCGTCGGCCGGCACCACGTCGGGTCGGGCGACACCGGCCGGGGGGACGACCGACGGGTCGATGAAGTTCGGGATGACCTCGAACGGCACACCCTTGGTGGCCCGGATCTGGCTGGTGACGTCGGCGAGCACCGAGGCGACGGCGATGAATCGATCGACCCGGTCGAGTCGCCGTTGGCCGATGTTCAACAACCCGTAGAGCGTCAACCCCTTGGCGCTGCCGTAGTGGTCGACGGCGCAGGGCACACACTTGCCGGCGCTCGGCCCGTCGCACGCGGCCTTGTCCTGCCAGAACAGGGTGCGCTTCACACAGGCCATGCCGGAGTCGTGCAGCGTCGCGACGACCCGGGTGTCGCGGTCTTCGGCGGCCGCGGCGACCGCGGGCAGCATCCAGCCGTGCACATGCACGACGTCAGGCGAGCTCGTGTCGATCACCTGTCGGAGCTCGCGCACCAGGCCCGGTTCGGGCGCCGGGGGTGGGAACGGACGGTTCGGATCGAGGAACGCACCCTCGAGACGATGGTGCCATCCCTTGAGACGGTGGACGAAGACGCCGTCCTCGTCGCCGTCGTCCGGTCGGATCGGCGTGGACGAGGTCGCGACCTCGACGTCGTGGCCGAGGCCCTGGAGCGCCTTGGCCAATCGGGCGACGTGACGTTCGAGTCCACCGATCGTCGGTGGGTAGAAGTCGGAGACGAGGAGGATGCGCATCAGCACGTTCCTTCTTTTTCTTGGAGATCCTGGTGGAGCGCTGCGGGGCCGGGGCCACGAACCCTGTCGGCAGCTTCGAACACGGCGATGAGGGCGCAGCCGGCGCTCTGGCACAGCACCCACGCCCACCCGACGGCGACGATGCCGTCGGTGGGAACCCTCAGCCAGGCGTAGCCGATGGCGATCATGGCCATCGCGATGTTGAGCACGGCCGCCCGTCGATGCCTTCCGACCGCACGCCAGCGACTGACCCAGACGTTCGTGACACCGTCGGGGATGGCCGAGAACGCGAGCACGATCAACAGCGCGTGGCCGGCGTCGCCGAACTCCTCGCCGAACAAGCCGAGCACCACGCGGCCGGCGATCACGGTGCCGGCGATGCCGACGAGCAGGATCGTCCCGATGATGGCGAGGGTGCGACGGGTCAGGGCCGCGAGCTCGGCGGGATCGTGCCGGGCCTCGGCCAGCAGGCTGGCCGACATCGCCGCCGACACCGTGAACACGATCGACGCGACCATCCAGGTCACGTAGAAGATCCCCGCGGACTCGGCGCCGGCTCGGGTGAGCACGACCAAGGGGAGCAGGAACATCGGGATCTCCCCGCCGAGGTTGGCGAGGTGGTGCACCGTCGAGTCGAGCATGAGTCGTCGATCGTCGGGAGCGGTGTCGAGCGCCGCATCGAGGCCGAGGTCGAGCAGGCGGGCGATCACCAGGATCGACGCCACGGCGGCGAGGCCCCACACGACCACGACGGAGGCGGGTGCGACATCGACCACGGTCTTGCCGGTCGCGGCGTCGAGCACGCGGTCGGCGAAGAGGAAGATGAGCGCGAGCAGGCCGAGCTTGCCGAGGGCGAAGCCGGTGTTCCTGGCGAGCATGAGGTGCGCCCGGCGGTCGGCGACCGCGACCTGGTCGCAGTAGCGGCCGAGGGTCATGCCGATCACGGCGGCGGTGAAGGCGAGGATGCCGGTCGTGTCGAGCAGGGGAGCGAGGTCGTCGACGAAACGGAGCAACACGGTGACCGCGACGGCGGAGCCGATGAGTGACGCGACGAGACCGGCGGTGAAGCTGAGCGCGAGGAACCGGTGTCGGTCGGCGCGCCCGGGGAGGTCGGCGACGATCGTCGTCGTCAGGCCGAGATCCGCGAGCAGGGTGACGAGTCCGATCGCCGCCACCGCGGACGAGGCACGACCGAGGTCGTCCACGGTGAGGGCCATCGCCGCGACGATCCAGAACAGGTAGCCGGTGGAGGCATTGACCCCGGTGGTGGCCATCACGGCGAGGCCGTTCCTCGCGAGGGAGTCGAATCGGCCGCCGCCGAGGCTGCCGCTGTCCGCCTGCCCGTCCCCCCGGCTTCCGATCGTGTCCGCGAGCGCGTCGGCAGCACCTTCGGGCGCGCTCGCGACGGCTGCATCGGTCATGTACTCCTATCGGGAATCCCTGCCCCGATCACATGAGCCGTTCGGCCCCCTTCCCTGGCCGCAACGGCTTGATCCCGCCGCCGACCTGCCGACGAGAGGAGGGTGAGTGTCCGCTTGACTCGCGTGCTGTCGCTGCTGATCGCCGGCCTGCTGTTGTTCTCCGCCGCGCCTGCGGGAGCACAGGAGGGCGAGACCGGCGACGGTCCGACCGGAGGCGACACCACCGACAACGGTGCCGATCCCACGCTCGACGTCGAGGTCGACAGCGAGCCGACGGAGCAGCCGCCGCGCGAGTACGTCTTGTTGGAGCCGACCGGCACCGGCACGCTCAGCGGTACCGACGACGGCGGGCCCGGCATCCGGCCCGGTCCGGAGACGATCCTCGACTGGTCCGACCCCGACGATCTGCCGACGAGCCGCGACGCCGACGGCGAGGATCCGGGGATCACCCGGACCGAGGACGGGCTGTGGGTCATCCCGCTGAGCTACACCGAGGTCGGCACCAACACCTTCCGGATGGCGGGCGAGACGGGTGAGGCCCGCTTCACCATGCCCGTCCCGAACGGGATGACCCCGGTTCGGATCGAGGGCGTGTACGAGATGACCCCCGACATCGACTCCGGCTGGATCGAATACGCCGGGTCGGGCGGCCGCCGCGGGATCGTCGTGATCGACGAGACGAGCCCGCGCCCCGTGCAGTTCGAACCGATCGTGTTCGATCTCACCGACACCAAGCCGGAGAACGAGCGGCTGCCGATCTCACTCCGCAACCGATTCCGGAGTGAGGACAACCACTGCCAGACGACCCTCATCGGATCCTCCATGGACATCGAGGGTGTGTTGATCCTCGACGGTGAACCGGAGCAGCCCGAGACCGTCGCCAACTTCTTCGGGCCGCTCACCCGCGACCTCATCGTCTATCTGCCGCCGGACCCGACGATCGACGAGGCGGAGGCGGTGCTCGACATCCAGGCGATGGCGGTCCGAAGCGCGTTCGGCGGACTCATCGAGCTCGACGTACGTTCGCTCGGTGCCGACGGCGCCATCCCGCGGGTCGAGAACGACATCACCTCGCGAGTGGTCGCGATCTCGCACGACTTCCGTGACGGTGCCCGACTGGTGACCGACGAGCGCTCGGCGCCGGTGCTCGCACTCGGCGGACTCGCGGACCGCCTGACGACCACGGTCGACGCCGTGGTCGACGAGGTCGGCGCACTGGCCGTGTCGCCGGAGTTCGTCGTCAACCGCCTCGACCTCGACGCCGACGACGGCCTCGCATTCGACCAGGACCTCCCCGACGACCTGCCCGACCTGGCCTTCGCCAGCGAGGACGACGAGGAACCCGCGGCGGACGACGAGTTGCTCGAGGACGTGCCCGACCGTGAGCCGGGTGTGCCGGTCGACTACGTCTTCACCGACATCGGCATCGTCCGCGACTGGCGCCAGGGTCTCGGCCACATGGAACTGCTGGTCTTCTCCGACCAGACCGTGTTCGAGGGACCGATCGACCACCTCGCACTCCATCTCGAGATCGTGCACGCTCCGGTGGTGCGCGGCGCCGATGCCTCGATCACGGCCGTCCTGAACGGTGTGCTCGGCGACGCGGTGTCGCCGGCCGAGGGTGAGTCGCGGTCGATCATCGAAATCGAGCTCGGCCCCGATGCGACCCGTCGGGTGACCGGCCTCCAGTTGCTGGTCGACTACGTGCCGCCGTCCGGCTACTGCCGACCCGGCGAGATCCCCTGGACGTGGCAGATCGATCACACCGCCTCGTTCTTCCGGGTGGTGCCCGGGCAGGGTCTCGATCCGGGCTTCGAACGCTTCCCGCAGGTGTTGCTCCCGGAGTTCGCACTCGGCGTCGACAAGATCACGCCCGACCGGGTCGAGCTCGCGGCGAAGTTGAACGGCATCCTCCAACGGATCTCGTCACAGCCCCTCGAACCGAGGTTGATGACCTTCGAAGAGGCGTCCCGGTCCGACATGGCCGCGGTGCTGATCGCTCCGTCGGAGACCGACGAGGCCGACATCAGCCGCCCGCTGCTCGATGTCGGCACGTTCCGACTCGCCGACGAGGAGCGGCTCGAGCTGCTCGACTTCGAGATCGGCTCGGCTCATGCCGTGCTCCAGGCGTATCAGGTCGGCGATCTCGACCGGCTGTTGCTGACCTGGGCCGACGGCGATCGGCCGGCCGACTCCGGCGAGGCGTTCGCCGCCGAACTGCTCGACTCGATGAACACCCGCTCGATCGACTTCAAGTCGAAGGCGGGTGACACGCTGCTGATCTCGGAGGACTCGCCGCCAGCGTCGTTGTCGCTCGGCGACATCAATCCGACCGAGACGCCGAGTCGAAACGCCCCCGACTACCTGGGACGCCTCATCCCGCTGCTGCGGTACGTCGGTCTCCTCATCGTCGCCGGCATCGTGATCTGGTTCCTGCACCGTCGTCGGGTGCGTCGAACCCGTCGCCGCCGTCGCGAACAGCAATCCGAGGCGTGGGCGGCCGACGATGCCGCCGGCACACCAGAAGCGTCGCCGATGCCACCGCTCGCCGCGGCCGCGGTCGGGGTGCCGTCGCCGCAAGCGGTGCCGTCGCCGCAAGCGGTGCCGTCTGAACCGGAGAGCGGCCCCAGCGCAGGGCCGCCGCCGCCGACCGGGCCACCACTCGCGTGACCCGCAGCTGTGGCGGGCCCGCCTCGGTCAGCCCTGTGCGTCAGCCAGGAGATCGAGCGCTTCGAGCACGTCGACCTCGTTGAACTCACCCGCCTCGATGGCGCCGTCCACGTCACCACCGGCGACGATCACGATCATCGCGGCGAGCACATCGGGATCGATGTCGACCTCGTCACCGGTGAGCACGACGTCGCTGTCGTGCGGCCCGGTGTCGTGCGAGTCGGTGGCATGCGTGTCGGAGTCATGACCATCGGCGGCGTGATCCGCACGGGTCGCGTCACCCGCATCGTCGTGCCCGTGTTCGGCCTCGTGGTCGTGTTCGTCGACGACGAGTGGGAGCGGGTCGGCCTCGGACGTCTCCGGCTCGGAGACACTCGCGCAACCGGCTGCGGCGAACACGACCGCTGCGGCGATCAGTGCCGTTCTCACTGGTCGACGTCCTCGCCATCGCGAGTCGGGACATCCTCGACCTCGGGTTCCTCGACCTCGGGTTCCTCGACCTCGGGTTCCTCGACCT
>JAHDCV010000032.1:5436-23389 GCA_020629695.1 Acidimicrobiales bacterium | reverse complement strand
TCCTCGACCTCGGGTTCCTCGACCTCGGGTTCCTCGACCTCGGGCTCGTCATCGCCCGGACGCTCGCCCTTGGGGCCGCGGTCGGGTCGTTCGCGGTCGTCCCGGTCCACACCACGCTCCGGACGTTCCTTGTCCGCCTGGGCATGCTCGGGGCGCTCCGGGCGCTGCGGCCGCATCAGGTCCTTGATCTCGTCGCGCTCGACACCGGCCTCACGTAGCGCCTCACGGATCTCGGCCGGGTTGGCGTCGTCGGCGACCTCCACACCGAGCTCGGCCAGGGCGGCGTCGATCGTCGCCTGCCGCTCCGCCCGTCGGGCCTGCTGGCGTTCGACGTGCTCGGTGATCCGTTCCGGGCGGCCCTCGGCGTCGGCGAGGTCGTCGATGTCGTCGTCGTCGATGACGCCGGCGTCCATGAGATCCTCCACCTCGTCGGCGATCTCGTCCTCGAGTGCCTCGGCGACCTCGGGATCGACCCCGGCGTCCTCGAGGGCATCACCGATGACCTCTGCGGGGGTCTCGGCGACCATCGGGTCGACCTCGGCCGGCGTGGCCTCGGCGTCCTGAGCAGCGGCGACGCCGGAACTGGAGAGGACGATGGCGATGGCGGTGGCGGTGAATCGGGTGGTGTGACGCACGAGTGCTCCTGTCTGAGATGACGGGAGAGCTATCGGCGGAGGGAACGCCCGGACTTGAACCGAGGATGCCGGTCGTCCCGGACAGGACTGGGCGTTGTTGCCTACATTCGAGGCGTGGCCCGCCTCTCCGACCGTCTCCCCGATCTCGTCGCCATCCGTCAGCATCCGCCGACCTCACCTGCGGTCGAGGTCGGTGCCGCGGCCGCCGGAGCCACCCGATCGTTGCTCGGTGCTGCCGCTCCCGGTGATCGTGTGGGCATCGGCGTCGGGAGCCGCGGGATCACCGGCCTGGTGGAGCTGGTCCAGGGTGCCGTCCGGGCCGTACGCGAGGTCGGTGCGGTGCCGGTGCTGATCCCGGCGATGGGATCGCACGGGGGCGCCACGGCCGACGGGCAGCTCGGGGTGCTCGCCTCCCTCGGCGTCGATCCCGGCGCATGGGGAATCGAGGTCGACGCCCGGATGGACACCGTCGATCTCGGTCGTTCGTCGCTGAACGTGCCGCTGTGGACGGCGAAGGCGGCGCTCGACGTCGACCATCTGGTCCTGCTCAACCGGGTGAAGGCGCACACCCACTTCGATGGACCGATCCAGTCGGGCCTCGTCAAGATGTTGATCATCGGCCTCGGGAAACAACCCGGTGCCGAGCTCCACCATCGCACCGCGACCTCGCTGGGATGGCCGGCGGTCACCCGGGCCGTCGCCCCCGAGCTCGCGTCCCGCCTCCCGCTGCTCGGCGGCGTCGCGCTGATCGAGGGTCCGACCGAGGCCGGTCACGGTGTCGTGCACGTCGAGGCGGTCCGGGCCGCCGATCTCCTCGAGGTCGAGCCGAAGCTGCTCGAGCGTGCCGATGCGGAGATGGGCCGCCTTCCGGTCGATCGAATCGAAACGCTCGTGATCGACCGCATCGGCAAGAACATCTCGGGCACGGGGCTCGACAACAACATCGTCGGGCGCAAGACCGTCGCTCACGGGCTCGACGTGAACTCGGCGATCCGCGTGGATGCGATCGCCGTGCGCGGGTTGACCGACGCCACCGGCGGCAACGCGCTCGGTCTCGGGCTGGCCGATCTGTGCCACGCCCGGGCGCTCGCCCGCCGGGACCCCGACATGACGCGGATCAACGCCCTCACGGCGCTCGATCCCGTGGCCGCGATGGTGCCCGCGGTGCTCGCTTCGGACCGCGAGCTGCTCGAGGCGCTGCTGCCCCTGGCCGGCCTGCCGGAACCGGAGAGCGTCCGCCTGGCATGGATCGCCGACACGTTGCACCTCGACCGGCTGCTGGTGTCGCCATCGATCGCCACCGATCTCGAGGGGCGCGACGACATCGAGATCGTCGGCACGGTCGGCCTGCCGTTCACGGCGGACGGCGAGCTGCCGCTCGACCTGGTCGACACGATCTTCCCCGTGTGAGGTCCCGGCTTCCCGTGTGAGTTCCCGTCGACCCTGCGGGCGGTGGTGATTGCGGGCTGCAGCGATTGACCACTCGTCGTCGAATTCGCACCGTTCGTCGTCCGTGGTCGGTTCAGTGGCCGTTCAGGCATGACAGCTTGCCGACAACCTCGTGTGTCGAGTGGCACAGATCCACCGTCGCTTGCTTGGATACGCCCTGTCGGGAGAGCCCCGCAAGGCATGGCCCGGGGGGAGCGCGATGTCGACAGAGTCCGATGCCGAGGGCGTCGAAGCCGAGGGCCCCGAACCGGTGCCGTCGTCTGACGACGGAGGAACGTTCGTCGACGAGTTCGGCGATGAACGCATCGGCACCGATGCCGCCGCGGCCGCGGCACTGCTCGACGAAGCGACGACCGGTCGTCGTCTCGCCGCCGACCTGAGCGAGGCCGGCGCCGGACCCCGCACCCTCTATCACGTTCGCCGGGTCCTCGACTCGTTTCCGACCTTCACCGGCGGGATCGCCCAGGTGCTCGTGATCGTCGTGTTCTGCATGGGTCTGTTCAACGTGGTGACCCGATACCTGTCGAAGGCGTTGGAGCGTGACTACATCCGCGCCGAGTTCTTCGAGGGGCAGACGATGCTCTTCGGCTTCCTCTGCTGTCTCGGCATGAACTACGGCATGCGCGAAGGGGTGAATCCCCGGGTCGACTTCTGGTGGGCGGAGTTCTCGGATCGCCGCAAGGCCTGGATCGACCTCGTGTTGCACGTCCTGCTCTTCCTGCCGTTCTGCTGGATGGCGATCCGGGTCAACTGGGATCCGGTGCTCAACTCACTCGGCCGGAAGTTCGATGGCACCTGGCCCGAGGGCTGGCGGGTCTGGAACAGCTGGGAGGTCTCGCCCGATGCAGGCGGGCTGCCGAGGGCGCCCGTCCGGGTCGGCATCCTCGTGGCGTTCGTGCTGCTGTTCCTGCAGACGGTCGCCGAGATCATCAAGAACGGTCTGATCCTCATGGGACACAAGACCCTGGCCGGCTTGGTCGAGCGCGATGCGCCGATCCGAGTGGACGCATAGGAGCGCTCTGATGGACTTCGGTGTCTTCCTCGCCTTCGCGATGTTCGCGATCTTCATCGCGATGATCCTGATCGGTTACAACGTCGCCTTCTCGTTCGCCGCCACGGCGCTCGCCTTCACGTTCGTCGGCGATCTGACCGGCGACTTCGACCCGGCCACCCTGAACCTGCTGCCGTCGCGGTGGTTCGGTGCGGTGCAGGATCAGACCCTTCTCGCCGTGCCGTTCTTCGTGTTGATGGGAGCGATCCTCGAGAAATCGGGGCTCGCCGAACGTCTGCTCAACGCGATCGGCATGTTGATGGGGCCGATCCGTGGTGGCGTCGCCGCCGCCGTCGTGATCGTCGGCACGCTGCTCGCGGCCGCCACGGGTGTGGTCGCCGCGACCGTGATCGTGATGGGTCTGCTCTCGCTGCCGACCATGGTCCGCCTCGGTTACGACCACAAGCTCGCCACCGGTGTGATCACGGCCTCCGGCACGCTCGCCCAGCTGCTGCCGCCGTCGCTCGTTCTGATCCTGCTCGCCCAACAGATGGGCGTCGGCATCCTCGGGTTGTTCGCCGGGGCGCTGCTCCCCGGGTTGATGCTCGGGCTGATGTACGCGGTGTACGCGATCGTCATCTCCTACCTCCGGCCGGGCACCGGGCCGGCCATGCCGCCGGAGGAGCGAACCCTCCGGGGCAAACTGCTGCTGCTCGAGACGATCTTCTCCGTCGTGCCGATCATCCTGCTGATCCTGGGTGTGCTGTTCTCGATCTTCCTCGGCCTGGCCACACCCACCGAGTCGGGCGCCGTCGGTGTCGCCGGCGCCCTGATCCTCGCCTCGCTCAACTACGTGTTCGACCGGAGCCTCCAGAAGATGGGGGCGGGTCATGTCGAACCGAAGTGGCGATTGACCTGGACGATGTTGCGGGACTCGGCTCGTCAGACCGCGAACATCACGATCCTCGTGATGACGTTGCTGTTCGCCTCGACGTTCTTCTCGTCGGTGTTCGACACCCTGGGCGGGCAGAAGCAGGCCGCCGAGTGGTTGTCCGACATCGGCGGCGGCAAGGTCGGCTTCGTGATCGTGGCGATGATCGCCATCTTCCTGCTCGGCATCAATCTCGAGTTCCTCGAGATCACGTTCATCGTCGTGCCGATCTTCCTGCCGGCCATGCAGGCCCTCGAATTCGAGACGGTGGAGATCGTCTGGTTCACGGTCCTCATGGCCATCAACCTGAACATGGCGTTCATCTCGCCACCGGTCGGGTTCTCACTCTTCTACCTCCAGAGCGTCGCCCCGCCCGAGGTCAAGACCGCCGACATCCACAAGGGAGCGATCCCGTTCATGGTGTTGCAGGGCGTCGCCCTCATCATCGTGGGCGTCTTCCCCTGGCTCGTCGAAGGTCCGTTCGACTACTTCATCGGCAACCAGAGCAACGTCTAGCCGTCCACGACGGAGCTTCGATCGCTCGCCGACCACACGTTCCAGACACAGATCGACATCACTCAACCGGGGAGGACCTGAACATGACTGTCGAAGACATGACCCTCGAGCCATCGGCTGACGACACCCTTGAGGTGGCGGCGGCGAAATCGGTCAGCCGCCGACTCTTCATGCGCAATGCCGGCGTCGGCATGGCCGCCATGGCGGGCGCCGGACTGCTGGCCGCCTGTTCGTCCGACGATGCCGGTGACAACGCCGACGGTGACGGTGGTGGTACCGACACCGACACCGACGACACGACCACCGTCGATCTCGTCCAGTCGGACCTGCCCGAGATCGAGGTCGAGATGGCCACCTCGTGGCCGCTCGCCCTGGCCACGATCTTCGGCGGTGCCGAGATCTTCGCCGAGACGCTGTCGGACATCACCGGCGGCAAGCTGAAGGTGAACCCCCGTGCTGCGGGTGAGCTCGCCGGTGGCCTCGAAGTGCTGGACGTCGTCCAGAACGGTGGCGCCGGTGGCGGCCACACCGCCTCGTACTACTACGTCGGCAAGAACTCCGCGACGCAGTTCGGAACGGCGGTGCCGTTCGGCCTGACGTCCCGTCAGCAGAACGCCTGGCTCTACGAAGGCGGCGGTCTGGAGATCATGCAGGCGCTGTACGCCGAGGAGTTCGGTGTCATCCAGTTCCCGGCCGGCAACACCGGCACCCAGATGGGTGGTTGGTTCGGCAAGGAGATCAACACGCCGGCCGACCTCGAGGGCCTCACCATGCGCATCCCCGGCATCGCCGGACGCGTGCTCAACGCCCTCGGCGGCGAGCAGGTCTCGATCGCCGGTGGCGACATCCTCACATCCATCGAGACCGGCGCGATCGACGCAGCCGAGTTCGTCGGTCCCTACGACGACGTGAACCTGGGCCTCAACCAGCTCGGTTCGGACGTCTTCTACTACTACCCGGGTTGGTGGGAGCCGGGTCCGTCGCTCGAGGTCCAGTTCCCGCTCAACTGGTACAACGACCTTCCGTCGCAGTACCAGGCGGCCATCCAGGCCGCGGCCAAGGCCGCCAACATCGGCATGATGGCTCGTTACGACGCCCTCAATCCCGAGTTCCTGAAGCAGATCCAGGCGGCCGGGGTCACCATCCTGCCGTTCTCGGATTCGCTCATGGAGGTGTTCAAGGACACCACCGAGACGGTGCTCGACGAGGAAGCTGCCGCCAACGAGCGCTTCGGCGAGATCCTCGGACCGTGGCGGACCTTCCGTGACGACATCCAGGCATGGCACGGTCTCGCCGAGACCTCCATGCTCGTCCAGGCGACGCTCGGCCAGTAGCGAGACACTTCGCCCGGGCGACGCCGAGCGTCGCCTGTTGGCCTGAATTCCGGCACCCGGCTGCGAACTCCCGTTCGCACCGGGTGCCGTGTCGCGTCTCAGCGCCCGTGACGCTTCGAGATCGTGGCCATCATCTGCTCCGACGACTTCGAGATGGTCAGGCTCATCTCGCCGACCCGCCAGTCGGTGGCGAGCATCGTGCCGCCCTCAGGATGCACGGTCGTCGATCGAGGCAGCTCGTCCACGACGTCGACGGCGTACTGGCGGATCCGGCTCGAGCGGCACAACACGAGCCGGGACGGGCTCGACGCGAGCACGCGGTACTCCGTGGTCGCGGTGGAGGCGAACATCAGGACCGCGAGTCCGAGGCCGACGGCGAGACCCAGTGAGAGGCCGATCACCGTGCCGGCGACCACACCCATGAGCCCCATGATCACCGACAGGATCGTCGCTCGTCGCCGTCGTCGCCAGCCGTAGGCCGCCAGGTCGACCGACTCGTCGCCGACCGCCTCCCGCGCTGACTGGACGAGGATGCGTTGACGCAACGGGCTCCGGAGTTCGCTCATACGTGGCCTTTCGGGGCGTTCAGCGGCGGACGTGGAGCGGATGCCCAGCGAGGCCGAGTGCCGCTTCACCGATGGCCTCGGCCATCGTCGGGTGGGGATGGATCGTGGCGGCGAGATCGGTGACCGTCGCCGCCATCTCGATCGCGAGGGTGCATTCGGCGACCAGCTCGGTGACGCCGTGTCCGGCGAGCTGGGCCCCGATGACGGTGTCGTCCCGGTCGGCGACGAGCTGCACGAATCCGTTCGGCGAGCCGATGGTGCGACTCCGCGATCCGGCGGCGTAGGGGAACCGGAAGACGCGGTGGTCGACACCGTCGGCGACCGCGCGGGCCGGGTCCAGCCCCACGGACGCGACCTCGGGGTCGGAGAACACGACCTCGGGGATCGCGGCGGGGTCGAACACGGCCGGGCGGCCGGCGATGACCTCCGCCACGACCTCGGCCTCCGCCGTGGCCTTGTGGGCGAGGGCCGGCCCGGGTGTCAGATCGCCGATGGCGAAGATCCGGCCCGTGACGCGACGGTCGGGTCCCACGTCGAGATGGCCGGATCCGGCCGGTGTGACCCCGGCCTGCTCGAGGCCCAGCCCGTCCGAGTTCGGCGTGCGTCCGACGGCCACCAGCACCTTGTCGGCGGCGATGACGGCATCGTCGTCGAGTCGGACCCCGTCGTCCGTCAGACCGGTCACCAGACGTTTCGTGTGGACGACCACGCCGAGTTGCTTCAACCGACGGCGAACCTCGGAACCGAGACGCTTGTCCATGGCGGGCAACAGCCGGTCGGCCGCCTCGACGATCGTGACCGATGAGCCGAGCTTGGCCCAGGCCGTCCCGAGTTCGACGCCGATGTAGCCGCCACCCACGACCACGAGCCGGTCCGGAACCTCTTCCAGTGCGAGGGCCCCGGTGGAGTCGATCACGCGGTCGTCTCCGACGGGGAGGTGGGCGAGCGCGGTCGGGCGTGAGCCGGTGGCGAGCACGATGTGGTCGAACTCGAGGTGGCGGACGTCGGGTCCGTGAACCACGGCGAGTCGGTCGGGTCGGGAGAACCGTGCCTCGCCGGTCCAGACCTCGACACCTGCGGCATCGAGCAGGGTGCGGACGCCGCCGGTGAGCCCGGCCACGACGTCGGCCCGATGGTCGCGCATCCGACGGGCATCGACCGTCGCGCGGAGCGCGACGCCGGTGTCGTCCGTCGTGGCCGAGTGCGCTCGCTCGGCAGCGTGGATCAACACCTTCGACGGGATGCAGCCGACGTTCAGGCAGACCCCGCCGACGGTGTCCCGTTCGACGAGGACGACGCGTTTGCCGGGCAACAGGTCGGCGCAGCGCAGGGCGGCCGCGTAGCCACCGGGTCCGGCGCCGACCACGACGACGTGGGCACGCTCGGCGACCTCTCCGACGACCATCAGACACGTCCCATCAGATCGACCTCACACCAGCAGCACGGCGGGATGGGAGAGCGACTCGATCACGTGCTCCTGGAACGCGGTCATCACGTCGCCGTCGATCAGTCGGTGATCGGCGGCGACCGCGATCGGCAGGGTCGGTCGGGCGCGGACGTCGCCGTCGACGACGAACGGGCGCTCCCGGATCGAGCCGAACCCGACGATGCCCACCTCGGGGCTGCGGATGATCGGCGTCGCATACCGGCCACCGAGCGAGCCGTAGTTCGAGATCGTGAAGGTGCCGCCGCGGAGTTGATCGGTGGTGACACCGCCGGCCCGAGCCGAGGACGCGAGGCCGGCGATGATCTCGGCGAGCTCGAGCAGACTCCGGCGGTCGGCGTCGGGAATCACCGGGACGACGAGCCCGTTCGGCCCGGCCACGGCGATCCCGATGTTGACCGCTTCGTGCACACGGATCGATCCCGGCGCGTCGTCGGAGGACACCGAGATGGATGCGTTCATCAACGGGAAGCGGCGGAGGCCGCGGGCGACGGCGAGCACGAAGAACGCGAGCGGCGTGAGCGAGGTCGATCCCGTCCGGTCCTTGATGAGCCGGCGGGTGTCGAGCAATGCCGTCGCGTCGAGTTCGTCCGCACCGTGGATGTGGGGAATCGACCACGACCTCGTCATCGACTCGGCCGTGACGCGCCGGATGCCACGGAGCGGGTGATCACCCACCGGCATCACGCCCAGCCCGGCGATCGGGGCAACGGCCGGGGCCGCGATCCCGCTCGCAGCCGGGATCGAGACCGGCCCGCCCGCGGTCGGCCCGACGGTTGCGGGTGACGCTGCCGCGAGATGGGCGTCGAGGTCGGCGGCGGTGATCCGCCCGCCGGGCCCGGTACCGGCGACCTCGTCCAGTCCGACACCGGCGTCGAGCGCACGTTTGCGGATCGACGGCGAGGCCTTCGGACGGGTTCGTCGGACGGTCGGAGCGGGAGGCGAGGCGGGGCCGGATCGGCCGCGGTCGTCGGTCGTCGGCTGTTCGACCGTCGCTGTCGGCGTCGTGTGCTCGTCCGACCCGCCCGCGTAGGTCACGAGGACCTGCCCGACCTCGGCCATGTCGCCCTCGGCGAAACCGAGTGAGGCGATCACGCCCGCGGCGGGTGCGGGGAGCTGGGTCTGTGACTTGTCGGTCAGGATCTCGACGAGCGGTTGGTCGCGGACGACCTCGTCGCCCTCGGCGACCAACCACTCCACGATCTCGGCCCGGTCGAGTCCTTCGCCCACGTCCGGCAGCCGGAACCGGGTGCCGTCGAACCCGCCCGCGGCACTCACGCTGCACCCGCCGTGCGGCGGATCGCGGCGGCGATCCGGCCGGCGTCGGGGACGTAGCTGTCCTCGAGTTGGCCGACCGGATAGGGGGCGTCGTAGCCCGAGACCCGCGCCACGGGCGCTTCGAGCGAATAGAACGCCTCGTCGTTGATCGTGGCGATCAGCTCCGAGGCGAACCCGTTCGTCTCGGGGGCCTCCTGGACGACCACGACCCGGCCGATGGCCTCGACACACGTCCGGATCGTGTCGACGTCGAGCGGGACGAGCGTGCGGAGATCCACCACCCGCACCCGGATGCCCTCGTCGGCGAGCAGCTCGGCGGCTCGCCTGCTCATCTCCACCATGAAGCTCCAGGCGAACACGACCACATCGTCATCGGCGGGGTCGTCGGCACCCATCACGGTCCGCGCCTCACCGAAGGGCACGAGGTGTTCCCCGAGGGGAACCTCGTCGCGCAGCATGCGGTAGCCCCGCAGCGGTTCGAGGAAGAGCACCGGATCGGGATCACGGATCGCCGTGGCCAGCAGACCCTTCGCATCGGCGGCCGACGCGGGCAGCACGATCTTGAGCCCGGGGATGTTCGCGTACTGGGCCTCGAGCGACTCGGAGTGCAGCTCGGGCGTCCGGACGCCCCCGCCGAAGGGTGCCCGGATGGTGATCGGCACATCGAAGCGACCGCGAGTCCGGTAGCGGAGACGGGCGACCTGGCCGGCGATCTGGTGGAAGGCCTGGTAGGAGAACCCGAGGAACTGGATCTCCGGGACCGGCACCATGCCCGCCGCGGCGAGGCCGACGGCCGTGCCGGCGATGACCGCTTCGGCGAGCGGTGTGTCGACGACCCGGTCCTCGCCGAAGGCGTCGAGCAGACCCTCCGTCGCCCGGAACACGCCGCCGTTCGCGGCCACGTCTTCGCCGAACACCATCACCCGGTCGTCGCGGGCCATCTCGGCGTGGAGGGTGTGGTTGATCGCCTCCAGCATGGTCATCGTCCGGGTGGCGGCAGCATCGGACGCGAGGCTCACGAGACACCGCCCCGGTCGGCGAGGAAGCGTGCTCGTTGGTCGGCCAGGCGTGGGGTGTGTTCGGCGTAGACGTGATCGAAGAGCTCGACCTGGTCCACGGCCATGGCCTCACCGGCCCGGACCGCGGCGTCCATCCGGGCGTCAGCGGCGGCCAGGGTGGTCTCGGTGTCGGCCGCGGTCCAGAGTCCGCGCCGCTCGAGTTCGGAGGTCATGACCACGATCGGGTCGCGCTCGCGTGCCGCGGCGAGTTCGTCGCCGGGCACGTATCGCGTCGGATCGTCCGCCGTCGTGTGCGGGCCGAGGCGGTAGGTCACGCACTCCACGAGCGTCGGTCCGGCGCCGGCCACCGCTCGTGAACGGGCGTCGGCGATCGCTTCGTAGACGGCGATCGCGTCCGTGCCGTCCACCGTCACCCCGGGGATCCCGAATGCATGCGACTTCTCGGCGAAGTTCTTCGCCCGTGTCTGGCGAGCGATCGGTGTCGAGATCGCCCAGCCGTTGTTGACCACGACCACGATGACGGGGGCGTCCAGGACACCCGCGAAGTTGCAGGCCTCGTAGAAGTCGCCCTCGGAGGTCGAACCATCACCGAGGAAGACCAGCACGCAGCCGGGTTCGGATCGGGCCTTCATGCCCCAGGCCAACCCGACCGCATGGGGGACCTGGGTCGCCAGTGAGATCTGCGGCGGCCAGACCCGCGTGGGCTCGGGGATGTGGCCGCCTTCGGGATGGCCGAGTGCGTAGAGGACGTACCGGTCGAGCACGTCGGTGCCGAAGCGTTCGAGCCCCACGAGCTCCCGGTACTGCGGCAGCACCCAGTCCTCGGACGGATCGAGCGCGTGCTCCACCCCCGCCAGGATGGCTTCGGAGCCGTCGACCGGTGCGTTGGTGCCGGCTCGACCCTGGCGTTGCAGGTTGAACACCCGTTGGGAGTAGACGCGGGAGGACAGCATCGCGGTGAGCATCGAGCGCAGGGTCTCGTCGGAGAGGCTCGGAATCGTCACCACGCCATGTTGCCCGACGGCGGCCGGGACCGCCACGCCCGTCCGACCGAGGTGCGGCAAACGAACCCGAGCGTCCGGCCGACGGTGGCTAGGGTGCGCCGATGTCTCATGAGCACGATGCGCTCCGGCCCTCCCTGCGGCATGGGCGGCAGGCGCTGTCGATCCCCGGCCCGTCGGTCATGCCGGATTCGGTGCTGGCGGCGATGCACCGGCCGATGCCGAACATCTACGAAGGTGAGCTGGTCGAGCTGTCGATGTCGGTCCTGGAGGACCTCCCGAAGGTCGCCCACACGTCCGGCACCCCGTACATCACGATCTCGAACGGTCACGGTGCGTGGGAGATGGCGCTGACCAACACCTTGTGCCGGGGCGACAAGGTGCTGGTGCTCGAGTCGGGTCGATTCGCCGTCGTCTGGGGTGAGATGGCGACCCAGCTCGGCCTCGATGTCGAGGTGCTCCTCGCCCCCGACGCGTCGACGGCGGTCGATGTCGATGCCGTCGCCGACCGGCTCGCGGCCGACACGGCGCACGAGATCCGGGCGATCCTGGTGGTCCAGGTCGACACGGCCACCTCGGTCCGTAACGACGTCGAAGCGCTGCGAGCGGCGATCGACGGCGCCGGTCATCCGGCGCTGTTCATGGTCGATTGCATCGCATCGATGGGGTGCGAGCGGTATCTGATGGACGAGTGGGGCGTCGACGTGACGGTCGCGGCGTCGCAGAAGGGGATGATGGTGCCCCCGGGGCTCGGACTGGTCTGGGCGAACCAGCGGGCGCACGACGCCCGGGCGACCGCCGACCTCGTGACCGGCTACTGGGACTGGAATCAGCGGAACGATCCGGCCGAGCACTACAAGCGTTACAGCGGTACGCCGCCCATTCCCCACCTCTATGGCATGCGCGAGGCGCTCGACCTGTTGCTCGGCGAGGGCATGGACCAGGTCTGGGCACGCCACGAGATCCTCGCGGGCGCCGTGCACGCAGCGGTCCAGGCGTGGTCGGTCGACGACGGGCTCGGCTTCTTCATCGCCGACCCGGCCGAGCGCTCGTTCGCGACCACGACGATCCGGACGAATTCGATCGACGTGGATGATCTGCGGTTGCGAGCCGAACGCGACGCCGGACTGGTGCTCGGACTCGGCATCGGTGCCGACGATCCCAGGTTCCGGATCGGTCACATGGGACATCTCAATCCCCCGATGCTGCTCGGCACGCTCGGCACGATCGAGGCCGTGCTCACGGCGATGGACGCCCCGATGGGTGGCTCGGGCGTCGCCGCGGCGGCCGCGGCCCTGGCCCCCCACCTCTGACACGCGGCGGTCGACTCAGCGGCGGTCGACCACGATTCGCCCGGCCTGCACGACGATTCGGTGGGTCCGCTCGTGGTCGGCGAACCCGGCGAGATCGTCGAGCGGGTTCACCGAGGTCAGCACGAGGTCGGCGCGGGCACCGGCGGCGATCACACCGATCTGTCCCGGCAGCCGGCAGAGCTCGGCGTTGATGACCCACATCGACCGGAGCACATCGGCGGCCGGCTGGACCTCGTTGCGGAGGAGCAGCTCGCGGAGCTGACGTTCCTGGCTCTCGCCGATCAGGTCGGTGCCGAGTCCCATCGCCACCCCGGCCGTCGCGGCACGCTCGACCGCGAGCAGGCCCTCGTCACGCACGAGTGCGTTCTTCGCCTGGTTCTTCGACGGAAGCCCGAGCGTCGGGCCGAGTTCGTGCATGGCTTCGTAGGTCGCGAGGGTCGGCACCAGGACCGCCCCGGTGGCGGCCATCTCCTCGGCGGTGTCGATGTCGAGCAGGTTGCCGTGCTCGATGGAATGCACGCCGCCGCGGATCGCCATCCGGATCGCCTCGGGGAGATAGGCATGGGCCGCCACGTAGGTCTGGCGGTGTTCGGCCTCGGTCACCGCGGCCCGGACTTCGTCGGGGGTGTACTGGATGGACTCGAGTGGGTCGGTGGGGGAGGCGACGCCGCCCGACACGTGGATCTTGAGGAAGTCCGAGCCGTCCCGCAGGTTGTGTCGAGCGGCCGACCGGACCGCGTCCGCACCGTCGGCGACGATGCCGAACGCATCGTGGCGGAGTGAGCACGCGCAGTCCGGGATCGGTCGGTCGCCACGGGTGTCGCCGTGGCCGCCGGTCTGGGTGATCATCCGGCCGGCACGCACGATGCGGGGCCCCATCGTGTGGCCACCGGCGATGGCGCGCCGGAGGCCGTCGACCTCACCGCCCAGGTCCCGCACCGTCGTGACGCCCCGCTCCACGGTCCGGCGGGCCAGGGTGGCCATCATCACGCCGAACTCGACCTCGGACAGACGAGCCAGGCGGCGGAAGTCGAGGGTGGCGAGCCGGAAGTGCACGTGGGCGTCGATGAGCCCGGGGACCAGGATCTGGCCGGCGGCATCGATCTCGGTGTCCGCCGTTCCAGCAGCGGTCTGCGGACCGCCGACCTCGACGATCAGACCGTCCTCGGCGACGATCGTCCGATCGTCGTCGAGGGTCATGGTCGCCGTGTCGAGCACGGTTGCGTGGCGGATCACGGTGCGCATCGCCCGACCCTAGATCGTCCCCGGTCGCCGCTCGGCGGCGGACGTCAGACGTAGCCCCGCATGTGGGCCGCCTCGGCCACGCGCTCCATGGCGACGGCGAAGGCCGCGCGACGTGGTCGCACGCCCCATCGCTCGGCCGCGTCGAGGGTGGTGTCGACGCCGGTCCGCATGCGCTTGCGGAGCCGCTTGTTGAACTCCTCCTCGTCCCAGCGGAACTGTTGGATGTTCTGGGTCCACTCGAAGTACGAGCCGGTGACCCCGCCGCCGTTCGCGAGGATGTCGGGAATGATCTGCACGCCTCGGGCGTGGAGCAGCATGTCGGCGTCGGGGGTCGTCGGATTGTTGGCGCCCTCGACGATCCACTCGGCCCGGACGTCCTCGGCGTTCTCGGCGGTGATGACCTCGCCCAGAGCGGCGGGGATCAGCACGTCGCAGTCGATCGTGAGTACGTCGCCGCCGGCGAGGGGATCGGCGTCGAGTTCGTCGACGGCGTCGGCGACCGAGCGACCAGCGGCGACGACCGCACAACATGCGTCCACGTCGAGCCCGTCGTCACGACGCACACCACCACCGATGTCGGACACGGCGATCACGGTTGCTCCCATCTCGACCGCCGTGCGGGCGGCCCAGGTGCCCACGTTGCCGAATCCCTGGATCGCGATGCGAACACCGTCGAGTGTGCGGCCCTGACGCTCCAGCGCCCGCTCGAGGCAGTACATCACGCCACGCCCGGTGGCTTCCCGACGACCGGGAGCCCCGCCGAACGCGATCGGCTTGCCGGTCACGATCGCGGGTGTGTAGCCCTCCTTCGCCGAGTAGGCGTCCATGAGCCAGGCCATGACCTGTGGGTTGGTGTTCATGTCCGGTGCGGGCACATCGCGGTACGGCCCGAGCACATGCGAGATCGAGGCGGTGAACCGTCGTGTCAGTGCCTCCAGCTCGCGCTCGGAGAGATCACCGGGATCGACGTTCACGCCGCCCTTGGCGCCGCCGAAGGGCAGGTCGAGCAGCGCGGTCTTCCAGGTCATCAGCGAGGCCAGCGCCCGCACTTCGTTGATGTCGACGGCGGGGTGGTAGCGGATGCCGCCCTTGTACGGGCCGCGTGCGCCGTTGTGCTGCACCCGATAGCCGCGATAGACGGCGAGGCCGCCGTTGTCGAGATGCACCGGCACCTGCACGTCGGTTTCGCGGTAGGAGGTCTGGAGGACCTCGTGGAACTCGTCGCCGAGGTCGATCGTCTCGGCGGCCTCGGCGAAGTACCGGTTCACCATCTCATCTGCGCGCATCGTCGTGCCCCCATCTCGTGCCGGCACCGAGCGCGGCAGGTCGTCAGTCTGACCCAACACGCCGGTCGGTGCGGGGCTTCCCGCTCCGGCGTCGCGTCAGGAGACGTTCAGGATCGCTGTGTCGAATGGCACATGACGGAATCTGTTAAGGCTGGTTTACAGAAGTCGGGAAGGTCGCTAGCTTGCCCGGCATGACACGACGTTCGCTTCGCCCCCTGCTCCTCGCCGTCGTCGCGCTCGCAGCGCTCGCGGCCGGTTGTTCCTCGTCCGACGAGGACGGTCCGCTCACGATCTACTCCGGCAGGAACGAAGAGCTCGTCGGACCCGTCCTCGAGCAGTTCACCGAGGCGACCGGGATCGAGGTCGAGGTCCAGTACGCAGACTCGGCCGACCTCGCCCTGCTCATCACCGAGGAGGGCGACGCCAGCCCGGCCGACGTCTATCTCTCCCAGAGCCCCGGTGCCATGGGCTTCCTCGAAGCCGCCGGCCTGCTCGCCGAGCTGGACGACGAGGTGCTCGACGCGGTGCCCGCGTCGGTGCGGGACGACGACGGCCGCTGGGTCGGCGTGACCGGACGCCAGCGTGTGCTCGTCTACAACCCCGACCTGGTCTCGCCCGACGAGCTGCCGACGACGGTGCAGGAGCTCACCGACCCCGCCTGGAGCGGTCGGCTCGGGGTGGCTCCGGCCAACGGCTCCTTCCAGGACTTCGTGACCGCCATGCGTGCCGACCTCGGCGACGAGGCAACGGCGGCCTGGCTCGAAGGGCTCGCCGCCAACGACCCCGTCACCTACCCGAAGAACTCCGCGATCGTGGCCGCCGTCGGTCGTGGCGAGGTGGCCGCCGGACTCGTGAACCACTACTACAACTTCCGTGCGGTGGCCGAGGACCCGAGCCATCCGGCACTCAACCACCAGCTCGCCATCGACGATCCGGGCAGCGTGTTGATCGTGACCGGCGCCGCCGTGATCGAGGGGTCGGACCAGGCCGACGCCGCAGCACAGTTCATCGAATACCTCCTCGAAGCCGATGCCCAGCGCTACTTCGCCGACGAGACGTTCGAGTATCCCCTCGCCGCTGGCGTCGAACCCGCCTCGGTGATCCCGGCGACGTCGTTCGCCGACACGGGGTCGATCGACTACGAGGGGTTGACGGGTGGTCTCGAGGCGACTCGTGCGTTGATCACCGCCGCAGGTTTCGAGGGCTGACGCACGCCTCCAGCATGGCCTTCGTGATTCCCGACACTCCGAGTGCACCGCCATCGCCGGTGCCGCCCGTCGTCCGACCCGGCTCCGCGCCGTGGTCGGACGGCCCGCGTTGGGTCACCCCGGTGGCCTCGGCCGTCGCGATCGTCTTCCTCGTCCCGGCGATCTACGTGGCGATCAGGATCGTGCAACTCGGGGAGGATCTCGGGTCCGAACTCCAGGACGCACTCGGTCCGCTCGGTCGGACACTGCTGCTCGCCGGATCCGTCGCGGCGACAGCGGCGGTGCTCGGCACGGCGTTGGCCTGGCTGGTCGAGCGCACCGATCTGCCCGGCGCCCGGACCTGGCGACTCGTGCTGCTGCTCCCGCTCGCCCTGCCGAGTTTCGTGGGTGCGGCCGCGCTGATCACCGCGCTGACGCCCGGGGGAGTGATCGCGGACGCCCTCGGCGCGATCGGGCTCGACGCGCCGCGTCGTGTGCGCGGGTTCCTGCCGACGTGGTTGGTGATGTCTGGCTTCACCTATCCCTACGTCCTGCTGTCGGTCCAGGCCCGCCTCGCGTCGCTGCGGCCCTCGCTGGAGGAGAGCGCACGCCTGCTCGGCCGATCGGCGTGGCAGGTCTTCCGTACCGTCACCCTCCCGCAGCTCCGATCCTCGATCCTCGCCGGGTCTCTCCTCGTCTTCCTCTACTCCGTGAGTGAGTTCGGGGCGGTGCAACTGCTCGGCTACGACACGCTGACCCGCGTCGTCTACGCCAGCCGGATCAGCGATCGATCGGCGTCGTTCACGGCGGGTGCGCTGTTGATCGTGGTCGCGTTCGTCGTCGTCGCCGCGGAACGACGCCTTCGTTCGGGTGACATGGTCGACGACCGGGCGCGTGCTCGCCAACGTGTCGTCGTACCCCTCGGCCGCCTTCGCCTCCCGGCGGTGGCGCTGGTCTCCGCCGTCGTGCTCGCGACCCTCGTCGTCCCCATCACCTCCCTGGCCGTCTGGGCCGGGCGGGGTCTGTCGGATGGTCGCCTCGAGCTCGCCGAGATGGTCGGGCCGATGGTCAACACGGTGCTCGCCGGAGTGGTCACCGCCCTGGTCGCCGTCGCGGTGCTCCTGCTGATCGCCATCGCGGTCGTCCGGCACCGTTCGCGCCTCGCCGCCCTGTCGGGAATCGCCGTGGTGAACGGCTTCGCCGTGCCCGGGCTCGTGATCGCCCTCTCGCTCGTCGTCGCCGCCCTGCGAGTGCCCGGTCTGGGCTGGCTCTACCAGACGTTCCCCCTCCTGATCCTTGCCTATGTGCTCCACTTCGGTTCCCAGGCGCTCGGTGCGGCCGAGAACGCGGTGCGAGCGGTGCCCGACGACGTGCGCGAGTCCGCTCGACTTCTCGAGCCCGACCGCAGCGAGCGTCTCCTTCGGATCGATTGGCCACTGATGCGTCCGTCACTCGCCTCCGGGGCCGGGCTCGTCATGCTGTCGACGGTCAAGGAACTGCCGGCGACCCTGCTGCTCGCCCCGATCGGCTTCGACACACTGGCGACGGATGTGTGGGCCGCCTACGAGGAGGGATTCCTCGCCCGTGTCGGCGCGACGTCGATCCTGCTGGTGGCGGTGTCGGCGGCCCTCACCTGGGTGCTCGTGATCCGGCACCTCGACCGCCGCTGACGGCACAGCTCCCGCCGCTGACGGCACAGCTCTCGCCGCTGACGGCACCTGGGGGGGCGGTCAGGCAGCTGCTTCGACCAGAATGCGT
>JAHDCV010000032.1:0-5336 GCA_020629695.1 Acidimicrobiales bacterium | reverse complement strand
CGCCGCTGACGGCACCTGGGGGGGCGGTCAGGCAGCTGCTTCGACCAGAATGCGTTCGGCGGCGAACGAGCCGAGGCCGATCACGGAGCCGTCGACATCGACCGTCGTGGTGCCATCGGGCGACTTGGCCACGATCGTCCCGGACACGCCGGGCACCACGTTGGACTGCTCGAGGAACTCGAGCATGCCGTCCTCGAACTCGAGCTCTTCGGGAATCCGTTTCACGGTGAAGCCGCTGCCGAGATCGATCTCGACCAGGCAGACCATCGTCGGTTCGACGTAGTCGGACCCCGGGATGGGGTTGCCGTGAGGGCACGTCGTGGGGTCGTCGAGGTGGGTGGCGATCGCGGCCTCCACTTCGGGACTGATCACGTGCTCCCACTTGCCCGCCTCGTGGTGGGCGGTGGCCCACGACAAGCCGAGCACGTCGGTGAGGAACCGTTCGGCGAGTCGATGGCGTCGCACCATGGTCGTCGCCAGGCGTTCACCTTCGTCGGTGAGGTCGATCGCGCCGTCGACGGTGCAGATCAAGCCGTCGCTCTCGAGGCGCTTCACCATCTCCGACACGGCGGGACGGGACACGCCGAGGCGTTCGGCGATCCGAGCCTGGATGACCTTCACGTCATCCTCTCGCAGCTCGAAGATCGTCTCGCAGTACTCCTCGAAGGCCGGGTGGTGTTCCGGTGAGACGTACGTGCTCATGGGGTGAGTCTATGTCACCAACACACCGCGGGGCTTGCTCATGACACGCGATGTTCGGTTACCCTCACATCCGATGAACGGCTTCCTCGGCGCTCGACGTGTCGCCAACGGTCCGGACACCCGGACCGCGGTGCGTCTCGTGGGTGTGACTGCCGCCTACGACGGTGTCGGGGCACTGCACGACGCCGACCTCGACATCGCGCCCGGTGAGATCCTCGCACTGCTCGGCCCGTCGGGCTGTGGCAAGACCACCCTGCTGCGGTCGATCGCCGGTCTGCACCGCCCGTCGAGCGGCGACGTCGAGATCGGTGGCGCCCTGATGTCGGGCGGCCGCACCTGGGTCCGCCCCGAGCGGCGTTCGGTCGGGATGGTCTTCCAGGACGGTGCGTTGTTCCCCCATCTCACCGTCGCCGAGAACGTCGCCTTCGGGCTCGGCCGACATGACGCCGCGACCGCGGGTCGGGTGGCCGAGCTGCTCGAACTGGTCGATCTGGCGGACTACGCCGACCGCGCTCCCGGCACGCTCTCCGGCGGGCAGCAACAGCGGGTCGCCCTGGCCCGGGCCCTCGCACCATCGCCGTCGGTGCTGCTGCTCGACGAGCCCTTCTCGGCGCTCGACGCCGCCCTCCGGGGCCAGATCCGCAGCGAGATCGGCCGAATCCTCCGTGAGGTCGGTGTGACCACGGTCTTCGTCACCCACGATCAGGACGAGGCGTTCGTGCTCGGCGACCGGGTCGCGGTCATGTCGAACGGCCGCATCCATCAGGTCGACACACCCGACGCCCTCTACCGTCGACCCGCCGATGCCTGGGTCGCCGGTTTCGTCGGCGAGGCCAACCTCGTCGATGCCGAGGCCAGCGGAGGGTTCGCCGACACGGCGTTCGGTGCCGTGCCCCTCGACGGCCAGCACGACGGACCCGTCACGGTGCTGATCCGGCCCGAGCAGCTCAAACTGCATCCCGGGGTCGAGGCCGAGATCGTCGACGTGGAGTACTACGGGCACGATGCTCGCTACGGCGTCCGGACCACGACCGGGCTCGAGGTCGCCGCACGAGACACCGATGCCGATCTCCGCGAGCGGGGAAGTACCGTCGGGGTCAGCTACTCGGGGCCACCGGCGCGTTTCTGGGTGCGCTGACCACACGGTCGGACCCGTCACCGGGGTCGTGTCGGCCGTACGCTGCTCGCATGAGCGCCATGCCGACCGACCGCCTGCCCGAGGGTGAGGAGAAGCGCCAGGCCGTGCGCGAGATGTTCGACGCCGTGGCGCCGAAGTACGACCGGGTGAACCGGCTGATGACCTTCCGGCTCGACGTCGGCGTGCGACGCAAGACCCTCGAGGCGCTCGACCTGTCTCCCGGGTCCACGGTGCTCGACCTGGCCTGCGGCACGGGCGACTTCGTCGTCGAACTCAACAAGGCGGGCCACACCGCGGTCGGGATCGACCTGTCCTATGGCATGTTGGCCGCCGGTCGTGACCTGCGTCGGCTGAGCCAGGGCGACCTGCTCGCGTTGCCCGTCGCCGATGCGTCGGTCGATGCCGCGGTCTGCGGGTACGCCCTGCGGAACCTCGTCTCCCTGGAGCCGTTCTTCGCCGAGCTGGCCCGGGTCGTCCGGCCGGGTGGCCGCATCGCCCTGGTCGACGTCTCGGCGCCGGACAACCGGGTCATGAAGTGGGGCTTCGATCTGCACTTCAACAAGATCGTGCCGAAGATCGGTGGGCTGCTCGGCTCGGACAAGAACGCCTACGAGTACCTGCCGAAGTCGGTGGCCTACCTGCCCGAGCCCGCCGAGATGGTGGCCATGCTCGAGCGGGCGGGCTTCGTGAACGCAGAACGTCGCCAGCTGACGCTCGGGATCGCCCAGCTCCTGACCGCCGACCGGCCCTGATGGAACGGACCGTCGAGCGCGCGCACATCGTCGCGGCGGCGCAGCTGATCGAGGGTCGGGTCCGACGCACCCCGATCGTCGACTTCGGACCCGGCTTCTTCGACTCCTCGGGGCACGTGGTCTGCAAGCTCGAACTGCTGCAACACACGGGATCGTTCAAGGCTCGCGGTGCGCTGCATCGGGCGTTGACCAGCGATGTGCCCGCGGCGGGCCTGATCGCGGCGTCCGGTGGCAACCACGGGATGGCGGTCGCCTGGGTGGCCGCGGAGTTGGGCGTTGCCTCGGAGATCTTCGTGCCCGAGGTCTCGCCGGTCGCGAAGGTCGACAAGATCCGTCGGTTCGGGGCCACGGTTCACGTGACGGGGGCGTTCTACGACGACGCCCGCGCCGCGTGTGTCGCCCGCCAGTCCGAGACCGGGGCACTCGACATCCACCCGTACGACCACGACGGCACGGTCGCTGGCGCCGGCACGATCGGTGCGGAGATCGAAGCGGACCTGGACGCGGTGGACACCGTGCTCGTCGCGCTTGGCGGGGGCGGACTGTCTTCCGGTCTCGCCGCGTGGTTCGCGGATCGCCCGACCCGGGTCGTGGTGGTCGAACCGGAGACCTCCCGGTGCTACGCGGCCGCCGTCGAGGCCGGTCGCCCGGTCGAGGTGGACGTCGCCGGGGTGGCGGCGGACTCCCTCGGCGCCCGTCAGGTCGGGGACGCGAACTGGCGGGCGCTCGCCGATGCCGGTGCCGCATCGGTCACCGTGTCGGACGGCGCCATACGCGACGCACAGCGACGCTTCTGGGCCGAGACGCAGCTGATCGTCGAACCCGGAGGTGCGGCCGCCGCGGCCGCGGTGTGGTCGGGGGCATATCGCCCGGCCGACGGTGAGACGGTTGCCGTCGTGGTGTGCGGAGCCAACTGCGATCCCGCTTCGATCACCGGCTGAGCCGACGGAATGGCAATTCGGGCCGGATCGTTGGAGCATCTGTGCCCATGACCTCCGATTCGCTCACCTACGACCTGGTCATCGTCGGCGGTTCCGCCGCCGGTCTGTCGGTCGCCATCTCGTCCCAGCGGTCCGGGCTGAAGCTCGTCCGGATCGTCGAGCCGTCCGATCGTGTCGCGTTCGGCGAGCTCGTCGGAGAGAACCGCCTCGACGTCGGCTTCGGCGAGCGGGTCATGTCGATCGATGTGCTCGGTGACGGCCTGGTCGTGACGACAGATCGGCTCGCGTACCGGACCCGAGCGGTCTTGCTGGCCGATCGTGGGGTCGACGAGAGCTGGACGTCGCCGTGGATCGGTAACCACCCGAAGGTCCACGTGGGTCTCGACGTGGAGCTGGGTGAGGACGACGACGTGTTGGTGATCGGCCAGACCGATGCGGCGGTCGAGCTGACCGCAGAGGTCGCCGAGGCCGGCGCACGGGTCGTGCTCGCCGGTGGCGGCCTCGATCCGACACTCCTGTCGCCCGCTGGGGACAACGTGTTGCGTCGGCTCGAACGCGAACGGCGGGCCACGGTGTTGTACCGGTCGAATCCCTCCGCGATCGCAGACGTCGACGGGTTCCCGATGGTCGACTTCGGGGATCGACGCACGCCCGATCTCCAGTTCGATCACGTGCTGCTGGCCCCCAGCCGTTCGACTGCCGACCTCGGTGCCCACGGGGTGACCGACGCGGCCGCCGACAGTGGCCGCGTGTGGCTCGTCGGCGACGCGACCGAGGCCGACCCGGCGCCGACCGCGCCCGGGCATGCCGTGGGTGCGGCGATGGCGGAGCGGCTCTTCCCGGAGGTCGACCTGACGATGATGCGTCCGGCGGCCGAGGTGCGGCGTCGTCACACCTCGGCCATCGAGGAGCTGCGGGCCGAGCACTACAACGCCACGATCACGCACTTCGAGCCGACCCACTCCGACCTGTGGGTGCTGCGGGTGCAACCCGATCACGGCGAGACCAACTACCTGCCGGGGCAGTACGCGACGCTCGGTCTGGGGTTCTGGGAGGACCGCGTCGACGACGCCACCGACCCCAAGCTCGACGAGCGGTGGGACAAGCTCATCCGACGCTCGTACTCGATCTCGTCGCGGATGTTCGACGAGCACGGCTACCTCGTCGACGAGGGTTCGCTCGGCGAGCTCGAGTTCTACATCGTCCTCGTGCCGCCGACCGACGACAACGTGCCGGCGCTCACGCCCCGCCTCGCGCTCAAGCGGCCGGGGGATCGCATCTATCTCGGCCCCAAGGTGACCGGGCGCTACACACTCGCCGACGTGACCGATCCGACGGGCACGGTCGTGCTGCTGTCGACCGGCACCGGTGAAGCCCCGCACAATGCCATGGCGATCGAGCTGCTCCGCAAGGGACACGTCGGACCGATCGTGTCGGCGGTGACGACTCGCCGCTGGGCCGATCTCGGCTATCAGGAACAGCACGAGACCCTCGCCGAGCGCTACGCCAACTACCACTACATCCCACTGCCGACCCGGGAACCGGACGTCCCGAAGCGCTATCTCCAGAGCCTCATCACCGACGACGTGTTCGGCAACGAGCTCGGTGTCGATCTCGACCCCGAGCGCACCCACGTCTTCCTCTGCGGCAACCCCGCGATGATCGGACTGCCCGAGACGGTCGACGGTGTCGAGCAGTGGCCCGAGACGGTCGGTGTGGTGCAGCTGCTCGTGGAGCGTGGCTTCACGATCCACAAGCGCAACCAGCCCGGCAACATCCACTTCGAGGAGTACTGGTAGGCCG
>JAHDCV010000108.1 GCA_020629695.1 Acidimicrobiales bacterium | reverse complement strand
ACAGCGGCCAGCTGCGACGGAACAGCGGCGAGCTGGGCGCGGGCGTCGGCCAGCACCTTCTCGACGGTGCCGGGAAGGTCGTTGACGGCCTTCTCGAGGTTGGCCGGAGCGGCCTGGACCTCGGCGATCCGGGCCTCGACCCGGGGGCGAACGACGTCATCGATCTGCTTCACGATGGCTTCGAACTGCTCGCGGGTCTCATCGACGGTCTTGCGGCCGGAGTCCAGTGCAGAGCCGATGGCGGGAGGAAGTGTGTCTGCGTTGATCATGGAGATGAGCATACGTCCGCTCGCACCTGCTTGCAATAGTTAGCACCCATGACGTCGGTCACACAACGAGCTGACTAGGTTGTCATGGTGTTCCCGATCAAGGACGAGAACCCCACCACTCGCACGGCCTTCGTGACCATCGCGATCATGGTGGCGTGTGTCGCTGCATGGTTCGGGCCACAGGGCGGGCTGTCCGAGTCGATGGTGGTGACCGTCGAGGAACAAGTCCGGCTCGACGAGCAGACGGCGTTCAGTTTCGAACGAGCGGTCATCCCGTGCGAGCTGACCAGCGGTGAACCGCTCAGCGTGGACGAGATCGCCAGCACGCTCCGATCAGGCGATGCGCCGTGTGTCGACGGTGACGACCCCCTCTTCGAGGACAAGATCGTCTGGCTCGCGGCGATCACCTCGATCTTCCTGCACGGCGGCATCGCTCACCTGGGCGGCAACATGCTGTTCCTCTGGATCTTCGGGAACAACATCGAAGACCGGCTCGGCCACGTGCCCTACCTCGTCTTCTACCTCATCGGCGGTGTCGTCGCGACGCTCGGACATGTGGCCGTTCAGCCATCGTCGACGATCCCACTCGTCGGCGCCTCCGGGGCGATCGCAGCGATCATGGGGGCCTATGCCGTCTGGTTCCCCGACGCTCCGATCCGGACCTTCGCCTTCCTTCGGCTCATCGACATCCGGGCGCGCTGGTATCTCGGCATCTGGTTCGTCTTCCAGTTCTTCACCGGGACCGACTCGAGCGTCGCCTGGGTCGCCCACGTCGCCGGATTCGTGTTCGGGGTGTTCGTCGGCGGACTGGTCAGGGTGACCCGCCCGCATCTGGTCGGCCCCACGCTCCCGGACGAGGACGACGTGCTCGACACCACAGGAGGGATCGGACGCGGGCCGCTCCCCCACCCATCGGACACGCTGCGTCGCAGAAGGAACGGTCCGTTCGGCTGATCCGGCGTCGAACCGGACAGCGTCACGCCGGATCGAGTTGGCGGCGCAACTCTCCACGAGCCCGGGCCACCCGGCTGCGGATCGTGCCGACCGGACAGCCCACCCGTTCGGCGGCCTCGGCGTAGCTCAATCCGGCGAGTTGTGTCGCGGCGAACGCCCGACGTTGGTCGCCCTCGAGGCACTCGAGCAGCTGCTGGACCTCGATCGTGTCGCCCAACGGGCGACGGAGGTCACCGCCCACGCGCTCTTCGGCGCGGGCTCGTTCCACCAGCGCCGCGAGCCGCTGTCGGCGCCGGAGATGATCGATCGAGACCGAGCGGGCGATGCGGCGCGCCCACCCCTCGATCGATCCGTCGCCGCGGAACTGTTCGAGCGAGACGACGATGCGCTCCATGGCATCCTGCGTGACGTCGGGTGCAGCGTCCGGCTCGACGCTCCTCCGGCAGACGGACTGCACGGTCGGCCACAGCGCAGCGATGAGGCCCGCCTTCGCGGCGTCGTCTCCCTGCACGGCTCGGGCCGCCAGTTCGACCATCTCCCAATCACCCAACGTGTTCATCTGCGCATGATCGACCACGTTCGGTCCCGATGCGTCGGCTGTGACCGGTCCGATCGGAAGCCGACACCCAGTGTCGAGGCCGTGGCGACGGCCGTCATCAGATGACGGTGCTCGAGGCGGGGCCTCAGACGGTCCCGGGCTCAGACGGCACGGATCGCCGCGGCGAGGTCGTCGACCTCCGCGAAGGTCGCCACCTGCGCCGCCGACGTCTCGTCAGCGTCGATGCCCGACCGGACTCGGACGAAGCGGGCGCCGAGCGCGCCGGCGAACCGTCCATCGGTCGAGAACCGATCGCCGACCATCACCACATCGGTGAGGTCGGCACCCAGCCCCGCGAGCCGTCTGCGTGCGAGTGCGGCCATGGGCCCGTTGGGCTTTCCGGCGACGACGGCGACCGTGGCGGTGGCCCGCTCGACGGCGGCGACCACGGCGCCGGCCCCGGGGAGTGGATCGCTGTCGGTCGGAAAGGTCGGATCCGTGTTGGACGCGATCAGACGTGCACCTCCGAGCACGGCGCGAACCGCGGCGCCGAGTCGGGCGTAGGACAGATCCTTGTCGAGGCCGACGAGCAACGCATCCGCTGCTCCGACGAGTGGAGCGTCATCGAAGGGAACGAGCACGGCATCTCGGTCGAGCACCGCCGACCGGAGCCCCGGCCCCCCGAGCACGGCGACCCGTTCACCGGAGTCGACGAGGCTCGCAGCAGCAAGCGCCGAAGTGATCGCCCGGCCGGCGGTGTCGGCGATCCCCATGTCGGCGAGGCGACGCTCGTGGGTCTCGGGTTCGGCCCAGGCGTTGTTGGTCGCGAAGACGACCTGATCTCCCCGCTCGAGCAGTGTGTTGACCGCGTCGACCGAACCCGGGATCTCGACGGCGCCTCGCCAGAGCACACCGTCGAGATCCAGGACCCATGCGGTCATGAACGATCAGGCGATCGTGACGGCGTCGTCGAGGTAGACGTCCTGCACGGCGTTGAGCAGCTCGATGCCCTCACCGACGGGACGCTGGAACGCCTTCCGCCCGAGGATGAGGCCCGTGCCACCGGCGCGCTTGTTGACGACGGCGGTCGTGACGGCCTCGGCCAGGTCGCTCTCGCCACCCGACGCACCACCCGAGTTGATCAGCCCGGCGCGGCCCATGTAGCAGTTGGCGACCTGCCAGCGGGTCAGATCGATCGGGTTGTCCGTCGTGTAGGTGTCGTACACCGACGGATGCGTCTTGCCGAAACCGACGGCGTTGTAACCGCCGTTGTTCTCGGGGAGCTTCTGCTTGATGATGTCGGCCTGGATCGTGACACCGATGTGGTTGGCCTGCGACGTGAGGTCGGCCGAGACGTGGTAGTCCGTGCCGTCCTTCTTGAACGCCGAGTTACGCGTGTAGCACCACAGCACGGTGAACATGCCGAGCTCGTGGGCGAGGGCGAACGCCTCGGAGACTTCCTGGATCTGACGGTTCGAGTCCTCCGAGCCGAAGTAGATCGTGGCGCCGATGCCGGCGGCCCCGAGATCCCAGGCCTGCTGGACGGAGCCGAACATGATCTGGTCGTGCGTCTCGGGGTACGTGAGCAACTCGTTGTGGTTGATCTTCACGATGAAGGGAATCCGGTGGGCGAACCGGCGGCTCGTCATCGCCAACACACCGAAGGTCGACGCGACGGCGTTGCACCCACCTTCGACCGCGAGCTCGACGATCTTGGCCGGATCCATGTAGTCCAGATTGGGAGCGAACGACGCCGCGGCCGAATGCTCGATGCCCTGGTCGACCGGAAGGATCGAGATGTAGCCGGTGCCCCCGAGACGACCGTGGTCGTACAAGCTCTGCAGCGAGCGCAGCACCTGCGGCGTGCGGTCGGTCTGCTCGAAGACGCGCTCGATGAAATCGGGGCCCGGCAGATGCAGGCGGTCGGCGGAGATGCCGGAGCACTCGTGCTCCAGCAGGTTGGCGGCGTTGTCGCCGAGAAGGGCTGCGATGTCCACGACTGGAACCTCGTGTTGTGACGGGTGATTGGGATGCCTGGAGCGGCGCTGCTCCCATCGGCAGCGTAGAGACTCAACTAAACACCCGCGCGAACCCTGCCTCGATCGACCGCGCCGATTCGGCGGACGCCGTCAGGGCCGGTTTCGGTTCAGTGCCACGGCTCGGTCCTGCAAGCGCTGCATCTCGGCCCGCAGTTCGGCGGTGTATTCCACCAACACATTGCGCCGCGACGACACGGGCGGGTCCATGGGTTCACCGACCACCACAGCGACCGGATGGCGCGATGGGCGCGAACTTCCCGAGCCGAGCACCTGCTCCGTGCCGTCGATCCCGATCGGGAGAATGCGTGCCTTGCTCCTCGCTGCGAGGAAGGCGATCCCGTCGAAGAGCTCCCCGACCTCGTCGCCCCGTTGTCGCGTGCCTTCCGGGAAGACGATCATCATCTCATCGTTCTTGAGAATGTCGATGGCCGCTCGCATCGACTCGAGGTCGGCCTCTCCCCGCTTGGTCGGAAAGGCGCCGAGCGCGGCGATCACCCAACGGAACACGGCATTGCCGAACAGGGATTCCTTCGCCAACGCCCGCAGACGACGCTCCCCCAGGCCACCGAGCACCACCGAATCGAGATGGCTCCGATGCACCGGTGCCACCAGCACCGCGCCCGGCGTCGCGAGCCGGTCGCGCCCCTCGACCTTCACCGAGACGAACGGCAGAACCGTGAGCCGGACGATGCGCTGGACGGCCCCGTAGAACCAGAGCGCCCGGCGCGAGCCGCCGAGCGCCTGCACCTTGGCTCGCATGGCGAGCGTCGCATCGTCGGCCATGTCAGCCGAGGTTTGCGGCCCGCTCGGCCGCGTCACCGAACGACGGATCCTGCTCGGCCACGGCGGTGAAACGACGACGGGCCGTGACGACGTCGCCGGCCCGCTCGTAGAGGTCGGCCAGCGCGTACCAGCGCCGAAGGTGATGGACGCTCGGCCGACGACCGGGCTTCGGCGCCTTCTCGAGCATTCGGATGGCGTCCTGCAGCCGTCCCTGGTCGGCCAGAGAACCCGCAGCGACGATCCGGCCTTCCTCGAGCAGCGCCGGCTCGGGCGAATACTCGCCCAACTCCGCCCACAGCTCCTCGACCATCGCATGATGGCCGAGCGCACGGCGGGCATCGGCGAGGACGGGGTGTTGCTCGACGGAGCCGGTCAGGAGCCGGAACCGCTCGAGATCGGCGACCGCACCCTTCCAATCGCCGAGTCGGTACTTGCACAACCCACGGAGTTCGAGCACCTCAGCGACATCGGGCGCGAGCTTCTCGATCGACGCGAGCTTCTGCTTCGCCTCGGTGAACCGTTCCCTCTGGAAGTCCTCCGCCGCAGACGCAAGACGACCCTGCAGCTTTCGCCTCGTGTCCGGAGCGACGTTGCCGAAACCGACCGCCTCGATCTCCGGTGCCACTCCCCGCTCGCGACGAGGTGCCGGCTTCCTCGGTGCACGTTCGTCGACCCGCTCGACGCGGACCTCGTCGTCCTCGCCGAAACGATCGACGGCGTCCACGTCGAACTGACGCCGGCCGAACTTCCCGCCGTGCTTCGGCGGGCCCGTGCGCTTCTCATCGGCGTCTCGACCGCGGCCGCGGGGCTCTGCGGGACGTCGACCGGGGCGCCGGGCGCCGTTGCCGGAGCGTTCGTCGTCTCGACCACCACGTCCCCGGTTCGCACCGGAGCGGCCGGAGAACCCTCCGGAGCCACGCGAACCCGACGAGCGACCACCGCCGTCACCCCGACCCGTCCGGTCAGAGCCACCCCTCGACCCACCCGATCCGGGGCGGGCACCGCCACCTGATCGGCGAGGTCCGTTCGATCCGCCGCCGCGGCGCTGTTCAGCCATGCCCGCAGGCTACGGCCGGAAAACGCAGAAAGGGAGCCCGACGGGGCTCCCTTCCTTTCAGAAATCTGGCGGCGACCTACTCTCCCAGGGACTCCCGTCCCAAGTACCATCGGCGCTGGAGGGCTTAACTTCCGTGTTCGGGAAGGGAACGGGTGTGACCCCTCCGCTATCGCCACCAAAACCTATATATCGTCCGTTCCAGACGATGTTCTGAGATAACTCTCAAGAACTCCACAGCGAGCACGAGCAAACCACAAGCCCTCGGCCTATTAGTACCGGTCAGCTGAACACATTACTGTGCTTACACATCCGGCCTATCAACCTGATCACCTATCAGGGGCCTTACCTGGCTATCCAGTGGCAAAGTTCATCTTGAAACGGGTTTCCCACTTAGATGCTTTCAGCGGTTATCCCTTCCGTAGGTCGCCAACCAGCCATGCTCCTGGCGGAACAACTGGCACACGAGAGCTACGTCCATCCCGGTCCTCTCGTACTAGGGACAGCCTTTCTCAACTTTGCTACGGCTGCGGAGGATAGGGACCGAACTGTCTCACGACGTTCTGAACCCAGCTCGCGTACCGCTTTAAATGGCGAACAG
>JAHDCV010000031.1:19581-45514 GCA_020629695.1 Acidimicrobiales bacterium | reverse complement strand
GTGCTGTCCGATTGCTGCTCGTGATCGCCTGTGTTGAACTCCCGCCATGAACGACTTCGCGAACGGCCTGGCCGTGATCACCGGTGGCGGCGACGGCATGGGGCGCGACCTCGCCGTGCAACTGGCTGCCGAGGGGTGCCACGTCGCCATCTGCGACATCAACGGCGACAACATGGCGGTCACGCGTGAGCGGGCTCTGGCCGGAGCGCCGGATGGCACCCGCTGCACCACCCACATCTGTGACGTGGCCGACGAGGCGTCGCTCGAGCACTTCCGTGACGACGTGCTCGCCCAGCACGAGACCGATCACATCACGATGTTGTTCAACAACGCCGGCATCGGTGGTGGCGGTTCCATCGTGGCGGACGGCCGGGACACGTGGGAACGGTGTTTCGCCGTGTGTTGGGGCGGGGTGTACCTCGGCACACGGGTGTTCCTCGCGTCGCTCATGGCCGCGGAGTCGGCGCACATCGTCAACACGAGCAGTGTCAACGGGTTGTGGGCGTCGCTCGGACCGGATCGACCCCACACCAGCTACAGCGCGGCCAAGTTCGCCGTTCGTGGCTTCACCGAGGCGCTGATCCAGGACCTCGCCATGCACGCCCCGCACGTGCACGCCCACGTCGTCTTCCCCGGTCACATCGGTACGGGCATCGCCGGGAACACGCTGGCGGCCCACGGGATCGACCCGGCGGCCCTGCCCGAGGTGATGGAGCGAGCGGCGGCGTTCCGCAACGAAGCCCCGACCACCTCGGCCGCGGCCGCCACCGTGATCCTCGATGCGGTCCGGGCGGGGGAGTGGCGGATCCTCATCGGTGAGGACGCCCATGTACTCGACGCGATGGTGCGGGACCGCCCCACCGAGGCCTACACCCGGGAGTTCCTCGTCGACATGGTCGCCAACGGGGCGCTGCAGAACCTCCTGAGCGACGACTGAAACGGCCGAGCGCCGACGTGGACATCGCCGGGCATGACGTCCCGGGGATCGATCTGTTGGTGGATGCCGCCGCGGGTGTGTTGTTGTTCGGGGGGCGTTCGCCGACGAGGTGGTCGATCCGGCCGTGTTCGCCGATGAGTTCCTGTCGTTGCTCGACGGGCTCGCCGGTCGGTCGAGCTGACGATTCCGATTCCGCTTGGCGGTTTCCGGGTACCACTTCGTCATGACATCCGAGATCGAGCAGCACGAACCGTCCCCGGCGACGCCGCGGCAGGGTCGTCTCCCGTTCCCGCCGTCGCCGAAGTGGCGACCGGTCGGGCGACCGACACGGCAGCGGTGGCATCTTCCTGAGCGAACTCGAGCGCTCGGACGGCGGCGCGTTCGGGAGATCCGCGCTCGGTGGCTCGACCGAGGCGACGGAGGTCGCCGGTGACCGGCCGATCACACGGGCCCACACACCGGCCCCGGACGCGCCACGACCCGGCGCTCTGGCCGGGCCGGGAGCGGGAGGACCTGATCGTCAGTTGTCGACCAGCTGGCCCTGAAGCGTGGCCTTGGCTCTCACGATCTCGTTGAACTGAGGCTCGATGACCTTGCGGAGTGGCTCCGAGATCGGCTGGCCCAGCGCGTCCTGATAGACGGACGCAGCGTGTTCCTCGCCGGTGATGCACGTCTCGAGCAGCGAGGACGGGTCCGAGCCGGTGACGGCGTCCTTCAAGCTCATCCAGGTCCGGTGGACGGACGCGAGCGCCGATCCGTCCACTTCGATGTCGGTGCCCTCGTGCTCCGCCATGGAGATCAGGCGGCTGGCGAAGATGTCGCGCTGCGCGGCGAAGTCACGGAAGATGGCGGCGAGCGTCTGGTTCTCCACCTTGTCCGCGGCGAGGCGGTAACCGTCGAAGCCGTCGGTGAGCGTGGTGACGAGAGTCTGCGTGGTCGTGGCGTCGAGAGAGTTCGACATGATTCCTTTCGTGGACGATGTCCGTTGACAGCGGAGTGAGGGCATCGGGTCCTGCTCCGTGACCACGACCTACCCGGCTGGCGGCGTCGTAAACACAGCCCGCGGATCGTGGGCCCGATGAGGGGTACCCGCCGACGCACGCGGCACCGCCCCGACCGGAGGAGGGAGAAGGGGGTTTGGTCGGGGCGGTGCATCTGTGGTTCCGGTGATGGGGGAATCAACCGGTCTCTCTTGTGAGGCAACCCACCGGCGTCTCCGACGGTGAGCACTTCTGCCGACCGAGACCTTCCCCGTCGATCGTGTGTGCAAACACGAAGCCACGAGATTTCTTCCGTTCGCCCGTGCAGGCGTCGGCCGCGAGCAGCTCGGGACGGTCCGGGTTTGATCGACCGAGCCGAGGGGAACAGCCGCGGGCATGACCTCGATCCATGTCGCCCCAGTCCCGAGTCGAGCTCGCACGAACCACGCCGTCACGCGGCGTCCAGGAGCCTTCCGCCGGCTCGCCGAGCTGCCGATTGCCGCGACGATCTGCATCGCCGAGTCGGGATCGATCCGATGAGGCACCCACCGCAGCCGACCGAACCACACCCGTCGTTGCGGCCGAACCGTCGGTCCGCGACGCGACTCTGGATCGTGCTCGGGGCGGCGTTTCTGCTCGCCGTGACGGCGTCGGCCGTGGGCGGGCTCGTCCCCGCTGGCATCGGGAGTGGATCGTGACGGCGGTGCACCCACGCCGGATCGAGCCCGAGCTCGGTCCCGTGCCGACGCTGGATGAGCTCCCCCCATCAGCGGCTTGGTCACTCGTCGGACTCGCCGCGCTCAGCGTCGGACTCGAGGTGCTCGCACTGACGGCCCTGTTCTTCGATCCGGTGCTGGCCGCGCGTCTGGGTGTGGCGTCGATGTGCAGTCTGGTGTTGGTCGGCATGCTCCGGCGGAGCACCCGACCCGTGATCGTCGACGATCAGGCTGTCGACCGGACGTCGGTCGGGGTGCGGGAATCCGCTCGAGCCGCCTGACCACGACCTCGCTCTCTCCGGGCGTCAGGCCTGATCCCTGAGGATGTCGGTCGGTGCGATCGATCCGGTCGTGCGTCGACGACGCGGCGACCGCCGATGGCGGGCACGCTTGCCGCGGATCTCGGGGCCGCCGAGCTGCACGAGCCGGGCGACGGTCACGAGGCCGAGCCCGCCGACCAGATTGCCGACCACGACGAACGACGAAAAAGCGAGCCAGTCGATCACACCGAACGACGTGCCCCCGACCACCATCGCTGCGAACATCTTGATCGAGATCACGACGACGTGGTTCAGATGCATGGCGCCGAGGAGGAAGCCGAAGGCGCCGACCGACACCAGGGCACCGAGTTCGGTCGCGGCGTTGCGGATCATCCAGGTCATCAACGTGATCGCCGCTCCGGCCAACACGGCGAGCATGAAGGACTCGGTCGTCAACCCTCGTCCCTCGATCTTCTCCGCGAGCGTGAGCACCGTGTCGTGCAGCTCGGGATAGGCCGTCACCAGAGTCGCGGCGACGGCGAATCCCCCGAGGAGATTGGTCAGGTAGGTGCCGACCCACAAGCGCAGCAGATCACGAACGCTCGCCGCACCCGTGACGACCGTCGTCACCGGCACGAGGAAGTTCTCCGTGAACAGCTCGGAGCGTCCGAGGTGGAGCGCGAAGAAGCCGATCGTGAAGGCGAGCCCGCCGAGCAGCTCCGAGCCGGTCTGGTCCTGCACGTACAGCAGGGCGAGCACGCCGAAACCGACGTCGAACCCGGCCATCAACCCCGTGCTCATCAGGTTCGGGGTCGATCGACGGAGCCGGTAGGCGCCCTCGAGGATGCTCGCGTCGAAGCTCTCGAGCAGCTCGGGCTCCACGTCGGGTCGGTCGGGGTCCAGTGGTGTCGACGGCCCTTCTCGAGTCGCGGGCGTGGCTTCGGTCATCGCGGGTCCTCCCGGTGGTGTCCATCGGCTGTACCCCGGCGGTCGTGGACGAAACGGCACCGACCGCGCGCACCCGACCGGCTCGACCCACCGAGGGGGACTTCTCTGCGATGGCGCCCCGGCCCCGTGCTCAGGATCACTACGGTCCGTGGCGACCGGACGAGGATCAGGATGAACGTCTCATCACGTAGCACGCACGACTCGGCCAGGGACGCCGGCGTTCGCCGCTTCGTGGCGTCCTGGCGGCGAGTGCCGATCGGTCAGGAGAGTCCCGAGTGGTGTCGCCTCGAGGCGGCGTTCGGCCATCTCGGTCGACGCCGGGGAGCGTCGGCCCGGACCCTGCGTGCCATCGGTGACCTCGAGCCCTGCCGAATGACCGATCTGGCGTCGCGTCTGGGCATGAGCCCGTCGACGACGACCCGGGCGGTGGATCGACTGGAGGCACAGGGTCTGGTCGTCCGGCTGCCGGACAGGGACGACCGGCGGAGTGTGAAGGTCGAGCTGAGCCCGGCGGGGAGCGATCGGCTCGCTGAGCTCGACGATCAGACCGAGGCGCTGCTGTGCGGCGTGCTGGAGGCGTTCACCACCGACGAGATCGAGGCCATGACGCGCAGCCTCGACCAGTTCGCCGCGGCGCTCGCCGAGTGGTCGTCGATCCAGGACCCGCCGGTACGACCTCAGCAGCGACCCTGAACCTGGCCGTTCCTCCGGGCGTGATCGGTCGTCGTCGGCCCATCGTCAGCCGGGGGAGCGGTTCGACGGGACACCAGGAGAATCGCTCGCTCGATCTCGTCCAGTGGCTGCCGGAGATCGATCACCTCGTCCACGGCGAGGTGATCGGCGACGTCGTCGCCCCATCCGAGGGCGACCACCACGGGAGCGCGACGTCGGGCGAGCTCGATCAGTGCCGCGGCGCCGAGCCGTCGGGCGAGCTCGCCCTCGGGGTCGATGGCACAGATCGCCGCAGGATCACCCGGCGCCGCCTCGCTCAGATAGGTGCCGAAGTGATTCCGGATGCCGTGGGCCACGGTTCCCGTGACCCCGAGGAGGTGGAATGTGCGCGGCTGCGGATCGTGACGATCGGACGCGGAGGAACTCGACGACGTACCCATGGGCTCGACCGTTCCCCAGACCGTCCGCAGCAAACCTCGCGCCGCGTGTTTCGGGTCGGCGACGTCCGGGTAGCTCCTGAACGTCCTCGAAGTCGATCCGACCGGTCAGCCGGGCGGGTGCTTCGATCTCCGACGTTTCCCGACCAGAAAGAAGCCACCATGATCGTCCTCGGCGTCATCCTCCTCATCCTCGGAGCCGTCCTCGGCATCCCGCTGCTCTCCACGCTCGGCGGCGTCCTCGCCATCGTCGGCGTCGCACTCGCGATCCTCGGGGCGATGGGTCGTGGTCTCGGTCGGAGCCACTACTTCTGATCCGAGCACTCGGCCACCCGATCCGGCATCGAGCCCCGGCCTTCGCCGGGGCTCGATCGCGTCCGGGCAGGAATTCTGCGGATCCGGGTTTGGGTGGCGTCCGACGGGGCACACCACCGGGACTTCCCGTCGAAAGGCCCGCCATGACCACCATGTTCGACCCGAACACGCTCGACTCGACGTCACCCCACCGGACGTCACCCGAATCCATCGAATCCGACGCCGTCGTGCGCGGGCGTCCGGCCGCCGGCGTCCCTGCCTCGGCGGTGAGGCAGCCCGATCCCGTTCGGCTCGGCCTGCTCGCCGCGGCGCTCGCCGACGTGCCGCTTCATCGTGGTCCGGGGGCGATCCGCCTCGATCACGAGACGACCGATCCTCTCGAGATCGTCGCGGCTGCCGTCGTCGACCTCCGCCGCCGGCGGCCCGGAGCCTGAGCTGTCGGTTCGGGCACCGTCGGGGGCCGACCCGATCAGCGCATCGGAGCGGACCGGTCACCCCGAGGCACGTCGACCAGGCCGAGTTCGACGGCCCGGAGGACGGCCTGGGTGCGCGACGAGATCCCGAGCTTGGCGTAGAGGAACTTCAGATAGGTCTTGACCGACGACGTCGCGAGGAATGTCTTCTCTGCGATCTCGGCGTTGGACAGCCCGTGGGCGACCAGCGTCAGGAGTTCGACGTCGCGCCCGGTGAGGTCGGGGTCGGATGACGGCTGGGTGAGCTCGGTCGACACGTCGTCGACCACACGCTCGCCGAGATGGACGCGTTCGACGCGGTCCACGAGGTCGCTGGCCGAGTGGGCTTTCGAGAGCACGGCGTCGCCGCCGATGTCGAGCACCTGGCGGATCTGCGTCGGCGAGACCTTCCAGGTGTAGAGCGCCACGCGCTGGATGCCCGGCCGGGCCACGGCGGAACGAACCCGAGCCAGGCCGGCGTCGGGCTGGCCGAAGGCATCGACGAGCGCGACGTCGGCGCTGATGTCGGGGATCTCACCGATCGTGGCCGAGACGACCTCGACCCGATCCTCCGAGTGGCGAAGCATCGCGACCAACCCGCGGACGACGAGTTCGGCGTCGTTGCAGATCATGAGACGAACAGGGGCCATCCGTACAGACAACCGGTGCTCGGCATCGGCGATGTCCCCCGATCGGGTCAATCAGCGCTGAATCCGGTGCGCAGCGCCCGAACGCCCGGACGACTCCGCGAAGGTGGATTCTCGTCGACCCGATCGGTCGGCCGTCGAACGTCACTCCTACGTTGGGCCGATGTCGAGTGAGTCGGAGGCCGAACCGTCGACCGGAGGACGCACCTCCGATCGTCCGGCGTTCGCCCTGGACGACAGCGAGGCCGATCGGTCGGTGCTGCTCCGCGTGTACCACCGGCTCCGCCTGCCGATCCTCTCGTTCTCGACGCTCGACGAGCTTCTGGGCGAACTCGATCGCCGGGAGAACCTTCACGTCGATGAGCTCCCGCTCTACCTGCTCCTCGATCTGAGCATGCCGGACGTCGACGGGCTGTCGGTGCTGCAGGTCCTCTGTGCACGCCATCCGACCTTGCCCGCCGTCGTGCTGTCGGGGAGTGCGCGGAGTGGGGAGCGCGACGCCGCCTACCGGCTCGGTGCGAGCGGCGTCATCGAGAAACCGCTGGGCGTCGCTGCGTGGACCGAACTCGCACGCGGCCTGGATCACTACTGGCGGCACGTTGCGCAGCCGGTGGGGCGGCTCCGGTGAACGCGACGGACTGGCGCAGCGACGGAGCGTTCCTCGCCCCGGGCGAGATGTCGACGCTCGACGACTGCGAGCGGGAAGCGCTGCACCTCATGCCGGCGATCCAGGGGGTGGGAGCCGCGATCGTCGTCGATGACGACGATCGGGTCATCGCCCGGACGGCCTCGGCCGGTGATCTCCTCGGGGCGGATGTCCTGGGAGCGACCGCAGCCTCGCTGCTCGGAGCGCCGGCGGTGGAGTCCGTCGGCCGAGTCGGGGCACTGCAACGATCGGGAAGGTCGTGGGAGGTCCGCGGTGTCCGATCCCGGACCGGTCCGATCGTCGTCGAGCTGCTCGACGTGCACCTCGACGGGCCGCTGCCGACCGATGGTCTCGCCGGCCTCATCTCGGATCTGAGTTCGGCTCGATCGGTCGACGAACTGTTGCGCTCGGCGGCGACCGGGGTTCGTCGTCTGCTCGGGTTCGACCGGGTCTGGGTGTATCGGTTCGATCGGGATGACGCGGGCGAGATCGTCGCCGAGGATCGACGGGACGACCTGGAGTCGTTCCTCGGCCTCCGCTTCGGGGAGGGCGACATTCCCGCCCAGGCCCGAGCGTTGTACCTGGAGGAGCGCGTCCGTGTCGTCCGGGACACCGCAGCACCGGCCGAGCCGATCCTGCCGGCCCCGCTTCCCGATGGGCGATGGCTCGACACCTCCGGTTTGGCCATCCGAGCGGTGTCGCCCATCCACGTCCGCTATCTGCGGAACATGGGCGTGCGCGCGTCGGCGTCATTGGCCATCGTCCACGGCGGTCGACTCTGGGGTCTGATCTCCGGGCATCTGCACGATCGCCCGAGCCTTCCGAGCGCCGAGACCGAGCGGGTCGCCCGCGCGATCTCGGATCTGGTCTCGATGCAGGTCGGCGCCATGGAGCGGGCCGAGGCGGCCGACCGTCGATTGATCCTCGAACAGCACCTCGGTCGGGTGCTGGCTGCGGTCGGGGCGGCCGAGTCCATTCTGGGAGGTCTGACCGACGACCCCGACGCCTTGCTCTCGATGGTGGACTCGGTCGGTGTGGTCGTTCGTGTCGCGGGGCGGCACCGTACGTTCGGCATGGTGCCGTCGACGGCGGCGGTCGACCGGCTGATCGGCCGACTCGACCGGACCATGCCGCCGGGTGGCGTCGTGCACGTCGTCGAGTCGATCGCCGAGTGGACCGACGGATCCGAACGCACCGGTGAGATCGCCGGACTGCTGGCTGTCTCGCTCGCACGCGACGTCGGGAACTGGATCGTCTGGTTCCGGCCCGAGCAGTTGAGCCAGGCGCGCTGGGGTGATCGTCGGTCGCTCCACGACCACGACCGGCTCAGCCCCGCCGGCTCCTTCTCGATCCATGCCGCCGAGGTCGCCGGTCGCTGCCACCCGTGGCAGTCGGCGGAGATCGAGGTCGCATCGGGTCTTCGATCCGCGCTCGGCACGGTCGTGTTCCAGCGCTCGGAGCAGCTCGCACGCAACGTCGAAGCCCTCCGGGCGGCCAACGACGAACTCGACCGCTTCGCCTACGTGGCGGCGCACGATCTGAAGGAACCGCTTCGCGGCATCTTCAACTACGTCGACTTCCTCCGGGAGGACCACGGCGATGTTCTCGGCGAGGCCGGCAATGCTCTGCTGGACTCGACCAGTCGGCTCTCACGACGCATGGCGGTGCTCGTCGACGCACTGCTCGACTATGCGAGCATCGGGCGCACGCCGCTGCGGGTGGAGCCGCTCCGACTCTCGGCCCTCGTCGACGAGGCCGCCGACTGGACGGCGACCCGCATGGGGCAGACGGGAGCGACCATCGAGGTCGTGGATGACCTCCGGGTGGTCGGGGACCGGGTCCAGCTGGTGCAGGTGCTCACCAACCTGTTGAGCAACGCCATGAAGTACCGACATCCCGATCGAGTGCCTCACGTCGTCGTGACGGTCGGTGGGTTGGGGGACACCGAACGCGGTTGGGACGGGTGGCCGCAGCATCAGGCCGACATTCCACCGCCGTGGGTGATCTCGGTGGCGGACAACGGCATCGGGGTGCCAGCGGATCAACGCACGGCTGTGTTCGAGGTGTTTCGTCGGCTCCACGGCCGTGACGAGTACGGCGGTGGATCCGGGGCGGGCTTGACGATCGCACGCCGGATCGCAGAGCGCCACGGGGGCGACCTGTGGGTCGAGGGCCGTCCCGGAGGGGGCTCGGTGTTCCACCTGGCGATCTCCCGACTCCTCGACGAGGTGCCGGCGCCATGAACGCGCTCGAGGCCGGCGACGCCGTCTTCGACGACGCAACCGTGCTCGTCATCGACGACAGTGAGTCCAACCGATTCGCCCTCCGCCGGTGGTTGGAACGAGCGGGTGCCGACGTCGTCGAGGCCGCCACGGCCAGCGAAGGCCTCGAGGCGGTCGCCGCCCTGCCGGACGTCGTCGTCATCGACGTGCGACTGCCCGACATGTCGGGGCTCGACGTCACGGCGTCGATCAAGCGCAATCCGCTGACGCAGAACATCCCCGTGGTCCAGCGCTCGTCGGTGGCGATCGATCTCGCCGACCGCATCAATGGCCTCGACGCCGGTGCCGACGCCTATCTCGTGGAGCCCATCGAACGAGCCCTCCTGCTGTCGACGGTGGCATCGCAGCTCCGCCGGCGCGATCAGTCCCGGACGCTGGAGCTCGCCCTGTCGCTGGAGGTCACCGGTGTCTACGACTGGGCGGTGCCGACCGGCACCGTTCGTTGGTCCGACTCGCTCGAGCGGATGCACGGTTTCGGGGTCGGCGAATTCGGCGGCTCCCTGGAGGACTTCGTCGAGACCGTGCACGAGGGGGATCGTGGTCGTGTGGTCGAGGAGCTCGCGTCGGCGTTGGTCGATCGCGACCATCTGCTCGTCGACTTCCGTTTCCTCCGCCAGGACGGCTCGATCGGATGGATGGAGAGCCACGGGAGGATCTTCCGGGACGGGCTCGGTGTGCCGATGCGGGTGCTCGGGCTGTGCCACGACGTCACCCGGCAGACCGCCGAGCGCCAGCGGGTTGAGCAGTTGCGGGCGATCGCGTCGGCGCTCGGTACCGCCCGCCAGCCCGACGCCGTGATGTCGGCGCTCGAACGGGAGCTCGACGGCACGGGGCTCGAGGCGGTCGTGTCGGCCCGGGGTGCCGGTGTCCCCGCCCAACGGCTCGCGTCGGCCGGAGCCGGTGAGGAGCGGGTCGACATCGTGATGATCGGAGCGAAGCCGACCGCATCGGCGGATCAGGCCCGAGCGATCGCCGAGCTCGCTGCCACGGCACTGGAACGGGCACGGTTGTTCGAGGTCGAACAGACCAACGCCGAAGCGCTCCAGCGAGCGTTGCTCGATCACCGACTGCCCTGCGTCCCCGGGTGGAAGCTCGACGCGCACTACGCCCCGGCCGGTGTCGCGAACCGCCTCGGTGGCGACTTCTTCGACGCCCTGGTCGTCGGCGATCGGTTGGTCGTCGCCGTCGGTGACGTCGCCGGGCACGGCCTGGAGGCGACGCAATCGATGGGCGTCGCGCGTGTTCTGCTCCGAACTCTCGCCGCGGCGAACGACGGAGACCCCGTCGCCATCGTCTCCGAGGCGCGACGACTGGTGCCGACCGTGCTCGCCGCGGATGCGGGCTTCGTGACCGCACTCGTGGCGGCGGTCCACCCCGACGGGAGGATCGAGTGTGTGAGTGCCGGCCACACACCGCCGATCGTCGTCGGAGGTGACGGGGTGTCGTTGCTGCGCATGCCAGCCGGTCCACCGCTGGGCGTGCCGGCGGCTCGACGCGACCGGGCGGTCGACATCGTCATCGGTGAGGCGGACTGGTTGGCGTTCGTGACCGATGGTGTGCTCGAGCGGCGCTCGATGTCACTCGACGAGAGCCTCGACCTCGTCGCCGATCGGATACGGGAGGCGACGACGGCCGTCGACGTCATCGCCGCTGCTGCGGTCGGCTCCGGACGCACGGCCGACGATCGCGTCGCCGTCCGTCTCGAGCGTGCCGGAGGCTCGGGGTGACCGCGTCCGTCGGGTGGACCGTGCGGCGGGAACTCCGTGCGGCGACCCAGGAGCGCCACGCACGGCTCGATCGTGCACTGCTCGGTGTCGACCTGGCGGACCCGCGTGCCTATCGGGACTATCTCCTCGGTCAGCTCCGAGCCCATGCCGAAGCCGAGCAGCTGCTGCGCTCGGTTCCGGGCCTCTGGGCGCTCCACGGATGGTCGCGCCTTCCCGGTCTGCGGGCGGATCTCGCCGATCTCGCGCACGCGTTCGATCTCGCGGACGCGTTCGATGACCGTGCGCCCACAACCGGAGCCACCACGGAGGTGACGCCATGGCCGTGTGGCTCCTCGGCCTCTCCGGCCGCCCGATGGGTCGGCGTCGCCTACGTCGTGGAGGGCTCCATGCTCGGGCAGCGGCATCTCGTCGCCGAAGGGCCAGCGACCGATGCCTGGGCTCGGCCCGAACGCTTCCTCCGATCAACCGGCGTCGACGTCTCCCGCCGGTGGCCGCAGACGCTCGACCTGGTCGAGCGGCACGGCTCGACGTCGCTCGGTGTGGCGACGAGTGCGGCTTGTTGGGCCTTCGATCTGTTCGCCACCCGGCTCGGGGTCGCCGCGGGTTGAGCCATGCACGGTCGGCGTTTGTGGTCGGATCCATCAGGGAACACCGGTCGCATGACCGACCTCCTCGATCTCCGCTCACCTTCCGCCGAACCGCGACGAGCGCACGAGCCGCGCCCGGACGACGATCGACCTCGTGCCATCGCCACCCGTGCGGTCCCCGTCGACCCGGAACGTCACCGTGGGCTTCGGCGTTGGAACCTCGGTGCCGCAGCGCTCCACGGCGTCTCGGCGGCCGCGATGCTCGTGCTCGCCACCGACGTGTCCCTCCCGATCACGATGCTCCAGGGCGGTGAACCCGGGCTTCCCGCCAGCGAGCGAGCGGTCCAGACCGTCGCGGACGTCCCACTCGCTCCCTGGGTCGCCGCCTTCATGGTCCTGTCGGCGCTGTTCCACCTGCTCGTCGCCGCGCCGGGGGTGAACGGGTGGTATCGCCGCGAGATCGAGGCCGGACGAAACCGCTTCCGCTGGGTCGAGTACAGCCTGTCGTCGACGCTGATGATCGTCTTGATCTCGCTCATCGTGTCGCTCACCGACCTGGGAGCGCTCATCGGCATCGCAGCCGCCAATGTGGCGATGATCCTCTTCGGTTGGGTGATGGAGATGGTGAACGGTCGTCGTGACCGGGCATGGATGTCGCCGTTCTGGTTCGGCAGCATCGCCGGGGCTGCACCATGGATCGCCGTGCTCGCGACGATCACGGTGTCGGACGGTCCGGCGCCGCCGACGTTCGTCTACGGCATCCTCGTGTCGATCTTCCTGTTGTTCAACTGCTTCGCCGTGAACCAGTTCCTGCAGTACCGCCGCATCGGGCCGTGGCGTGACTACGTCGTCGGCGAGAAGACCTACATCGTGCTGAGTCTGGTGGCCAAGAGCGCCCTGGCCTGGCAGATCTACGCGAACGTCCTGGTCGGGTGAGCCGCACGCCCACGAGCACCGGCGCGGTTCGCCGCCGCCGGGCGGCGCGGCCGATGACGGCGAGCGGAAAACGACGGAAGACTCTCCGCATGACCTCGTCGCCACTTCGTGTCGCCGTGCTCGGCGAACCCGACGTGATCGTGCACGGTCTGCGCGACGTGCTCGGCTCGGACGCGGTCGTCCGCCCGGCTCACGAGTTCCCGATCGCCGACGTCTGTCTGTGGAACCCCGACGGGCCGATCGCCCGCCGGCTCGGGGTCGAGCGCACCGTGGCGCTCGCCCGAGATTGTGCACCCCGGGTGATGGTGATCACCCGCCATCCCCACCGGGCGCCCTCGAGCGGAGCCGACGGTGTCGTCGACATGGGGGCGCCGGCGGCCGAGATCAGGGTCGCGCTCCTGGCACGGTGGCCGGTGCCCGGGCTCTGTCTGCCCGACGATCTGCGCGAGGTGGCGACGCTGCTCATGGCCGGTCGGACCAACGGAGAGATCGGCACCGTCCTGCACCTGTCCGAGAGCTCCGTGGTTCGCCGACTGCGTCGTCTCTACGAGACGTTGGGAGTGACGAATCGTGTTGGTGCCGTGAGGTGCCTGGCGCGGGCGCAGGACGGCGTGCTGGCCGACGCGTCCTGAACCGTCGACATTCGACCCCTGGCGAGGGAGCGGGTGATCGGGCTCGAGGGCGTGCCGGTCAGTCGGGGAAGACGAGCCCGTGGGTGTGCGCCCAGATGGCGATGCGGGTTCGGCCGCGCACGCCGATCTTGTCGTACGCGCGGGTCACGTAGGTCTTCACCGTTTCGGAGGTGAGACCGAGGCGGCGGGCGATCTCGGGATTGCTGAGTCCTTCGGCGACGAGCGCCACGACCTCGGCCTCGCGGACCGAGAGGCCGCCGGGAACGGCCCACGGCGAGGTGAGCGGCGGGCTGAGGGGATGGTCCTGCCAGACGTCGATGCCCGCCGCGGCGTCGAGGACCGCGGTGCGGAGCTCGAGGGCCGTCGAGCGTTTCGAGACCAGGCCGATGTCCGGCCTCTGATCGACGAGCTGGCGGAACGTCGCATCGGAGTCCCACGCGTAGATGAGGACGTGGCTGGCGCGACCGCTCTCGGCGATCTCGAGCGCCCGCAGTCGCGCGTCGTCGGGATTGGCGAAGGTGTCGACCAGCGCGACGTCGACCGGAAGGGAGGGCTTGTCATCGACCGCCAGCTCCACGACCCGGATCTGTGGGCCGTCGTCGTCGGTGACGGTCTCCAGCATGGCGGCGACGCCTCGAACCACGAGGTCCAGGTCGTTCACGACGGCGACCGAGACGGACCGTCGGGTGAGCGGATCGGAGTCGATGACCATGACGCGGACGTACCCGCCGACGCGTCGGTCAAACGTCGCTCCCGGTTGCCGCCCGAGCCGGCCCGGGCCGGTCAGTCGATGTGGAAGAGCTCCACGAGGCCGGTGATCTCCAGGACTCGTCGGACCTGGCTCGTCGGCTCCCGGATCTCGAACCGGACACCCTTGGCCTCCAGGGCCGAACGGGTGCGCAGGAGCTCCGAGATCCCGGACGAGTCGATGAAGCTCAGCTCCCTGGCATCGAAGATCAGGCGGTCGCCGTCGACCTCGATGGCGTCGAGCGCTGCAGCCAACTGCCCACAGTTGTCGGCATCGACTTCCCCACGAACGGCGACGATGGCCGCTCCGGCCTCGCTCGAGGTCATGATGTCCATGCGGGGAAGCTAGCGGGGTTCATCGCGCCGGGCGAGGCCGACGAGTCGAATCCCACCTCGGGGGACCAGTGCCGGTCACGGATGCGGTTCGGCGGCGGCCACCACCAGGTCCCGGAGGGTGTCGCGACCTTCCCGGAGCCGGACGCTCATGGGCCCGCAGGCCTCGGCGAAGCGCGTCCCGAGGTCCTGCTGCCGGTCTGCCGGCGCAACGACGGTGAGGAGCTCGGGCCGCATCCGGCGAGCGGAGGCCACGACGTCGCTCGTGGAACCCCGCTGCAGTCTCGAGGTGGTCAGACCCCGGCCGTGGTTCGCCACCCGGTAGAGCGCCAGACCCTCACCGGCGACGGTCACGACGAGATGCTCCGGGCGTCCGTCGATCCGGTCGACGTGTGCGTTGCCACGGGGTCTCGGGACGGCGGTGGCACTGCCGTCGGAACCGACGCCGGTGGCACTGCCGTCGGAACCGACGCCGGTGGCACTGCCGTCGGAACGGACGCCGGTGACGTCCAGCATGGCGGCGTGCGCGAGGTCCGGGCTGATCACCGGGGATCCTCGGTCCGGACGGCGGCGAGCAGCTCCGCCTTCGACATCGCGGAGCGTCCCTCGAGTTCGATCTCCTGCGCCAGGTCGTACAGCTCGGCTCTGGTCCAGGTGTCATCCGGCTGGGCGTGACGCGCTCGCTCGGCGGCCGCACCGGCCTGGTCGGCCAGGTCGACGAGTTCGTCTTCGACGGCGTCGACCGTTCGCCTGCCGGTGGCGGTCACGGTGCCGGTGATCGTGCGGAACCCCGTTCCGACGGCGCCGCCGATGCCGTGCACGGTGTCCGCCACGGCCTGCCCGGCACCGCCGACGGTCGAGAACGCGAGTCGTGTGGATGCCCGCTGCGCCCGGAGAACGGCGGCGCCGACGGGTGGGAGGCGCTCTTCGATGCGGTCGAGGCGGTTCGAGAGGTCCTCGAGGTCGAGTCGGCGTTCACGAAGGTCGATCATGGATGACTCCTTGGTCCGGCGCGCCGCCGTGTGCGACACACCCGTGGCGTGGTCGTACCCCGTCTCCGATGCTCGAAACCGGTGATCGAGGCTCGAGGCGTGTGCGGCCCGACCGGGGGGGACACGGCCCTCGCGCCTCGACCCCACGTCGACTGGCGACGAGGTCCGTGAAGCGCTCACCTGATCATCCGCACATGGCGGCCGCGTCGGACATCCGGCGTCGGACACGGGCCGGCGAGCAGGGGCCCCTGGTTGCGCCCTCGATGGAGTGGGAGGGCTCAACCCTTGTGCGGACCGAACGGCAGGAGGTCGCCGAGTCGATGCGAGGCGGATGCCTGATCGTCGATCGACTGCGCGATCACGGTCACCTCGGGCCCGCCCAGTTCCAGAGCGACCTGGAGGCAGGCACCGCAGGGCCGGGTGAGTTCGCCATCGGTACGCGGTGCGAGCAACAGGAGTGCGGTCGGTCGTTCACCCCTGGAGACGGCGGTGAACATCGCGGCTCGCTCGGCGCACATCGCGAGACCGAGCGAGATGTTCTCGACGATCACTCCCGGAACGATCCCGCCGCTGTCGGTCGCGACCGCGGCGGCGGCGTCGAAGTGCGAGAACGGTGCGTAGGCGTGGGGGAGTGCCGCGCTGGCAGCGGCGGCGAGCCGCTCGTGATCGGAACTCATGGTCGATCGGCGTCGGCGTTGACACCGTCGTCCTGTCGGCGTCGATACCAGAGACCGACGAGGGTGATCGCCGCCACGAGGACGAGGAGCAGCCGGAGGCGGGTCAGGACGAAGCCGCGGGCGGCGGCGAGCACCGCCGGCGCCGAGGCGCGGGCGGCATCGACGGCGAACTCGGCGACGTCGTCGGCGAGGCCGCCGATCATCTCGGTGTCGGTGGCTGCTTCGGCGGCTTGCCGGGCGGTCTGAGCGAGGGTCTGGGCGCCATCTCTGGCGGCGTCGACCAGGTCGGGCGTGTGTGCGCCGGGGTCGAGGTTCATGGAGGGTCCCTTTCGGATCATCGGCTGGTGGGGGTGGTGAGGTCTGCCCGGTGGGGGGCGATGATGTCGTCGAGCCAGGCCATCAGGCGTTGTCGCTCGATCGGGTCGGTGCTGGTGCCGGGGACGTAGGCGCGCCGACGTGGCGCCCTGTCGAGGAAGAACGAGCCGGGTGAGGCGCCGCCGAGGTCGGCCAGAGCGAGCCAGATCATCGTGTCGGCGCCGTCGTCGGGCGCACGCAGCAACGGACCCATGACCTTCCCGAAGCCGGGGAGGCCCTGGGCGACGCCGTCGGTGTCGACCCAACCCGGGTGCATCGCATGCATGATGACGTCGGGAGCGAGCTGCGGTCCCAGGTGGGCGACCAGTTCGACCTGGCCGCGTTTCGCCCGCGCGTAGGCGATCGCTCCCCGATAGTCCGCGGGGGTCATCTCGAGTTCGGCGACGTCGAGCTGCTGGGTGTACATGCCGCCGGAGGACATGAACAGCACGCGCGCCCCGGGAGCGAGCTGCTCGCGGAGCCTGTCGGTCAGCAGATGGGGGCCGACGAGGTGGGAGGCGAGGGTCGCTTCGATCCCGAAACCGGACGACCGGTACTCGTCGGTGAGGGCCCCGGCGTTGTGGACGACCACGTCGATCGGTGGACCGGACAGCAACGAGTTGGTGAACTCGACGATCGACTCGGGTTCGGCGGTGTCGAGGGCGAGTCCGGTCAGCTCCGCCGGGGGGTGTCCGGCGATCTGGATCTCCGCGGCGATCTCTCGTGCGACGGTGTCGGCGCGCTCGGCCGATCGGGAGGTCACGACCACGTCGACGCCACGCTCGGCGAGACCTTTGGCCACCGCACGACCGATCCCGGAGCTGCTGCCGGTCACGACGGCACGGGTCGGGCGGAGTACCGGTCCGACGGTCTGCCAGTCACCCGTCCGACTCCGGACGGCCGGACCGATCCGGGTGAACGATCCCAGGACGCTCGCCTCGAGGGCGGCGTCGACGACTCGGTGCAAGGTGGAGCGCAGCATGCTGGTGGCCCTACCCGGACCCTCCCTGCGCAAACCTCTCCTGCCGCCACGTCGACGCCGCCGCGACCGCGGCCGCAGTCACGGGAACGGCGAGGAAGGCTCCGGCCAGTCCGGCGACGACACCTCCCAGGGCGAGCGCACACAGGACGACCGCTGGATGCAACGACGTGCGCCTTCCCATGACGAGGGGGATGACGACGTTGCCCTCGAGGATCTGGACGGCGAGGGTCAGCACGACGACCCAGATCGCGGTCCCCGGTCCGACCGTCACGAGCGCCACCACGGCGGCGAGCCCACCGGAGAAGGTTGCACCGACGACGGGGAAGAAGGCGGCGACGGCGGTGAGCAGGGCGAGCGGCACGGCGAGCGGCACGCCGAGCGCCCAGAGACCGATCCCGATAAGGACACCATCGAGCAGACCGGCGATCGCGACGGCGGTGACGTAGCCGGTCAGGCTCTCCGCCGCCGAGCGTCCGGCCCGGTCGAGCGCCGCTCGACGGTTCGGTGCGGTGTGGTCCAACATCCAGGCCCAGAGGCGTGGCCCGTCGACGACGAAGAGCAACGAGAGGACGAATCCGAGCAGCACGGCGGCGCCGATCTGGACGACCAGCCACGCCTGGCTCGTGACCTGGGAACGGAGGCCGCCGACCAGCGCGGAACGGGCCGACTCGGCCAGTTCCGCCACGTCACTCTCCGACAGGGCCAGCGGCCCGTCCGCGAGCCAAGTGCGGAGCTGCTGTTCGATCCGGGTCACGTCGTCGCCCCGGTCGGCGAGCTGGGCGACCACGAGTGATCCCACCCCGACCACGATCGCCAGGGTCAGGCCTCCGGCGAGGACCACCACGATCGAGGCGGCGATCGGTCGGGGAATGCCCCGATGCTCGAGCGATCGGACCGGGCCACGGAGGACACAGGCGATGATCACCGCGACCACCACGGGCACCGCGACGGCGCGGATCGCGACGACGCTCCACATCAGCACTCCGAAGGCGGCCGCCACGACGAGGAGTCGCCAGCAGAGCTCGGTGAGATCGACGAGCCAGGACGGGACCGGGAAGAGGCGTGAGCGTGCGGGTGTGTTTCGCTCGTTGGCCAGGGGTGCATCGTCGGCCGGGCCGAGGTCGTCGTCCGACACCCCGACGGCCTGACCGGTCTGGTCGTCTGGTGGGGTCACGGCGAGCGCGTCCCGTCATCGCGTCGGGAACGGCGTAGTGCCGCGGGCAGGGCCTGGAGCACGGTCGCCGCGGCGAGCCCCACGACGGCGAGGCGGAGTCCGGTGAGGTCGACCACGGCACCGTCGTCGGAGACGAGACCCGAGCGGCTGCGATCGAGTTCCCCGGCGAGGAGGTCGAGCGAATCGGCGGAGCGCCGGAGGTCGGTGGCGACGAGGTCGAGGTCCCCGTCGAGCGCAGCGATCTCACCTCCGAGCGAGGCGAGGTGATCGGCCACGTCGTCCAGCTCGCTGCGGGCGTCCTCGAGATCCTCGATGACCGGATCGAGATCGAGGGAGGTCGACGTCGTGTCGACCGACCCGGGAACGATGCCGAGTCGGTCGAGTGTCGTGAGGAGCGATTCGGCCTGTTCGAACGTCGTGTCGAGTCGGCGCAGCACGGGCGGCAGCGACGACGTGGCCTCGCCGAACCGTCGGGCGGCCTCGGCGGTGCCGTCGACGGTGGCCCGCAGGTCGTCGTCGGCCCCGGCGACGCCGTCCACCACGACGGCGGTCGACCGGGCCGTGGTGGCCGCGGCCCTGAGCGATTCGGCGGCGGCTTCGGCTGTCCGGTCCAGCTCGCCGGCGGACCGGTCGGCCCCGGCCTCGAGATCGTCCACCCCGATCCAGACCGCCACCGCCACGGCCACGGCGAGCACGATCGACAGCCACGCCGACGTCCGCGCGATCACGACACACCTCCCCGGCGCCAGAGACGTGAGCCGGCGAACAGCGCGGAGGCCACCGCCACGACGAACTGCGTGCCCAGGACGATCATGTCCACACCTCCGGCCGAGCGGCCACGGAGCTGGATGTCGCGGAGCATCGATGTGCCGGGGGTGGAGGGAACGGCGAGTCCGAGCCAGGAGAGCGGTTCGCGGAGTCGGTCGGCGCCCAGGAGGAAGCCGGAGAAGAACAGCGAGATCAGCAGGACCAGCATGACCAGCTGGGTCACCTGGAGTTCGTTCCGTCCCACGACGGCGAGGGTGAGGCCCCCGGCCACCGCGGTCGCGGCGATCACGCCGATCGTGGCCGCCGCATGCCACCAGGATCCCCGCTGCGGGATGCCGAGCACGAACACCTCGGCCGACAGCAGCACCAGTCCGGTCGCCGTTGCGGTCGCGGTGAGGGCCAGGAACTTCCCGATCAGGACGTCGGCGGCCGTGACGGGGCCGAGTCGCAGGTCGGCGAGCACCCCTCGGCGACGGTCTCGCACCAGGCTGAGGGCGGCCAGCGACATCGCGAGATGCTGGGCGAGCAGTGCGGTCACGCCCGGGGCCACGTGGTATTCGGGTCGGACCGACTGGCGGACGAGCGGTTCGACGTCGGCGACGAACGGGCGGGCGACCAGTGCGGGTTCGAGCGATCCGAGACGTTCGATGGTGCCGACGACGGCGTCGAGCGACGCCGACACCGTCGCGGCCTCGGCCTCGTTCGGTCCGTCGCCCCGTTCGACCGATGCGTCGAGCAACGCAACGGCGTCCCGGAGCGAACCCACGTCGGTGTCCGCGGGATCGGTGGCGTCGACTCGTGCCGTCGGATCCGTCGAGAATCGCTGGAGTTCGTCGATCGGGTCGGAGAGGGTTCGGAGGCGGTCGGCCAGTTCCTCGGCGGCCATCACGGCCGTCGCCCGATCGCCGTCGTCGACGGCGATGCGCAGTCGCTCCGCCGCCGGCAGGGCGGGCTCGAGCCCGGCGTCCAGGTCACCGAGGGCGGTGAGGGCCACGCCCAGCGAGGTCTCCACCACCGACGCGTTCAGCTCCCGCACGGCGATCGCCGTCGCGAAGCCGATACCCACGCGTTCGATGGGATCGATGGAGTCGTGCAGCACCGCGATCTCGGTGGGTTCTCCCCGCTCGAGCCCGGCGAGCGGGTCGGGTGGCACCACCACGACGAGGTCGAGTGTTCCGGAGCGCAGACCGTCGTAGCCGCGTTCAAGGTCGGTCGTGACCCCGACGGGTTGCACGTACCGGGAGATCCGGTCGTCGGCTTCGACGATGGCCTCCATGAGGACCGAGTCGTGCGGCCCCACGAAGAGTGTGCGGAGCGCGAGCTCCTCGTTCCGGTAGGCGCCACCGAACGCGGCGAGCACGGCGAACGGGCCGAGCACGACCAACACGACGAGCAGGGGTTGACGTGAGAGCTCCCGCAGTTCCTTGACGGCGACGGCCCAGACGACCCGGACCCACGCCCCTGTCGAGCCCATCACGAATCATCCTCGGCTGCTGCCGACGCGTCGTCGACGATCCGGATGAAGGCGCTGTCGAGGTCGGGCACGACGGTGTCGATCGAGATCGGCTGCACGTCGCGGTCGGCGAGCTGGCCTGCGATGGCAGCGGCCACGCTGGCCGCATGATCGGCCTCGACGGTGATCCCACGACCGTCGATCGTCGGTGTGGCGCCCACGGTGCGGGCGATGATCCGGAACGCCGGGTCGACGTCGGCGGGTTCGACCACGACGACCACCTGCTCGCGGAGACCGGCGTGGGTGAGCAGATCGTCGGGCCCGCTGTCGACCGCGATCTCGCCTTCCCGGAGCACGATGACCCGGTCGCAGCGGGCGGCCTCGTCGATGTGCTGGGTGGTCACGACCATGGCTCGACCACGGGCACGTCGCTCCCGGAACCAGGCCCAGACGTCTTCGCGGACCACGGGATCGAGACCGGCGGTCGGCTCGTCACAGAACACGAGCTCCGGCTCGGCGATGAGGGTCGCTGCGAGTCCGGTTCGTCGTCGCATGCCGCCGGAGGCGTCGGCCAGACGGGTGTCGGCGTGGCCGTCGAGCCCGACCCTGGCCAGCGCCGGCATGATGCCCGCACGGTCGACACCTCGGGTGTCGGCGGCGAAGCGGACCTGTTCGGCGAGGGTCAACTCCGGCACGAGTGCGGGCTGCTGGGCGAGCAGGGCGAGCCGACGTCGATCGCGTCGGCGGAGATTCCGGGGCGACCGACCGAACACACGGACGGTGCCGTCGGTCGGCGCTTCCAGCCCACTCAGCAACCGGAGCGTGGTGGTCTTGCCGCCTCCGCTCGGGCCGATGAGGGCGACGATCGATCCGGCGGCGACGTCGAGGTCGAGCCCCCGCACCGCATGGAAGTCGCCGTAGCGGCGGCCGAGTCCCCTGGCGACCACGAGGTCGGGTGTGGAGTTCATGAGGTCCGGTCCGGCAACAGACCGTCCACGACGAGCACGGTGATCGATCCGAGCGGATACACCGCGACGACGGGCACACCGCCCACGGTCGGAGGGCCGTCGGAGCCCGGCACGACGATGAGGCGTCGGGAGTCGGTGGTGACCACGACGGCCGCCTCGTCGGGATCGATCCGCTCAGCGGTGTGTGCGACCAGGGACCGCATGCCCTGCGCAGCGCCGGCATCGGCGAGCAGGTCGGCATCGGCGGCGAAGAGGGCCCGGTCACTGGGCAGGATCCAGGTTCCCGGCTCGACGTCGCCCGAGAGCACCACGGATGCGGCACCGGCGCCGGCGATCTGCGGAACCGACGCGAGTGTGGTGTCGCCGCTCCGACATGCGGTGGCGAGGATCAGACAGACGACGACGATGGCGACCCGTGAATGGAGCGGCACGGTCATTCCCCTGCGGTCGCCCGGGCGAGTGGGGTCTCGCCGTTGGGGGGTCGTCGGAGCGGAGCGGAGCCGATCGAGAACAGTCCGTAGGCGATGGAGCCGACGCCGACCGCGACGACGGCGACGGCCCCGAGTGGTTCGTCGGCAACGGAACGAAGGGCGCGGTCGAGGCTCTTGGCCTCGGCCCCGGACTCCCGGAAGGTGGCGATGACGACGAACGCGGCGACGAGTGCGAGCGAGATGGCGCGCCCACCCTCACCGACGCGTCCGGTCAGTCGCAGCATGCGTTCGGCGAGCGGACCCGAGGGCATCTCGACCTCGTCGTCGAGGTCGCCGACGATCCCCTTGCGTGCTCGACGTGTGATCACCACGCCGAGGACTGCGATGGCGATGATCAGAACGGCTCGACCGAGCGGATGGCGCAGCGTCGTGCTGACGATCTCACTCACGGACCAGCCGGAGCCCGAACGGCGTTCGAGGAGCAGCGTCAGACCCGACCAGGCGAGCAGCGAGTACCACACGGCGCCGAACGCCTTGCCCAGGCGATCCAGGTGTTCGATGCCGTCGGCGTCGGCGACGACGCCGGCGATGGCTTCGTGGGCGGCGAAGGCGCAGAGGCCCACGATCAGCGCCACGAGCAGGACCGGGCCGGCGGGCAGATCCGCCACGGCGCGGAGGGCTCCACCCTGATCGGCGTCCTCCGCCGCCGGCAGGCCGAGCACGGCGAGCGCGAGCAGGCCCGCCATGGCGTAGACGACGCCGCGCGCGACCCATGCGGTCGTGGTCAACCAGCGGAGGGGCACGGCGGTCAGGCCATCGCCCGACGGCGGTCCTGGTCGTCGCGGTAGGTCGACGCCAGCGAGGTCTTCTCGTCGTCGGAGAGCGCCTTCCCGGCCACCGGGAAGACCTCGACCTCTTCCTCTTCGAGGTGATGGCGGAGCCGCTCGCCCAACTGCTTCACCTTGACCAACCACTGCGGGCTGCTCATGTCGGTGGCATCGATCTCGGCGATGGCTTCGTCGAGTTCCTGATGTTCTGCCACCGAGTGGCGAGCGTGGTCCTGGGTGAGGTCGCGCTCCATCAGCGGGATGTAGAAGTGGCGCTCCTCGGCTCCGGCGTGGGCCTCGAGTTCGGTCGTCAAGCGGGTCCACAGCTCGCGACGGCCGTCGGAGTCGCCCTCGGTCTTCTCGAGCAGCTCGATCAGTCGTCGCTGCGTGTCGTGGTCGTCGCGGATTGCTTCGAAGATCGTCGTCATGAGCTGGCTCTTCCCGGTCGGGGCGGAGACGAAACCTCGCCGCGCGACGAGGATCTCCCGAACGGTCAGGCGTGGGGACGGAGGGGCGCGGTGAGCCGGCCGACGCGATGCCGCCACGAGCCCGGCCCCGCCCAGGACGCCTCGAGGGTCCGGGACCGCTCGATGTCGTCGTCGAGCGCCCGGTCGACTCGTGCGACGAACGACGGGTCGAGGACGGCGACGGCGATCTCGTCGTCGAGGCGGTGCGATCGCCGATTGAGGTTGGGCGAACCCAGCAGGGCCAGTGACCCGTCGATCGTGATGGCCTTGGCGTGGTACATCGTGGGCCGGTACTCGTGGATCCGGACACCGGCCGAGACGAGCTCGTCGTAGTGGCCCCAGGCGATGGCCCGCGAGATCCACTTGTCGATCTCGGGCCCCGGGACCACCAGATCGACCTGCACCCCACGCCGCGCCGCTCCGCACAGGGTGTCGCGGACCTCGTCGTCCGGATTCAGGTAGGCCGAGGCGATTCGGATCCGGTGGTCGGCGTCGTCGATGAGGCTGACCAGCAGCGACCGCACACGGGCCACACCGATCTCGGCAGGGCTGGCGATCACGGCCACCGACGGTCCGTCGACGGTGTGTGACGGAGGTCCGGGGTCGCGCCAGGCGATGGCGCCCCCGGCGTCCACCCAGTTGTCGAGGAACGCGGCTTCCAGCCCGGCCACGGCCGACCCCTCGAGCCGGAGATGCAGATCGCGCCAGTCGCCGTCGGCCACACCGTTCCCGGCCCACTCATCGGCGATGCCGACGCCGCCGGTGAAGCCGACCCGACCGTCGCAGATCAGCAGCTTGCGGTGCGTGCGGTGATGGAGGCGTGTCAGATTGCCGAGACGAGGCGGACGGAATCGCCGGAGCTCACAGCCGGCGGCGGTGAGGCGTTCGTCCAGGGCATCCGTGAACCCGGTCGCCCCAGCCGCGTCCAGCAGGATGCGGACGCGGGCGCCACGTCGTGCTGCCCGGGCGGCGGCGTCGGCGAACCGGTCGGCGATCTCGCCCTGCCAGTAGACGTAGGTCAACAGATCGACGCGGTCGGCCGCGTCGTCGATGGCCCGCAGCATGGCCGGGAAGATCTCCTCGCCGTTCTCGAGCAACTCGACGGCGTGGCCGGGTTCGGCGGGGGCGCCCGTCACCGACCGGACGAGGCGGCCGAGCCGATCGGACGGGTCCGCGTCGGCGGGCGAACGCGGCGATCGTCCGCCCGGAGCGGGCGGACGATCGGTGCGTGCCGTCGTCACGAGTGTCGACCTCTGGTGACGATCATGTCGTCCATCAGCCGGCGTCCGCCTCGGCGTCGCCCTCCTCGACGTCGACGTCGAACGAGCCTTCGCTGTCGATCGAGCCGCCCTCGACGTCGATCGTGGGGAGTTCGATGTCGGTCTCCGGCACGTCCACATCGATCGACGGCGCATCGACGTCGGCGTCGATCGACGGAGCCTCGATGTCCACATCGCCGCCCTCGACGTCCACGTCGGCGTCGCCTCCGAGGGCGAAGAAGCCGATCACGACGATGGCGAGGAGGGCGAGACCGGCGAGGAGCCATCCCGCCTTCGAACCGCGGTCGTCTCGGGGGTCGTCGACGTGGTGGGGGGATCGGGGGCCGTCGGTGCCGAATCGATTGTCCGAGGTGCGGTGGTCGGTGAGAGCCATGGGTCAGGTCCTTCGGGTCGGGCACCCTCGACGGGTGCGGTGATGGGATGGTGTGTTCCGCGTGGGGACACATCCGGGTCGTTCCCCGTGCGGGCGGCGTTCAATCCGATCGAGGCCGAATTCGTCTGGTCGACCGGTGAGCGCGACGAAGGCCCACCGCTGGCGGCGGGCCTTCATCCGGTTCGGGTGGGCGGGTCAGCTCGAGAGGCGGGAGCGGACGTCGTCCACGACACCCTTCACCTTCTCGGAGGCGTTGTCGATCGCCTCCTTGACGTCGCCCTTGGTCTCGTCGATCTCGCCCTCGCGCTGGAGGTCGTCATCACCGATGAGGTCGCCGGTGGCCTGCTTCAAGCGGCCTTCGGCCTGGTCGAGATTCTCGGGGGTGGTTCCCATGTTGGCTCCTTCGTGGTTGTCGGGGTTCGTGTTTGTCGGGATTCGTGGTCGGTGGGGTTGTCGGAGGTCTCGGTGTCAGTCCGCGTCGACGGTGTTGTCGTTGATGTCCATCGGCTGGTCCTGCATCGGAGCGTCCGGGCGACCCTCCTGCTTCGGTACGGACGAGGGAGGATCGTCGTTGATGTCGAACGGCTGCTCGTCGACGTCGAGGTCGGCGCGGGGTTCGTTGGCGGCGGTGGTCATGGTCGGTCCTGTCGTGATGTGGTCGGTCAGTCGGTGAGGTGGGCGTCGGCGAGGGTGTTCGCCGGGTTGCCGCCGCCGCTCGGCGTCGGCTCGTCGGTGGCATCGTCGGTCTCGAGGCCGCGAGCGCCGCGGTCGGCGTGGGTCGTGCCGCCGTAGCCCTGGCGGACGGCGTCGTGCACGTCCTGATTCGGTGTGGTGTCGTCGATCATGGGGAATCCTGTGTGTTGTTGCGGGCGTGCCCGGTGTTGTTGCGGGCGTGCCCGGTGTTGTTGCGGGCGTGCCCGGTGTTGTTGCGGG
>JAHDCV010000031.1:0-19481 GCA_020629695.1 Acidimicrobiales bacterium | reverse complement strand
GTGTTGTTGCGGGCGTGCCCGGTGTTGTTGCGGGCGTGCCCGGTGTTGTTGCGGGCGTGCCCGGTGTTGTTGCGGTCGGGGTACCCGTTCAGCCGGCGGTCAAACCTCCGACGTCGCATCGAGGATGCGTTCGAGCGCGACGGCCGAAGCGGCCGTCCGGAGGTCGATGCCGTCGCGGTCGGCGCGCTCCCAGACCTCACGGTTGCATCGCGCCACGGTCGAACGGATCGCCGCGGCGGGATCGTCGACGGTCGACCGGCCCATCGACGCCCGCCACTCGTGGTAGCTGCCGGTGACGCCACCGGCGTTGGCGCAGATGTCGGGGACGACGGTGACTCCGAGGGACCCGAGTCGTTCGATGCCCGACACCGTGCACGGCCCGTTGGCCGCTTCGACGACCAGGGCGGTGTGCGCGAGCTGATCGGCGAGGTCGGCGTCGATCACCGACTGGAGCGCCGCCGGTACGACGATGTCGGCACCGAGCGTCAGGACCTCGATCGATGCCACGCCCGAGCCGACGTCGATGTCGGCGAGCGCCTCACCGTCCTCCTTGCCGCCGGCGAGTCGGTCCACGTCGAGACCGTCGGGGTCGTGCCGACCGCCGGAGGAGTCGGACACGGCGACGACCGCGTGCCCATCGTCGGCGAGCAACCGGGCCAGTGCACGTCCGACGCTGCCGAAACCCTGGATCGCAACCGTCGCCCCGGTCGACAGATCGAGGTGGTCCCGGGCCACACGGATGGCCTCGTGGCAGCCGGCGGCGGTCGCCCCGGTGCGGGCCTCGAGGCCGCCGGCGTCGACCGATTTTCCGGTCGCGACGGCTTCCGGACGGTCGTGGCTTCCCGAGGCGGACCACGCGGCGACGAAGCGATCCATGTCGCCGGGTCCGGTGCCGACGTCGGGGCCGATGATGTCGATCTCCGGTCCGACGAAACCGCCGAATGCCTCGGCGAGTGCGTCCACGAGGGCGGCCCGCTCGTCCTCGTCGAGCTCTCGCGGGTTCACACAGACGCCACCCTTGGCCCCGCCGTAGGGCAGATCGGCGACCGCGTTCTTCAGACTCATCGTCGCGGCCAGGCCGAGGACCTCGTCGCGGTCGACCTCGGGGGCGAAGCGGACGCCGCCCTTGCCGGCGCCGCGAGCGAGGTCGTGCTGGATCCGCCAGGCCGCCACGATCCTGGGCTCGCCGCCGACCCGGATCGGGAGATGGACCGCGAGCTCCCGATCCGGGACCAGGAGTCGGCGTCGGGTGGTCTCGCCGAGCCGGAGATGCTCGACGCCGAGCTGGACGGTGTGGCGGGCGGTGCGGAGGAGTGGATTCACGAGCGGCGCCCTACCCGGGCCTCATCCCGTCAAACCTGCGCCGGGCGCGCCGACGCCGCCCCACATGGGGCGGCGTCGGCGGTGCGGAGTGGCGGGTCGGTGGCGGGTCGATCAGATCGTGCGGCCTCGCAGCAGGGCGATGACGCCGATGATGGCGAGAACGATGATGGCGATGGTGACGATTCCCATGGGGGGCTCCTCGGGTCGGTGTGGTGTTGGTCGTGGAGGAACTACCCCGCGGCGTGGTGGGCCAAACCCGATCCCGCGGCGTCGTGATCCCCGAACCGCCCGGCCCGACCGCTCGGCCCGGCCGCTCGGGCGTCGCCGGTCTCGGTGTGGCCCGACGCCTGCCGTCCGTGGGACGGTGATCACGTCCGCCACCCCGCCGACGTGAGAGAGCCGACCGTGTCCGTCCCGAACCTGATCACCCGGATCTTCGACCGGCTGTCGTCGCTCCCGCTGCTCGGTGCCCTCGTCGGTGTCCTCCTCGGCTTGGCCATGGTGCGGTTCGACCGGCGAGCCGAGGACGTGCTCCCGGACGTCCTGCTGACGACCGTGGACTCGAGTCGTGCCGTGCTCAGCGCCGTCGCCGGCGGCCTCATCAGCACCATCACCCTGCTCCTGACGCTGACCTTGGTGGCCGTCCAGGTCGGGTCGAGCCGGTACTCGCCGCGCACGCTGCGGAGTTGGTTGCGTGACCGGGCGCTGCAGCTCACGATCGCGGCGGCGCTCGGCACCACGTCGTATTGCCTCGTCGTCCTGAGGGAGGTGCGGTCGGTGGAGGACGGCGAGGCGATCACGCCGCATGCCGCGACGCTGCTCGGTCTCGTCGCCGCCATCCTGACGCTCGGTCTGGTCGTGTGGTCGGTCGGCCGGCTCGCCGACAGCCTCTCGGTCGACTCGGTGGCCCAGTCCCTGCTGGCCGAGACGCTCGCCGTCGTGAACCGGATCGAAGCCGATCGGGGCCCGGTCATGACGAATCACGATCCGCGGCCCGGTGTGGCGGCGTTCGACCCACCGTCGGAGGGGCGGATCGTGGAGGCCGGACGTGCGGGCTGGGTGACGGCGGTCGACACCGAGGCCCTCCGGTCGTCGTGTCCGGACGGGGTCGGCGTGCGGATCCTGGCCCGGGTCGGCTCGTTCGTGCTCGACGACGCACCCGTGGCGGTCGTTCTCGGAGCGGACGGTTCGATCGGGTGGGTCCGCGATGCGATCGTGATCGGGCCCGCCCGGTCGGCCACGGATGACGTCGGGTTCGGCATCCTCCGGCTCGTCGACGTCGCGCTCCGGGCGCTCAGCCCCGGGGTCAACGATCCGAACACCGCGATCGACATCATCAACCACCTGGGCACGATCGCCGTGCGCCTCCACGGCATCGAGGCCCCGGAGCATCGGTGGGTCGAGGGTGATCGTTGGATCGAGGCCCCGCCGTTCGATCGCGACGAACACCTGCGTGGTGCGTTCGACGCGATCCGGCGGAGCGCGACGGGCGAACCCGGCGTCGCGGTCGCGCTGATCGACACGCTCGGCGCGGTCCGGCGTGAGGTGCGTCGGCGGGGGCTCGTCGACTCGACTCCGGGGATCGACCTGGTGCTCACCGACCTCGCCGAGGAGTTGCGCGGTGTGCGCTGGATCGAACGGGACCTCGCCCTGGCCGAACGAGCCCTCGAGGCGACGGGCGTCGGCGACGCCGTCCGGATCCGCTGACGCGGTGCCCCGACCGGTCCGGGTTTGTGCGAGGGACCTCGGGGAACGACACCGTCATGACCACCGCAGAAGACATCCTCACCCTCCGCTCTCTCGTCCCCGATCACGGCATCGCCATGTGCACCACGACCGCACCCTCGGCCGAGCTCCACAGCCGTCCGCTCAAGACACAGGAGATCGACGACAGGGGCCGGCTCTGGTTCGTCGTGTCGAAGACGGCGGACTGGGTGGCGGGCCTCGGCCCGGACGAGTCGGTGAACCTCGGCTACACCGATGACGACGACCGGACGTGGGTCTCGGTCGCCGGTTCGGTTCGGATCGTCGAAGACGCCGCCCGTCTGGCCCGATATCGCGTCGCGGGGGACGACCTGCAACGCATCGATGACGTCGACGCTCGCCTGATGGTGGTCGCGCCGTCGACCGTGGAGTTCTGGGATGCCCCCTCGGGTCGTCTCGAGGCGCTGGCGCTCAAGGCGTCGAGCATCGTCGGCCGAGCCCGCGCGACGTCCGGGTCGCTGGAGATCTGACCCGACGCTCCGACCGGGCACACCGAGGCGCCGCGGCCCCCGCGGCGCCTCCGGCGCGTCCGGGTGGGCCGTCGACGGATCGGCGCTCCGGCCATCAGGTCGGCGCCAGGTCAGGCGACGCCGTGGTCGGGTCAGGCGTCGGCCGGGCCGATGCGGATGATCGCGGTCGCCGTGGTCCAGCCGTCGGCCCGCTCGACCTGGAAGCGGTCGGCGAGGTTCTCGACGATCGGCAGGCCACGACCCCGTGTCGAGTCGACGCCGGCGTCGCCGATCATGTCGGCCTGGTCGAAACCGGGGCCGCCGTCACTCACCTGCACACGGATCTCGGTGTCGGAGCGTTCGAGGACGAAGTCGACGTCGGCGTCGGAGGCGTCATAGGCGTTGGCGAGCAGCTCGGTGGCGATGAGCGGGAGCATGTCGGCCTCCGGCTCGGGGGCGAACCGGCGGGTCAACTCCCGGATCGGGGCGAGCATCGCCGTGTCGGGTGGGTGCAGGAGCCGGAGCGAGGACGCCAGACATGCGGACCGACGCGGTCCGGATGGTCGGTTGGGAGATCGTTCCTGCACGGAAGTGGAGTACCCGGTGTCGAGGTTGCGAAACCCGTCGGCCACGGGTTCACGATCGGGTCAGGTCGTGACGAACACGATCTCGCCGGTCGGAGCGGTCGAGCCGCCGGCGGGTTCGACGGTGACGGCCCACCCGGCGGGGTCCACGAGGTCGGTCAGGCGGCCCTCACTCGGACCCTCGACGTCGAACAGTCCGGCGGGGACCGGTCCCTCGGCACCCAGTGCCCACAGTTGGTGCACGCGCCCGCTGCCCGGGTCGTCGAGACCGTCGGCGAGGATGAGGGTCTCGGTGGTTCCGGGGCGCCACACGACCCGGATGGCACCGTCGGCGTCACCCGTCGGGTCGAGGTCGATGACCAGTGCGTCGGGGTCGGCGACGGCGGCCGCGATCTGCTCGGCCCGGTCGCGATCGTTCGAGATGGAGATCAGTGCGCCCGACAGACCGATCACCGCCACCGCGGCGGCCGCCGCCGCGAGCAACGCACCGGTGCGTCGTCGCGCCGCTCGCCGTTCGCTCAGGTCGATCACCGGCGCCGCGGGCGACAGCTGCGGTGTCTCGGCGATCCGGGCGAGGACCTGATCCCGAAGGTGCGCCGGTGGCTCGCGGCGGATCGAGGTCGCCACCTCGCCGGCGACGGCACGGAACTCCTCGACCTCGACCCGGCAGGTGTCGCAATCGGGATAGTGCGCCTCGAAGCGGCGTCGTTCGTCGGGATCGAGTGCGTCGAGGGCGTAGGCGCCGGCGAGTGTGTGCAGGTCCGTGGTCATCGGTCGACCCCCAGTTCGTCTCGGAGACGGATCAGTCCGTCGCGTATTCGTGTCTTCGCCGTCCCGATCGGGAGATCCAGGGTGGCGGCGACCTCGGCGTAGGTCAACCCGCCGAAGTAGGCGAGCTCGATGGCCTGGCGCTGGGTCTCGGTGAGTCCCGCCAGTGCCGCGGTCACCTGCTGTCGGTCGTGATGGTCCAGAACCGCCTCGACCACGTCGTCGTGGCCGGCCGGTGCCCGGCGGCCGTCGCGTTCCTCCCGGGCCCGGCGGGCCTGGCTCGAGCGGACGACGTCGACGGCCCGACGGTGGGCGATCGTGGCGGCCCAGGTCGACACCGAGGCCCGTTCGGGATCGAACCGTGGCGCGACCCGCCACAACTCGACGAACACCTCCTGCACGATCTCCTCGGCCATCGCGTGATCCCGCACCACCTTGAGCACGACGCCGAAGACGATCGACGCGAGGTCGTCGTAGAGCTCGGCGAATGCGGACTCGTCGCCTCGTGCGACCCGGGTGATGAGGTCGGTTCGTCGATCCGGTGTCGGCGCCGATGGCGCATCGGTCCGGGTGCGGCGCCGTGGGAAGGGGATCACGGTGCCCATGCTCGCAGCGCCCGAGCGGTTCGCCGCGGCATCCGATGCGGGATCCGTTCGAGCACACCCTTCGAGGTCTGCCCGGGGGAGCGAATGGAGGAGATCGGTCGGCATGCGAGGGGTTCGGTGCCGACCCTCCGCCGGATTGGTCCCGGCCTCGGAACGGGCCGTTCGGCCGGTCCGGGAGAAATTCTCCGACTCGACCAATCCGGCGAGGGGGCGGCTCCGAACCATGCACGACCGACCGGCTCGTTGCTGGGCCGGTCACCGGGCAGATGGCCCGGAGCCGGCTCACCCGCCGGTCAGAAGGAGAGACCAACCCCCATGACGAACCTCGACACCAACCCCCGAAATCGAACCCGACGCCTCGATCCCTTCCGGGCGACCGCCATCGCGGCCGCCCTGGCACTGGGCGCCGCGGCCTGCTCGTCCGACGGTGCGGAGTCCGCCGTCGATGTCGAAGACCCGACCACGACCGTGGCGACCGAGACCACCGAGGCCATGGAGGACGCCATGTTGGGTGCCTTCGGTCCGGCGTGTGGTGCGGTGCCGCTCGATGGTGAGGGCAGCTTCGCCGGCATGGCCGATGACACGGCGGCGACGGCGGCGAGCAACAATCCGTTGCTGTCGACGCTGGTGACCGCCGTGGTCGAGGCCGATCTGGTCGACACGTTGAACTCGGAGGGTCCGTTCACGATCTTCGCTCCGGTGAACGACGCCTTCGCCGCCATCGACGCCGAGACGCTCGGAGCGGTCCTGGCCGACGACGGAGCTCTCAGCACCGTGCTCACCTATCACGTGATCGCCGGTGAGTCGCTCACCGCGGCCGAGCTCGCCGGCGGCACCTACGCCACCGTGCAGGGTGAAGACATCACCCTCGGCGCCGACGGCACGTCCGTCAACGGTGTCGACGTGATCTGCTCCGACGTCCCGGTCGCCAACGGGACCGTGCACATCATCGACCAGGTCCTCATCAACGACGCCGCCGCCGACTTCATCGGTTCGCTCGGCGCCATGGAGGACGGCACGACCGAGGACGCCATGTTGGGTGCCTTCGGTCCGGCGTGTGGTGCGGTGCCGCTCGATGGTGAGGGCAGCTTCGCCGGCATGGCCGATGACACGGCGGCGACGGCGGCGAGCAACAATCCGTTGCTGTCGACGCTGGTGACCGCCGTGGTCGAGGCCGATCTGGTCGACACGTTGAACTCGGAGGGTCCGTTCACGATCTTCGCTCCGGTGAACGACGCCTTCGCCGCCATCCCCGAGGACCAGCTGGCCGCCGTGCTCGCCGATCAGGATCTCCTGACCTCGGTGCTCACCTACCACGTCGTCGCCGGTGAGTCGCTCAGCGCCTCGGCGCTCATCGACGGCGCCACCTTCACCACCGTCCAGGGAGGCGAGATCACGATCGACGCCCAGGGCGATGAGTTCTCGATCAACGGTTCGGCCGCCACGGCCGTCTGCGTGAACGTGCCGGTCGCCAACGGCACCGTGCACATCATCGACGGCGTGCTCCTGCCGTGATCGGGAGTTTCAACCAACCCTGAGCGGGTCGGTCGAAGCACATGTTGAGCAGCCAGAGGGCGGGGCGCTGAAGAGCCCCCGCCCTCGGTGGTTGCAGCCGACTCCGGCGCCGGCACGGTCGGCGACCTGCCGGGGTGCCCCACCGAGGAACCGAGAGAGACCATGCCATCCCCCACCAACGACCACACCCACGCCGATCACCCGGTCGCGACACCGCCTCCCGGCCCCGGGCGTCTCGGCGGGGCGGCGGCGGGCCTCGCCGCCGCCGCCGTCGGCCTCGCCGCCGCCGAGGCACTGACGCTCGTGAGCGACCGCTTCCGGTCTCCGGTTCTCGATGTCGGCGATCGGGTCGTCGACCTGGTTCCACCGTTCGTGAAGGACCTCGCCATCGCCTGGTTCGGGACCAACGACAAGGTGGCGCTGCTCGTGGGCATCGGCGCCACGCTGGCCGTCGCCGCCGCCCTCGCCGGTGTCGCCGTCGTGCACGCCCGCCGTCGGATCGGCCATGTCGTGCCCATCGCATTCGGTGTGCTGGGAGCGGTGTCGGTGTGGACGGCGCGGGTCGATCGGCCGGCGTGGGCGGTGCTGCCCGCCGTGCTCGGTGCTCTCGTCGCCGGTGGCGGGCTCGTGTTCGCCAGGCGACGTGCCGACGATCTCGTCGACCCCGAACGCAGGGTGGAGCGGGAGCGCCGGGCCACCCTCTCGGCGTCGGCGATCGGTGGGCGTCGGGCATTCATCGGCCTGTCGGCCGCCATGGCCGGCGGCGCCGCCGTCGTGGGGGTCGGCGCCCGCCGGGTGGCCGACTCGAACGCACCCGCCGCAGATCTCGGCGAGCTCGGTCTGCCCGCCGCCGATGCACCGCTGGCCCCGCTGCGGGCCGGCACCTCTCTCGACATCGACGGGATCACGTCGTTGGTGACCCCGAACGACGACTTCTACCGCATCGACACCGCGCTGACCGTGCCCCGGATCGACCCCGAGACCTGGACGTTGCGGATCCACGGCATGGTCGATGACGAGATCGTGCTGGACCTCGACGACCTCCGCGGCCGTGAGATCGTCGAGGCCGACATCACCATGACCTGTGTCTCCAACCTCGTGGGTGGCGGACTGGTCGGTCATGCCCGCTGGCTCGGCGTCCGCCTCGACGACCTGCTCGCCGAGGCCGGCATCGACGCCTCGGCCGACCAGATCGTCGGCCGATCCGTCGACGGCTACACGTGTGGGTTTCCCACGTCGACCCTCGACGGCCGCGATGCGCTGATCGCGATCGGCATGAACGGCGAGCCGCTCCCTCCTGCGCACGGCTTCCCGGCCCGCCTGGTCGTGCCCGGGCTCTACGGGTACGTGTCGGCCACGAAGTGGTTGACCGAGATCGAACTCACCCGGTTCGATGCCTTCGACCACTACTGGGTGCCGCGCGGCTACGCAGTGGAGGCACCGATCAAGACCCAGACCCGGATCGATCTGCCGGCCACCCTCGCCGACGTGCCGGCTGGCCCGACGACGGTGGCCGGGGTGGCCTGGGCTCAGACCCGTGGGATCGAGGCCGTCGAGGTCCGCGTCGACGACGGCCCGTGGCGAGCGGCCACGCTGGCTGACGCCATCAACGCCGACTCGTGGCGTCAGTGGGCGATCGAGGTCGACCTGCTGGAGGGTCGTCACACGCTCGAGGCGAGATCGATCGACGGGACCGGTGCCGTCCAGACCGACGAACGTGTCGATCCGCTTCCGGATGGCGCGACCGGCCGTCACAAGACGGTGGTCTTCGTCGGGGGCTGATCGGCGCCGGTCGTCGGTGCATCCGGTGGTTTCGGTCGCGGCATCGATGGGTACGGCCACCACTCATGACCGTCTCGTTCGAAACCGTCACGCTCGTTCCCGGGCCGGTCGAGCAGGTCTTCGACCTGTCGCTCGACGTCGATCTCCACCAGGCGTCGATGGCGTCGAGCGACGAACACATCGTCGGTGGCGTCGCCACCGGTGGCATGCGACTCGGTGACACCGTCACGTGGCGGGCCCGTCACTTCGGCATCTGGTGGACGATGACGTCGACGATCAGCGCCTACGAGCGGCCCGGTCGGTTCGTGGACGAGCAGGTCCGTGGACCGTTCCGGAGGTTCCGTCACGAACACCTCTTCGAGGTGGCCGACGGTGGCACCCGGATGACCGACCTGATCGAGTTCGACGCACCGTTCGGGCCACTCGGTCGGCTGGTCGAGCGCGTCGGTCTCGGACGGCATCTCCGCCACCTCATCGAGCTCCGGAATGCCGAGCTCGTGCGAGCCTTCTCCGACGGGACCCACCCCGCATGATCGACGAGGAGTTCTTCCCGTACCGGTTCGCCGGTTGGGCCGTGCCGGCGCTGCGACCCCTCGGGGTACGCCCCGATCGCGACGGGGTGTGGGTGGACCGCGACCATCTCTGGGCGACGTATGGGCATCTGGACCTCTGCGTGCCCCTCGCACGGGTGTCCGGTGCGCGGTCGACGGCGTCGATCCGCCCGAGCTGGAACCAGCCCGGGCGGCTCGGGTTCGTGACCGGGGGCGCCGGCGGCGTGCTCGTCACCTTCGACGGACCCGTCGGACCCGTCGTCGGGCGTTGGACTCATCACGAGCTGGTGGTCACCGTCGACGAACCCGAGCGCCTCGTGGCGAGGATGACATGATCGATCTCCCGGCGCTCGTCCAGCCCTGGATCGGTCTGGTGGCGCGCACCGGCGCGGGTGATCGGTGGGTCGAGCACGAACGCCGCGTCGATCGACCCGAGCCGGCCGCCGCAGCGACCGAGCGTGCCGACCGTCAGGCGACCACCGACGGATTCGGTCCGCTCTTCGAGCGCCAGTACACGATCCGGATCGCCGATGCGACGACGAGCGCCGCCGACCTGCTCACCGACCTCGCCGCGAACATCAACGACTTCGCCCCGACCGGGTACGCATGGTTCCGTGACGAAGACGGCGCCGGCGACATCGTTCCCGGTTCACGCTGGACCGTGGAGCTCCCCGGCCCGTGGTCCGGTCCGGTCGACGCCACCGTCGTCGACGATCGACGATTCCGGCTCGAGACCCGGCTCGGACACCTCGAGGCCGGCTGGATCGAGTTCTCCGTCGACGAGGCCGGCCCGGACCTCCGCTTCTCGATCACCTCCCGAGCCCGCGCGGGCGACCCGCTGTTCGACCTCGTCTACCGATCCGGACCGGGGCGCCTGCTCCAGACCGACATGTGGGTGCGGGTGCTCGAAGCCGGCGCCGCCCGCAGCGGCGGCAGACAGCTCGGAAGAGTCCGCGTGTTGACCGTCGTCCACGAAGGGTCGCCCGATGCCGACGACACCTAAGATCAGCGGGTCGGAGCCATCCGCCGACCACACCCGAGAGGAATCATCCGTGACCACAGATTCGGTCCGCATCGCCTTCCCCGGTGGGAGTCGCCACCTCCGTCTCTGCCGAACGGCAGCGGTCAGCCTCGGGGCCGACCTCGGCCTCGACGTCGACGAACTCGACGATCTGCGCCTCGCCGTCGGTGAGGCCATCGCGTGGTTGCGCTCCGGCGTCGCCGACGACGACGAGATCATCGTCGGCCTCGCCGTCGTCGACGACGGCGTCGAGGTCGAGGGTCTGGCACCGACGTCGTCGGGCGACGGGCAGATCGACGATCTGATCGAGGCGATCCTGGGCGCGACCGTCGACCACCACGAGCTGACCGCCGCCGACGGCGAACGCCGCATCCGTCTCCGCAAGACCCGATCGGCCGAGCCGGTTCGATGATCGATCCCGAACGTCGGGCCCGGCTCTTCGACGAGTTCGCCCAGACCGGGAGCGAAGCGGCTCGCAACGCGATCGTCGAGGATCACCTCGGCCTCGCCGAGTTCTTCGCCCGCCGCTACCGCAACCGGGGGGTCAGCGACGACGACCTCCGTCAGGTCAGTCGTCTCGCGCTCGTGCAGGCGGTCGATCGGTTCGACCCGGGTCACGGTGTCGAGTTCTCGACCTTCGCCGGTCGCACGATCGACGGGAGCCTGAAACGACACTTCCGCGACACCGCCTGGGCGGTCCGCGTGCCGCGTTCGCTCCAGGAGCTGGCGGTGGCGGTTCGGCGGGCCAGTGCGGAACTGTCGCTCGAGTTGGGCCGAGCACCGACGGTGGACGAGCTGGCCGAGGCGACGGGTCGTGATGCCGATCTCGTGATCGAGGCGCTCAGCGCCGATCAGGCGTACCGGGCCGATTCTCTGGACCAACCCGACGACGCCGGCGCACCGCGGGCCGGCGCGGCCTCGGTCGACCCCGGGTTCGAACGGAGCGAGACACGGCTGGTGTTGCGGGAGATGATGAACGCGATGCCCGAACGCGAGCGTCGGATCCTGGAGCTGCGTTTCGACGAGGAGTTGAGCCAGGGTGAGATCGCCGAGCGGGTCGGGCTGTCGCAGATGCACGTCTCCCGGTTGTTGCGACGCTGCTTCGAGCAGATGCGGGCCGAGCTCGAGGCGTGAACGCGACCGTGTTCGCGGCCGCCGGCGGTGTCCATCAGCCGGCGTTGCAGCGCTAGCGTCGTCGCTCGATGTCGGAGTCCCCGCACGAACCCGAGCCGTCCGACGATCGGCTCATGGCGCTGCTCGCCGACCTGAACCGTGCCGCGACACGTGAAGGGCTCGCCAGTGAACTCGTGCGCTGGGAGCGGGTGAGCCCGATCGATCTGGTGAGCGTGGCGATCGTCGACGACGGCGTGCTGCGGTTCGCCCATGGTGACTCGGTCACCGACGAGATCGCCGCCGATTGGCCGAGTGCGCCGATCGAAGCGGACATCCCGATGGCCGACGCCGTTCGTCGGGGCACGGCGGTCGAGCTGCGGGAGGACGAGTTCGCCCGATATGCGGGCTTCGTGGACGAGGCGACGCAGCTCGGATTGCGGGCCTTCGAAGCGCATCCGCTCCGGGGTCGAGACGGTGTGCGGATGGTGATCGGGTTCGGGCACGGCGCGACGTTCGGCCCGCTGCAGCGACGGTCGGTGGACGACCTCGTCCGGATCGCGGGTCAGACGGTGGTCCGGATCGAGCGCCACGAGCGTGATCGGGCCCACAGCGTGGTGCTCGCCGACCTCGTGCTCCCCACGAGCCTTCCGGTCGTCGACGGGCTCGACCTCCACGGGATCTACAAGGCGCCGAGGCTCGGACAGCGCGTCGGCGGCGATCTCTACGACGCGGTGGTCGACGACGAGGGACGGGTGTCGCTCGTGATCGCCGATGCCGTGGGCCACAGCCTCGGCTCGGCGAGGCACCTCGGACGTGTGCGTCACGCCATCGGCAGTCAGGTCATGCTCGGCGCCGACCCTGCCGAGGCGCTGACCGTGGCGAATCGCTATCTCCGTCTCGCCGCCGCGGAGTCCTACATCTCCTGCCTCGTCGTGCGGGTGGACGTCGAGACGGGCCGGCTCGAGATCGCCAACGCCGGGCATCCCGCACCGGTCGCGCTTCCGGCCGTGGGGCCCGCACGGGTGCTCGACCAGGAGCCGTCGCTGATCCTCGGTGTGCTCGACACCCAGCGCTACACGGCGTCCTCGGGTGAGCTCGCCGAGGACGAGTGCCTCGTGCTCTACACCGACGGTGTCGTGGAGCGTCGGGATCGCTCGATCGACGACGGTGTTGCGTGGATGATGAGGTGGCTCGACCGGCGACCGCTGCGCGAACCCGTCACGATCGCCACCGATCTGGCGGCGGCACGCCCGGGCGTGGACCAGACCGACGACATCACGGTGCTCGTCGCGAAACGGACCGGCCGGGCCCTGGCGGAGGAGTTCCGCATGCGCCGCCCGCATGACGACATCGATCTCGCGGTGCTGCGGGCGTCGGTGGATCGGTGGGCGTCCGGGCATGGTCTCGATGTCGAGGCCCTTCGCCTGATCGTCACCGAACTGGTGCAGAACGCCCGCCAGGCGACGACCGGTGGAGAGATCGAGGTCGATCTGCGCCGGTTGGGCGATGGCGGTGTGCGGGTTCGGGTCGCGAACCGTGGGGCCGACTTCGCCATGCCGGACACCGAACCCCACCTCGTGCCCGGTGGGCGCGGACTGGCGATCGTGGAGGCGCTGTCGGACGAGGTCACGCTCGACCACCGGGATGGATGGATGGCGGTCACGGCGACGATGTCGCCGCCGTCACGCTGAGAACGACGCCGTCGGCGCCGACGCTCACCCGGCGGCGGTGCGGAGGATCGTTCCGAGGCCGCCGATCGGCCCGCGTCCCTCGGCCACATCGGGCACGACGACGGTGGCGACACCGGCGAGCAGGGCCCGGTGGACGGCGTCGTCCACGAGTCGTCGGTCGCCGTGGCGGCGCTCGTCGTCGGGATCGTCGTGCACGATCAGAAGGGTGGCGTCGCCCCGGATCAGCGAGTTGATCGCCTCGCCACCGCAGGCGGTCAGCCCGAGGCGGTCGGCTTCGCGCCAGGCGACGAGGGCTCCGGTGATCCGTCGGGCGCGGTGGTCGTCGGCCAGGCGGACCAGTTCGTCGGCCAGTTCGTCGACGGGGGCGTGGTCGGATCGCAGGTGCAGGCCGAAGCCCCCGGCGATCTCGTCGAAGACCGCACCCAGGTCGTCGTGGCGATCGGCGGGTGCGATCACCGTGGTCAGGTCGGGCCGTCGGAACCGCGCGGCGGAGGCCATGGCCTCGATGGAACCGGAGGCGATGGTCCTGGCCGTCGCCGTGTCGGGCTCGGGCCGGACCTCGTGGAGCACGACCTCGTCGCCGTCGGTGGTGACCACGAGGTGGACCGGGGCCATCTGGAGGAACTCGAGCCACGTGCCGAGACTGGACACGGGGCCGACGCGCACGACGTCGTCGCGGATGGGAGCGTCGAAGCAGGCCAGGTGGGCGGTCTCGGCGCTGGCCACGACGGCGATCGTCGCGCCGACCGGTGTGTCGTCGGCCTCGTGGCGGCGGAGTGCTTCGCGGACGTGGGCGGCGGCGGGGGAGGGGTCATCGCCGGCCAGCTCGTCGAAGAGGTCGGTCAGCATCGGGCCGCGGCGCAGGTAGGCGGTGCAGAACGGTCCGGGGCCGGAGACGACGTCGGCGAGGGTCGGGGTGATGGGGTCGGGGCCGGTGGCGACGGAGGGAGCGGTCGAGGCGTCGTCCGGTTGCTGGCCGGGGTCGGTGTCGGGTAGGCGGACGGCGTGGGTCATGTCGGCTCCTGGCTGAGCGTCCGGCGGTCGGACGGGCTCCTGGCCCGGACGTACCCGGACGTGTGGCTCCCGAAACGAGTGCGGATCCCGTCGAGACGTTTCGTCCCGTCGATCCTGGGTACGGCGACGACATGCGAAGCACCGACACGACCACGAACACTCACATCGCCACGCCCGAGCCGGGGTTGCTCGCCCGTCCGTCACTCGCGGACCTCGCCGTGACGGATCCGCAGGACGATCTTCGATTCGCCCGCCGAGCCGCTCGTTATCTCGACGATGTCGGCGTCGGACGCCGCCAGATCGGCCGGGCACTCCGCCGCGAGCTCGATCTGTCCGATACTCAGGCAGCGGCCGCGCTGGCTGCCCTGCCCGTGGCGGCGTGATCGAGGCGAGCGCTGCGGAATCCGCCCCGGACCGGATGAAGATCCTGGTCGCTTCCGACGGTGATTCAGCGAGCCGCCGAGCGGCTCGCTGGGCCTTCGACGTCCTCGGTGCCGACCACGAGTGGTACGTCTGCGCCGCCGGAGATCCGGACCTCGTGCGGACCCATCCGGGTGCGTTCACCGCCGACCTCGCCGCGGCCCGCTCCGACATGTTGGAGCGGGCGAAATCGCGCGCCGACGAACGGGCTCGCTCGACGGCCGCCTCGCTGCCGTTGGCGGAGCCGCAGGTGATCGCGTTGTCGGACGGTCCGCCCGGGCCGGCCGTGGTCGAGGCGGCGACCGACATCGGGGCCGATCTGATCGTCGTCGGTCGAGTCGACCGGAATGCCGTGAGTCGTCTGCTGCACCCGTCGGTGTCGCGCCACATCGTCGAGCATGCCCCGATGCCGGTGCTCGTCCTGACCGATCCCGGCTCGTGAGGTTCCAGCTCGACGGGACGGGCGAGCTCGAACCGGCCGCCGCCGAAGTGGCCGAGGTGCTCCGATCGGGCGACCTCGGCGCGTCCGACTGGGCGGCGGCGCTCGGCCTGCTCGTGGTCGGTGTCGTTCTCGGGCGCATCAGCCGGACGGCGGTGTCCCGTTCGCTCGGGCGGGCGGGTGCCGAGCCGTTCGTGTCGCAGCTGCTCAGCCGGTTGCTGAACTACCTGGTCGTCGTCCTCGCACTCTTCTACGCGCTCACGCAGCTCGGGGTCGCCGTCGGCCCACTCCTCGGTGGCCTCGGTCTCTTCGGTGTGGCGCTCGCCTTCGCCCTGTCGACGTTGCTCGAGAACTTCCTCGCCGGCTTGTTCCTCCAGGTCCGCCGACCCTTCACCGCAGGTGAGGAGGTCGAGTCGGGAGATCAACGGGGTCGCATCGAGGAGGTGAACGCCCGCAGCGTGCTGCTCACCACACCCACGGGCGAGCTGGTGGAGATTCCCGCCAGAACGGTGCTCGACGATCCGATCGTGAACCTCACCCGACTCGGCGGCCGGCGGACCGACCTCCCCGTCCAGGTGGGGTACACCACCGATCTCGATCGGGCCGTCGAGGTCATCCGGGATGCGGTTCGTGCGGTCGACGGTGTTCGGGTGGAGCCGCCGGTGCAGGCGCTCGTGTCGTCGTTCGACGACTCGGGCATCACCGTCGTCGCCCGGTTCTGGCACGAGCCGTCGATCGCCCAACAGTGGGCCGTGACGGATCGGGTCGCTCGGGCGATGCACCGCTGCCTCGCCGAACACGACATCGAGATCCCGTTCCCGCAGCGGGTCGTGCACCTCCGGGACGACGACGGCTGACCTCGTCTGACCTGTGGAGGAGGGCGTGCTCATCGCCCAAGCGGTGGTCGGCCCGATGGGCGTGTTGAACCTGCGTCGAGATCGGTCGCCCGGGTCGCCCTCGGGTGACCCGCTCGAGGTCGAACCGGTGGATCCGTCGCCGGTGGTCCCGCCTTGGGTGGTGCGGCCGGGGCCGCCCGCCGTGCCGAGCCTGGCGGTGGCCTCTCCGACGATGCCGATCTCGCGGTGTCCATCTGCGTCGATGCGTCACTGCGCTTCGACGACCGCACCCGTGTCCGATGCAACTCGGCGCCGGGTGCGGTGGCGACCTGCCAGAGGCTGCCATCCGGCCGGTGGAAGGCGACCTCGCCGCCTCGACGAACCTCGATGCGCCACCCGCCCTCGTGCACGTCGTGGTGATGGCGGACACAGAGCGGGCGGAGGTTGTCGAGGTCGGTCGGGCCGCCGTGTTCCCACTCGTGGATGTGGTGGATGTGGGTGGCTCGGAACGGAGCGTCGCATCCGGGCCAACAGCAGCCGCCGTACAGGGCCTCGAGGGCGGCCCGTTGAGCGGGTGTTGCGTCGCGGACCTTGCGTCCGACGTCGAGGATCTCCCCACCCGCACCCATCACGACCCGGCGGAGCGTCGAGTCGCAGAGCAGTCGTGCAGCGGTGCTCGGTGGCAGGTCGATCGGTCCGAGTCGGCAGATGCTGCCGTCCCGCATGCGACCCGTCGCTGCGGTCTCGGCGTCGACGACGACGATGCCGGCGTATCGGGCCGGTCCCGACTCACCGGTGGCGCCGCGTCGGAGCAGCTCGTAGAGGGCGTCGGCCCGGAGCCTCGGCGACCAGGTCCGTTCGCCCTTCTTCGAGCGGGCGAGGATCGATCGGCATTCGTCGTCGAGCATCTTCTCGATCGTGGTGCCGCGTACCTCGTCGAACTCGGCGTGGAGGTGGGTCATCCCGGAGCGCTCGTCGGCCCAGGTGCGGGCGTAGCTCTTGGCCTCGCGGGCGGCGTGGTCGCGTGCGCGTCGGTCGGCGTCGATCTGGTCGGCGATGCCGTTCACCCAGCGGGCGAACGACTCGGGTGGCATCTCGTCGGCCCGTCGGCCGGCGTCGGCATCGACGAGTCGCTGCTCGAACCGGCTGCGGTCCTCCGCCGACATCGACTCCCCGGCCCGGTTGATCTGGTCGAACGACGTCGCCGGGAGGTCGCCCGAGCGGGTGGCATCCGCGAGTCGGTCGTAGTCGGCCAGCGCGGCCGATCGCTTCGAGATGCGCTCGGACTCGCGTCGTGACGTCGCTCCGTCGGCACGGATCACGTCCGCCGGGGGAGTGTCGCCGAGCTGCGTGGCGAGCTCCGCGGAGCGGGTCAACCAGGTGTCGACGACGCCTCGGAGTGCGTGGAGATCGCGAACGAACGCAGCCAAGGACGGTTCATCGAGGGCGTCGGCAGAACCGATCTCCACGATGTCGATCATCGTCGTCACACGTCGTGTGAGGTCGAAGACGTCCGTTGCCATGCGATGAGTGTAATCGAACGTGTGTTCGATTCACAACATCGTCCGAGCAGAGCGCCGTGTGGCGATCGGGGCCGGTGTCCCACTCCAGACGCGACGACGCCCGGCCGAGGAGGCCGGGCGTCGTGGTCGATGGAAGTGGTCCCGGGGGACCGGAAAGAGGTGGAACTCAGGCGCTCACGACGTGTGACTGCAGCGTCGCCTTGGCCTGCTGGATCTCGTCGAGCTGTTCCTGCACGATCGACCGGAGCGGTTCGGAGATCTGCTCGCCGAGCGCGTCCTGGAATGTCGAGAGTGCGTGGTCCTCGCCGGTGATGCAGGTCTCGACGATGTTCTCCACGTCGGAGCTCGTGACGGCGTCCTTCAGGCTCATCCACGTGCGGTGGGCGGTGGCCAGGGTCGAGCCGTCGGCCTCGACGTCGTCGTCGTAGCGGGTGGCGATGCCCACGAGCCGGTCGGCCATGGCCTTCCGCTCGGCAGCGAACCGGCGGAAGAGCGTGGCGGCGCCGGGGCTGTCGATGCGTTCGGCGGCGTGGAGGTAGCCGTCGTGGCCGTCGGTGAGGGTGGTGACGAGATCCTGGGTGACGCGGTGGTCGATGGAGTGCGACATGTGGTCCTTTCGGGTGGCTGGTGTGTCGCGAACCGTGCCGGGGCGGAAGGCCTCGTCGGCGACGGGTTCGTGTCAACGTCCTACCCGGCCGGCTCCCGTTCAAACATCGGTCGCCGGGAGGTGCGTGGGTGTTCGGTTTCGTGTCTGCGAGATCGGGGAACGTCCGAGGTCCCAGTACCCGAATGCCATCCCCGAGCCGAGAGGTGTCGCCATGCTCATGTTCGCTGCAGTACTCACCGTGATGTTCGGAGCCGCATGGTGTTGGGTCGTCGTGCGGGGCCCGATCGAGCTCCGCCGCGAGGACACCCGCGCCGGAGCCGCCGTCGACGCCGAGGCGGGCGCCGACCGGGCCGAGGGTGAGCGGCTGGAGCTGGCGGCGTGAGGCGCGTGGTCGTGGTCCACGCCGGGCCTGCCGATCAGCCGGCGCTCGACTGGGGTCTCGAGATGCAGCGGGCCGACCCCTCGGTCGATCTGGTCGTGCTCCATCGGCACTCGCTGCCGATCGACTTCGTCGGTTCGCCACCGGCCGGCGCCCGGGCCGCGCTCACGGATGCCGGCGTTCGGTTCGTGCACGACGAGCTGATCGGGGCGGGCGCCGATCCTCGGCGGCTCACGACCGTGTCGTCGGGCCGGACCCTCGGGCAACAGTTCGCCGACTTCGGCGATGAGGCGTCGGTCGTGTTGATCGGTACGGACCCGAAGCCGAGGTGGCCGAGGTCGGCCCGACGGTCCGAGCGTCTCCGGGCCGAGCTCGGTGCCCACGTGCTCGTGGCCGGTGTCGACCGGGCGGACGGCGTCGGTGAGGCGTCGGTGCAGCTGCTCCAGCCGAGCTGAGCGGGTTTGACGTGGGGTCGATCGGGTAGGTCGGCGACATGAACCAGCGAACCGAATCGTCCGAACGCCGAGTCGCCGAGCGCGGTGCGTCCGAGCGCGGTGAGATCGAAGAGATCGACCGGAAGCGACGAGCGGTCGTCGCGGAGCTCGATGCCCTGGCCTCGGTCGACGCCGGCGATCTCCTCCAGCGCATCCGCGTCGGCGGCGGCCTCGCCGACCGTCGGCACGAACTCCGGCGTGACGCACGGGCCGAGAGTGAACGGCGCGGTGTCCGTTGGGTGGTCGACGCCGAACAGGCGCCCGACCCGGACGAGCCCAACGTCGACGCCCTCCTGATCACCCACCAGGTGACGAGCCCGGGCTGAAGCCGGCGCGACACACGCGCGGCGCGCTTTCGTCAGTCGGTCCAGCCGGACCGCGAGGTGTGCAGCGGTCCAGGCGACTCGATCAACGCCCAGTCGAAGTCGGCGTTGATGTTCAGGCCGTCGATGTCCTCGTGGAGTTCGATGCCGAAGAATCCGACGATCGACCCCGGCTCGATCATCGCTGTGCCGGCCTCGCCCCACACGTCGCCGAAGCGGAATCGGATCTCGAGCGGACGACGGATCTCGGTGGTGTTGGCGGCGAGCACGTCGAGATAGC
>JAHDCV010000030.1:38456-47084 GCA_020629695.1 Acidimicrobiales bacterium | reverse complement strand
GTGTCGGAGGGGGGACTTGAACCCCCACGCCCTAACGGGCACTAGCCCCTCAAGCTAGCGCGTCTGCCAATTCCGCCACTCCGACGTGGCCTGCCACTTCCGTGACCGGACGCACGATGTTAGCGAGTCGGCACGGTGTTCCACATGCTTTCCGACCGATCAGGATGACGATCGCACCCGGTCGGCGCGCAACGCCAGCAACGTCAGACCCAACACGCCGAGAAAGCCGCAGCCGGCCATGAACGGGATCGACACGAAGCCGAACTCGTCGACCCACTTCACGTTGCACGGAGCGCTCACGTCGCAGCCCGTGCCGCTCTCACCTGCGATCTGGAGCCGGTAGTGGTACACGGCGATGACCAACCCGATCCCCGCCAGGGGAATCGCCGCCAGCGCTGCGCGGGCTCGACGCTGCACCACCGCCGCACCCAACACGACGACCAGCGGGTACATCGCGATCCGTTGATACCAGCACAACTCACACGGCACGAACCCGGCCCGCTCGGAGTAGTAGAGGCTGCCCGTGGTCGCCACCGTGGCGATCGCCGTGGCACCGATCAGGCCGAGTCGCGCCCACGACCGTGGAACCGCACGCCGGCGCCCTCTCCCTCGCACCGCCGCCACGAGCGCGCCGACGCCGACCACCGCCGAGATCAACGAGGCGACGGCGAACACTGTGGACCAGGCAGCAACATCCATGCCCGACAGCCTCGCCCATCCCGCCGGCGAAGCGGTGGCACGACGTCGCGTTCGTCCTCGGACTAGTCGACGATGAGCACGGTGCCATCGGCGCGGACCAGGACGTCCGGCGAGGTCGACACCACGGGACGGGCCGAGTGCACGAGCGGCATCAGATAGCCCGACTCGATCGCCTCGAGCTCAGCTGCGGCGAGTCCGGCCCAGCGGACGGCGTCGTCCTGCTCAGCGAGCGCGGACCCGAGGTCGGCGGCCCAACCGGTGACGTTGGCCGGCGACCCGTCCCCGAGCAACGCCCAGATCGTGCCGTCGACCGATGGCGAGGGCGCCACCCAACCCGAGAGCAGGAGGTCGACCTGTCCGGCCGACCAGGCCTCGAGACGCTCGAGCGGTGTGCCGCCCCGCGTGTCGACCACGAACCCGGCGGCGGCGAGCTGCTCGGCGACGAGTCGGAGCATGGCGTCGCCCCCGGCGTCGGCCGAGGCCAACACGACCGCCCGCGGGAAGGCGGCGATGGCGTCGGCAACGGCCGGGTCTTCGAGGTCCACCACGGCGCTGGTGACGACGGCATCGCCGACGAAGCCACGCGGGGTGATCGATCCCGCCTCCACACCCGACGCGCTGAGCGCGGACGGTTCGAGGGACGCGGCGACGATCTGCAACAGTCCTGCCTGGCCGAGCGCTCCGCCCGGGCCGCGCCCGATCAGGAAACGGGAGCCGATACCCGGCTGGGACCGGTCCGCAATCACCGAAGCATCGACGGTGCCGTTCGACAGCATCTCGGCGCGGGTGTCCACATCGTCTTCGAACCACACCGAGATCCGCGCACCCGACGGGTCACGGGGCAGCAGCGTCGCGCCCACGGCGTCAAGCTCGTCGAGAACGAACTCGCCCGTCGGTTCACCGTCGGTGGTCACGATCGAGAAGGGCACCCCGGCGAGCACGTACGGCAGACCGGCATCGGGGCGATTGAGCGTGATGGTGACCGTGCCGGGCCGGGCGTCGATCGTCTCGATCGCGGACAACACGATGGCGGCCGGCGAGGCGGCGCGCTCGGCTGCCGCATCGAGGGAGGCCGCGACGTCGGCGGCGGTGGCTCGATCGGTGTCGATCTCGAAGTTCCAGACCGTCGAATCCGCATTCGGCCACCACGTCGTCGCGATCGCCGGGACGAGCGTGCCACTCACGGGGTCGATCTCGACCAGCCCGTCGTACAGCAGGTCGATCAGGAGCCGCTGGCTCGGGTCGCCGAGGCGGAGCGAGGGCAGGTCGACGGCGACGACCGTGCCCGTCGCGATCGCCAGCTCGGAGTCGAACGCCAGACTCTCGGGGGTGGCCTCGACCGTCGTCTCGACCGGCAACGTCGTGCTGGTCGGAGACGCGACGTCCCCACTCAACGCCGAACAGGCACCGAGAAGCAGGCAACCGGCCAGGAGGACATGCACACGTCGCACACTCCCCTATCGGCGGGCTGTTGCACTCAGATGAGCGCCAGCGAGCCGAACGGCGGTCAGTCGAGGGCGAACGCCATCGCCAGCGTCATGAAGCCGAAGATCAGGCTGAAGACGATGGTGAGGCGATCGAGGTTCTTCTCGACGGAGGTCGAAGCGGCGGCGGATGCACCGAGGCCACCGCCGAACATGTCGGACAGACCACCACCACGACCGCTGTGCATCAGCACGAGCACGATGCAGATGATCCCGACGATGGCGTACAGGATTCCGAATGCGATGATCACGGGAGCCGACCTCCGGCAGAAGAAGCGCCGGTCAGCGTACCGTGTCCGGCCCGGCGCAGTGCGCCGGGGTGTCATCTGTCTAGCCTCAACGGATGACGCTCATCGAGATGGTCCCCACCGACGCCGACGAGCTCGCCCGTCGACTCGCCGCCGCCCTCCCGTCAGATGTCGACGAAGCGACGCTCCGTGTGGTCGACGAGTCCTCCGAGTGGCTCCGAGTCCGCCGCGGCACCGTGCTGCCGACACGGTCCGGGTTCGACGGCGGCGCCATGATCACCGTCTGGGTCGACGGCGGCTTCGGCCATGCCGCCACCTCCGACGTGTCCGACGCCGGCCTCCGCCTGGCCGCCGAGGCCGCCACCCGCTGGGCGAGAGCGACCTCCGGCCACACGGTGCCGGTCGCGCCGCCGGAGCTGCGTCGATCGGGCATCTACCACTCCCCCGTCACCTCAACCTGGGCCACGACCGACCTCGCTGACCGGATCGACCTGCTTCGGGCCCGCGACGCCGAGATGGACCTCGGCGGAGACATCGTCGATCACGGAGCGAGCCTCGGTCGACGCAACGTGCACTCCGTGCTCGTGTCGACGGCCGGCGGAGTCATCGACCAGACCTTCAACTTCACCTATCCGAACCTGCATGTCACCGCCGCCCGCGGCGGTGATGCCCAGACCCGGACCTACGGCGCCGGATCCTTCTGTGGCCAAGGCGACGCCGAGGTACTCGACCGTTTCGGCTTCCACACCGCCGCCGCCGAGCTCGCCCACGAAGCCCTGGCCCTGCTCGACGCCCCCAACTGTCCGACCGGGGTGATGGACCTCGTCCTCGCCCCCGACCAGATGGTGCTCCAGATCCACGAATCCATCGGCCATCCGTTGGAACTCGACCGGATCCTCGGCGACGAACGCAACTACGCCGGCACGAGCTTCGTCACCCCCGACATGTTCGGTACGTTCCGCTACGGCTCGGATCTGCTCAACGTCACCTTCGACCCCACCGTGGAGGGCCAGCTCGCCTCCTACGCGTTCGACGACGACGGCACGCCGGCCACCCGCCAGCACCTGATCGAGAACGGCATCCTGCAACGCCCCCTCGGTGGCGCCCTGTCGCAGCGCCGGGCCGACCTCGCCGGCATGCCGCTCGACGGCGTCGCCAACAGCCGAGCGTGCTCGTGGAACCGACCGCCGATCGACCGGATGGCGAACCTGAACGTCGAGCCCGGCGATCAGAGCTTCGACGACATCATCAGCTCGGTCGAACACGGCGTGTTCCTCCGCACGAACACCTCGTGGTCGATCGACGACTCCCGCAACAAGTTCCAGTTCTCGACCGAGATCGGCCAGGTCATCCGCGACGGTGAATTGGCGGAGATCGTGCGCAACCCGAGCTATCGAGGGATCTCCCGCGAGTTCTGGCGGAACCTGTCGGGCGTCGGCGACGCCTCCACCTTCGCCGTGATGGGAACCCCGAACTGTGGCAAGGGCGAGCTCAACCAGATGATCGGCACGGGGCACGCCTCCCCCATGTGCCGGTTCTCCGACGTCGAGGTGTTCGGAGCCGACCGATGATCGATCCCCAGTATTTCGACGACCTCGTCACCACTGCCACCGCCGGCCTCGTCGGCGACGAGATCCTGCTGGCATCCCTCGACGCCGAGCAGACCGACTTCGTCCGCTTCAACCAGGCCAAGGTCCGCCAGGCGGGCAACGTCCGGCAATCGACCCTCGGGCTCGATCTCATCGAAGGCGCCCGTCACACCCAGGCCACCGTCGAGCTGACCGGCGATCGGGAGACCGACGCCGGCCGCACCGCCGCGGTGATCGGACTCCTGCGCGAACAACGCGCCGCCGTGCCCGAGGATCCGCACCTCATCGTCAACACCGAACCGGCCTCGACCACCCACATCGGAGCGGACTCCCTGCCGGATCACGGTGACGCCGTGGCGGCCATCGTCGACGGCGCCGGCGATCGCGATCTCGTGGGCGTCTACACCTCAGGGCCGACCGCGAGCGGCTTCGCGAACTCGCTCGGCCAACGCAACTGGTTCCAGACCTCGACGTTCAACGTCGACTGGACCTTCTACCTCCGGGCCGACAAGGCGGCGAAAGCCGGCTACGCCGGATTCGAGTGGGACGACGCCGCGTTCGACCGGTCGCTCCGGGATGCCGCCGGCAAGCTCGATGCCCTCGGTCGCACACCGATCGACCTCGCTCCCGGTGAGTATCGGAGCTACCTGACACCCGCCGCACTCGAAGAGATCATCGCGCTCCTCTCCTACGGCGCGTTCGGCGTCCGGTCCCAGAAGACCGCCCAGTCCTCCCTGCTGCGCCTCGTCGCCGGCGAGGATCACCTCGCCGCCTCGGTCCGGATCTCGGAGGACACCGCTGGTGGCATCGCGCCGAACTTCCAGGAGCAGGGCTTCCTCCGCCCTGACGAGGTCGTCTTCGTCGACGCCGGCCGAGCAACGGATGCCCTCGTGTCGCCGCGGTCGGCGGTCGAGTTCGACCTCGCACCCAACGGTGCGTCGACCGACGAGAGCCCACGATCATTGGCGATCGCCGGCGGCGATCTCGATGCCGACGACGCGATCGCCGAGCTCGGCACGGGGCTCTACGTCGGCAACCTCTGGTACACCAACTACTCGGACCGCTCGGCCTGTCGGGTGACGGGCATGACCCGCTTCGCGACCTTCTGGGTCGACGGCGGCGAGATCGTCGCGCCCGTCAACGTGATGCGATTCGACGACACCCTCTACTCCCTGCTCGGCTCGAAGCTCGAGGCGCTCACGTCGGAACCGGAGTTCCTGTTCGACAACTCGACCTACGAGCGCCGCACCCCGGCGTCGGCGAAGCTGCCGGGTGTGCTCGTGTCGGGGATGAAGTTCACGCTCTGACACCCACGAAGAGGCGGCCCGGCGATCAGTCGGTCCAGCGGACCGCCAACAGGCGGGTCGCCGGCACGAATCCGAGGCCCAGCGACAATCGCACCGAGCCGGTGTTGTCGTGGTCGCGTCGGTAGAGCGGGTCGATGCCGTCCTCGAGAAGCCAACGGCACATCTCCGACACCACGGCCGCGCCGAGCCCTTTGCGTCGATGGTCGGCCGCGGTCAGCACCCCGACGTCACCGAATCGTTCGACCTCGTCCCACGGGCGCGAGCTCGCATAGGCGGCGACCGTTCCGTCGCCGGCGAGCGCCAACACGATCGTCTCGTCCAGCTCCTCGAGGTCGAGATCGGCCTGGTCGGCATCGTCCGGATCGGTCCGTTCCAGCAGCTCGGCGACCAGCTCCCGCACACCCGCGTCCTCGGATCGCACCCGGCGCAGTTCGTACCCCTCGGCGGGTTCCACCGCTCGGAGTCCGCTCGAACCGAGCGTCTGCATGGCGGCGCCGCCGAGCATCTCGGCTCCGAGCGCAACCATCCGATCGACCCAGTCCTCGAGCGAGCTCGGTGGTCCGGCGACGACGTCGGCCACCCGGTCGGGCGGGCACGGCACCGCGACATGCGCACGGAGCTGATACGCCGCTGCGACACCCGAGGCCGCCCGCTCGTCGCTCGGCGCCGCCGACCAACCCGGTGCATGGGTGATGGCGGGGTCGAGGCCGAAGTGGATGGCCATGCCGTCGACGAAGCGGTCGTGCGGTGTGATGGTCATGAGGATGCTCCCTCTGAGGAGGACGAGGACGTCGTGTTCCCGACCCATGCCTCGTGCAGTCGTTGATAGGGGCCACCCGCCACGGCGAGCTCGTGATGCGGGCCGACCTCGGCGATGCGTCCAGCGTCGAACACGACGACGAGGTCGGACGCCTCGGCGGTCGCGAGCCGGTGTGCGATCGACACGACGGTTCGCCCGGCGGCGAGCCGTCGCAGCGTGCGGGTCAGGGCCGCGTCGGTCTCGGGATCGACCGCCGACGTCGCCTCGTCGAGGATGAGCAGCCCGGGGTCGGCGAGCGCTGCACGGATCAAGGCGACGAGCTGGCGCTCCCCGACACTCAGATGCTGGCCTCGTGGTCCGACCGGCGAGTCGAGCCCGTCGGGTAGACCGTCGACCCAGTCACGCAGATCGAGGCGGTCGACGGCGGCCTCGAGGTCCGCATCGGTCGCGTCGTCGCGACCGAACCGGAGATTCGCCCGCAGCGTCGTGTCGAAGAGGAAGCCGTCCTGGGGCACCATGCGCACCGCCCGCAGGCGGCTCGCCGGCGCCACGGACGACAGATCCACCCCGCCGAGCCGGATCGTCCCACTCGTCGGGTCGGCGAGACGGCAGAGCAGCTTCGCGAACGTGGTCTTGCCCGAGCCCGTCTCGCCCACGACGGCGACGGACGTGCCGGCAGGGATCGACACGTCGACGCCGTGGAGCACACGGCCACCCGTGCGATACGAGAACTCGAGCCCCTCGGCGTCGATCGACAACGGCCCGTCCGGCAATGTCGCGCCAGCCTCACTCTCGGCCACGTCGATGGGTGCATCGAGCAGATCGAGCACCTTGCGCCAGCCGGCGATGGCCTCCTGTGTCTGATCAGTCGTCTCGCCGAGCTCGCCGACGGGCTCGTTGAGCAGCGTGATGAGGAACAGAACCGCCACGAGTTCGCCGCCGGACAACCCGAGCCGATCACGCTGCCACATGCCGAAGGCGAACGCCGCGGCGAGCGCGATCGAGCCGAACAGATCGCCGATCGAGAACACCGCCGCCATGTACCGGTTGCGTCGCAGGCCTGCCCGGTATCGACGCTCGGCGGCCCGACCGATGCGCGACGCCGACCGGTCGCCGACGTCATAGGCCCGGATCGTGGCCGCACCGGTGATCGCCTCGTTCGCTTCACCCAGAAGGTCGGCGACCGACGCCCGGACCTCGTCATAGGCCGCGAGCTGGCGCACCTGGATCCAGCGCAACACGGGCACCGTCGGCACGAACGCGAGGAACACGATCAACGCGAGCTGCCATGAGTACCAGGCCAGCACTGCGAGCACACCGAGGATCACCGCCGGACCGATCGTCCACGAGAGCAGCCCCCACTGCACGAAGCGGGCGAGCGCCTCGACGTCGGAGGTGACCCGGGCCAGGAAGATGCCCCGACTCGTGTCGACGTGGTCGGCGAGGCTGAGGCGATGCACGTGGTCGAACGCTCGCGTACGGAGCCCGTAGATGACCGCCTCGGCGGTGTGCACGAGACGACGTTGCGCCCATGCTGCGATGGCGGCCGACACCAGCACGACGACCACGGCGATCAGGACGAACGTGACGACCTGTCCGAGGTCGACGTCGGTGCCGCTGTCGGTCGTCGTGATGCCGTCGTCGATCGCCCGCTGGAGCGCGATGGGGATGGACAGCCGACCGAGCGCGACCGCGAGGCCCATGATCACGGTCATGACCAGACCGGGTCGAAGTTCCGGCGAGGCGGCGACGCCGCGCCGGAACACCGCCCATGCACCGGCACCTTCACCGGTGCGCCAATCGGCGTCGGCGATCGGGGCGTTCATGCTTCACGCTCCGTCTGTTCGTATGCGGTCGCCAGTGCGAGGTAGTGCGGGTCGGCGAGCAGCTCGGTGTGGGTCCCTCGGCCGGCCACCCGACCGTGCCGGAGGAACACCACCCGATCGGCGAGGCGGATCGTCGACAACCGGTGAGCGACCACCAGCATCGCCGGCGGGGCGACCACGGCGTCGTCGGCGCCGCGGTTCGATCGGAGCGCTTCGAGGATCTCGGACTCGATCGCGGCGTCGACCGCCGAGGTGGCGTCGTCGAGCACCACGAGCCGGGGTGTTCCGACGAAGGCCCGAGCCAGCGCGAGGCGTTGACGCTGCCCGCCCGACAACGTCATCCCGCGTTCGCCCACCACCGTCATCGGACCGTCGGGCAGGTCGTGCACGAAGCCGTCGGCTCGGGCGACGGCCAGCACGCGGTCGATCTCGTCACCGTCGACCCCGGCGCGATCGAGCGCCACGTTCGCGGTCACCGAATCGGCGAAGAGGAACGACTCCTGGAAGGCGATCCGGACCAGGTCGGCCCGATCGGCCGGGTCGAGTTCGGCGAGATCGACACCACCGAGGGTGATGGAGCCTTCGAGCGGATCGAGCAGGCCGGCGAGCACCGACACGATGGTGGACTTGCCGCTCCCCGTGGCTCCGACGAGCGCGACGACCTCACCGTCGCCCACTCGGAACGACACGTCGTCGATCACGGTCGGCGACGAGG
>JAHDCV010000030.1:19890-38356 GCA_020629695.1 Acidimicrobiales bacterium | reverse complement strand
ACCTCACCGTCGCCCACTCGGAACGACACGTCGTCGATCACGGTCGGCGACGAGGCGTCCGCGTCGGTGTCGGTGTCGGTGTCGGTGTGTTCGTAGCCGACCCGAAGCCCGGACACCTCGAGCGCGGCCGAGGTCGTCGGACGCGAGCCGGCAGCCCGGGTCGGCAACGGCTGGTCGAGCACGGACTCGAGTCGGGACTTGGCCGCGAGCGAGGTGGGCACACTCTCGAGGAAGAACCCGAGCACGCGCATCGGGAAGGCGAGCACGGCGAACAGGGACGCGACCTGGACGAGACCACCCACGGTGGCCGCTCCCTGATCGACCCGCCAGGCACCGATCACGATCACTGCCGCGATGCCGAGATTCGGCAGGGCATCGAGCATCGACTCGAAGACGGCCCGCAACCTCCCGACCTGGATCCGGTGGCCTCGGAGTTCGGCGGCTTCACGGGCGAAGCGCTCGCTCTCGGCCCGCTCGCGCCCGAGCAGCTTCACCACGAGGGCACCGTCGAGCGACTCATGGGCGACGGTCGTGACCCGGCCGATGCCCTCCTGCTGGAGAATCGACGGCTCCTCGATCCGGAGCGTGTAGATCCGATTGAACAGGATCAGCAGCGGGAACACGGCGAACGCGACGAGGGCCAGGAGCGGATCGACCAACAGCATCGAGATCGCGGCGAACACGCCCATCATCACCACGGCGAGCGAGAACGGCACGGGATGCAACACATCGACCGCGACCTCGGTGTCGGCATCGACATGCGCGATGAGGTCGCCAGGCGCCCGGCGGCGATGGAACGACATCGGCAGGTCCACGTAGGACCGGGCGAGCTGCTGGCGATAGTGCCGCGACGCCCGCTCGCTGGTCATGCCGGCGAAGTACCGCCGAGCGATCACCCCCGCGATCCGCAGGACGGCGACGACGAGCAACAGCCCGGCCCACCCGATCACGGCGGAACCCGAGAGGGCTTCGTCACCGTCGAGCACCGGCAGGACGACCCGGTCGACGATGCGACCCAACACGATCGTGGCCGCGACGGTGCCTGCCGCATAGACGGCGGCGCCGAACACGCTGATGGAGAAGGGCACCGGATGAGGGCGCACCAACCCGACCACGAGCCGGACCGCGGGAACGAAACCGGTACCCGACACGGTCGTGAACCTACTGGTCGTCGAGTTGCACGTCGCCGGAATTTCGATCGCCGTCGACGACCTCGGCCGTCTCCGCGTCGAGGGCCGCATCATCACCGGCCGCCGTGCCCGCCGTCGCCGTGGCTCGCACCGCTTCGATCCGAGCCGTGGTGAGCTTGGGGCCGGCATAGGCGAGCAGCGGAACATGCAGGAGGGCCGCCACGACCCAGGGCACCCGGAGGGCGTCGAGGCGATCCATCCCCACTCCCGCGGCGATCTCGACCAGGAGTCCCCCGAACAACGCACCGATCGGGATCATCCCCCAGGCGAAGAAGCGGTAGACGCTGTTCACCCGACCGAGGAGCGCGTCGGGGATCACCGATTGCCGGAGCGACACCGTGATCACGTTCCACAGCACGGCGAAGAACATGAAGATCGCGAACATCGCCCACACGACGATGGCGCTGGAGCTCAGTCCGATGATCATCGTCGTGATCCCGCCCGTGATGATCGACGCCCACAACGACGGCCCTGGCCCGAGCCGTTCGGACACCCACGACGCACCCCAACCTCCGACGAGGCCGCCGGCCGCGCCACCCGTACCGAGCAGTGCGAACTCGGTTGCCGAGATCTCGAGCACCTCCTGGGCGAACAGGACGAGCGTCGCGAAGCCGACGCTGCCGAGCAGGTTGAACAGTCCGAGGATGATGGCGAGCGGACGGAGGAAGTCGTGGCGCCACAACCAGCCGAACCCCTCGGCGACTTCGGCCTTGAACGCCGCCGTCGCCGACACATCGGCGTCTCGGGCGGGCGCCGGTTCCTCGACGGTGCGACCGAGCGCCTCGGCGCGGGCCGCCGCCGAGGGCAACGTGGCGATCAGCACCGCCGAGATCGCGAACGTTGCGGCGTCGAAGCCGAACGGCACCGCGAACGAGATCGCGAGCAACGCCGACCCGAGCAGCGGTCCGATCACCGTGTTGCCGACCTGCTCGGTACTCCAGAGCCGCCCGTTGGCCTTCTCCAACTGATCCGACCGCACGAGTGACGGCATGATCGTCTGCGCCGCGTTGTCGTAGACGACCTCGGCGGAACCGAGGAGAAGCGTGGCGAGCAGCAGCACCAGATAGGCGATCACCTGGGTGTCGACGTCCACACCGGAGGCGAGGGTGTCCGGGTCCGGGAGGTCGCCCTGACGACCGAGCACGACGAGGGCCACGACCACCGTGAGCACCGTCCGGAACGTGTTCGACACCACCATCAGTCGTGCCCGGTCCATCCGGTCGGCCAACACACCGGCGGGCAGGGTCATGAACAACCACGGCAGGCGCTGGGCCACGGCCACGAGGGCGATCAGGACCGGATTCCTGGTCACGGCCGAAGCGAGCCACGGATAGGCGATGGCGGCGACGCCGTCACCCAGATTCGACAGCGTCGACGCAGCGAACAGCGTCCGATAGTTCCGTCCGAGCTTCGAGGTCGATGCCGTGGTGGACTCGCTCACGCCACGTCCTCGATGATCGGGGTCGGCAACACCGGGAGGTCGGTCTCGTACACGACACCGAGGAAGCCGACCATCTGATCGCCCGCTCGTTCCAGGCCGCTGAACCGTTCGGCCAGCGCAACGACCTCACCGAAGAACTCCTCCGCTCGATCGCGAGGGATGCGGGCGTGACGCAACGTCGACCAGAAGCCGGCCGGATCGGTGTGCTGCGACTCGTGCATCGCCTCGGACATGAAGACCCGCGTCGGTGCCGGTTGTCCCTCGTGGCGACTCATGACGATCGTGCGACCCACTCGGCCGTAGAAGCGTTCCTCGATGGCCCGGACCTTGCGTGTGCGCACGACCTTGAGCAGTCCACAGTCGACGAGCACATCGACGTGATGGGCCACCGAACTGCGTGGCCGATCGAGCGCCTCGGCCAACTCCCCCGTCGTGGCGGCCCGTTCGAGCACGAGATCGAGGATCTGCGACCGAACGTCGGAGGCCAACGCCTTGTGTTGTGCGGAGGCGTCGGCCATGACGACCTCGTCGAGGTCGTAATCGGGCGCGGCGTGCACCGGTCCCGAGGTGACGGAAGGCGGATCGGTCGACATGATTCGAATGATCGACTCTTTCCGACCATTCGTCAACCCGGTTATGGCAGACGGTCCACCGGAAGGCTGTCTGGCACCCCACGACGGCGCTTGTAGACGAAGGTCGGCGCCACCGACGCGCCGGGCCGCGACGCTCGCAGCGGCGTGATCGGGCTCCACTCCCGCAGACCCCGCTCGATGGCGTCGTACTCGGCCTGCCCCTCGATGTGGTCGGCCAGGAGGTGTCGACGACGGCGATCCCCCACCTCGGCGACGAGGCCCTGGTTGGAGACGGTTCCCGGCTCGGCCCCCACGAACGACCTGACCCGAGCCGAGCCTCCACCGACGATCGTGCCCGGCCGGGCGATCGCGACGATGTCGTCCCACGGCAGGTGCACTCGCCGCAGCACACAGCGTCGCTCGATGCCGGTCGGACCGAAGACACTCACGACGGGGAAGTCGAGGAGTTGGATGACGAGCAGCACCGACCCGATGGCCGACAACACGACCGGGATCGGGCGTGGTTCACCCGCCCGGGCGAACCCGGCGGCCGCGACTCCGAAGAGGATGAGCGGCGCGATCAGCTGCTGCAGCCGGCCCCGCCACGACGTGTGGAGGACCACCGGACGTGCACCGTCGGTGTCCGCCATCCGTCAGACGGCGAGCGCACCGACCCGGTCGATGAGGGTCTCACCGGGCTCGAGCGGGAAGTGGCATGCGACCATGTGCCCCGGCCCGACCTGTCGCAGCTCGGGCACCTCGTCCGCACAGCGCTCCACGGCGAGCGGGCACCGGGTCCGGAAACGACATCCCGAGGGCGGGTCGGATGGCGACGGGATGTCGCCCTGCAGCACGATCCGCTCCCGGTCGCGTTCGAGATCCGGATCCGGCACGGGCACCGCCGACAGCAGCGCGTGGGAGTACGGGTGCGCCGGGCTGGTGTAGAGGTCGGACGAATCGGCGACCTCGGCCACGCGGCCGAGGTACATCACGACGATGCGATCCGAGATGTGGCGGACGACCGAGAGGTCGTGCGCGATGAACAGGTAGGTGAGATCGAACTCGTCCTGGAGGTCGTCGAGCAGGTTGATCACCTGCGCCTGCACCGAAACGTCGAGGGCCGAGACCGGCTCGTCGAGGATCATCAGGTTCGGGTTGAGCGACAGGGCACGGGCGATCCCGATGCGCTGACGCTGCCCGCCGGAGAACTCGTGTGGATAGCGGTTCCCGTGCTCGGGCAGCAGACCGACGGCGTCGAGCAGCTCCCGGGCCTTCGCCCGAGCCGCCGTCTTGTCCGTCCCGTGCACCCGGAGTGGCTCGGCGATGATGTCGTCGACGGGCATCCGCGGGTTGAGCGACGCGTACGGATCCTGGAACACGATCTGCATCTCGGCCCGCAGCTCCTGCATGCGCTGGCGGGACGCTCCGATGACATCTTCGCCGCGGTAGCGGACCGCTCCCGAGGTCGGCTCGATCAACCGGAGGATCGAGCGGCCGAGCGTCGTCTTGCCGCAGCCCGACTCGCCGACGATGCCGACGGTCTCCTTCGGCTGGACCGAGAGCGAGACACCGTCGACGGCATGCACGTGGCCGACCACCGACCGGAGCAGACCGGCGCGGATCGGGAAGTGGGTCTTCAGATCGTCGACTTCGAGCAGTGGAGCGTTCATGCCGACACCTCCGACCAGCGCGGGATCTCCGCGCCCTTGTGACAACGGCTGGCGTGGTCGATGCCGACCTCGGCCAGCTCGGCGGGGCGCTCACCGCACACCTCACCGCGGTACTGACAGCGGGGCCCGAACGCACAACCCGCCGGCATCGCGAGCAACGACGGAGGCGTGCCGACGATCGGCACGAGGCGGTCCGACTCGTTGTCGACGCGAGGCATCGACGACAGCAGACCCTGCGTGTAGGGATTGCGAGGGTCGTAGAAGATCGAGCGGATCGTGCCGCGCTCGAAGACCCGCCCGCCGTACATCACCTGCACCCGTTCGGCCGAGCCGGCGACCAACCCGAGGTCGTGGGTGATCAGGATCATCGCGGCCCCGGTCTCGCCCCGGATGTCGGCGAGCACCTCCATGACCTGGGCCTGGATCGTGACGTCGAGGGCCGTGGTCGGCTCGTCGGCGATCAACAGGTCCGGCTTGTTGGCGATGGCCATGGCGATCATGGCCCGCTGGCGCATGCCGCCCGAGAACTCGTGCGGGTACTGATGGATGCGTCGGCCCGGTTCGGGCACGCCGACCATCTCGAGCAGATCGGCGGACTTCGACAGCGCCTCCTTGCCCGAGGCCAGTCCGTGGACCTCCATCGCCTCGGCGATCTGGTCGCCGATCGTGAACAAGGGATTGAACGCCGTCATCGGATCCTGGAAGATCATCGCGATCTTTCGTCCGCGCAGGCTCTGGAGCTTCTTGTCGGACATGCCGATCAGCTCCTCCCCCCGGAACACGGCCGATCCGGTGATCTCCGCCGATCGCGGCAGCAGCCCGAGCAGCGCGAGTGACGACACACTCTTGCCCGAGCCGGATTCGCCCACGATGGCCATCGACTCGCCGGCGGCGAGATCGAAACTGACACCGCGGACCGCGGCCGCCATGCCCTTCTTGGTCTTGAACGAGACGGTGAGATCCTTCACCGACAGCAGTGGTTCGCCGGTCTTCACATCAGCCATGGTCGCCTCACTCGATCCCGGACTTCGGGTCGACCGCGTCACGCATCGCGTCGCCGATGAAGTTGATGGACAGGATGATCGCCGTGACCAGGCCACCGGGGATCAACACCCGGGACGGACGCACGTCGAGCGTCGACTTACCCTCGGCGATCAGCGTGCCGAGGGTCGTGTCCGGCGGCTGCACGCCCAGCGAGAGGAACGACAGCGTCGACTCGAGGATGATCGCCGTACCGGCGAGCAACGTGACCTCGACGAGCAGGATGCCCACGAGGTTCGGCACGAGGTGGGTTCGGATGATGCGGAACGGTCCGGCGCCGGCGGCACGAGCCGCCTGCACGTACTCCATCTCCTTGAGCGACAGCACCTGACCGCGGACGAGCCGAGCGGCCCGGAGCCACGAGATGAGGGCGATGATCACCGCCATCGTGTTCGGGCGAGCGCCGAACTCCCGCCCGAGCAGGGCGAGCAGCACGAGCGCCGGCAGGGTGAGGAGCACGTTGATCACGAAGTTGATCGCACCATCGGCGACGCCGGCGAAGTACCCGCTGATGGCACCCATGACGAGGCCGATCGACGTGGCGAGCACCGCGGTGAAGATCGCGATCCGGAGCGAGAACTGCCCGCCACGCAGGGCTCGGGCCAGCAGATCGCGGCCGAGGTCGTCGGTGCCGAACGGGTGATCCCAGGAGGGACCCTGCGCCCGGTCGATGATGTTGACCTCCTCGTACCCATAGGACACGAAGAAGGGGCCGATCCAGAACGCCGCCGCCAACACGATGAGCACGACGGTGCCGATGATCGCGAGGCGATGCCGACGGAAACGCTCCCATGCCTGACGCCCGACGGACTCGGATTTCTCGGCGAGGCCCTGGCTCTCTTCGATCGACGGGCTCGCCCCGGCAACGATCGGATTCTCGATCACGTCAGTCATAACGGATCCTCGGGTCGAGCACGCCGTACATGAGGTCGGCGAGCAGGTTCATGAGCACGACGAGCACCGTGATCGCCAGAGCGATCGCCATGGTGAGGTCGACGTCGCCCTGGAAGGCGGCATCGAGGAACAGGCGGCCGTAGCCCGGCCACGAGAAGATCGTCTCGGTGATGATCGAACCGCTGAACAACGCCGCGGCGTTCAGCGACCACAGCGTCACGATCGGGATCATGGCGTTGCGGAACAGGTGCTTCGTGATCACCTTGCGGTTGCTCACACCCTTGGCCCGAGCGGTGCGGATGTAGTCGGCGGACTTGATGTCGAGCACGGCGGCCCGGATGAACCGGCTGTCGCCGGCGAGCAACACGAACATGAGGGTCAACACCGGCAACGTGACACTGCGCAGGTACTGGTAGGGCGACTCGAGATGCATGCCCGACGACCAGAACGGTTTCACCCCGAACCACTGGGGTATCCAGATCGCGAAGACGACTTGGAGCAGCAGGCCGAAGAAGAACGTCGGCATCGCGAGCCCCAGATACGACACCGACGTCACGGCGTAGTCCCCGAATTTGTATTGTCGTAACGCCGAGTAGACCCCGGTGACCGCGCCCACGATCGTGAGGAGCACGAACGCCGGTGCGGCCAGCAGGATCGTGTTCAGGCCTCGCTCCCAGAAGATCTCCGACACCGGCCGCTCACCCTGCGAGGTGGCCTGGCCCATGTCGCCGGTCACGAAATCGCCGATCCAGCTCACGTAGCGCTGGGGGATCGGCTGATCGAGGTCGTACAGGTCGATGAGGCGGTCGTAGGCCTGCTGCGAACAGGTCTGGCACGTCGCCAATCGGTCGAGTGGGTTCGAGACCGCCGACGTCGCCCAGAACGTGATGAACGTGGCGACGAGCAGCACCGGAATCGCGGTGACGATCCGTCGGACAGCGAAGATGAACACTCGACCCCCTCGAGGAGAACTTGTTTCGGCGACCACCGACGTCTCGGACGGCACGACCACACGGGCCGGCCGAGGCGACAGCGGTCGCCGTCGGCACCCGGGGGCGCCGACGGCGACATGATCGCGGGGTGGACCCGATGGGTCCACTCCGCGATCTGCGTCAGTCAGTTCAGCTGAACTGGAAGTCCACGACGTTGGCGAGCGGACCGGCGCCCTGGGCGTCCGGAGCCACGCCAGCACCCTGGAGCACGCTGGACAGGTAGCCGTAGTACGACGGCTTCTGCGTCAGCGGGATCATGAAGAGGCCGGTGTCGGCGATCTCGAGGGTCGTGGTGTAGCGGTCGAGCTCGTTGTAGCAATCGGCGCGAGCGGCATCGTCGACGATGCCGTCACACTCGCCGGCGCGAACGTCGTAGTCGGCGTTCGAGTGACCGTACGGGTTGTTGCCGTTGCCGGTGATGCCCTTCGGAGCCGAGCCACCGGGCCACGGACCACCGACCCAGGCGAACTGGGTGATGTCCCACACGGTGGGGTCGCCTTCGGCACCGCCGGAGGCGGCGGCCGCGAGGGCTTCCTCGGAGAAGGGACGCTCACCGAAGTAGGCGCCACCATCGACGTTGTCGATGACGATCTCGAAGCCGGAAGCGGCGAGCTGGGCCTGGATGAGCTGCTGCTGCAGCTCACGCAGGGCGTTGCCGCCGGTGGTGCCCACGCGGAGGGTCAGACGACCCTTCTCGGGGTGCTCGTAGATGCCGTCGCCGGAGTCGGCGTAACCAGCGGCCTCGAGGTTCGCCTTGGCGGCGTCGCTCTGCGGGCCCTCGTACATCTTCTGATGGTCGACGTACGCGGACTGGTTCGACATCCAGAAGGTGTTACCGAGACCCTCGGCCGGCAGGGAGTCGCCGAACAGCGGGGTGTAGAGACCAGCCATGACCTCGGTCTTGTCGATGCCGTAGGCGAGCGCCTCGCGGACCAGCGGGTCCGACAGGTGCACGTTCAGCACGTTGAGACCCCAGTGCTCATAGACCGGGCCGGCGGACGACGCGACGGTGAAGTTCTCGTCGGTCGAGAGCCGCTCACCGAAGGCGAGCTGCGGCTGGGTCATGATGATGTGGGCCTCGCCCGACTTGAGCGAGTTGATCTGGGTGTCGGTGTCGGCCACGAAGTTGACCTGCACGCCGTCCACGAAGGCGACGCCCGGGTTCACTGCGTCGGGGCTGTTGGAGCCGTGGTAGGCGTCGTTGCGGACCATGTTCATCTGAACACCGCGGTCCCACGACTCGAAGATCATCGGACCGGACGAGGGCAGGACGCCGTCGGCGTTCGACCACTCGGGCAGGTTCGCGTTGACCTCGTCGGCGTTGGCGCCGTAAGCGTGCGCGGCGTAGACCTCGGAGAAGAGGGCCTTCCAGCCGGCGAAGAAGCTCGCCATGTTGATGGTGAACTCGGTGTCGCTCGCGACCTCGATCGAGGTGATGAGCTCGGTGCCGGTGTAGCCGCCGGTGAAGTAGACGCAGCCCTCGGAGCCGCCGTCGACGATCGAGCCGTCGTCCTCACGGTCGCAGCCCTCGGTGATGATGTCGTAGGTGTACGACACGTCGTTGGCGGTGAGCGGGGTGCCGTCCGACCACATGAGGCCGTCACGCAGCACCATCGAGATCGACACGGAGCCGTCCTCGTTCTCGGTGACGACGCCTTCCTCGGCGAGGAGCTCGGGGTAGTACTCGGTCGCACCGGAGATGCCGTAGAGACCTTCGATGAGTGCGGAGCGCAGCCACGAGGTGATCGACAGACCGTTGTTCGGATCGTCGAGGTGCATGTCAGGCGGTTCCTGCTCATGCGCCCAGATCAGGGTGCCGCCAGAGGAGCCTTCCTCGACGTCGGGGGCGGGAGGAGCGGTGGTGGTGGTCTCCTCCATCGCCTCCTCTTCTTCGGCCGGGGCGTCGGTTGCCTCGGTGGTGTCCTCGTCACCTGCTGCGTCTCCGTCGTCGCTACCGCAAGCGGCGGCGACGAGGGTGAACGCGAACAGCATGGCGAGCAGCTTGAGCAGCTTGCTCTCTCGCATATGTTCTCTCTCCCTTTGAAAGATGACCATGCTCGGCGTGACCGGAACTTCCGGCCTCGACGAGATCCAGCGCACCCCATTCCAGCCGCGGGCCGGGAGCGGGTACGTGAATCCGGGGAGAGTAACCAGCGAATCGCCCCGTGTCTCACGAACGGAGACGATGAACACGCTGCCGAAACATTTCTTTCGTCCGAACCCGTGGTTTCGCCACGGAGCGTGGTCGAACGGCAACGTCATGCTGTCGTCAGATGTGGCGGAAGTCACCCCGCGCGTCACCGACATCCCGGGAGATCGGACCCTCAGACCTCGGGAGCGAATCGGAACTGGATGATCCGGGCGAAGTCCTCGGCCTTGAGCGACGCCCCACCGACCAACGCGCCGTCGATGTCGGGCATCGACATCAACTCGTGGGCGTTGCCCGGCTTCACCGAACCGCCGTACTGGATCCGCACCGCGTCGGCCGTGTCGGCGTCGAACATGTCGGCGATCACGGCCCGGATGTGGGCGCACATCGCCTGCGCGTCATCGGACGACGCGGTCTCGCCGGTGCCGATCGCCCAGATCGGCTCGTAGGCGATCACGAGCCCGGCGACGACCTCGGCCGGCCTGCGCCGGTTGCCCGGGGTGGTCAACGCGGCGCGGATCTGGCCTTCGACCTTCGACTCCGCCTCGCCAGCCCGACGCTCCTCCAGCGTCTCACCGCAGCAGATGATCGGTGTCATCTCCTGCTTGAGCACCGCCGTCACCTTCGCCGACACGAGCTCGTCGCTCTCGCCGAACAGTTCCCGTCGCTCGGAGTGTCCGACGATGACGTAGTCCACGTCCAGCTTCGCGAGCATCGCCGGTGAGACCTCGCCGGTGAACGCGCCCGAGACGTCGGTGTGGCAGTTCTGCGCCCCGAGTCCGAACGGGATCCGATCGGCGTCGAGCACGGTCTGGATGGTCCGGATGTCGGTGAACGGCGGATGCACCGAGATGTCGACCGCCTCGACGTCGTCGGTCGTGACGAGGTAGCTCAACTCCTGGACGAGCTTGAGCGCCTCGAAGTGGTTGAGGTTCATCTTCCAGTTGCCACTGATGAGCGGGCGACGAGACATCGCTTCTCCCTGTCCTGTGCTCGGGTGCGTCGATCGGATCGACGGGATCGTTCACCCCGAGGGTAGGTCGGGTTCAGTCCCGGGCCGCGGCCTCGCGCAACGCGGCGAGACCGGGGAGGTCACCCTGCTCGATGAGCTCGAGCGACGCACCACCGCCGGTCGACACGTGATCGACGTCGTCGTCGACGCCGAACTGCTTCGCGGCCGCGGCGGAGTCTCCTCCGCCAACGACGGTGAACGCCCGGGTCTCGGCCATCTGCTCGGCGAGGAAGCGGGTGCCGGCCGCGAAGCGCTCGTCTTCGAACACACCCATCGGGCCGTTCCAGAGCACCGAGCCGGCCTCGAGGATCACGTCGCCGAAGGCGGCGGCGGTCCCGGGGCCGATGTCGACACCCATCCAACCGTCCGGGAGGTTCACGCCGGTCTGGCGCACCTCTCCCCCGGCGGACGGATCGAAGAGCTTGCCGCCCGGCCCCATCGCGGTCAGATCGTGCGGCAGATGAATCGGCACACCCCGTTCGAGCAGCTCCGCGCAGGTGGCGACCATGTCGTCCTCGCAGAGCGAGGCCCCGATCGAGTGCCCCTGCGCCTTGAGGAACGTGAAGGCCATGCCGCCGCCGACGATCAGTGAGTCGACGATGCCGAGCAACGACTCGATCACCGCCAACTTGTCCGACACCTTGGAGCCACCCATGACGGCGACGAGCGGGCGACGGGGGTTCCGACGGACGCCGAGCAGGACGTCGACCTCACGGGCGAGCAGCCGGCCCGCGGCCGAGGGCACCCGGGTCGGCGGGCCGACGATCGAGGCGTGTTCGCGATGCGACGCGCCGAAGGCGTCGTTCACGTAGACGTCGTGACCGTCGACGAGTTCGTCGACGAACGACGGATCGTTGCCGGTCTCCCGGGGGTCGAACCGCAGGTTCTCACGCAGTTCGACCCCGGGAAGCAGGCTGTTCAGACGTTCCCGAACCGGAGCCATCGCATAGGCCGGGTTCGGCTCACCCTTGGGGCGGCCGAGGTGCGACATCGCCGTGACCGAAGCACCCGCGTCGAGCAGGTGTTTCAGGGTCGGCAGCGCGGAGCGGATCCGGAGGTCGTCGGTGATCTCACCGTCGACGAGCGGCACGTTGAAGTCGACTCGGACGAGCGCCGACTTCCCCGCGAGATCTCCGAGGTCCTCGAGTTCGGGAACGTCGTGGATCACTGGTTGGCCGCGCCCACGATCATGGACAGATCGACGAGGCGGTTCGAGTAACCCCACTCGTTGTCGTACCAGCCCGAGATCTTGACCAGGTTGCCCTGCGTCATCGTGAGACCCGAGTCGAACGTGCACGACGCCGGCGAGGTCACGATGTCGGTGGAGACGAGCGGCTCCTCGGAGTAGTCGAGCACACCGGCGAGGCGACCTTCTGAGGCGGCGGCGGCGAAGGCCGCGTTGACCTCGTCGACCGACGGCGCACCGTCGACGACGGCGGTGAAATCGGTGAGCGAGCCGGTCGGGATCGGCACCCGGAGGGCCATGCCGTCGAGCTTGCCCTGCATCGACTGCATCACGAGTCCGGTGGCGCGGGCGGCGCCGGTCGACGTCGGCACGATGTTGATCGCCGCGGCGCGGGCTCGGCGGGGGTCGGAGTGGGGACCGTCGACGAGTGCCTGATCGCCCGTGTAGGCGTGGATGGTGGTCATGAGACCCTGGACCACACCGAAGGCGTCGTCGAGGACCTTCACCATCGGCACGAAGCAGTTGGTCGTGCACGAGGCGTTCGAGACGACCTTGTGGTTCTCGGGATCGAACGTGTCCTCGTTGGCGCCGACAACGAAGGTGGCATCTGCGTTGCCACAGGGAGCCGAGACGATCACGTAGGGCGCACCGCCCGCCATGTGTCGAGCCGCACCGTCGCGGGAGGTGAACACACCGGTCGATTCGATGACGACGTCGACGCCGAGATCGCCCCAGGGCAGCTCGTCGGGGTTGCGGACCGACAGGACCTTCAGCACGTCACCGTCGACGGAGATCCCGTCGTCGGCCACGGCGACATCGGCGTCGAGACGACCGAGCACGGAGTCGTACTTGAGCAGGTGCGCCATCGAGTCGAGCGACCCGAGATCGTTCACGGCGACGAAGTCGATGTCGGCGCCCTGGGCCTTGGCGGCGCGGAAGAAGTTGCGGCCGATGCGGCCGAACCCGTTGATGCCTACGCGAATGGTCAACGTGACTCCTTGAGTCGTGCGGCGGTCGCCGCGGGTGAGGTGATGTGGCCGGAGGCCACGGGTTCCGATCGGCGACGAGCGCCGCGTTTTGACAAACCGTCGCCGTCGACCCTACTGGGGTCGGGGCGCACGGCAGTGGACGCCTCGGCGGCCATCATGTGACTTCGGTGATCCGACGTTTCGGCTGGAGCCGACGTCGCGCACGTGTCGCCTGGTGGAACCGGGCGCCCGGTCACGAACGGACGAGTTCCAACGCGTCGGCGAGACGCTTCGGGTCGTGGTGCCAGCCGTCGTCGGCAGCCAGAGCGGCCTCGACGACCGGGATCCCACCGGCGCGACCATCGACGGCGCCCGATCCGAGCGGAGCCAGCACGACGTCCACCCGCACCCCGTGGTCGAGGAGCGCACCCACGTGTGCCGCGAGGTCGAAGTCACGGGCTTCGGCCCGATCGGTGGCGATGTTCGAGACGAACACCCGCCGGGCCGACGTCGCCGCGATGGCATCGGTCAACCCGGGCACGACCGCACAGGCGAGCACCGAGGTGAAGAGCGACCCGGGACCGATCACGACCAGATCGGCCGACTCGATCGCCTCGATCGCGGCGGCCGACGCCGGCGGCCGCGACGGGTTGAAACGGAGATTCCGGATCTGGGTGGCGTCCTCGATCGTGACCTGACCGAGGAGGGTGCCGTTGTCGGAGTCGGCGACGAGTGTGACCGGCGACGAGGTCGCCGGAAGGATTCGCCCCTCCGCCCCGACGAGGCGCGCCACTTCCGCGACCGCCGCTTCGAGGTCACCCGACGCGACCGTGAGCCCGGCGAGGAGCAGATTGCCGATCGGATGGCCGTACAGCGCGCCCTGATCGAAGCGATGTTCGAGCGACCGGGCGAGCAGGCCGTCGTCGGCGGCGACCGCCGAGAGGCACCGTCGGATGTCGCCGAGCGCCGGCACGTCGAGCTCGGCCCGGAGCCGGCCGCTCGATCCTCCGTCGTCGGCGACCGACACGATCCCGACGACGTCGTCGCTGACGAGTCGTGCGGCACGAAGTGCCGCGGCGAGTCCGTGTCCACCGCCGAGCGCGACGATCCGCAGCCCGCTCACGGTTGCGCCGGAAGAGGTCGTGCGCGATCGGTCGTCGGGCGACCAGCGTCCGTCATCGTTCGAGATCCCGATGAATCACCCTCGGCTGCCAGCCCCGATCCGTGAGCGCGGCGGCCACGGCTTCGCTCACCGCGACCGAGCGATGCCGGCCACCGGTGCAGCCGACGGCGACGGTGAAGTAGGAGCGTCCTTCGGCGGCCGTCGGCGGCAGGACGACGTCGAGGAGCCCCAGCAGGCTCCCGAGGAACGCTTCGGAGTGTGGACGGTCGAGCACGTGCGAACGGACCGCCTCGTCGAGCCCGGTGAACGGGCGCAGCTCGTCGTCCCAGTGCGGGTTCGGCAGGAACCGCACGTCGATGACCATGTCGGCGTCGCGCGGGTGGCCGTGCTTGAACCCGAACGACATCACCGTGAGGCGAAGACTCGGTCCCGCATCGTCGGAGAACTGATCCGTCAACCGTTCCCGGAGCTGGTGGGGATTCAGATCCGTGGTGTCGAGCACGAGATCCGCCCCGGCCCGCACCGCGGCCAGTCGGTCACGTTCCATCTCGATCGCCGTCGGCACCGACACACCGTCGGTCGCCCATGGATGCTTTCGGCGCGTGAGTTCGTATCGGCGATGCAGGACGTCGTTCGCCGCCTCGAGGAAGACGACCTCGACACGGGCCGCCGCTCCTCGGAGCTCGTCGAGCAGCGACGACAGCCGCCCCTCCGGATCGCCGCCCATGATCAGCGCGACCTTGCCGTAGGTGCCCTGGCCCGAGCCGGCGAGCTCGGCGATCTTCGGGATCAACGCCGGTGGCAGGTTGTCGATGACGAACCAGCCGAGATCTTCGAGTGCGTCGGCCGCGGTCGAGCGGCCGGCACCGGACAGTCCCGTCACGACCACGACCCGTCCGGGTGTCTCCATGCTGTCGGGGGTCGGGCCGGCCTCGGCGTCGTTCATGGCCCCAAGCTTGCCACGCTCAGGTGGCCAGCTTGACGAGGTGCAACGCGAGCAGTCTCGGAACGGTGGCCGCCTCGGTGTACCACGGGGTCTGGGCCAGGAACCCGGGGGGCGGTGCCGGCTCGTCCATCCGGTCGAGCCACAGGCCCTCGGCGCGGAGTGCGTTGAGATAGGTCGACAGCGGCCGGTGGTGGAAGCGGATGAAGACGTCCTTCTGGACCTCCTCGACCGTCGAGGCCTCCGGGAGATACGGACCGATCTGCCAGTACTGCTCCGGCGGATCGATCATGTGATCGTCGATCCAGCCCGACCCGGGTGTCTGGAGCAGCGGGTGGTTCAGGAGGAACAGGAACCGTCCGCCCGGGGCCAGCACCCGGGCGACCTCGGCCAGCGCGGGGCCGACGTCGGGCACGTGCTCGAACACGAGGCAGGCCAGGGCCCGATCGACCGACCCGTCGGCGATCGGAAGGCCACCGGCCACACCCGCGGCGACCGCGGTCCCGCCGTCCCGCTCGCGTGCGGTGGCGAGCAGCGACACGGTGGGATCGATCCCGACGACGTCCGACCCGGACTCCCGCAGGGCGCGGGCGACCTGCCCCTCCCCCGTGCCGATGTCGAGCACCCGGCCGGGCCCGCCGATGGCGTCGACGACGAGCGGCACGATCTGCTCGGTGTACTCCGGGTCCACGCCGTCGGTGAACTCCTCGGTCCACCAGTCGGCATGGTCGTTCCAGAGCTCCTGCGTCGACCCCGTCGGCGTTGCCGCCCCGGTCCGATCGCCGCTCGCCTCGCTGCGCTCGGCTCGCTTCCCGAGTTCCTCGCTTCGCTCCGAACTCGTCGCAGGGGCAGGATCTGATTCCTGCATCAGCGAACACTCCCCGGGTCCAACGCATGCGTCTTGGCGTAGACGGCCCGGGCGACGTCGTCGGGCAACCACGAGAGCTCGAGCAACTGGTCGAGCTCGGCCTTGCGGACCTTGTTGACCCCGCCGAAGTGCTTCGTCAGCCGATCACGCCGAGCCGGCCCCAGGCCGTTGATCCCGTCGAGCACCGAGACGGTCATGCGCTTGTCCCGCAACTGGCGATGGAACGTGATGGCGAACCGGTGGGACTCGTCCCGCAGACGCTGGAGCATGTAGAGCGCCTCCGACCGACGGGGGATGATGATCGGTTCGGGTCGCCCGGGCACGAACACCTCCTCCATCCGCTTCGCCAACGAACACACCGGGATCTCGTCGGCGAGACCGAGATCGTCGAGGATCCGCATCGCCGACGTGAGCTGCCCCTTGCCGCCGTCGACGACCAGCAGTTGCGGCGGGTACTGGAACTTGCCCCGTTCGGCCACGGGCTTCTCGCGGTCGACGAGGTAGGCAGAGAGTCGGCGCCGCAGCACCTCTTCCATCGCCGCGAAGTCGTCGTTCTGCTCGACCGTCTTGATCTTGAACCGCCGGTACTCGCGTTTGGCCGGCAGGCCGTCTTCGACGACGACCATCGACCCGACGTAGTCCGTGCCGTGGAGGTGCGACATGTCGTAGCACTCGATTCGGAGCGGGGCCTCGGGCAACCCGAGGTATTCCTGGAGCTCGTTGAGCGCGCGGGCCCGGGCGTTGTGATCCGTCGAACGCTTCAGCCGGTGCCGGGTGAACTCCTCCTCGGCGTTGCGGGTGACCGTGGCGAGCAGCTCCTTCTTGTCCCCTCGCTGCGGGATCCGGATCTCGACGTTCGACCCCCGGAGGGTGCCGAGCCACTCGGCGTAGAGCTCGGCATCGGTCGACTCGAACGGCACGAGCACGAGTTTCGGCATGCCGACGGCGGGCTCCTCGTCGTAGAGACCCTCGAGCACCTTGTCGACCAGCTCGCCGTCGGTGAGCGGTTCCACCTTGTCGACCACGACCGAGCGGCGACCGACGACGCGGCCCTTGCGGACCAGGAACACGAAGATCTGCGCCTCGAGATCGTCCTGGGCGATGCCGATCACGTCGAGGTCCTCGGACCGGTCGGCCACCATCTGCTGACGTTCGATCGCCTTGTTGACGGTGGCGAGCCGGTCCCGCACCCGCGCCGCCTTCTCGAACTCGAGCGCATCCGACGCCTCGAGCATCTCGGCCTCGAGCTTGTCGAGGACCGGCTGGGTGTCCCCGTCGAGGAAGTCGCAGAGGTCGTTCACCAGCCGGTCGTACTCCGGCGCCGTGACCTCACCGACACAGGGCCCGGAGCACTTCTCGATGTGGAACAGCAGACAGGGTTTGCCGAGCTTGCGGTGCCGCTCCAACTTGTTGTCCGAGCAGGTCCGGACCGGGAAGGTCCGGAGCAGCTGATCGAGCGTGTCCCGGATGGCGTAGGCGTGGGCGTAGGGGCCGAAGTAGCGCGTGTCACTCCGACGCTTGCCCCGCATGACCCGTGCCCGCGGCCATTCGTCCGAGACCGACACGGCCAGGTACGGGTAGGACTTGTCGTCGACGAGTCGGACGTTGAAGCGGGGGCGGTGCCGCTTGATCAGGTTGTACTCCAGCATCAACGCCTCGACGTCGTTGTTGACCTGGATCCACTCGACCGTCGCCGCGGTCGCGACCATCTGCGCCGTGCGCGGGTGGAGATTCGCCGGATTCTGGAAGTAGTTGGAGAGGCGGGAACGAAGCGAGCGTGCCTTGCCGACGTAGATCACCCGGCCGGCCTCGTCCAGGAACTGGTAGGAGCCGGGTTCGTCGGGAATCGTGCCGGCGGGCGGGCGGGTGACCATCGACTCGATCGTATTGAGTCGGACCGACAGCGACGCCGAACGCACCGATCCGTCCGTCGATGACGATGGGTCGTCCTCCACGATCGCTCAAGAAGCGGTTCACGCCGCCGATTCGAGGATCGTTGCCGACACCAGGTGGACTTCCATGTCGTCTTTCCCCACAACCCAGCCGCACGACGCCGATGCCTCGACGTCGATCGCGCCGCCGACCGACCCGCGCCTCGCACTCCTCGGCGAGTCTTCGCCGACGCCCGTCGCCGACGCCGCGAACGGTGAGGTGGTCCGGGCCGACCGATGGCTCGGCGACGAGGCACCCACGGCGCCGGACGACCTCGTCCCGACGACCGCGGAGGCCTGGGTCGAGTCGGAGCACGGCGACACGAGAGAGCTCCCGATCCCCACCGCGGACAGCCTCATCGACGGCGCCGTGATGCCCCGACGCCGCTGGGAACTCGGCGATGACGCACCCGACGAAGTCGGCTACGGATCCGACGAAGTCGGCTACGGAACCGACGGCGTCGGCTACGGAACCGACGGCGTCGG
>JAHDCV010000030.1:0-19790 GCA_020629695.1 Acidimicrobiales bacterium | reverse complement strand
GTCGGCTACGGAACCGACGGCGTCGGCGAGCCTGCGCCGACCCCGTGGCCCGGCGCGGACGTCGGCACCGACATCGCCGTGCCGACCCTGCAGAACGACGGCTTCGGCGTCTCCGACCCGGAGACGTCGTCCGATCTCTCATTCGGTGGCGTGGGCGTCGACGACGCACCGTTCGACTTCAGCATGATCACGGACGACTCCGTGACCACCGACGAGCACGCCGACCACGACCTCGCGGCCGAGTCCGACGAGGACGGGTCGTCCAAGCGCAGCTTCCTCGCCGCGATCGACTCGGCCGCCACCGCCCTGTCGAACTCGCTGCCGGGCCGCCGCAAGCGGAACCAGGACGACGAGACGGCTGCGCCGGCCGGAGATGTCGAGGATCCGCTGTTCGCCGAGGCCCTCGCCGGATCCGACGTCGGCACCGACGCCGACGACACGTTCGACTTCAGTGCACCGTTCGGCACCGAGACGCCCGCCCCGCATCATGATGTCACCGAGGTCACGCTCTCGGAGTACGTCGACCAGCACATGGTCGGCGAGCCCGAGCCGGCGCACACCGGCCCGTCGGCGCTCGACGATCTCCCGTCACCCTTCGGTGACGAGGCCCCGATCTTCGGCCAGAGCGCCGGCGACGACTTCTTCGAAGCACCCGAACCGAGCCCCGAGGATCCGGTCATGGCGCTCATGGCCGACGAGTCCGAAGTCGAGCTCGGCCGCTCCCCGAAGCACAAGCTCCTGCTCACCGGCGCCGGCGTGGCCGGCGTCGCACTGCTCGGTATCGGTGCGGTCGCCATGCTCAACCGCTCCGGCTTCGACACCCCCTTCGGTGGCGGAGACGAAGCTCCCGTGACCCTGGCCCTGGACGAGACACCCCAGATCTCCCTCACCGAACAGCTCTCCGGCGGCCTCGTCGGCATCTCCGCACCGACCTGCTCGACTGCGACCGGAGGCGGCGGCGTGCTCGTCTCCCCGACCACGGTCGTGACCTCGTCGTCGGTGACGGGGACCGCGCCGACCGTCGAGATCGTGCTCGCCGACGGCGACACCCGGGTCGGGACCCTCATCGGTGTCGACCGCGCCTCCGAGCTGGCCGTCATCAATCTCGATCGTCCGGCGGGTGACGCCCTCGAGTGGGGTGCCACGAACGCCATCGCCGTCGGTGACACCCTCGCCGTCTCCGGGGTCGAGGGGGACGCGTCGATCGTCGAAACAACCCTCGGCGGCACCACCCGACTGGCGGCCCAGACCACCGAGCTGACACTCGCCGCCGAGCTGACCGTCGCCCCCGGTGGTGCCGTGGTCAACGCGCAGAACCAGGTGCTCGCGGTCGCACTCCCCCGCTCGGGCGGCGTGGCACTCCTCACCTCCGACGTGCTCCGGCCGCTCGTGTCGGAGTTCCGTCTCGACCCCGAACGCTTCGACGGCTGCTGATACCTCCGGGCGGACGCCGGTGCCGATCTAGACTCGGCGGTGATGCTCCGCCTCCAACGTCAGCTGCCCATCGAGTACGCCGAGGCGTCCGACGACGAACTCCGTGCCCGGATCACCGCCGCCAAGGACCACCTCGGCGACGAGTTGTTCATCCTCGGCCATCACTATCAGCGCGACGACGTCATCGAGTTCGCCGACGCGCGGGGTGACTCGTTCCGACTCTCCGTGCTGGCCCAGCAGCGACCGAAGGCGTCCTACATCGTGTTCTGCGGTGTGCACTTCATGGCCGAGTCGGCCGACATCCTCACCGATGATCACCAGGCGGTGGTCCTGCCCGACCTGAACGCCGGCTGCTCGATGGCCGACATGGCCGACATCGAGTCGGTCACCGAGGCGTGGGACGTGCTCGCCGACACGATCGGGACCGAGCGGGTCATCCCGATCACCTACATGAACTCCTCGGCGGCGCTGAAGGCGTTCGTCGGACGGAACCACGGTGCGGTCTGCACCTCCTCGAATGCCCGGGCGGTGCTCGAGTGGGCGTTCGCCGGCGCCGGTCGTCTCGACCCCGTCGACGGCCCGATCAAGGTGCTCTTCTTCCCCGACCAGCACCTCGGGCGGAACACCGGGCTCGACATGGGCTACGGCCACGACGACATGCGGGTGTGGGATCCGCGCCGCGACGGCGGTGGCCTCGACGACAGCGACCTCGAGGCTGCGACCTTCCTGCTCTGGAAGGGGCACTGCACGATCCACCAGCGGTTCCGTCCCGAGCAGGTGCACGCATTCCGAGCCGAGCATCCCGACGGTGTCGTGATCATCCACCCCGAGGCGCCGTACGACGCCTGCGCCGAGGCGGACTATCTCGGGTCGACGGGGTTCATCATCCGAACGGCCGAGTCGCTCCCTGCAGGGACCGCCATCGGCATCGGCACCGAAGTCCACCTCGTGAACCGGCTCGCCGCCGAGAATCCCGACAAGACGATCGTCAACCTCGATCCGCTCATCTGCCCGTGCTCGACGATGTTCCGGATCGACCTCCCCCACCTCTGCTGGGTGCTCGAGGAGCTGGTCGCCGGCCGGGTGCCGAATCAGATCACGGTGGATCCGGACACCACGACGTGGGCCAAGGTCGCGCTCGATCGGATGCTCAGCATCACGTGACCGTCGCTCGGTTCGCCGGGGCGCACCTCGTTTCCACAGTTCGGCGCGACGCGCCGAACTGCGCCGAGGACCGCGCTACCTCCCCAAGCCGCCGAGGACTTCGCGGATCGTGCGGCCCATGATCCGTAGATCCAAGGCGATGCCCGATCGCCGGAGGTAGAAGAAGTCGTACTGGAGCTTCTCGACCGCATCCCGCTCGGACGACGCGTAGCCCAGCTTCACCTGCGCCCACCCCGTCAGCCCCGGGCGGACGATGTGCCGGGCGTCGTAGAACGGGATCTTCGTCCGGAGCTCTTCGACATAGGCCACCTGCTCGGGTCGGGGACCCACGAGCGACAGTTGTCCACGCACGATGTTGACCATCTGCGGGAGCTCGTCGAGGTGGGTCTTGCGCAGGAACCGACCGAACGGCGTGATCCGCATGTCCTCGCCGGTGGTCCAGGTCGAGGTGTTCGAACCGGTCATCGTCCGGAACTTCAGCATCGAGAACACTTCACCGTTCCGGCCGACCCGGTCCTGTCGGAACAGCAGCGGGCCACGGTTGCCGACGAGGTTCCCGAGGAGCACGACGGGCAGGAAGCACACGAGGCCGACCGTGCCGAGGACACCGACGACGACGTCGCCGATGCGTTTGGTCCGGGCATAGCGGATCCGATGCAGCTCGCCGATGTCGAACAGCAGCGAGACCTGGGCGAGCTCGGCCAGCGGCAGCTTGCCCAACCACTCCTCGTAGAAGAGCGCGAACGTCCGCACCCTCACACCGCGTTGGTGGAGTTCGGCGACCTGTGCCAGCACGAGATCGTCGGCCTGGGCCCCGCGATCGAGCACGATCACGGTGACCTCGTGCGTGTCCGCGGTCTGGACGAGCACCCGTCGGTCGGGGCGACCTCGTGCTTCGTCCACCGACAGCGCCGCCACGAGTGTGGCCGGCACCTCCGAGCGATCGCGGAGATCCGCGGTGAGAGCGGCGAGGTCGTCGGTTCGATCGGTGACGACGAGCAGGCGTTCCCGCCGCTCGGAGCGATCGGTGAGATCGGCCACCAGGCGCCAGGACAGCGTGATCCAGATCGGGGTGGCCAACGACAACACGAGGATCGACGACCGGGGGAAGAGCAGTGACGCGGTGATGAGCTGCACGGCCGACACCGTCGCGAGGCCGACGACGACCGCGGCCACCCCGCGACCGAGTGCTTCGGACCGCCGGGCCGGCAACTCGGGAAGTCCCAGCCCGTAGCCGGCGGTCGCGATGACCGCCCCGAGGCCGAGCCACCAGCCGAGCCCGGCGACGTCGTTCGACTCGAACCGAGCCGGTCCGACGAACTCGGTGAACACGAGCGCGGAGCACAGGACCGACGCCGCGATCCCGGCGACGTAGACCAGCTGGGCGAGGCGGCGGTTCACGAACCGAGCTCCACGACGTTGGTGACGGGACGGTGGTGGGCCAGCGGCTCGACGCCGAGGCGGCCGAGCAGCCAGGGCGCGAACTCGAACGCGTCGACCCGGTCGGCAAGACCGGTCGACCGGTCCGTGACGAGCACGCCGAACGGGCTGTGTCGGCCGCTGCGGTGATCGGTGATCGGCTCGACGGTCACACCCGCGTCGAACGCGTCGACCGAGCGTCGACCGAGGAGGATCCGCGCCGTCGACTCGGCCGCTCCGTCCGCGATGACTTCGATGTCGTAGGTGGCCGTGACGACGTGGTCGGAGACCATGATCTCCTTCGCCGACGGCCCGAGCCGCTCACGCAGCGCCGACTCGAGTCGGTCCGCATCATCCGACGAGTCGGTGGTGACGGTCAGCTGCGGGACCATCGCGGCGTTCACCGGCGAGGTGTCCTCGATCCCGAGGGCTCGCAGGAACGCCGCACCATCACGCACCACCGCCTGGTGCGTCTGATCCGTGCGCAACTCCACATCGGCCTTCTGTCCCATCGAGGAGACCAGCACGACCTCCCGGTCGGTGGCATCGGCCAGTTCCAGGGTCAGGTCGATCTCCCGGTCGAGCATGCGCATCGCGAACGGCAATTCGTCCCGGTGCCGCTCTCGCCAGGCCTCGTCGTATGGCGGCTCGGGATAGTCCTCCGGGAACGTCGCCGCCCAGTACCGGTGCATCGCGGCGGCGACGTGGTTCGTGAAGGTCACGGCGAGATCCGGATCGAAGCGTCTGATCTGCGCCCGGAACACATCACCGAGGAGCATCGTCTGACCGGCACGGAGCCGCTCCCGTCCGACCCGCCCCACGGCGACCGAGCCGGCGAGCCCGGCCAACCGCGACGCCGTCGACGGAGTGAGTCCGGCGGTTCGCACCGAGCGGAGCGCCGCGGCGTCGGCGAACGACGGGCGCACCGACGCCACCCGGGCCGAGCGCCGTGAGGCCCGCAGGTTCAGCTCCTGGAGGGGTCGCAGATCATCGGGCCGCGTGTCGGCGTCACCGGCGAAGGCATCGGGCACGAGGAATCGGATGTTCGGATCCGCGGCCTGGAGCTCGAGTGGTGAGGAGTGCAGCACGCCGACGAGGCCGACGGATCGTCCGGCCGCGGCCGCCGCCTGCCAGTAGAAGGGGTATCGGGCCGGCTTCGGATCGCCGTACCAGAACACGCCGTGATCGACCCAGGGCACACCGGTGCCGACCGACGCCCAGCTCTGCGACGGATAGAGGTCCCGGGGAAGCTCCTCGTCGAGCACGGTCTCGGTGAACGTGCCCCGGTCGAGGAGCCGCGCGAGCCCACCGTCGGGAGCCTGTTCGATCCACCAGTCGACGACCCGACGAGGGAGCTCGTTGATCTCGAGCACGATCAGTCGGCGCATGGGGTTCCATCGGCATCGGCACAGCGGCGATGAAGGGTCGTCCCCCATCCCTCGGGTCGACGTGGAACCGCGCTCCAATCCGGCTCGGATCCGCCGATGAGAACGTGTGACCCTGGTGACCATCATCGTCCCGGCGCGCAACGAAGAGGCCGCCATCGAGTCGTGCCTACGCGCCGTGCTCGCCCAGGACCACCCGCACGATCGACTCGAGGTCCTCGTGATCGACGGCTGGTCGGAGGACGGCACCGCCGATGTCGCCAAGCGGGTCCTCGACGGGAGCGACCTCGCCCACTGGGACGTGCTCCGCAACGTCGACCGACGCACACCCTCGAATCTGAACATGGGCCTCGCCGCGGCGAACGGCGAGATCATCGCCAGGGTCGATGCTCGCAGCATCATCGGCCCGGACTACATCCGGCGCACGGTCGCCGTCCTGCAGGACCCGTCGATGGCCGTGGTCGGTGGACGCCAACGATCGGTACCCGGTGCGCCCGGCCCGATCGCCGCCGGCATCGCCCGGGCGCTCGACAACCCCGTGGCCAACGGGGGCTCGCGCTACCGGAACCCACACGCTCGCTCCGGCGAGTCCGACACCGCGTATCTCGGCGTCTTCAGAACCGACCAACTCCGCAGCGTCGGCGGCTGGTCGACGGAGCTGGCGAGCAACCAGGACTTCGATCTCGCCCGGCGGATGCGCCGCTTCGGCGGCGTCTGGTTCTCGGCCGACCTCGTGGTCGACTACCGCCCGCGCCCCACGCTGCGTCGCCTGTTCGCGCAGTACCGGCGATTCGGGGGCTGGAAGGTCGTCTACTGGCGACTGACGGGCGACCGCCCCCGTCCGCGCCAACTCGTGCTGCTCGCCGTCCCCGCGGTCGGCGTCGCCGCCGGCCTCCTGCTCCTCGCCCGCCGGCCCGGCCTCGCACTGCGATCCGGCGTCGCTGCCACCGCGGCCCTCGCCGCCGTCGATCACCTCACCGGGCCGAACTCCAGCCCGCTCGCCGATCGGCGGACACCCGTGCCGCCGGGTGAACGCCTCGCGTCGATCGCCGCCATGGCGACCATCGGCATCGGCTGGTGGTCGGGTGCGATCCAGGAACTCCTCCAACCCCGGGCCCATCGGGTCCCCAACGATCGGACACCGTGATGGCCGTCGACCGTGACTTCTACGAACAGACCGATCTCTGGGGTGAGGACCACGACCTCGACCCTCAGCGGACCGACGACCGGGTGACGGCCATGACGCGTCTGCTCCCGCAACGATTCGACTCGTTGCTCGACATCGGGACCGGCGACGGGCGGGTGCTCGGCCCGATGCAGGCACGACTCGACGCCGCCGGACGGAACCCGCTCATGATCGGTCTCGATCGCAGTGCGACGGCCCTCGGGCACGTGCGCACCCTTCGGACCCAGGCCTCCGCCGACGCCCTGCCGTATCACGACGGCTCGATCGACGTGATCACGGCATGCGAGATCCTCGAGCACCTCCCCGACCCGATCTTCGAGGCCACCAGGTCCGAGATGGCCCGGGTCGCCAAGAACTCGATCGTGATCACGGTGCCGAACGACGAGAACCGTCGTCGGGCCGACCTCAACTGCACCGCGTGCGGTTGCCGCTACAACCGGCGCCGGCACCTCCGCAGCTTCGACCGTGACAGCTTCGACGACCTGCTCCCCGGCTTCGCCGTGAGCGAGGTCATGCCGTTCGGGCACCACACCAGGATCTACCCCCGACGAATCCGGCAGGAGCTCGAGCGTCGCGGCATCCTGACGGTGTACGACGCCCCGAGCTGCCCCCAGTGCGGACAGACTCACGGACGGCGCGCGAGCGACATCGATCCCTCGATGGGCGACACCGATCGCCGGGTGGCCGGAGACAGCCGCGGTGCCGGGGCGGTCGAACGACGGTCCGGCGGCGATCGGCGGGTCTCGACCGCCGGCTACTGGACGATGCGATCCATCGTGCCGGCGGAGCGGCGGCCGTACTGGCTCGGCGTGCGGCTCGATCGGATCTGAGGAACGGCGCCGGCCGGACCTTCAGACGTTCAAGCCGACCGCCACCGACCCGACCACGGCCAGCCCGACGGCCACGGCGGCCCACCACCCACGCACCGATCGAGCGGCGTCGACCAGGTCCAGGGCGCGGTCGTGGGCCGCGGCGACGCCGACGATCGTCGCCGACGTCGCACCGATGGCGGCCCCGGCGAGTCCGGCGACCAACGCTCCGACACCCACCGAGGCGGCCACCAACACCAGACGCCGGAGCTCCCAGGCGACGACACGATCGGCTCGACCTGCCGTGATGGCAAGTGCCACGGTCGGCCCGAGGACCAAGCGCCACGGCAGTGCGACCGCGAGCACCACGGCGAGTGCCGCCGTCGCCGACCAGTCCTCCCCCAACACGAACCGCAGCGCGAGCGCGCCCACCGCGACGGCCGCGACGCCGGCGAGGCCGCCCACGGCGATCATCCGATGGAGCCTCGCGACGGCCCGACCCCGACCGTCGGAGGGCCCGGCGAAGCCGACGAAGGCGCTCCTCGTGAGGGGTGCCGCGATCACCGACGACGGTCCCGACGCGAGTCGGAACGCGACGGCGTAGACGGCGAGATCGGCCGGCGTGAGCAACACCCCGATCAGGAGATAGTCGACGTTGGCGACGGCGTAGGTGGCGGCCTGACCGAGCCATTCGAGCCCGGCCCGGACCGGCGCACCATCCCGGGCGAGTGCCTCGATCCGGGCACCCTGGACGCCGAACTCGAGGGCACCCTTGCCGACCAGGATCGCCGCGAACAGGGCCAGGTCATCCGGTGATCGGATCAGGGCGAGGATCGCGATCGCCGCCATCACAGCCGATCCGGCTTCGGCGACGGCGAGTCGGTCGGTGCGGCTCCGGCGGTGGAGATCGGCCCGCCCCACGAAGGCGAGGGCTGTGGCCATCCACACCCATCCTCCGGCAGCGACGACGAGTCCGCCGCTGCCGCCGATCATCAGGCCGACCGCCGTGGCTGCACCTGCGCCGAGGAGGGCCACGCCGACCCGCGCCATCGCGTCTCGCCGACGGAGTCGCTCGGTCGGCGGGGTCCGGAGGATGGCGAACGAGAGCCCACCGTCGCCGAGCTGGCCACCGAGGGCGTACAGGATCAGCAGGGTCAGGAACGGTGCCGCCTCGGTCGGTGTCATCTGCACCCCGAGCCAGAGGGTCGCTCCTCCGAGCACGAGCTGATCGACGGCGCGCGACAGCACGGTCGGTCCGAGTGACCGCAGGGAGATCCCGGCGCGCCGATCCACGTGGTCGGCAGGAGCGGGGTCGACGACCTCCGGTTCGATCATTCACCTCCCATCGGCGGCGACGGCGCAGGGGTGAACTTCGCACGACCCGGTCGACTGGTCCACCTCCCGGGCCGCACCTACTGTCCGACGGGACGACCACACAGGGGGACCCGACCATGACCGGAGCGCATCGACTCGAGGGGCAGGTCGCCGTCGTGACCGGAGGGGCCAACGGCATCGGCCGGGCGACGGCGCTGAAGTTCGCGTCCGAGGGCGCCGCCGTCGTCGTGGCCGACGTCCAGATGGCACCGGCCGAATCCGTGGTCGACGAGATCATCGCCGCGGGCGGACGAGCCCTCGCGGTCGAGCTCGATGCACGCTCGCGCGAATCGAACGAACAGATGGCCGAGGCCGCGGTCCAGACCTTCGGTGGCCTGGACGTGATGATGACGGCGGCGGGGATCAGCCACGGCGGCTACTCCTCGGGCGACATCGAGGCCGAGGTGAAACGAGCGACCCGCCGGCTGGAGGTCGCGGCCGAACCCGGGCAGGGCTTCCTCGACGTCGAACTGGAGGACTGGCAGCGCGTGATCGACGTGAATCTCACCGGGACGTTCCTCGCGATGCAGGCCGCGGTCCGCCAGATGCTCGAGCTCGGCACGAAGGGACGGATCGTCACGATCGCCTCGATCGCTGCGAAGAACCCCGATGCCGGGCCGACCGCCTACACCGTGTCGAAGGCCGGGGTCTGGATGTTGACGAAGAAGTCCGCTCGGGAGCTCGCCTCGGCCGGGATCCGGGTGAACGCGATCGGACCGGGTTACATCCGGACCAACATGACCGCCCTGATCGAGCAGATCCCCGAGTACAACGAGCGACTCATGGCGGCCATCCCGCTCGGCCACGTCGGCGAGCCCGACGACATCGCGCACGCCGCGATGTACCTGGTGACCGACGAGTCGGGCTACATGACCGGCGAGATCCTGCACCCGGCCGGCGGGTACTTCACCGGCTGAGCTCCACGAGGACGCGGCCGGCCGGGCGGCGGCACGGCGGGTACTTCACCGGCTGAGCTCCACGAGGACGCGGCCGGCCGGGCGGCGGCACGGCGGGTACTTCACCGGCTGAGCTCGACCTCCGGCGGGACCTCGAGCGTCGACGGCGCGGCTTCGGCCTGCCGGATCACCGAGCCGAGCACATCCAGGGTGGTCGCGGTCGACCACGCCGCCAGGGCCAGCACGCCGAGGAACTTCGCGCCGTCCTCGAACAACGCCCGAGTCCCGACGTCCTGACCGACGACGAGGAGGTCGATCCCGACGGACACGGCAAAGGCGATCACCGCCGCGCCGAGCAACTCGGTGCGGGTCCGGAGGATCTCCCGGCGATTCGTGAGGACCCATCCACCAGCCAGCGCCGCCTGGATCGCGAGCGGCACGAGCTTGGTCGTGTGGAGCGCATCCGGAACGACCCAAGCGTGGAATCCGAACACGTCGTCGAGGGTCAGGAGCAGAAACAGCAGGGCACCACCGCGGAACATCGTGGCGGCCTGACCGCGCCCCACCCAGATCGACACGCGACTCCCGATCCATGCGGACACCGTCGCCGTCGTCCAGCCGATCGCGCCGAGGCTCGTGACCAGGCCGGCGTACCACGGCACCCCGGACGACAACGCCGGGTCGACGAGCAGCAGTTCGACCGGTGCTTCGGACTGCACCTGGACGAAGCCGAGGATCACCAGACCGGAGACCCACACGATCGAGAGCACGACGAGCGTCGACAGACGCTGCGGTGTGCTCCGGCGCTGCCGCCGTTCTCGTGGTGGGCTCACGCCTGAGCAACGGGCGGATGCGACGCCGCCTTGTGCTCGGCGGGACTTCGGTCCCGGCGCCTGCCGCCCCCCGTCCCGGCCCGGGTGGGCCGGACGGTGATCGACCAGCGGTGTCGGTCAGCGGGTCGGTGTGTCGCCGAGCAGCGGTGCCAGGAACCGGCCCGTGTGCGAGGCGGGAACGGCCGCGACCTGTTCGGGGGTCCCCTCGGCGATCACCCGACCGCCTCCGGTGCCACCTTCGGGACCGAGGTCGATCACGTGGTCGGCGGTCTTGATGACGTCGAGGTTGTGCTCGATCACGAGCACCGTGTTGCCCTGGTCGACCAGTCGGCTGAGCACGGTGAGCAGCCGGCGGATGTCCTCGAAGTGCAGGCCCGTCGTCGGCTCGTCGAGCAGGTAGATCGTGTGACCGGTCGAGCGCTTCGCGAGCTCCGACGCGAGCTTGACCCGCTGGGCCTCACCACCGGACAGCGTCGGCGCCGACTGCCCGAGGCGGACGTAGCCGAGGCCGACGTCGACGAGTGTCTGGAGATGCCGGGCGATCGGCGGCTGATTCGCGAAGAACTCCAGCGCGTCGGCGATCGGCATGTCGAGCACTTCGGAGATGTTCTTGCCCTTGAATCGGATCTCGAGTGTGTCGCGGTTGTACCGATCGCCCTTGCAGACCTCGCACGGCACGTAGACGTCCGGCAGGAAGTGCATCTCGATCTTGATGGTGCCGTCGCCGGCGCACGCCTCGCACCGGCCTCCGGCGACGTTGAACGAGAACCGGCCCGGTTGATAGCCGCGCACCTTCGCCTCGGTGGTCTGGGCGAACAACTTCCGGATGTGGTCGAACACACCGGTGTAGGTCGCGGGATTCGATCGTGGGGTCCGCCCGATCGGCGACTGATCGATGTCGATCACCTTGTCGAGATGTTCCAGACCGTCGATCCCGCGATGCAGGCCCGGCGGCATCTTCGACGAGTAGATCTTCTGCATCAGCGAACGCAGGAGGATCTGGTTGATCAAGGTCGACTTGCCCGAGCCCGAGACACCGGTGATCGCGACGAACAACCCGAGCGGCACATCGACGTCGATGTTCTGCAGGTTGTTCTCCCGGGCGCCACGGATCGTCAACCTCTCCGCCCCGACCGGACGTCGGGTGGCGGGCACCGGGATCGACATCCGCCCCGAGAGGTACTTGCCGGTGGTCGACTTCGACCGCTTCAGCAAGCCCGTGACGTTGCCCGAGTAGACGACGTCGCCGCCATGCTCGCCAGCGCCGGGGCCGATGTCGACGACGTGATCGGCGACGCGGATCGTGTCCTCGTCGTGTTCGACGACGACCACGGTGTTGCCGAGATCCCGGAGGCGCTGGAGCGTGCCGATGAGCTTTGCGTTGTCCCGCTGATGGAGACCGATCGACGGCTCGTCGAGCACGTAGAGCACCCCGACCAGACCGGACCCGATCTGCGATGCGAGGCGGATGCGCTGCGCTTCGCCGCCGGACAACGTCGATGACGAACGCGACATCGAGAGGTAGTCGAGGCCGACGTCGAGCAGGAACTGGAGGCGGGCGTTGATCTCCTTGACGATCGGCTCGGCGATGATGTTGTCCCGATCGGACAGCATCAGGCCGTCGAGCGCCTTCGCGGCCTCGCCGATCGACATGTTGGTGATGTCGCCGATGGAGTGGTCGTTCACCGTCACCGCCATCGGCAGCGGAGCCAGACGGGCGCCGTTGCACGTCGGGCATGCGACCTCTCGCATGTAGCCCTCGATCCGTTCCCTGCTGCTGTCGGACTCGGACTCGGTGTGCCGGCGACGCAGGTGCGGGATCGCCCCCTCGAACCGGGCGCTGTAGGTCCGGGCCCGGCCGTACCGGTTCGTGTACTTGACCGTCACCTTCTTCGACCCGGCACCGTGCAGCAGGAGGCGGTGCTGGGTCGCGTTGAGCGACGACCACGGCGCCCCCAGCGGGATGCCGTGCTCGGTCGCGACGGCCTCGACGAGGCGCGAGTAGTAGGTGCTGCGGCCGCCGGCCCAGGGAGCGATGGCGCCGTCGGCGAGCGAGAGATCGGGATCCGGCACGACGAGATCGGCGTCGACCTCATAGGTCGTGCCGAGGCCGTCGCAGGCCGAGCAGGCGCCGTACGGGGAGTTGAACGAGAAGTTCCGCGGTGCGAGTTCCTCGAACGACTTGCCGTCGGAGGGGCGCGACAGGTGCTGGGAGAAGATCTGGGTCTCGGAGGGACCATCCGAGTGGATGATCTCGATCTCGGCGACACCCTCGGCCAGGCCGAGGGCGGCCTCCATCGACTCGGTGAGGCGTCGCTCGATGCCGTCACGCATCACGAGGCGATCGACGACCACGGCGATGTCGTGGGTCTCGTAGCGGGCGAGCTCGGGCAGATCACCGCCGAGCTCGATCAGCTCACCGTCGACGAGGGCGCGCACGAAGCCCTGCTGGGCCATGTCGCCGAGGAGCGTCTCGTACGTGCCCTTTCGGCCACGCACGACCGGGGCGAGCACCTGGAATCGGGTGCCCTCCTCGAGAGCCATGATCTTGTCGACGATCTGCTGCGGGGTCTGACGGACGAGCCGCTCCCCCGTCTCCGGGTCGTGCGGGATGCCGACGCGGGCGAAGAGCAGCCGCAGGTAGTCGTAGATCTCGGTGACGGTGCCGACCGTCGACCGTGGGTTCCGACTGGCGGTCTTCTGATCGATCGAGATGGCCGGCGACAGGCCCTCGATGAGGTCGACGTCGGGCTTGTCCATCTGCCCCAGGAACTGTCGGGCGTAGGCCGACAGCGACTCGACATACCGGCGCTGGCCCTCGGCGTAGATCGTGTCGAACGCGAGCGACGACTTCCCCGAGCCCGAGAGGCCGGTGAAGACGATCAGCTTCTCCCTCGGGAGGGTGAGATCGACGTTCTTGAGGTTGTGCTCCCGCGCCCCACGAATGAGGATCTTGTCTGCCACGGGCGGAAGACTACCGACCCTCACGGGTCGAACGCCCGTTCGGGCGGGCATTTCGGAACGGAGTCGCTCAGTCGATGTGGCGCCAGGCCCGCAGGCCCCGATCGTCGTCCGGATCGAGGGCGACGTGATCGTCATCGGGCTGGTTCCGAGCGATGACCACGACCTCGCCGACGCCGGCCGCCGCGGCCGCGTCTCGGAGTTCGGTCAGTTCCACCACCGGCGTCAGTGCCAGTCGGACCCGGTCGTGTTCCCGCCACAGCAACCGGCCGTCGCGCCCGTCCACCACGACCACGAGCCCGCCGTCGGGTTCGTGTTCGTCGATGAGTGCGAGCAGATCGTCCCGCACCCGTTCCGATGCCGCCGTCCCGGCATGGAGCGTGTGGATCATGCCGACCGAGGCGGCGGCGACGCACACCGTCAACGCCGCCACCGTCGAACGATCGAGGTCGGTGAGTGCCCACCACACCGCGGGCACGAGCCCGACGAGCGCCAGGGCCGCGTACCGAGCGCCCCAGTCGCCACCACCGGCGGCTGGTCCGACCGTCGCCATGACGACGCCCAACTGCGCCGCACCAGCGACCGCGAGCAACGCCACCTCGCGTGGCAGCCGTTGCCCGCGTACGAGACGTGCGGCGATGGCCCCCAGCCCCCAGGCGACGAGCGGCGTGGCCGTCAGAAGACCTGGATTGATCGTCGCCACGGGCTGCGTGCCGACCGAGACCGCCACGGCGAGCACCAGGAGCAAGCGCGTCGGCCCCACCGACTCGCCCCGACCATGGCGCCAACCCGCAGCCATGAGGAGCAACGCCGCCGCCATGCGACCGGCGGCGACCACGGGTGCGCCGGCACCGCCGAGGAGCACGGTGAGCACCGCGGCGATGCGCTCGGCCGGGCCCGACGTGACCGAGGACGCCGCGGTCGGCCCCGTGCCGACCCCGGCGAGTGCCGACGTCCAGGCACCATCGATCACGAGGCCGATCGCGGCGGAGGCCACGACGGCCGAGGCCACCAGGATCGCCCGCCGTCGCCCGACCCGCGGTGTGGTCACCAGGGCGGCGAGTGCGAGCGAGCCGGCCCAGAGCAGTCCGTCGGTGCGGAGCAGGATCGTGAGGACGATGCCGCCGACCAGCAGGAGAAGCGGAACGATCGGTGCCGCTCGACGTCCCAGGAATCGGATCGCGCCGAAGGTGGCGACACCGGCGGTGGCGATGGCCGGTCCGTGCGCCCAGACCGGCTGGGAGTGGAACAGCACCGGCGTGCCCAGTCCGATCACGACGGTCGCGAGCGGACCGGTGCCGGGGCGGACGCGCGCCGCGAGCAGGCCGAGCACGGCGGCCGCCGCCAACGCACCGACCAACGAGGGCAGGCGGGTGCCCTGCTCTCCGGCGAGGTCCTCCCCCGCACGGACCAGCGCCGGAACCAGTGGGTGCTTCCCGTACGGCGACCATCCGTCGCTGACGGCGACGGCGTTCTCCATCGGTTGCCACTCGTCGAGCGATCGGTCGACCAGCACCGTCTCGGCGTCGACACTCCACGAACCGTCGGCGAGCAGCGCCGACTGGTACCGGACGGCCGACTCGTCGACGCTGAACACACCCGTCGCCGGGAGCCAGGCGTAGATCGCGACGTAGACGGCCGCGACCACACCGAGGGCGGCGAGCCAGTGCCCCGGCCGGGCCTCAACCATCGGAACCACAACCCCGGTTGTTCCAGGGCACGATGCGAAGCCGTCCGAACTCGACGACCTCACCGCGCACCCAACGATCGCTCGGCCAGTCGGGCGCGGTCACACCGAGTTCGATCACGTCGACGCGACACACCGACAGGCGGCGGGCCTCGGTCTCGGCGAGGTGCCACTCCTCCGATCGGTCCACGTTCCAGAGACCGGTGGCCGCGGCTTCCGCCGGTGCCCACCGTCCGATGCGGAGGTCCTCGGTGACGGCGACGACGGCCACCTCGGCGGCGTCGAGTCGTGCGTCGATGGCGACGAGGTCCGCCGCGATCTCCGGTGCGAGTCGATGCGAGATCTCGTGGGTCTCGGCCACGAGACGCGCACCGCTGATCGTCACCGCCAACCCGGCCACGACCACGGCGAGGCCGACCGGGGCGAACCGGCGTGGGTCGACCCTCGCTCGGACGTGGGCGACGACGGGTACGGCGAGCGGCAGGAGCACCAGGAGGTAGCGACCACCCCAACCGACCCCACCACCGTGGGCGGGGAGCAGCAGCGTCAGCGTCACGACACCGATCGCGAGGGGGAGGAGGGTCCGCCGTGACGGCACCACTCCGGAGTCGCGGTGATCGAGCATGAAGCCGGCGATCGCTCCGAGGCCGAGGGCGGCGAGCGGGGACGCCGGGAGCAGGCCGTGCACTCCGGTGAGCGACAGCGACCCCGCCCCGGCAGCGATGGATCCGGCGACGGCGAAGGGCAATGCCGCGTCGAGCCGCCGCACCGCGGCCGCACCCGCGGCGATGAAGGCCATGGCACCGAGGAGCCGACACAACCCGAGCAGGTCGGTCGTGCCCGGGGTGAACCAGGTGTGCCAGACCCCGAGGATCAGATCGGTGAACGGGTCGGCGACCGTGGATCGGCCGGGCGTGGCGAAGCCGTCCTCGAGCCGGGCCGCCCACGATCGATCGAGCACGAAGCCGGCGACGCCCGATCCGCCGACCATGCCGGCGAGGCCGAGTCGACCGAGGCGTCGATTCGGCTCGAGGAGCGCCAGGGCGACGAGCGCGGGAACGACCAGACTGGCCTCCGACCGCAGCATCGGCGCAACGACGGCGCCGGCGACCACGAGCGGCGTCCAGCGGAGCGAGTCGCGACTGCGGTCGAGCGCCCAGACGATCGCGGCGACCGCAGCCACCGTGATCGTGTGCGCCCACAGGATCCAGCCGTGCACCACGAGCGGCGTCGTCACCGCGAGCACGCCGACGACGACGCGTCCATCGTGGATGCCGCCCCGCCGTCGCACGAGGTCGGCGACGAAGCCGACAGCGGCCACCGCCCCCAGGATCGAGACGGCCGCGAGACCGAATGCGCCGGCCGCGCGGTCGGCCTCGACGAGGATCCGGATGTAGAGCGGGTGCTTGCTGTAGGCCAGCCACCCGTCGGCGCCCCGCTCTCCGTTGGCGAGCGGCAGGAACTCGGGTGAGACGAGCCGCTCCGCGGGATCGGTGATGTGCCAGTCCCCCGTCGAGCCGAGCGTCTCGGCCTGGAAGCGGTACGCCGGTTCGTCGATCGAGAAGAATCCCGGGCCCTGCCACCACGAGACGAGCCCGAGCACGCCAGCCAGCAACACCAGGGCCGGCCAGATCGACCGGTGGGCGGGCCCGGGTGGATCGTTGTCGTGGGCCGGACGCGACGCGTCGGGAGTCAGCAGAATCGCCACTCTGTTCCGTCGGCCCGGATCGGGGCAGCATGAGCCCCGGGGACACCGGATCAGGTGAGTTCGCGCAGCTCCCGCTCGAGGTCCTTGATCTCGTCCCGCAACCGAGCCGCGTACTCGAACCGGAGATCGGCCGCAGCCTCACGCATCTCCTCCTCCAACGAGTTCACGAGGCGTCGCAACTCACCTTCGGGGAGATCGGCGAGTTCCTTCAGCCGCTTCTCGTCGGCTGGACGACGCTTCCGCTTGTCTCCGTTGGGGGTGGCGGAGGCGTCGTCGTTCGGCCGGATCAGGCTGAGGATGTCCGACACGGCCTTGCGGATCGTCTGCGGGTTGATGCCGTGCTCCTCGTTGTGCTGCTGCTGCACCCCGCGGCGTCGGCGTGTCTCGGAGATGGCCCGATGCATCGAGTCCGTCATCTTGTCGGCGTACATGATCACCCGACCGTCGACGTTCCGGGCCGCACGTCCGATCGTCTGGATGAGCGACGTCTCGGAACGGAGGAACCCCTCTTTGTCGGCGTCGAGGATCGTGACGAGCTGGACCTCCGGCAGGTCGAGACCCTCACGCAGGAGATTGATGCCGACGAGCACGTCGAAGTCGCCGAGGCGAAGACCCCGCAGCAGCTCGATGCGCTGCACGGTGTCGACCTCGGAGTGCAGATAGCGGACCCGGACCCCCTGCTCGAGGAGGTAGTCGGTCAGATCCTCGGCCATCTTCTTCGTCAACGTGGTGACCAACACCCGCCCGTCCTCGGACACCACCCCTTCGATCTCGGTCATCAGGTCATCGATCTGCCCCTTCGTGGGACGGACGACGACCTCGGGATCGATGAGCCCGGTCGGCCGGATGATCTGCTCCGACACCCTGGCCGAGTTCTGGATCTCGTAGTCGCCCGGCGTCGCCGAGACGAAGATGACCTGTTTCGCCCGATCGACCCACTCCTCGAACCGGAGCGGGCGATTGTCGGCCGCCGACGGCAACCGGAACCCGTGCTCGATCAGGGTCGACTTGCGCGACCAGTCGCCCTGGAACTGACCGTGGAGCTGCGGCACGGTCACGTGCGACTCGTCGATGACGGTGAGGTAGTCGTCGCCGAAGAAATCGATCAGCGTGTAGGGCGCTTCACCGGGATTCCGCCCGTCGATGTGGCGTGAGTAGTTCTCGATCCCGTTGCAGAACCCCATCTCGGCCATCATCTCGAGGTCGTACGAGGTGCGCATCCGGAGACGCTGCGCTTCCAACAGCCGGTTCTCGCTCTCGAGCTTCTGCAGCTGCTGCTGGAGCTCGTCCTCGATCGACGCGATCGCGACCCGCATCTTGTCGTCCGAGGCGACGTAGTGCGTGGCCGGGAAGATGGCGAGCTGATCGAGCTCCGCGATTCGCTCCCCGGTGATCGGATCGACGGAGGTGATGGCGTCGATCTCGTCCCCGAAGAGCTCGACACGCAGCACCGTCTCGTCGTAGGCGGGACAGATCTCGATCGTGTCGCCCCGCACCCGGAACTTGCCGCGGGTCAGGTTCATGTCGTTGCGTTCGTAGCGCATGTCCACCAGACCGGCGAGGAAGGACCGCTGGTCGATCTCCTGCCCCTTCTCGGCGAAGAACAGCTTCTTCCGGTACTCCTCGGGCGAGCCGAGACCGTAGATGCACGACACCGAGGCCACGACGATCGTGTCCCGCCGGGTCAGCAGCGCCGTCGTCGTGGAATGACGGAGCCGGTCGATCTCGTCGTTGATCGACGAGTCCTTCTCGATGTAGGTGTCGCTGGAGGGGATGTACGCCTCCGGCTGGTAGTAGTCGTAGTAGGAGACGAAGTACTCGACCCGGTTCTCCGGGAAGAACTCCTTGAACTCCGACGCCAGCTGGGCCGCGAGCGACTTGTTGGGCGCGATCACCAGGGTCGGCTTCTGCACCTGTTCGATGGTCCACGCGATCGACGCCGACTTCCCCGAACCCGTGATGCCGAGCAGTGTCTGGAACCGCTCCCCCGTCCAGATCGACTCCGACATCGACTCGATCGCCTGGGGTTGATGCCCGGCCGGCTCGTACGGCGCCATCATCTTGAACGGGATGTCCTTGGCCACGAACCGACCCTACTGCCGGGGTGTGACGGTGGATTCAGCACTCGAGGGGCAGTTGCGAGCCCCAGTGAGCCGAACGGCAGCGACGAACTGTGTTGGCGAACGAGCGCTACCGAGGGAGCGGCGGCCAGGTGGTCTGGGCCAGGGTCCCGATCCACGCCCAGCAACGCTCGATCTCGGCGTCGAGAGCCGGCAGGTCACCGGAGTTGTCGATCACGAAGTCGGCGAAGTCGAGCCGTTCCTCGCGCGTCGCCTGCGCCGCGATGCGGGCACGGGCATCGTCTTCGTCGAAGCCCCGGTACTCGAGCAGGCGCGCGACCTGGGTCTCGACCGGGACATCGACGACGATCACCGCCGAGGTGTTCCGGCGATCCTTCGATTCGACCATCAGCGCCACGTCGAGGATCACGACGTCGTCGGTGTCCGCGAGCGCGTCCATCCGGCGTCGCATCTCGGCCTTCATCACCGGATGGACCATCTCGTTGATCGCAGCGAGCTCGTCGGGATCGTTGAACACGATCTTCGCGACGGCGGCCCGATCCAGGGTGCCGTCGTCGGCGACGATGCCGTCACCCCACCGATCGACCATCGTCTCGAACACCGCCATGCCGGGCTCCTGGAGCTCACGGACGATGGCGTCGGCGTCGATCACGTGGGCTCCACGTGCGGCGAGGCGGCTCGAGACCGAGGACTTGCCCGCTCCGATGCCACCGGTCAGTCCGACGAGTTTCATCGCACACCTCCTGCGGGCCGCACCGTAGCAACGGCGCCGGATCGGACCCATCCGACGCCGTCGCCCTCGTCGCCGCGGACACCTCCGTGCCGAATGGTCCCGGGGGTCCCTGCCGGACGG
>JAHDCV010000029.1:44713-47762 GCA_020629695.1 Acidimicrobiales bacterium | reverse complement strand
ACGGGGGCGGCGGGGCACGAGCCTAGCGATCACGCGATCGGAGGGGTCGTGCGATCGAGTCCGGCCGGCCAACTAGGTTCGTCCGGATGGCGGTGCACCTGGTCACCAACCCGACGGCCGGTGCCGGCCGAGCCCGCAAGCGGCTCGATGCCGTACATCGGCGGATCGCCGAGCGCGACGTCGTGGTCCCCGTCGAGGTCGAGCGGGCCGACGAGGTCGGGCCGACACTGCGACGCCTCGCCCGCGCCGGTGCACTCGAGCGGGTCGTCTGTGCCGGTGGCGATGGCATGGTGCACCTCTGCGCGCAGGGCCTCGCCGACACCGGCGTACCCGTCGGGATCGTGCCCGTCGGCACGGGCAACGACATCGCTCGGGCCCTCGGACTTCCGGGCGCCCTCGATGCCGCCGTCGATGCCGCCCTCGGCGAACCCGTGGCGATCGACCTGATCGACCACGACGGCACCTATGGCGTCTCGGTCCTCACCGCCGGCTTCTCCGGCGACGTCAACGCCCGGGCCAACGGACTGTCGTTCCCGAGGGGCCAGCAGCGCTACACGGTGGCCACGCTGCTCGAGCTCGGCCGGTTGACGCCCCGGGCACTCCTGCTCGACGTCGACGGCGAGCAGCACCAGCTCGAGGTGTCGATGCTCGCCGTCGGCAACACCGCGTTCTTCGGCGGCGGCATGAAGATCTGCCCGGAGGCCGACCCCACCGACGGGGTGCTCGATGTCGTCGCCGTCGACGCCGTCGGCCCGGCCCGTCTGGCCCGCTTCCTCCCGACGGTGTTCAGCGGCCGCCACGTCGCCCGTCCGGAGGTCACCGTGCTCCGCGGCCGAAGCGTCACGATCACCGCCGTGCCGCCGATCGACGCATGGGCGGACGGTGAGTTCGTCGGCCCGATCACCTCGACGCTGACCGCGGCCCCCCGTGCCCTCGCGGTAGCGTCGGCCCGTCCCGACGGAGGCTCGCAGGCATGACCGACCACCCCGAACCACCACGGCATCCCGGTGAGCCGGAGCCACCCGCACATCCCGGTTCGGGAGCGACCCCGCCAGCAGATCCGCCGCCCGCCGCCCCGCAGTTCCCCGGCCGACCGGCACCGCAGCAGCCTCCGGTCGATCCCGCCGTCCCACCGGCCCTCCGGCCGCCCGGTCAGGCCGCGCCCCAGCAGCCGGCCTCGCCAGCACAGCCCGCTGCACCGCAACATCCGACGGCGCCGCGGCAGCCCACCGCCCCGCACCATCCGACGGCGCCGGTGCAACCGACCGCGCCACAGCAACCGCAGCAGCCGCCCCGCGGGACGCCACCTCCCGGTCCGTCGACCGCAGCTCGTCCCGCCCCACGAATGCCTGGTCCGAGCCCCGCTCCCAGTCCGATCGGGGCGACCGCACCCTCGACGGCTTCGTCGAGTGGCGGTGGCAAGGGCAAGTGGATCGCCGGTGGTGCACTCGTCGCACTCCTCGGCGTCGGTGGCATCGGTGTGGCACTCAGTGGTGGCGACGACGGTGGCGACGACGTCGTGGCCACCGACACGACGATCGCGGCCGACACCGACACCACCGCGGCCGACGACACGACCGCCACCACCGTTGCCGACGCCGCGACCGAGACCACCGTCGCGGAATCGGACTCGACCGGGGCCGACGCTCCGGCCACGGTGCAGGACCTCGCCCAGGCCACGGTCCAGGTGCTGACCGCCGATGCCAACGGCAACCCGGTCTGTGTCGGCTCGGGTTCGCTGATCTCCGACAACGGGCGCATCCTGACCAACGCCCACGTGATCGATCCGTCGGCGCCGTGCGGCTACGACCAGGTGCTCATCGCCGTCACGGTCGACACCGCACAGGTCCCAGAGATCACCTATCGGGCCGACATCCTGACCGTCGACGTCGCGCTCGATCTCGCCGTGCTCCAGATCGCCGAGCGAGTCGACGGCGCGGCCCTCGACACGCCCTTCCCGACCATCGAGATCGGCGATTCCGACCTCGTCCAGCTCGGCGATCCGCTTCGGATCTTCGGTTATCCGACCATCGGCGGCGACACGATCACCTTCACCAACGGCTCCGTCTCGGGCTTCACCCAGACCGCCGGCGTGGGTGACCGGGCCTGGATCAAGACCGACGCCACGATCGCCGGCGGCAACTCCGGCGGTGCCGCCGTCGATGCCGAGGGCCGACTGATCGGGGTGCCGACCCAGGCGTCGGCGGGTGACAACGCCGACATCGTCGACTGCCGGGTGCTGACCGACACGAACGGTGACGGCGTGGTCAACGACTTCGACCAGTGCATCCCGATCGGTGGCTTCATCAACGGCATCCGTCCGGTCGCGCTCGCGGCCGAGGTGATCGCCGGCGCCGACGACGCCGAACCGCAGCGGGTCTTCGACATCGCCGGCGCCGTGCCGTCGGTGTCGATCGCCGACGCCGTGTTCCGGTGGCCGCAATGGTCGAGCGGCATCGGCGACGAGGACGTGCCGATCGACGACATCACGGTCGGCGTGGCCGGCCAGACCGAGCTCTGCTTCTCGTTCGATTACACGGGTATGGCCGACGGTGTCGTCTGGTCGGCGCTGTGGTTCGTCGACGGCGAGTTCGTGGAGGAGTTCAGCCTCGTCGACATCACGTGGAACGGCGGCGCCGAAGGCATCGGGTACTGGGTGTGCGCACTCGATGACGCCGGGCTCGACGCCGGCAACTACGAACTCCTCCTCCAACTCGAGGGCGAGACCGCCTACGGCGAATCGATCACGTTGATCGCCGACGCCGCTGCTCCGTTCAGCCAGCTCACGTTCGTGAACGCCTCGGGGGCCGACATCTGCATCCTGGCGTTCAGCCAGAGCTGGGCCTCCTACTACGGCCTCGACGAACTCCGCGACGACGTGCTCGGCCCGGATGGCACGTTCGCCGCGATCGTGGCGCCCGGTGTGATCGACGTCCGGGCGCTGAACTGCGACGGCGACGTGGTCGGTGATCTGAGTGTCGAGATCGCCGCCGACGGAGCGCCGGTCACGGTGACGCTCGACGGCACCGTCGGCTGAGCCGACAGATCG
>JAHDCV010000029.1:0-44613 GCA_020629695.1 Acidimicrobiales bacterium | reverse complement strand
CGGAGCGCCGGTCACGGTGACGCTCGACGGCACCGTCGGCTGAGCCGACAGATCGGCACCGTCGGCTGAGCCGACAGATCGGCACCGTCGGCTGAGCCGACAGATCGACAGGATCAGCCGTCGCCTCGGTAGCGGCCGCGGCCCTGCTTGGTCTGCGAGCGCTGCTTCTTGGCCGTGATCCGTCGCTCCTTCGAGCCTCGGGTCGGTTTCGTGGGCCGCCGCTTCCGCACCGGCCGCAGCGCTTCGGCGATCTGGTCGCGCATGCGTTCGGCGGCGAGCTCGCGATTGCGATGCTGCGACCGGGTCTCGTCGACGACGACCCGCAGTCGCGGGCCGAACCGATCGGCGAGGCGCTGACGAACGCCGTCGGTCAGCGATGGCGAGGTCTCGATCTCGAACACCAGCTCGACCCGGGTGTTGGCCCGGTTGGCGTGCTGTCCACCCGGACCCCCGGAGGCGGTCGTCCGCCAGACGAGTTCGTTCGCGGGCACGGTGACCGAGTTCGAGATGGTCAGATCACCGTCCACGGCAGGGCACCGTACCGGTCGGCACGGCGCCGATCCGGCGGGTTTCGCTCTCAGCCGACATCGGTGATCGCACCCAGGCCGTCGGCCGGGGTGCAGGTCACCTCACCACCGGTGGTGCCCATCTGCACGTGCTCGCCGAAGTCCGCGGGCACGTCGCTCGAGAAGATCGGGTCACCGTCGATCGTGACCGACAGGGCGTCGGGGTCGGCGCCCTGGTCGACGAACTGCTCGGTGTAGGCGTCGATGATGAGCTGCTCGGTCACGTCGTAGGCCGCAGCGGTGCACGACGAGGAGCCGATCACGTTCTGGGCATGGGCGTAGGCGAGCGGCGTGAGTCCGAGGTCGTCGGAGACCCACGGGGCCACATCGGTGAACTTGCCGACCAGGCCCTTGTCGACCGTCACGGTCTCGGCCGTGCGGACGGTGTCGACTCGCGGTCGGACGAACACGATCGACTCGCCCGGGATCACGACCTCGGTGGTGCCGTCGGCGTGGCGGTGGACCCGAGCGGAGTGGCCGCTCACACAGGTGTCCAGGTCGCCGTAGGCGGTCATCTCGACGGTGTCGGTCCGGTACACCTGTCCGAAGGCGAGATGGTCGCGTTTGCCTTCGATCGGCACCTCGGCGTGCACCCGGGCCCGGCAGTCGAGGGTGATCTTCTCGACCGCGACGATCCGCGCCTCCTCGGGGAGGGAGATCTCGACCTCGGTGTCGGTGAAGTCCGGAAAGGCGATCTGCCAGGGCGGCGTGAAGCTGATGACGCCGGTCCATGCGGCCAGGACGACGGCGAGTGTGAAGGCTGCGCCGATCGAAGCACCGGCGAGGACTCGTTTCATGATTGGCCTCCGGGGGGAGCGGGGTGGGCGATGCACGGCACCCCGACCTCGGATCGACGTTGACGCCGAGGCCGGGGCCGTGTGTCTTTCGGACGTTCGCGACTTCCGGAAAGTCGCGAACGTCCACTGTTCGGTACGGAAGCGACCGGGTTCGTGTGACGCGCGGGTTTCACAGATGTCGAACCGGTGACGAAGAACGGCGATCTGCAACCCCAGGTCGCATCGAAACGTCGGAGATGGCACGATCACGAAGGCGGATGAAGGAGTGGGAACGATGGTGGCAGCAACGATCGACCTGACGGTCGGACGACACGGGAACTCGACGGTGGGACCTCAGATCGTGGCGACCATGGGCGCGGCGATCGTGCTCATGGGCATCGTGTTCGGCGGGTTCGTCCCGGCGATGGCCATCGCCACCGTGCTCGTCGTCGGTTCGGGCATCGCCCACACCGATGGCACACCGCTGACGCCGGCCCAGGCGCTCGTGCTCGGCACGGTCCACCTCGTCGCCGCCATCCCGTTCCTGATCTGACCCGTCGCTGACGGAGGTCAGCTTCTCCGGCCCCGGGCGTGTCAGCCCGCCCCGGAGGCGAGAGACTGCGGCACGACCCTCGAGCCGGAGTACACGCCGTGGCTGACCTGAACGAACTCCTCGCCCAACTGACCCTCGACGAGAAGGTCTCGCTCGTCGCCGGCGAGTCGACCTGGTACACCCGCCCCGTCGAACGGCTGGGTGTCGGGTCGATCAAGGTGAGCGACGGGCCGAACGGGGTCCGTGGTGACTCCGGGCTCGGGACACCCGCCATCTGCTTCCCCGCCGCGGTCAATCTGGCGGCATCGTTCGACCGGGACCAGGTCTTCCGGGTCGGCGAGCTGCTGGCGGTCGAACTCCAGCGCAAGCGGGCCCAGGTGCTGCTCGCCCCGACCCTCAACATCGCCCGACACCCGCTCGGCGGTCGCAACTTCGAGTCCTTCGGTGAGGACCCGACGCTCGTGTCGCTCATCGGCGCGTCCTACATCGCCGGTGTCCAGTCGACCGGTGAGGTCGCGGCCTGCGCGAAGCACTTCGTCGCCAACGACGTCGAGTACCGCCGGTTCATCGTCTCGTCCGAGATCGACGATCGGACCCTGCGGGAGGTGTACCTGCGCCCGTTCAAGGCCGCCGTCGACGCCGGGGTGTGGACGATCATGGCCGCCTACCCGCGCCTCAACGGTGTGCACTGCACCGAGGACAAGGCGCTGCTGACCGACCTGCTCCGCGACGAATGGGGTTGGTCGGGGCTGGTGATGAGCGACTGGGGGGCGACCCACTCGGCGGTCGGCCCGATCGAAGCCGGCATGGATCTGGAGATGCCCGGACCGCCCCTCGCGTTCGGCGCGAACCTGCGGGCCGCGATCGACGCCGGTGAACTCGCCGAGACGACCCTCGATGCCCGGGTCATGGAGATGCTCCGCCTCGCCGAGCGCACCGGCCGCATCGGTGAGCACGCGATGGAGGACCTCACGGTCGAGGATTCGGTCGACGACCCGCTCGAGCGGGCGGCCGTGCGCGCCGTGGCCGCCGACGGCATGGTGCTCGTCCACAACGACGGGACACTGCCGTTCGACATGGGCCGGCTCGGATCGATCGCGGTGATCGGGCCGAACGCCGATCCGGGTGTCGCCGTGGGTGGCGGTTCGGCGGGTGTCAAGCCGCATCACCTGTGCTCGCCGCTCGCCGGTCTGCAGGAGCTCGCCGGCGAGGTCGAGATCCGTCACGAGGTCGGCTGCCTCGCGCACCGCTATCTGCCCCGCGTCGAGAACGACCGGTGGGTCGGCGACGATCCGATCTCGGTGGAGGTGTTCGCCGACGCCGAACTCGGCGGTGAGGTGCTCGATCACTGGACCCAGGCCGCCGTGACCGCCGTCGTGCACGGGCCCCAGGACACACCCGACCCGTTCGTCTGGTCCCGCCGCTACACCGGCCGGCTCCGCATCGAGGTCGACGGCTCGCACCAGTTCGGTGTCTGTGGCGTCGGCCGGACCCGCGTGCTCGTCGACGGCGCACTCGTCGTCGACAACTGGACCGCTCCGCAGCCGGGCGACGTCTTCTATCAGATGGGCACCGCCGAGGTCACCGGCGCGATCGAGCTGCGAGCCGGCACCGAGGTCGAGGTCGTGGTGGAGTGGTCCCGCGGCGACAACCCGCTGCTCGCCGGTCTCCGGTTCGGCTGGCTCGAGCCGGTCGACCACGATGCGCTCCTCGATGCCGCCGTCGAGGCGGCCGCGGCCGCGGACGTCGCCGTTGTGGTGGTCGGTCTGAACGCCGAGTGGGAGACCGAAGGCCACGACCGACCCGACTTCGGGCTGCCCGGTCGTCAGGTCGAGCTGGTCGAGCGCTGCATCGCGGCGAATCCTCGCACCGTCGTGGTCGTCAACGCAGGCGGACCCGTCGATCTCCCCTGGCTCGACGCCGCTGCCGCGACCCTGCTCGCCTGGTACCCGGGTCAGGAGTTCGGCGGCGCTCTCGCCGACATCCTCACGGGTCGGGCCGACCCCGGCGGCCGATCGCCGGTCACCTTCCCTCGTCGCATCACCGACGCACCGACGATCCTCGACGTTCCGGGCGACCGCGACCTGACCCACTATCGCGAGGGGGTCTTCGTCGGTCACCGTTGGTACGACGTGCGAGACCTCGACGTCGCCGTGGCGTTCGGGCAGGGTCGGTCCTACACGACGTTCGAGATGGGCGATGCGTCGGCCTCCGCCGGTGAGGACTCGATCGAGGTCACGGTCACGGTGAGCAACACCGGCCAACGGCCCGGCAAGGCCGTCGTGCAGGCCTACGTGTCGACCGACGCCGGTCCGCAGCGTCACCCGGACCGCTCGCTCGGCGGCTTCGCCGTGGCTCGTCTCGACGTCGGTGGTTCGGATCGTGTGGTCGTCTCGATCGATCGTCACGTGCTCGACGAGTGGCGGACCGAGCCGGGGCAGTGGAGCCCGCGCCCGGGGGCGGTCACCGTGGATCTCGGTTGGTCGAGTCGTGAGCTCGTCGCCTCGCTGGAGATCGACGCCGGGTGATCTCCGAGCGGCCGTCGGCACGTCGCCTGCGGCGTCGGTGGATCGTGCTCGGCGTCGCCGTGGCGGCCTGGGCGGCGTTCATCGCGCTCGACCGGTCGAACACCCGAGTGGTCGAGCTCGGCCAGCCCGAACGTCTGATGGTCGTCTCCGACGCCGGCCCGATCCACGTCGTCGAGCGCCTCGACGGCGCGATGGCGACGATCTCGGAGTCGTGGTTCTTCGGGCGTCCCGACCTCGAACGGGAGGACCTCGGCGGCACCACGGTGCTCCGGGTCCGTTGCGGTGGTGTGTCGTGTCGGGCCGAGATCCGCGTGGAGGTCGGCCCGGGCATCGAGCTCGTCACCATCAACGACGGCGACGTCATCCAGGTCGACCAGTTCAGCGGCGCGCTCACGGCGATCGCCTCGGGATCCTCGGTCGAGCTGGGGGCCGTGGTCGGCTCGCTTCGGGTGACGACCGATGGCTCCGTCCGTGCGGCTCGCCTCGACGCCGACGTCGTCGACGTCGCGGCGTCCGAGGGCGACGTCGACCTGCGGTTCATCCAGGCGCCCGCCGAGGTCACCGTGCGCGCCGGCACCGGGGACATCGACATCGCACTCCCCGCGGGCGACGGCTACGACGCCGAGCTCGCCGCGGCGACCATCGAGGTCGACGAGATGGTCACCGTCGTGGATCGGGACCCCGACGAACCCGCCGTTCTGCCCGGTCGCATCGTCGTGCGTTCGTCGGGCGCTCTGACGATCTCCGCCCTCGAGCTCGCGTCCCCGATCGATGAGTGAATCGGCTGCGGCATCGGCGCGATCCGGTGCTACATCTGGGTCCATGACACCCGAGGAACGACGGGGGCTGCTCGACGAGGTGCTCCTGGCCGATGATCCCACCGACGGTCTCTGGGACCTCGTCGACCGTGGCGTCGCCGGCGACATCGTGCCCGAGTTGCCGGCGCTCCGGTTGGAGCAGGATCCGATCCACCGTCACAAGGACGTGCTCGCCCACACCATCGCCGTCACCGCGAAGACCCGTCCCGACCTCACCCTGCGGCTGGCTGCGTTGTTCCACGACATCGGCAAGCCGAGGACCCGCTCGTTCGAACACGGCGGAGTGACGTTCCGTCACCACGAGGCCGTCGGGGCGAAGATGACCCGCAAGCGACTCGCGGAGTTGGAGTACCCCAAGGAGATGCGGCGCGACGTCACCGAACTCGTCCGTCTGTCCGGCCGGTTCAAGGGGTACGCCGACGGATGGTCCGACGCGGCCGTGCGGCGCTACGCCCGCGACGCCGGCCACCTGCTCGGCCACCTCAACGAACTCGTCCGGTCCGACTGCACCACACGCAACAAGGCCAAGGCCGCTCGTCTCCAGTCCCAGATCGACGAGCTCGAGCAGCGCATCCTCGATCTCGCGAAGTCCGACGCCGCCGCGGCCGAACGGCCGGAGATGGACGGCCAGGCGATCATGGAGCACCTCGACATGCCGCCGGGGCCGCTGGTCGGCAAGGCGGTCGCGCATCTGCTCGAGATCAAGCGGACCGAGGGTGAGCTCGGCGACGAGGCCATCCGTGACCGACTCGACGCGTGGTGGGCCGCGCAGGCATGACCGCCGAACGCCGCAACGACGACGGCGTGGACTTCGACACGGCCGTCCGGGCGGTGATCGAGGGCACCGAACCCGGTGAGGTCATGGCTTATGGCGAGGTCGCGGCCGAAGCCGGTTTCCCGGGTGCCGCCCGAGCCGTGGGCACGCTGTTGTCGCGCTCCACCGGCCTCCCGTGGTGGCGGATCGTGAACGCGGCGGGCCGGCTGATTCCCCACAACGTGGAGGAGCAGACCCGACGACTGCGGGCCGAAGGCGTGAATGTCGTCGACGGGCGGGTGCGGCCCGGATAGGCCCTCAGCGCAGCGGGTATCCGTAGCGCTTCAGCATCGGGGCGCACATCGCCGTGACCGTGCGACGGTCCTTCGCCGACAGCTTCGACCGCCAGGCGTCGTCGAGACGGAGGGTCATCCGGTCGCCGCCGAAGCGCATCGGGTTGCCGGCGATGGAGTGCATGGGTTCCCGGACGTGGACCTCGGCACCGTCGACGAACTCGAACGACGTGCCCGGCAGGTCGGCCATCGCGGTGATGCGTCGGAGTACTCCGACGGGGTCGGCCAGCAGGTCCTCGTAGCGCACACGTTCCATGGGAACCCCGAGTGCATGCAGGGCCTCGAAGCCGAGGTTGTCGGTCACCCAACGCAAGGCGGTCCGTGCCGGCGAATACGTCGGCATCATCGAGCCGTCCGCCTCGGGGCGTTCGACGGACTTCGTCCATGAATAGGCCACCCCGCGGGGGTCTCGCACCAGATGGACGACCCGGACGTCGAGGCTCGGGTCGGTGGCGAGCAGTGCGGCGGTCGACAGGTGTTTGGAGGACTCGAGCAACACGGTCGGCCCGTCATCGAGTGCCGCTGCCGCATGGAGCACCTTCGACAGGTGGTCGACGTAGCGAGCCTGATCGGGCGACGGTCGCTGGCGGCGCACGGCATCGAAGATCTGTGGCAGTCGGCGGCTGCGGTCGATCCGCCACCGCAGGTCGATCACGTCGTCGAGGTCGACCCGGTCCCAGGAACCGAACGCCGCCGCACCGATCGCCTGCCACTGCGGGCACTCGGCGAACTCGTCGCCACACCCACAACGTTCGGCGTCACGGATGCCCCGCTCCCAGAGGTGCAGCGTCTCGCCGACCGAACGGGTCTCGGGCAGTTCGTTCAGGAGCTTCTCGAGCAGTGTCGATCCGGACCGTCCGAGGCCGCCGACGAAGAGCACTCGTTGGCGGTCGGTCGGGCGATCGTCGGATCGTCGCGTCGGATCGGCCACGGTGGTCATGCCCAGCCCATGTCCCGGCCGAGCAGCTCGTCGACCTCGGCGATGTCGTCGGTCAATGCGGCGGCGACGCGGGCGCGCACGGCGGGATCGAGCGCCGACTTGGGTTTCAGGTTCCAGGCGTCGAACGCCGCGGGTCGGTGGGACCCCAGACCGAGGAAGTCGCAGGTCTGGTCGTAGATCGAGGCCGGGTCGTCGTACATGTCCTCCGAGCGGATCACGAGCACACGTTCGCGGCCGTAGGCGTCGAACCACCGTTTCAGCCCGGCGGCGTAGCGGCCCTGATCGAGATAGCTGTAGTGCTGGTGGGCGAAGCTGACGTAGGCCGGATCGGCCTCCATCCGTGCGGTCTCGCCGTCCATCCGCTCGGCCTCGGCCTCGATCGCCTCGGGGAACTCGAGGGTCTCGACACCTGCCCGCACACGCTCCTGCCAGTGGGAGTGAGCGCGGTCGATCGGGTTCCGGAGCAGGGCGATGACCTGGGCGCCGGGCAGGATCCGGCGGGCCCGGATGGCCGCATGCGGATGGTGCAGGTAGTAGGGCGTGGCGTCGCCGACGAGGAGCCGGTGCCCGGCGGCGGCCTCCGCTCGCTTGTGGCTGAAGCGGGTCGGGAAGTGTGATCGATACCACCGACGGCCCCGCCCGTAGTTGACATCGAAGAAGTAGGCACCCTTGCGATGTTCGGGTGGCGGCCACATGCCGGTGACTTCAGGGTGTTCCAACAACCAGCGGGCGAGTGAGGTCGTTCCGCCCCGTTTCGTGCCGATGATCAGATAGTCCGGGTCCTTCCGCCAACCGGCGGTCGCCATGCCGATGCTGCGGAGGGTGGACTTCGCGGCGGCGACGGCGTGTCCCCGCGGCGTCGTCGGGCGCGTGGCGATGGCGCCGTAGGGCGTCATCGTCGGGTGGTCGTGCGGATGTGTGGGCGCGTGACGCGGCGAGGTGGCAGTCATGACCGTGCTCCCGTCGGCCGATCGGCGTCGGAGGTGAGCGTCCCGCTCACCCGTTGATGGAGCCCGAACCGTCCCGGAGCGAGCCCGGTCGTTTGCCGTTGCGGACGGCGATCACCTCGGCCGCGATCGCCACCGCCGTCTCGGCTGGTCGACGTCCACCGAGGTCGAGGCCGACGGGGCCGTGGATCCGTGCGAGGTCGGCCTCGGTGAAGCCCTGTCCGGTCAGTTGGCTGCGTCGTGCGGACTGGGTGCCGCGAGAACCCATCGCCCCCAGATACCCGAGGGGGCTGCGGAGAGCCGCCGCGATCGTCGGCACGTCGACGGCACGATCGTGGCTCAGGATGACGAGGGCGTCGGCCGCGGTCGCGTCGTCGAGCCAGTCGAGGGCAGTGTCGACGTCGTCGGCTCGTCCGGCGGACCAGCCGAGCAGCTCGGCCTGGGCGGTGATGGCCTCGGCCATCGCGCCCGTCCCCACGACGTGGAGGCGGGTGGTGGGCACGACGGCGTGGGCGACCCACTCGTCATCGAGCGCGGCGCTCGCCGTGGCACCCCGACCGAGCAGGTCGAGCGCGGCCCGATGCACATCGGGCGGCAGCGTCGTCGGCTCCGAACGGGGGTGGACCGCATGGTCCGTGCCGCCTCCGTCGAGGCGTGCGACCAGGGCGACCGCACGTGCATCGAGGAGCGCGTTGCGTGCGTCGGCCGGAAGGTCGCCGAGGGGGCTGACCAGCAGCTCGGCGACTCCTCCGCAGACGAGGCCCCCGGCGTCGGCGTCACGATCGGTGATGCTCGCCCGGATCACGGCCCGTTCCGCGCTCGCCGTGCGGATCGTGGCGTCGGCGAGGCCGGCGAGCACCTCGCCGTGAACGGCGACGCCGTCGCCGGTTCCGGTGAGCACCGCGCCGTCGGCGGCGTCTCGTAAACCGAAGCCCCGCAACGACATCACCCGGACGAGGCGTGCGGTCGGGTCGTCGATGGTCGCGGCCAGATGCGGGAGGGCTCGGTCCATGGCGGCATCTTCGCACAGCGCGAAATCAGGTGAGCATCCACCACTCCATCGATCCGGCCCAGTACGTTCGGGCGCCGTGGTCTCGTGCGCTCGCCTCCGTTGTCAGGGTGAACCCTCGACGGACCTGCTCGTGGATGCACGGGTGGCCGAGGCCCGCCTCATCGACCTGACGGACGAGGCGCAGGGCGTGATGCTCTGTACCGAACACGCCGATCGGGTGACGGCGCCGGTCGGGTGGAGCCTGATCGACGATCGGGACTCCCAACTGGTGTTGTTCGACGACAAGCCGCTGCCCCAACCGGGCCTGACCGGCTACGACTGGCACGAGCGTTACGAGGACACCTCGGCCGAACCGGCGAATCTCGCCGCGTCGTCGCCGTTGCTGTCGCGGGCCTTCCGGGGGGTGCGCGCCGACGACGGCGCCGAGCCCGGGATGGGCCCGATCGCCGCCGCCGGCTGAACCGGTCCGGTCGTCAGCTCCCGTACGCGTCGAGCGGCGGGCAGGAGCACACGAGGTTGCGGTCGCCGTGGGCGTTGTCGACCCGACCCACCGGTGGGAAGTAGTGGTCGACGAGCGACCCGGGCACGGCCTGGGAGCGGGGGTAGGCCCGCTCCCAGTCGTCCGCCATCACCACGGCCGCGGTGTGCGGCGCGTGACGCAGCGGCGAGTCGTCGGCACTGATCCGACCCTCGGCGATGTCGTCGATCTCGGCGGCGATCAGTGCCATCGCGTCGCAGAACCGATCGAGCTCGGCCAGCGACTCGGACTCGGTCGGCTCGACCATCAACGTGCCGGCGACCGGGAACGACATCGTCGGCGCGTGGAAGCCGAGATCGGCGAGGCGCTTGGCGATGTCGTCGACCGTCACACCCGTTGCTTCGTGCAGCGGACGGATGTCGATGATGCACTCGTGGGCCACGAGGCCGTCCGGACCCGTGTAGAGGATCGGATAGTGCTCGGCGAGGCGCTTGGCCACGTAGTTCGCGGCCAGCACCGCGACTGCGGTCGCACGACGGAGCCCGGCCGGGCCCATCATCCGGCAGTACATCCACGAGATCGGCAGGATCCCGGCCGAGCCCCAGGGTGCGGCCGAGACCGGACCGACGGCGAGCGTGTCGTCGGCGCCGGGCACGAGATCGGCGACCTCGGGATGTCCCGGGAGGAAGGGTGCGAGGTGGGCGGCCACCCCGATCGGGCCGACGCCGGGGCCGCCGCCGCCGTGGGGGATGCAGAACGTCTTGTGGAGGTTCAGGTGCGACACGTCCGACCCGAAGCGACCGGGACGGGCGATGCCGACGAGGGCGTTGAGGTTGGCGCCGTCGGTGTAGACCTGCCCGCCGGCATCGTGCACCGCCGCGCACACCTCGACCACGGTCTCCTCGTAGACGCCGTGGGTCGAGGGGTAGGTGATCATCAGGGCGGCGAGTTGCTCACCGGCGTCGGCGATCTTCGCCCGGAGGTCGGCGAGGTCGATGTTGCCGGCGTCGTCGCAGGCCACGACCTTCACGTCGAGGCCGGCCATCACGGCCGAGGCCGCGTTCGTGCCGTGGGCCGACGACGGGATGAGGCAGATCGTGCGCTGCTCGTCGCCGCGGCTGCGGTGATACGCGCGGATCGCGAGGAGGCCGGCGTACTCACCCTGGGAGCCGGCATTCGGCTGGAGGGAGACGGCGGCGTAGCCGGTGATCTCGGCGAGAGTGCGCTCGAGCTCGGTGATGAGTTCGACGTAGCCCTCGCGCTGGTCGGCCGGGGCGAACGGGTGCATACCGGCGAACTCCGGCCACGTGATCGGCTCCATCTCGGCCGCGGCGTTCAGCTTCATGGTGCACGAGCCCAGCGGGATCATCGTGCGGTCGAGTGCGAGGTCGCGGTCGGACAGTCGACGGAGCCAGCGGAGCATCTCGTGCTCGGAGCGGAAACGGTGGAAGCGCTCGTCGGTGAGGAACGGCGACGTGCGGCGGAAACCCTCGGGGATGGCGACCGGTTCGTCGGGTTGGGTGAACGTCGAGTGGTCGACCTCGACCGACAGGCCGAAGGCGGCCCGGGCGACGGCCTCGAGGGTGTGGCTCGTCGAGGTCTCGTCGAAGCTGACGCCGACACAGGTGTCATCGACGCGACGCAGGTTGAAACCCGCGGCGCGGGCGTCGGCGAGGACGGCCTCGACGCCGTCGTCGACCCGCACGGTGACCGTGTCGAAGCCGGGGCCCGACACGACCTCGTGGCCCGAGCCGTCGAGCAGGACGACGAGTGCGTCGGTCAGCGCCTCGATCCGGAGCGCCATGGCCCGCAGACCGTCCGGACCGTGCCAGCAGGCGTAGGCCGCGGCCACGTTGGCCAGGAGCGCCTGGGCGGTGCAGATGTTCGACGTCGCCTTGTCGCGGCGGATGTGCTGTTCGCGTGTCTGGAGGGCCAGCCGGTAGGCGGCGTCACCGTGGGCGTCGACCGACACCCCGACGAGGCGACCCGGCAACGAGCGGGCGTGGCTCTGGGCCGTGGCGAGGAAGCCGGCGTGGGGGCCGCCGAAGCCCATCGGCACACCGAACCTCTGGGCCGAGCCGACCACGACGTCGGCGCCGAGTTCTCCCGGCGGCGTGAGCAGGGTGCAGGCGAGCAGGTCGGTCGACACCGCGATCCGGGCCCCGCCGGCGTGGGTGGCCTCGATGATCGGGGCCAGGTCGCGGATGCGACCCGACGAGCCGGGATGGGTGACGAAGGCACCGAAGACGGTCTCGGCGACGTCGCCCGACACCAGATCGGTCTCCGGGTCGCCGACGATGAGCTCGATACCGAGGGGTTCGGCTCGGGTCGCGATCACGGCCTTGGTCTGCGGATGGCTGTCGGCGTCGACGAAGAACGCCGAGCGCTTCGTCTTGTCGAGACGCCGCAACATCTGCATGGCCTCGGCCGCCGCGGTGGCCTCGTCGAGGAGGGACGCATTGGCGAGCTCGCAGCCCGTCAGGTCGGCGACCATCGTCTGGAACACCGTCAGCATCTCGAGTCGGCCCTGCGAGATCTCGGGCTGGTACGGCGTGTAGGCGGTGTACCAGGCGGGGTTCTCGATCATGTTCCGCCGGATCGCCGCCGGGGTGATCGTGTCGTGCCAGCCCTGCCCGATGAGGGAGGTCAGGACCTGGTTGCGGTCGGCGATCCGGCGGAGCGCGGCGAGTGCCTCGGTCTCGGTCTCCGGCCCGGGAACGTCGAGGGCGTCGTCGAGGCGGATCACCTCGGGCACGGCTTCCCGGAGCAGCTCGTCGGCGGACGAGAAGCCGACGAGCGCGAGGGCCTTGGCCTCGTCGTCACCCTCGAGACCGAGGTGGCGGGTCTCGAACGCGGTGTGGGCATTGGTGGGGTTCTGGGTGGTCATCGCGGGGTTCCTCAGCGGGCGAAGTTGGCGGGGACGAACGGGAGCTCGGCGACGGTGACGGCCACGGACTTGCCGCGGACCTCGGCGACGAGGGGTGTGCCGGGCTCGGCGAACGCGGGTGGGACATAGCCCATCGCGACCGGCGCATCGACGGTCGGGCCGAAACCGCCCGAGGTGACGATGCCGGCGTCGGCACCGTCGGCCGAGGTGAGCGTGGCGCCGTCCCGTACGGGGCGGCGCCCATCGGGACGCAGACCGACGCGGGTCCAGCGGGGACCCTCGGCCAACTCGCGGCTCACGCGTGCGCCACCCGGGAAGTCGCCGGCCTCGCGGCGGCGCTTCGGCATCGACCAGACGAGCCCGGCTTCGACGGGCGAGATCGACTCGTCGAGATCGTTGCCGTAGAGGCAGAGCCCGGCTTCGAGGCGGAGCGTGTCGCGGGCGCCGAGTCCGGCCCATGCGACACGGTCGTCGGCGATCAGCCGGTCGGCGAGACCGCCGAGGCGTTCGGTCGGGGCGATGATCTCGACGCCGTCCTCGCCGGTGTAGCCCGAGCGCGAGACGGTGAGGTCGTCCACGGTGACGACGTCCAGGAAGCGACCCGGCAGGTGGCCGGGCATCACCCGTTCGATGACGGCGGCGGCCTCGGGCCCCTGGAGGGCGAGGATGCCGAGGTCGGTCCGTTCGATGACGTCCAGCTCCGGCAGTCCGGCGATCAGGTGGGGCAGGTCGACGTCTCGGCGACCGGCGTTCACGACCAGACGCAGATGGCCCGGCGCGATGTTGGCGACCATCGCGTCGTCGATCACACCGCCGGCGTCGTTGGTGAGGAGCAGATAGCGCTGCCGCCCGGCGTCGAGCGTCGTGATCCCGGCGGGGGTCAGGCGCTCCAGCGCGCTCGCCGGGTCCTCACCGAGCAGATCCACGACGGCCATGTGGGCGACGTCGAACAGTGCGGCGTGGGTGCGGCACCACGTGTGTTCCGCGATCACACCCTCGTACTGGATGGGCATCTCCCAGCCGGCGAAGGGCACCATGCGGGCGCCGGCGGCGACATGGGTGTCGTAGAGCGCGGTACGCCGGGGCTCGGATGTCGGGGACGTCTCGGACATGGCACCTCTCGTTCGTTCGAGTTGGTGCCCCCGCTGTCCGGTGACCTGAGAGTTCGGGGTCCGAGGACCTGTTCCCCTTCGGTGAGGTGATGTCGCCATCACCTGCTCTCCAGCGTGGCCGTTGCTCCGAGCGGTACCTGGTACCTGAGAGATTCCGGGGCGGTTGCTCCTTCGGTGGCGCCGGCCGGGGCCGACACACTCTCCCGCTCGGCCTCGTTCGACCTGCGGCGATGGTAACCGATCGGCGGGCCGACGTCTGCCCCGACCTCATCCGCCCGCGGGCCAGGTCAGGCCAGGTGCGCGGCGAGGGCGTCGCCGTCGAGGTTGATCGACAGCCACGCCGGATGGTCGTCGCCGGCCGACGACGGCGGCGTGTGGGCGATCACCAACGCACCGAGCTCGCCGGCGTGGCGGAGCATCGGTCGATGTGCCTCGAGGTCGAACACGAGCACGAACATCGCGATGACCGGTGAGGTCATGCGCACGCCGAGCAGCAGGGCGTCGCCGACGTCGGGTCGGTCGGTCGGCAGACGCATCGCCTCGGTCCGGAGATCCCCGACACCCTCCATCGCGTGGACCCGAGCGAGATCGGCGACCTCGGGATGGTTCGTTCCGTCCACGACGGCGGTCGGCAGTGCCCGCCCGTCGGCATCGAAGGTCGTGCCGACCTCCAGGACGGGCAACACCGTGGGTTCCATCGAGGCAGCGTCGCACCTCGACACGACGCAGCCGGCATCGGGTGGCTGTCACACCCGCGATCTACCGTTCCTCCACGACTCGGTTCTCCGATGCGCTCGCAGCCCCGGCTGCCTCGACGTGCAACCGCCCTCGGGCGTGGTCCACCGGTGCGCACACCGGTGAGGAGGACCCATGTGTGAACTGTTCAACTTCTTCGATGCCGGCCAACTCGCCGTCGAGCTGATCGACCCGGGTGAGCGACGCGACGCCGTGGTCCTGTTCCGCGGGTGTCGCCCGGTGCGGGTGGAGGTGATGCCCCCCGGCGAGACGGACGTGTTCTCGATGATCGACCGGGCGGTGCTCCACGCCGATCGCGAACCGTCGGCGTTCCAGACGCTGTTTCTCCAGGCCGGCCCGGGCGTGGGCGACGACCTGGTCGAGCGGGACCTCGGACTGTTCCGTCTGGCGCGGCGGAAGCTGGCCGCCGAAGGTCTCGATCTGCTCGACTGGCTGCACACCGACGGCGAGTTGGTGCGGTCCATGGCCTATGCGACGGATCCGAGTCGGGCGTGGACGAGCGACGACGATCAGATCCGACGCGAGACCATGCATCTCCTCGCCCAGCACGCCCTCGCCTGGTCGTGGGGGTGTGGCGGCCCACTCGAGGGTCTGCGTCCGCTCCGGCCGGATCCGGACGATCTCGATGACGCCGCGTGAGCTCAGTTCGGGCGCAGGCGGCGTCCGAGGGCCGCCTCGACGGCTTCGTGCCGGGGACGATGCTCGGCGACGATCCGGCTGAGCCAGGTGAGGGACACCTCGCCGTTCATGATGGCCCCGGTGTCGGTCTCGGGGGACAGCTCTGCGGCATCACCCCATGCCAACTCGACCCGGTAGGCGCCGAGATGGCCGTGCTTCGGTTCGAGCGTCGCGGTCGACATCGCTCGAGGGGGCGCCGTGCCGACCTCGGTCCACCGGTAGGAGGTGAGGTCGGCGAGTGGCACGCCGGGCACGTTGACGTTGAGGACCGAGCCGGCCTCGGGTGGGTCGGCGACGAATGCGGCCACGAGGTCGGCGGCCACGGCGGCGGCGGTCTCCCAGGGCATGTCGGCCACGACGTCGTCCCAGGCCTGGCCCTCGACACCGAAGTGGGGAACCGACTGCGACACCGCGATGCCGCTGATCCCACCGTTCCGCCCGGTGAGGCAGGCTCCGATCGTTCCCGAGTGGTACACCGATCGGCCGACGTTCGCTCCCGGGTTGATGCCGGACACGATGAGGTCGGGCGGGTCGCCGAAGGCTCCCATCCGGGCGAACATGACGCACAGCGCCGGCGCACCCGACACCGAATAGGCACGCTCGATGCCCTCGATCGAGACCTCGTGGACCTCGTGCTGGGCCTGCCAGAGTGCGCCGATGGCGGCTCCGGCACCGGAGTACTCGCTGTCGGGGGCGATCACGGTGACGTCGCCGTGCTCGGCGACGGCTCGGGCGAGCACGTGCAACCCCACCGAGTCGATGCCGTCGTCGTTCGTCACCATGATCCGCATCACCCGACCGTAACGACCTCGCATGGCGCTCCGGTGAACTCGCGCTGTCGCTCGTCCATCGGCCCGGTGCGGGCGGTGATGGGCTCAGCCGAGCGTGCGGACGAGGCGGAGCGCCTCGGCGGCGAGCGAGTTCACCTGCTCGCGGAACAGATCGGTGTCGCCCCCGTCTCCCATCACCCCGGCGAGGTATCGGGCGAGCACACCCTCCACGATCGCGGCGAGGCGCCAGAACTGGAATGCCTGGTAATAGGCGATGCCCTGGACCTCGAAGCCCGTCCGCTCGACGTAGGTGCCGATCAACGCGTCTCGGCTCATCCAACCGGGGGCCATCGTCGGATAGGCCGTGGCCCCCCGGACCACGCTCTCACCGTCTTCAGCCCAGTTGTTGAGCAGGTAGCCGAGATCGGCGAGGACGTCGCCGAGGGTGCAGAGTTCCCAGTCGAGCACCGCCTGCACGGTGCCGGCGACCGGGTCGACCAGCATGTTGCCGAGGCGGTAGTCGCCGTGCACGATGCCCGTGTACCGCTGCTCCGGCTTCGCCTCCACCAGCAGGGTGTAGGCGTCTTCCATGTCGGACAACTCCCGGGTCTTGGCCGCCTCCCACTGCCGGCTCCATCGGCGGAGCTGGCGGTCCAGGTACGCCTCCTTCCGTCCCAACTCACCGAGGCCGATGCCGTCGACATCGGCGCGGTGCAGGTCGGCGAGCACGTTGGCCACGTCGACCGACAGCCCGTGGCGCACCGTCTCGTTCGTCACGGAGGCGAGTGAGGTCTCGAGGTCGTGGAGCACGGTGCCCTCCACGTGATTCATGACGTAGAACGGCGCACCGTTGACCTCGACGTCCTCACAGAGGCCCAGTGCAGCGGGCACCGGCACGTTCGTCTGGCCGACGCCGGCGATGATGCGGTGTTCGCGTGACATGTCGTGGGCCGATTCGAGCACGGCGCCGAGGGGCGGACGTCGGAGCACGAGATCGCCGCCCCGCGCCGGGCGCACCCGATAGGTCAGATTGGAGTGCCCGCCCGTGATGAACGAGACCTCGTAGGGGCCCTCGACGCCCTCGATGTTCGCATCGAGCCACGCCGAGACAGCGGGGAGGTCGATGCCCTTGGGGGCGGTGTCGTTGTCGGTCACCGCCCGATGATCGCAGCTCCGGCCCGATTGGGCGAGTGTGCCTCGTTCAGATTTCGGCTCGACGTGCCGATCAGAGCGATGTGCCGCTCTTCCGACGGAAGTCGCCCGACTTCATCGCCGCCGTCACCGCCACCGTGCAACGCCAAGCCGGGGGCCGTCCCTTCGCGTACGACCCGGTGGCCAAACGCATCCAGGTGGATCAGTCGTTGATCGAGCTCGAGGACGTCCGTTCCGAATGGCTCGCCCGCCCCGAGAGTGATCGGGACAACTGGCTCGAGAACCGCATCGCCGATCTGCTCAGCAGTAGCGACACCGCCGTCCGGCCCGATCAGGATCAGTTGGTGCTCGCCGTTCGCTCCCGAGCGGAGCTCGAGGCGCACCGTGTCGCCAGCCTCCGCCGCGGTCCGCTCGCGGATGTGATTCCGTCGCTGGAGCTCACATCCGAGCTCGCCGTGACGGTGGTGGCCGAACACGACCGGATCGTGGCTCCCATCACCGAGGCGATGCTGAAGAACTGGGACATGACCTTTCGCGACATCTTCCCGATCGCCCTCGGCACGCTGGCCGACCGGGGCCACGACGGGTGGATGTTGGGGGAGGATCGGGTGGCGCACACCTCGGTGGGCGACCCCCACGCCGCCACCCGGTTCTGTGTGCCGGGCGAACTCGAAGCGCTCGACTTCGGGTCCCACGACGGATCGTTCGTCGTGCTGGTCTCGCATCGCGACCGCGCACTCGTCTGCCCTGCCGATGACGAGCGGGCGATCGTGAGCCTGTTCGAGCGAGCACTGTCCGATCCGAATCGGACCGACCTCGTGTCGACCTGGCCGATCGTCGGCAAGGCCGGCTACTGGGAGCGGCTCGAGTTGACTCCCGACCATCCCGCCTATCTGCCCTGGCGTCGCCTGACCCGGATGGATGTCGAGCGGACGGCGAACGACCTCGCGCCGTCGATCCAGCACCTCGTCGGTGAGGAGATCTTCGTGGCGTCGGTGGTGTTCCGAGACTCGCCACGCCGCGGGCTCGAGACCGTCACCACGTGGACCGAGGGGGTGCCGAGTCTGCTGCCACGCACCGATGCGATCGCCTTCACCCGATCGACCGGGACCGAGCCGCTGATCGTTCCCTGGGAGGCGGCCGAAGCGGCGGTCGGAGCGCTGATGGAACCCACGATGCATCACCCGCCTCGGTATCGGGTCTCGTCGTTCCCCGATCAGATCGAGTTGATGCAGCTCGCCGCTGCCGCCTGAGACGGTCGTCCGGCCCCGCCGGACGGGCGCGAAGGGCTCGCTCGGTTCATCCAGGCAGGCGTTCGGCCCGGAGCTGACTCCGACGCACCTTGCCGGCGTCGTCGCGTACCGGGGCGTCCACGAACTCGACCGTCCGCGGCATCTTGTACCGCACCAACTCGTCGGCCACGAATCGGAGCAACTCGTCGATCTCCACGCCGCCCGGCGCGTCGACGATCGCGTGCACCCGGTTGCCGAGCTCGTCGTCGGGGAGGCCGATCACCGCGCTCGACCGCACCGCCGGATGCCGGTCGATGGCGGCTTCGACCTCGGCCGGGTAGATGTTGGCCCCACCGACGAGGATCATGTCGGACCGACGGTCGGTCAGGAAGAGGAAGCCGTCGGCGTCGAGTCTGCCGATGTCGCCGAGGCACTCCCACCCGCCGTCGCGCACCTCCGCCTCGGCGCCGATGTATCGGTAGGTCGGGGTCTCGCGGCCGGTCGGCCGCATCCAGACCTCGCCGATCTGGTCGGGACCGAGCGGCGTGCCGTCCTCATCGAAGATCGCCAGTTCGCCCGACACGGCCCGCCCGACCGAGCCCGGATGGTCGACCCACTCGTTGCCGTCGAGGATCGTGAAGCACTGCCCCTCGGTGCCGCCGTAGAGCTCCCAGATCCGCTCACCGCCCAGCCAGTCGATCCACTCCCGCTTCAACCACGGCGGACAGGGGGCTGCCAGGTGCCAGACCTTCTCGAGCGAGCTGAGATCGTGCGCGAGCCGATCGTCGGGTTCCAGCCGCCAGATGCGCTGCATCATCGTCGGCACGAGGTAGAGCACGGTGCCCCGATGGGCCTCGACCGCCGCCAGTGTCGCCGCGGCATCGAAGCGTGGGAGCACGACGACGTGGCCTCCGTTCAACAGCGCGGACAGTGCCCAGACGAGCGGCCCGTTGTGGTACATCGGGCCGGGCATCACGAGCACGGCGCCGGGGCGGCAGCCGAGGAGTGCGCCGAGGCTCGCCGTCGATTCGGTGTAGATCGAGGGATCACCGGCGACGATCAACTTGGGTCGTCCGGTCGAGCCGCCCGAGGTCGGCGCCTTCCACGACGGTGCGATGGCATCGGGGAGCGGACCGTCGTCGTGGCCTTCACCGCGGCTCCCGCGGGGCAACGTCGCTCGCTCGCCCAGGTCGATGCCCGGCGGCGGACCGATCACGACCGCCGGGTCCGCCAGATCGATGATCGCCCGGAGTTCGGCTTCGGGGAGCCTCGGCGACACCGGTTGGGGCGTCGCCCCGATCATCCAGCATGCGGCGACACCGAGGAAGAACTCGACGCCGTTCGGCTCGGCGATCGTGACGAAGGCGCCCTCACCCGCACCGAGGGCCCGGAGCGACCGGCCGAGTCGGTGAGCGCCGGCCACGAGCTCCGCGATCGTGAGCGTCTCTCCCGTGCCCGTGAAGGTGACCGCCGGGGCCTCGGGCGACTCGGCGGCGAGGAAACGCAGTCGGGCGGCGAAGGACGGGTCGCTCATGGCGTCGAACCTATGACGCTCCCGGCCCGCGGGCCAGACGGTCCGAGCGCCCGGTCAGCGCAAGCCGTCGTGCTTGCGGACGACACTCTTGGGAGCGATGGCCCGGTACGAGTCGCCGAGCAGCTCCTCGGCCTCGTCCCAGTCCGTGTCGTCGTCGAGGGTGATGCCGATCCAGCCCTTCGCACATCCCTTCGGCAGGAAGAAGGGGGGTCCTTCGGCGAGCAGGCTGTCCTGTTCGCCGGCCGCCGCCTGCATGAGCAGCGAGATCTCGCCGTCGGCACCGGTGACGGCACAGGCGAACGCCTTCTCCCGCACACGGAAGGTGGGGTGGCCATCGCGGTCGTCCTCGATGGAGTCGAGGAAGCCGAGGCACAGGTCCCGTGCCCGGGTCAGGATGGGGTGTTCTTCGGTCTCGGTCATGGCGTGGCTTCAGGTCCGGTGGCGATCGGGCGACCGGGGTCGGTCGACCAACCGGACCACGATCCCACGTAGAGGCGAGGTCTGCCACCGTTGATCTGCTCGATGGCAAGGGCGAGCTGGCACGCCGAGACGCCAGAGCCGCAGCTGACGACGGTCTGCTCGTCGAAGGAGGCGAGGCGCTCGGCGAGTCGGCCCGGGTCGAGGAGGTGTCCGTCGTCGTCCATCGTGGACAGGAACGGCACGTTGCGAGCTCCGGGGATGTGCCCGGCGACGGCGTCGAGTGGCTCGACCTCACCCCGATGCCGCTCCGGCGATCGGGCATCGAGCACGGTGCCGCCGGCGGCGACCGTCGCCGCGACCTCATCGGCGTCGACGATCGCCTCCGTCGGCCAGGGCACGGCCGACACCGAGGTCGGCGGAGGCGTCGGTGTGGCGAGCTCGGCGGCGTCGGCGGCCGCCGCTCCGCCGTCGAGCAGGGACGCCGGCCGTCCGAGGGTGCGGAGCATCCAGACGAGCCGGCCGGCCGTGAGGCCCGCGAGATCGTCGTACACCACGACGTGATGGTGCGGGCTCAGGCCGAGCGCGCCCAACTCGGCGGCGAACCGCTCGGACGAGGGGAGGGGGTGCCGCCCGAGCACGGGTGCGGGTGGGTCGGCACAGACGGTGTCCAGATCGACGATCACCGCGCCGGGGCGACGTGGCACCGGTGTGCCGTCGTCAGACTCGGGCCGCATGTCGGCGAGGGCAACCGGTCGACCGTCGGCAATGGCGACCGCGACCTCCGCAGCCGAGATGATCGGTGGGGCATCGAAGCCGAGGCGGTCGCGGAGTTCGTCGGTCATGTCAGCCCCGGAGGTATCGGTCGGCCATCGCGTCGAGCACGTCGCCGAACTCGGTGACACAACGCTCCAGGATCTCCGCCACCGGCTCCACCCGGTCGATCCGGCCGGCGACCTGTCCGGTCAGCGCGATGCACCCCTCCATGTCGCCTCCGAAGTAGAGCGACTGCGGATCCCCGAAGTCGCCGAAGACGTTGTGTTCGGCGAATTGCAGCCCCGTCGATCGATCGGTCTTGAGCGCCCGGAGGGCGGGGGAATGCCGCTGATTGAGCATGACGGTGTCGGTCTCGGCGGCCTCGATGATGGCCTGCTTCCAGTGATCGTGCACGGGCGACTCGGCCGCGGACACCATGCGGGTGCCGAGCTGGACTCCTTCGGCGCCGAGGGCGAAGGCGGCCGCCATCGACGCACCGTCGACGATGCCGCCCGCGGCCACGATCGGCACCGAGACCTTCGACCGCACGAGGGGCAGCAACACCATCGAAGCGACCGGATCGGGATTCTTGAACCCGCCGCCCTCACCGCCTTCGACGATCAGGCCGTCGACGCCGGCGTCGACCGCCTTCATCGCTCCGGCGAGCGTCGGCACGACGTGGAACACCGTGAGGCCGGCGGCCTTGAGGGTCTCGGTGTAGCGGGTCGGCGACCCGGCCGAGGTGGTGACGAAGCGCACACCCTGATCGATCACGAAATCGGCGATCGACGGGTCCCGCACGAATGCCTGGGCGATGTTGACCCCGAACGGCTGGTCGGTGAGGTCGCGCATCTTGGCGATCTCGGCCTTGATCGTGTCGAGCTCGCCCGAGGAGGTCTCGATGATCCCGAGCCCACCGGCGTTGGAGACCGCGGAGGCCAGTTGCGAACGTGCGATCCATCCCATGGGGGCCTGGACGATCGGATAGCGGGTGCCGAGCGCCTCGGTGACGCGGTTGTCGAAGCTGATCGTCGTGTTCGGCATGGTTTCCGGATCGGGCGTCATGGCGGCCGAAGCTACCGGCCCGCCGGCCGCCCGGGCCAGAGGCCGGTCAGGTGAGGTGACGGTCGAGGTACCGATCGGCGGCGGCGTGATCGAGGCGCCACGTCTCCCGGAGGCCGCGGATCATGACCGCCCGATAGGACTCGTCGGGAGGGTTGGGTGGACCGAGGCCGTCGACCCCCGTGCAGGTGATGGTCACGAGGTCGTCGCCGTCGGGGTGTCGACCGAGGTGCACGAGCGTGCCGTACCGCCGCCCCGGGTGGAGCTCGATCCGGCCGATGGCACGAAGCCGGTCGAGGTCGACCTCGACGGTTGCGTCGGCGCCGGCTTCGCCCCGAGCCACGTCGGCGAGCTGGTCGACCCCGATCCGCCAGCCCCGGCCGAGCGTCCGGCTGCCCGGGTCGTCGACGGGGTCGACGAAGGCGACGCCGCCGCCGTTCCAGCGGGCGGATCGGCCGAAGAAGCGGAGGCGGTGGGGGATCGCGATCGGGCCATCGGCCCGCGGCGGTCGGCGATCCCGGGCCGGCGGCTGCGGGACCCCGGTCGCGCCGGGGGCGAGACCACCCTCGAGATAGCACCGGAACCGCTCGGCCAGCAGGTTGCTGCCGTAGGAGACATACCAGACGGTGGTCACGACGCCGCCGCGACGCGGGTGTCGGGACCGAGCAGGACCGCCGCCCAACCGTCGAGTTCCAGCCGTTGGTGCACGGGCCGTCCGGGATGGAGCGCGAGGAGTTCGTCGAGCTGCTCGACGAGCACCCCGGTGAGGATCAACCCGGTCGCAGGCATCGATGCGAACGCGGCGGCGAGTTCGCGTTGGACGACCAGCAGCACGTTCACGACCGCGAGCTCGGGCGGTTCGATGGCGCCGAGGTCGACGGGGAGCAGGACGATGTCGACGTCGTTGCGAGCGGCGTTGGCCGCGATCACCGCGTGGGCGTCGGCGTCGATCTCGGTCGCCGACACCCGGGCGCCCAGGCGGGCGGCGACGACACCCAGCACGCCCGACCCGGCACCCACGTCGAGCACCCGGTGACCGGCACCCCCGGCGACGACCGCCGGCACCAGCAGGCGCAGCGCGAGCGTCGTCGTCGGGTGTGCTCCATGGCCGAACGCGCCGGCCGCATCGATCCGGATGTGCACGGCATCGGTCGCCACGTCGTCCGGGGTCGGCTCGTCGACGCCGATGATGATGACCGTCGGTGGTCCTTCGATCGTGGTGACCGTCGTCGGCGGTGCCTGCCAGGCGGTCGGGTCGACGCGCTCGACACGTCCACCGCTGTCGCGAGCGAACTCGCGTGCGACGGACTCGGCGTCGAACCCGGCGAGGAGCTCGGCCGTGCCGTCCGAACCGGGGACCTCCGCCACACCGGTCGAGCCACGGTTCCACGCGAGGGCGGAGAGGCGCTCCGCCTCGTCCGACGTCGACCCGCCGGGGACGTCCACCCGCATCCGCACGATCCAGCTCACGACCTCCGAGACTAGGGGGGTGACTCGAGACACCCTGGCAGCCATCGACATCGGCACGAACTCGATGCACCTGGTCGTCGCCCGGGCGACGGCGGCCGGGGGGTTCGAGGTCATCACGACCGAGAAGGACATGGTCCGCCTCGGTCAGGGATCGGGCGACATGAAGCGGCTGACCGATGCGGCGATCCAACGCGGCATCGACGCCCTTCACCGGATGGTCGCGGTCGCTGCCTCTCACGACGCCGACGTCGTGGCGGTGGCGACGAGCGCCGTCCGCGAGGCCGAGAACCGCGACGTCTTCCTCGACCGCGCCCGAGCGGAGGTCGGGGTCGAGATCGAGGTGATCTCGGGATTCGAGGAGGCCCGCCTCATCCATCTCGGCGTGCTCCAGGCCCTGCCGGTCTTCGACGAGCGTCTCCTGCTGATCGACATCGGCGGTGGCTCGACGGAATACCTCGTCGGGCATCGTGGCGAGGTCATCGAAGCGCGCAGCACCCGGCTCGGCGCCATCCGCCTGACCGAGCGCTTCTTCCCCGACGGCGAGGTGACCGCCGAGGCCGTCGCCGCCTGCCGGACCCATGTCCGCTCCACCCTCGAACCGGTGGCCCGGGCGGTACGCGGGCATGCTCCCGACGTCGTGGTCGGGTCATCCGGCACGATCGCGACCGTCGCGGCGATGGCCGCCGCCCGCCGAGGGGAAGAGCCGTTCCAGATGAACGGTGTCCGCTTCACCACGGCCGAGCTCGAAGCGCTCGCCGCCGACCTGGTCGGTTCGACGAGTGCGGATCGGCGTCGCTGGCCCGCACTCGATGCCAAGCGAGTCGACATCATCGTGGGCGGCATGCTGCTGCTCGCCGAGAGTGCCGCGGCGCTCGGCATCACCGAGATCCGGATCTCGGACTACGCCCTTCGGGAAGGTGTGTTGCTCGACCGCTTCAACGTCGTCGGGTTCGAACACCTCCGGGATCTGCGCCGTGCGAACGTCGTGCGGCTGGCCGAACAGCTCGACCCCGATGCAGCGCATGCCCGGCACAGCGCCGGGTTGGCCCTCGCCGTGTTCGATCGGACCCGGGGGCGCCACGGCCTCGGCGATGAGCACCGGGAACTGCTGGAGGCCGCCGCGATCCTCCACAACATCGGGCTCTTCATCTCACATTCGGGGCATCACAAGCACAGCTACTACGTGATCCGCCACACCGAGCAACTCACGGGCTTCACCGATCACGAGATCGAGCTCGTCGCACAGATCGCCCGGTATCACCGCAAGAGCCTGCCGGCCGAGAAGCATCCTCCGTTCGCCGCGCTGCGTCCGGAGGACCAGCGGGCCGTGCGGGCCCTCGCCGGCATGGTGCGGATCGCCATCGGGCTCGACCGTCGACACGCCGCCGCGGTGCGCACGGTTCGAGTGCTGCACGAGGAGGCGTCCGACGGCGATCGAGCCGAGATCGTGATCGAGGCGGTGCCATCCGACGCCGACGATCCGCTCACCCTCGAACTCCACGCGGCGCGGGAACGATCCCGACTGCTGTCGATCGCCCTCGACGCCGAGGTGCGGATCGAGCGGGGCGAGCCGATCTAGGCCATCGTCAGCTGTTCGGGGCGGCCGACGCCTTCGTGGTCGAGCAACCAGCGCTTGACGTCGAGTCCGTACTCGTACCCGCCGAGCGAGCCGTCGGACCGCAGCGCCCGATGGCACGGCACCATCGGGGCGATCAGGTTGGCCCCGCACGCCGAGCCGACGGCCCTGGTGGCCGACGGGCGTCCGACGTCGTCGGCGAGTTCGCTGTAGCTCGCGGTCGCGCCGGCCGGAATCCGTGCGAGACCGTCCCAGACCGCGGCCTGGAACTCGGTGTGATGTTGTTCGAGGCGCAAGCCGTCGAAGGCGGTGTGGTCACCCGCCAACCACGCGGCGACGGCGTCGCCGACCGCACGCGACTCACCCGGTGCGAGCGGATGGGCGCGATCGGTGTGGAGCCGATCGTGGAGGCGGGTCGGGTCGTCGGTGAACCCGGCGGCGACGATGGTGTCGCCGTGGGTCAGGACCGTGAGGGGGCCGGCGGGTGTGGTGTAGGTGTGATGCGTGGTCTGCATGATCTGGTCTCGCTCTCGGTCTCGGGTGGTCAGGGGCGGTCGACGGTCGTGCCCTGCCAGAGGGCGAAGGCGGCATACGCCCGCCAGGGGCGCCAGTTGTCTGCATGCCGGTCGAGCTCGGCGGCGGTGATGCCGAGTCGCTGTCGCAGGACGAGATCGCCGGACGGCCATCCGTCGGGATCGCCCGCTCGCATCCGGACATAGCCGGCGGTCCAGGGACCGATGCCTTTGCGTTCGAGGAGTCGGCGCTCGACCTCGTCCGGGGTGGCGTCGAGGTCGAGCGATCCGTCGCTGACGTCTTCGGCGAGTCGTCGGAGTGTGTCGATCCGCCCGGTCGGCATGCCGAGACCCGCGAGATCGGTGGCGCACACGGCGTCGGCGCTCGGGAAGCTCGAGATGGGCGCGCCCGGTTCGGTGCCCGTGGCCCGGGAGACGAGGCGGCCGAGCAACGTGGTCGCTCCGGCGACCGAGACCTGTTGCCCGACGATCGCTCGACAGCACAGTTCGAACCGGTTGACGGCTCCCGGCACTCTCGGTGCGGCGTCGCCCACATAGGTCGCGAGTGTCGGATCCATACGGAGGTCGTCGCCGATCGCCGCGACGTCGGCATCGAGATCCATCACACGCCGGGCGACCGACAGCGCGGCATGGATGCCGGTCACGTCGTCGAGATCCAGATCGACCCGGAGCTGATCGACCGCAGCGGGGTCGGGTCGGAGTGTCATCGATCCACCCGGGAGATGCCGGCGCCACGCACCCGGCTCGGCCATCTCGAGGCCGGGGATCGCCCGTGCGGCCAGGAAGTCGAACACGGGCGTGAGGGCGAGATCACCCCGGGCTCGTAGCCGTACCGTGAACCCGGGGCGTCCCCCGGTGGCCACCCGACGACGCAGCTCGCTCGGGGCGGCACCGAACGCCGCACGGAACGAGGTGTTGAACGTCCGGATGCTCTCGAACCCCGCGGCGAAGGCCACGTCGGTCACGCTGAGGTCGGAGTGGTCCAGCAGCAGCCTCGCGGTGGCCAGCCGTCGCATCCGGACGACCCGGCTCGGTGTCGTGCCGAGTTGGCGGACGAACTCGCGTCGAAGGTGGCGTTCGGAGACCCCGAGGGTGCGCCCCACCTCGGCGGGAGACGCGCCGTCGTCGAGCAGATCGAGGGCGGCACCGACGAGCACGTCGGTCCGGTGCCACTCGGGGTCGGACGGCGCGAGTTCCGGCCGGCACCGTCGGCATGCCCGGAATCCCGCGTCGGCGGCCGCTGCCGCGACCGCGTAGAACTCGACATTCGCGCTCGCCGGGGTCCGGGCCGGGCACGAGGGCCGGCAGAAGATCCCGGTCGTGCGGACCGCGGTGACGAATCGGCCGTCGAATCGGCCATCGCGACGGCGGATCACGGCGTAGCACTGATCGTGATCGAGGCCGGCGGGAAGCATGTGGTTGTTCTATCGCTGGTCAGCGACGTGAGCTGGCCGAATTCGGACAGTGCGGTGGTCCACCCGACCTGGCCGTCGATCCGGCATGCTGGGATGTGGTCCGACTTCGCCCTGTCGATGCCCAGCGAGACGCTGAGCTCTTCGAACGCCTGCTCGAACCCGACGTCGCGGGGCCGTTCAACCACTTCGACTCGACCTCGGGTGCGCCGCTGCGCGTGGCACTGCCCGGCGCCGGCCGGGTCGTGATCGAGCTGGAGGACGGCACGGCCATCGGGGATCTCACCTGGTTCGGAAATCCCTACGGGCCGACCCGCCCGAGCCTCGCCTGGCGGATCGGGATCACGATCCTCCCCGAACACCGGGGCCGGGGACACGGCGCTGCGGCGCAGCGCATGTTGGCCGAGCGGCTGATCGCGACCACGCCCAGCAACCGCGTCGAGGCCGACACCTCGGTGGACAACATCGCCGAGCAACGCGCGCTCGAGAAGGCCGGTTTCGTGCGCGAGGGCGTGCTGCGCGGGGCGCAGATGCGCAACGGGATCTGGGGCGATCAGATCCTCTACGCGATCACCGCGGCCGATCTCGGAATCTGAGCCCGCTCAGATCGTCGGGAAACAACGCATCACATCGCGCAACCAGTGCCGCGCCTCGGCCGTCTCCGGTTCGGGTGTCTTGCCGAGTCGCACGGCGACCAGATCCCGGGTCGGATCGACGGCGATGTACTGCCCCTCATAGCCGTGACAGCCGAACACGTGGGGTTCATCACGCCACAACCACCAGTGCAGGCCGTAGTCGTTCAGCTCGGGGACCTCGATCCCGACCGGGGTCCGGGCGAGGTCGACCCATCCCTCCGGGAGGAGCTGCTGGTCTCCCCAGTGGCCGTCCCGCAGATGGAGTTCGCCGAAACGGGCGAAGTCGCGGGCGGTCGCGTAGAGGAAGGAGCTGCCGATGAACGTGCCGGCGTCATCGAAGCGGGGGTCGGCCGAGGACATGCCGAGCGGTCCGAACAGGCGCTGCTCCATGAAGGTCCGGGTGGCGGCCTCGCCACCGAGTTCGTCCCGCACGATCGCCGCGACGATGTTGGTCGTGCCGCTCGAGTAGTTGAACTCCGTCATCGGCGCCGACACCGCGTGCAGCCCGGCCGCGAAACCGGCGACGTCGTCGGACCCCGAACCGAACAACATCTCGATGACGTCGGAGGCTTCGCCGTCGACGTAGTCCTCCCGCCACGAGAGCCCGGAACTCATGTGCAGGAGATGGCGGAGCGTGATCGCCCGACGTTCGTCGCCGGCCCAGGCTGCGACCGGCGCCGGGGCATCGAGGTCGAGCCGGCCGTCGCGCACGAGCAGACCGACGAGGGCCGCGGTCACGCTCTTGGCCATCGACCAGGAGATGAGCGGTTCGTGCGGCCCGGCTGTCTCGCCGTAGCGCTCGAGGACGAGACGACCGTGTTGGATGACGACGACGGCGAGGCTGAGTCGGGTCTGTGGTGCGGGGTTCTCGTCGAACGCCCGGGCGAGCAGTTCGTCGAGCCGATCCCGTTCGACCTCGCCGACGGGGTCGCCCGTCGGCCACGCCGCACCCGGCGACGGGCGGGTGATGGTCGGGAGCGGCAGGAGTGTCATGGCGCGATCGGAGTGAAGGCGAGCGTGCGCAGATTCGTGTCGACCCCGTCGAGCCGCAGCTCGACGGTCTGGCCGAGTTCGAGCCCGTCGGGGCGGACCCTCGTGACGACCGGCGGCTCGGCGATCTGCACCGTCGCCCGGTCGCGTTTGGTGTCGATGTCGACCACGGCGCCATCGAACATCTCCCCGACGCGGGGCTGGAGCATCACGGTCTCGGTGAAGTCGACCATGGCACGTTCGAGCGCCGACTCCCGCGAGCGGGCCCGACCCATGAGCGACGGCAGCTCGTCGAGCGCCTCGATGACCCAGGCAGGTGGCGCCTCGTCGGCACAGATCGACAGCAGCAGCTCGTTGCCGAAGCGGTCGATCAGGCGGCGGAGCGGAGCCGTCACGTGGGCGTACGGCGAGGCGATCGCCCCGTGTTCGTGCAGTTCGGGAAGCTCACCCTGGAAGCCCTGATAGCCGGCGCCCCGCAGGGTCCGGGCCGACTGGATGAGCAGCGCCTGGCAACGGGGGTTGTTGGGCTCGACGCCACGGATGAAATCCGGATAGTCGACGTGGTCCGGCCAAGGCACCCCGAGCACCTCGGCCTGCCGACGGAGGCGGCGGACATCGCGTCGGCGGGGTGGCGGCAGGGTCCGGAGCATGCCGACACCGGCGCCGATCATGAGGTCGGCGGCGACGATGCCGGTGAGGAGTGAGATCTGAGCGTTCCACCCCTCGACCGGGATGGTCTCGTCGTATTCGAGGTCGTAGTGGCCGTCGTGGAACACGACCTCCTGCGACGGCAGGTTCAGGCTGACCCCGCCCCGGTCGGCTTCGCGGGCCTGACGGAGGCGCCCGATCGATGCGAGTGCATCGAAGAGTTCCTCGCCGCCGGCCTCGATCCGTTGCTGGGCCTCGGCGTAGGAGATGGCCGCCCGTACCCGCACCGTCGCCCGCTCGATGCGGGCCGAGGTGGGCATGCCCTCGGCGTCGAGTTCGATGTGCCAGACGAGTGCCGGGCGCTCACCGCCCGGGAGCAGGCTCGCCCGATCCTCCGAGATGATCTCGGGATGCAGCGGCGTGCGGATGTCGGGTGAGTAGAGCGTGACACCACGCTCGCGGGCCTCGAGGTCGATCGGATCGCCGGGCCGCACGAAGGCGGCGACGTCGGCGATCGCGTACCGGATCGTCCAGCCCGAACCGGTCGGGGCGGCCCAGAAGGCCTGATCCAGATCGGTGGCGCCCGGTGGATCGATCGCCACGAACGGCACGTCGAGCAGATCCGCTCGCTCGATCTCGACCGGTCGGGCGGCCTCTGCTGCAGCGAGCACCTCGTCGCTGAAGCGTTCGGGAACCCGGAGTTCGGTTCGGATCGCGGCGAATCCGTCCCGGAGGCGGTCGGCGAGATCGGCGGATGCGTGCAGAGGAGCGGTGGGCACGCGACCGAACCTACCCCGCGGCGATCGGCCACCATGGGGTGGTGCGGGCCGGGCGCACGCGACGCTCAGGTTCGAGTGACCGATGGCCGATGGAGGAGGTGCGCAGATGGAGGAACCCATGTCGACCAGTTCCACAGCTCCACAGGTGCCCGCGTTCGAGCCGGCGCCGGTGCCCGTCGGCTACGTCCCGCCGCCGAAGCACTGGTGGTCGCCGGGCCAGCCGTGGCGGGAGCAACGTTGGGGGCCGCTCGAGGTGGTCCTCACCGTGCCGGCGCTCATCGCGACGACCGGATTGATCTTCGCCCTGACCGCGGTCATCCCCGACGACGGCATCGACACGATCGTGACGCTCGCCCTCGGGGCACTCGTCTGGTTCGGCATGCCGCTCTACGCCGTCAAGCGGCGGGGGAGTGGTTCACTCGCCGAGGATCTCGGCCTTCGATTCCGCGCGGCCGACATCGGACTCGGCATCGGCGGCTTCTTCGCAGCGATGATCACCGTCGCGATGTTCATGTTCACCGCCATGGCACTGACGGGCCAGGAGGAGACGGTCTCGAACACCGGCTTCATCGGTGACGTCTCGGATCAGCCGTGGACGGCGTTCGTCGTCGCCGGCCTCGTGGCCATCGTCGTCCCGATCGGCGAGGAGTTGTTCTTCCGTGGGCTCGTCCTGCGTGCACTCACCAAACGGTGGAACATCGTCGCCGGATCGATCGTGTCGTGGATCGTGTTCGGCCTCGGCCACTTCCAGCCCGGCACCCTCGGCGAGGTCGCGACCCTCTACGCCGGGATCTTCGCACTCGCGATCGTCATGACGGCCCAGACGATCCTCACCGGTCGACTCGGTCCGAGCATCGTGACCCACGTGCTCATCAACACCGCGGCCACGGCGGTCGCGCTGTTCGGTCCCCCGTCGGTGGGTGGCCTCGTCGTCGGATTCTGAGGTCGACCCGCCGCTCGGGTGGGTCAGTCCTCGGGTTGTGAGCCGTAGAGGCCCAGCGCCTCGGTGAGTTCGTCGTTCGCCTGGTAGGTCTCGTCGGCGCCGGGGAAGGCGCCGCTGCGAACATCGCTGGCGTACTGCGTCACCGACGCGACCTGGTCGTCGTACGCGGTGCCGTAGCGACGCACGAACTTCGGCTTGAAGCGGTTCTCGAGGCCGATGAGGTCGTGGTACACGAGGACCTGGCCGTCGCAGTCGGGGCCGGCGCCGATGCCGATGATCGGCACGTTGATGGCCTCGGTGACCATGCGGCCGACGGCGTCGGGAACCCCCTCGACCACGATCGCGAAACAGCCGGCGCCCTCGAGCGCCTTGGCCGCGTCGACCAGCGAACGTGCGGCCGCCGCCTGGCGGGCCTGGATCTTGAATCCGCCCATGACGTTCATGGACTGCGGGGTGAGCCCGACGTGGCCCATCACGGGGATCTCCGCCGCGCGGATCGCCTCGATCATCGGCAGGCGCTTGCGCCCACCCTCGAGCTTCACACAGTGGGCCCCGGCTCGGATGAGCTTGGCCGCATTGTGCACCGTCTCCTCGACCGACACGTGGAAGCTCATCCACGGCATGTCACCGATGATGATGGCATTCGGATTGGCTCGGGCGACGGCGGCGACATGGTGGGCGATGTCGTCGGTCGTCACCTGCATCGTGTCGTCGTAGCCGAGCACCACCATCGCGACGCTGTCGCCGACCAGGATCATGTCGACACCGGCTTCGGAGGAGACCCGCGCCGACGGTGCGTCGTAGGCCGTGACCATCACGAGCGGGTCGGCGCCGTCGCGTCGCTTCGAGTTGCGGATCGCAGGGATCGAGGGTCGCTTCATCGGGGGTCCTCCACACTGAGGCCGGTGCCGCCGGCGTCGGGTGCCGGAACGGGGGTCTCCATCGTGGCACCTGCGTTGTCGATGAGTCGAGGCCGCCCGATCTGTGCGGCGATGAGGAGTCGGACCTCGCCGTCGATCGTGGCCGGTGCGGCGAGGGTGGCCGGGTCGACCACGGCGGCGTAGTCGAGCGCCGCCAGTGGTTCGGCTGCGACGACGTCGGCCATCGTCCGGATCACGGCGGTGGGATCGGCCTGGCCGTCGGCGACCGCGGCCACGCCGGCGTCGAGTGCTCGTCGCAGCACCGGGGCGGCCGCCCGTTGTTCGGGCGTGAGGTAGGAGTTCCGGCTCGACATCGCCACTCCATCGGCCTCCCGGACGATGGGACAACCCTTCACCTCGACCGGGATCGAGAGATCGTCGACCATGCGGCGGATGATCTGCAGCTGTTGGTAGTCCTTCTCGCCGAAGTAGGCCCGGCAGGCCCCGGAGATGTTGAACAGCTTCGACACGACCGTGGCCACACCGTCGAAGTGGGTCGGGCGGGTCGCGCCCTCCCACCGTCGGGCGAGTTCGGGAACCGCGACCACCGTGTCGACCGGGCCACGGGGATACATCTCGGTCACCGATGGCACGAAGAGCAGGCGCACGCCGTTGGCCTCGGCGAGTGCGGTGTCGCGCTCGATGTCTCGGGGATAGTCGTCCAGGTCCTCGTCGGCCGCGAACTGCAGTGGGTTCACGAAGATCGACGAGACGACGACGTCGTTCTCGGCTGCCGCGGCCCGCATGAGGGAGGCGTGTCCATCGTGGAGATACCCCATGGTCGGCACGAACCCGACGGTCCGGCCGGTCGCCCGCTCGGCCTCCAGCCGTCGCCGGAGCTCGGTGATCGTTCCGACGGTCTCGATTCCGGAGGTGGCGCTCACCCGGAGAGTCTGCCCTCGCCGGGCCGCGGATCGAAGTCGATCTCTCGGCTGGCCAGTCGGCCGGCCCGTCGGGCCAGTGCTCGGTACGCCTCGCGTTCGTCCTCCGGCAGGGCCTCGAGATGGGCGCGAAGTGTCGCGATGTCGCCCCGGGCCGCCGGTCCGGTGAGTGCCGCCTCGGGCCCGAGATCGACGATCGAGTCGACCGAGGCCCGGAGGAGTCCCCAGAATGCCTCCGCCGGCAGGCCGAGTTCGGCGGCGATCGCGGCGACCTGCCCGGCGAGGGCGACGGTGTGGTTCGAGGTGATGGCCGCGGCGGCGTGATAGAGGGCACGCCGGTCGTCGTCGACCCGGATCGCGTTGCCTCCGAGGTCTCGCACGATGGTGTCGCCGGCAGCGTCGCCGTCGACCGCGAACGTGCAGTCGTCGAGCAGGCGCCGGGCTCCCGTCGTGGCGTCGGGCAGGGTCATCAGCGGGTGGATCGAACCGTGCCGTGGGTGATGGCGCACCGGCGCGAGGGTCGTCGCCCCCGAACAGTGCAGGATCGTCGCCGGGCCGGGTGTGATGCGCTCGGCCACCGCGGCGATCGCCCGGTCCGGTACGGCGAGCAGGACGACGTCCACGTCGGACGCCGACATGGCCGGGTCGTCGTGGCGTTCGGCGACCACGACCTCGTGGCCGACGTGGGCGAGTGCTCGGGCGAACGAGCCGCCCGCCCGACCGATGCCGATGATCCGGATCCTCATGTCGCGAGCCGGTCGGCAATGCGTTCGAGGGCATCGGCCACGGGCTTCAGCTCGCCGGGCTCGACGTGGTCGAACAGCAGGGTCCGAACGTCGCGGAGGTGATCCGGCGCGGCGATCTCCAGTGCCGAGAAGCCCGCGTCGGTGAGGATCGCCAGCGTGCTCCGGGCGTCGCTCGGACTGGCGCATCGGTCGACCCAACCCCGCTCGGCGAGTCGGTCGACCCGGTAGGTGAGCCGAGAAGCGGACGTGGTGGACTCGGCGGCGAGCTCCCCCATCGGCAGGCGGCGGTCGGGCGCTTCGGAGAGGATCACGAGCAGTTCGTAGTCGAGGATGTCCATCTGGCCCCGGGATCGCAGCCGGCGCCCGAGTTCGGCGTCGAGGTCGCGGCGGATGCGGAGGAAGGCCCGCCAGGCCCGTTGCTCGTCGGCGTCGAGCCACCGCACGTCGTCATTCACGGATTTCATCGTAGGTCGGGAATAACCTTCAAATTTGAAGCATTGACGTACCCTGACCACGGGTGCTCCGCCACCCCCACTTCATGAAGGAGCTCACGATGAGCATCACCGACACCTCCGCTCTGCCGATCGCCGCCGGAACCTGGACGCTCGACCCGACCCACTCCGCCGTCGAGTTCACGGTGCGTCACCTCGGGCTGTCCAAGGTCCGCGGCCGGTTCGGTTCGTTCGATGCCTCGCTGATCGTCGGCGAGACCCTCGACACCACCTCGGTCACAGCCGAGGTCGCCCTCGCCTCGATCGACACGAACAACGAGCAGCGCGACGGCCACCTCCGGTCGACCGACTTCTTCGACCTCGAGTCCGACCCGTCCATGACCTTCACCTCCACCGCCATCTCGGGAGCGGGCGCCGACTGGCAGCTCACCGGCGACCTCTCGATCAACGGTGTCACCAGGTCGGTCGCCTTCGACGTCGAGCTGAACGGGACCTCCGGCGATCCGTGGGGTGGCTTCCGCGTCGGGTTCAGCGCCGAGACCACCATCTCCCGGTCCGAGTTCGGGGTCGACTTCGAGATCCCGCTCGGCGCCGACGGTGTCGTGATCGGTGACAAGGTGAAGGTGGCGCTCGAGCTCCAGTTCGTCGCGCCGGCCACCGACTGACCGACACTGTCCCCCGTCCGATCGGGGTCGGGCCGTCCCGCAGCGTGCGGGCCGGCCCGACCGCACCCACGCTGGAAGTGACCGCCACCATGACCGACCGCACCGCTGAATGGGACCGGATCCGCGACGCGCATCTGCGATCGCGGGAGCTGCGTCCCGCCTCGACCGCACGTGGGGTGCATCACCTCGCGTTGCTCTGTTCCGACGTCGAGCAGACGATCCGCTTCTACCAGGACGTGCTCGGCTTCCCGTTGATCGAGTTGTTCGAGAACCGGGACTACGAGGGTTCGACCCACTTCTTCTTCGACATCGGCCACGGCAACCTGCTCGCCTTCTTCGACTTTCCCGGGCTCGGGCTCGAGCCGTACAGGGAAGTGCTCGGGGGGTTCCACCACCTCGCGATCTCGGTGAGTCCGGAGCAGTTCGATGCGGCCAAGGAACGCCTCGGCGCCGCCGGTGTCGACGTCGTCGGGCCCGAACACGTCGAGGAATCGATCTACTTCATGGACCCCGATGGCACTCGACTCGAGTTGCTCCGCGCGCCGCTGCACGAGATGGAGGGGCGCCTTCTCGGGGCCTAACGCCGCTGGCAGGCCGGGCACCAGGTGGTGGTGCGGGCGTCGATCACCTCGGAGGTGAGCACGGTGCCGCACCGCAGGCACGGCAGCCCGGCGCGGCCGTAGGCCGCGAGGCGATGCTGGTTCTCGCCGGTGCCGCCCTCGACGTTGCGGTAATCGCGCAATGTCGTGCCCCCGCCATCGAGTCCACGCTCGAGGGCTGCTCGCACCTCGTCGAGCAGCCGAGCGGCCCGATCCTCGCCGAGCCGGGTGACCTTCGGGTTGATCTCGGCCGCCCAGAGCGCCTCGTCGGCGTAGATGTTGCCGACACCGGCGACGGGCCGCTGCGACAGCAACTGGGTCTTGATCGCACGCTTGCTCGCCTTGACGGCGGCGTGGAAACGGCGCCCCGTGAGCTCGGGATCCCAGGGTTCGGGACCGGCCACGGCCAGCGTCGGGATCGTCCGGTAGTCGCCAGCCGGCACGACCCGTAGTCGGCCGAACCGGCGGACGTCGGCGAACTCGAGCGTGGTCCGATCGTCGAGCCGCCACCACGCCCGGAGATAGGGGTCGTCGAGTTGTGGATCCGGGCCACCGAAGCGGAGCTGGCCCGTCATGCCGAGATGCACGACCAGCTCCCGGTCGTCGGTGGTCGACAGCAGCAGGAACTTGCCGCGTCGCCCCATCGACGCGAACGTCGCATCGGTGACCTCGGTGGCCGGCGTGAACTTCGCCGACGGATGGGAGCCCGCCTCCACGACGGTCCGACCGGGGAGTCGGGGTTCGAGTTGTCGGCGGACCGTCTCGACCTCGGGGAGTTCGGGCATCAGGGGTTGAGGCGGGCCCGGAGCTCGAGTGCGGGATCGAGATCGAACGGCTGCGGGGTCATCACGATGATGTGCGTCGCGCCTGCCGCGACGAGCTCGTCGGCCCAGTCGAGCTGGCTGCCGTCGATCGCGACGGTGCGTTCGATCTCGGACGGATCACGGCCGACCTCGGCACACCACTCGTTCAGCACGGTCATCTTGTGGGCGTACACATCCGGCGGGCCGAAGGTGTTGTGGGCGTCCGCGAACTGCGCCGTGTACTTGAGCGTTCGCTTCTCGCCCCCGCCGCCGATCATCAGCGGGAGTTCGCCGAGAGGTCGGGGGTTGAGGTTCATCAGCCGGTTCTTGATCCGCGGCAGGGCATCGCGGAGGTCGGTGAGTCGGCCGCCTGCGGTGCTGAAGTCGTAGCCGTACTCGGCGTAGTCGCGCTCGAACCAGCCCGACCCGATGCCGAGGTACATGCGGCCCCCGGAGAGATGGTCCATGGTGCGAGCCATGTCGGCGAGCAGCTCCGGGTTCCGGTAGCTGTTGCAGCCGACGAGCATGCCGAGCCTGGCGTTGCTGGTCTCCGTCGCCATGGCGGCGAGCAGGGTCCAACCCTCGAAGTGCGTGCCGTCGGGGTCGCCGAACAGTGGGAAGAAGTGGTCCCAGGTCCAGATGGAGTCGAGCCCCGACTCGTCCGCGGCCCGCCAGGCGTCGCGGATGGCATCGATGGTGCAGTGCTGGGGCTGGAGCTGAACGCCGACGGAGATCATGGCCCGAACCTACTGCGCACCCGGGTGCTGCTGCGCTCCGCGTCGCCGCCTGGCCGTCGGGGTGTCCGCGTGCGTCAGCGTCCGGTGTTCTCGACGACCAGGCGGGCGCCGGCCCGGCCGGCGGCGAGCGCCCCGTTGATCGATGCGTCGGTGGTGTGGTCGCCGCACACGACCGCTCCCGATGAAGCCCGGATGGCGCCGGGGCGGTCGAGGCCGGTCAGCTGTGCGGGCTGGGCCTTCGCGATCCGGTCGACCCGGAGCCGCTCCCAGTTCCGCACCACGGGGCCGTACCACTGCACGAGCGTGTCCGTCATCGCGTCGGCGAGGCCCTCGTCGAGCGACGGCGCCGAGACCTGGATCGTGGCCCTGCCCGCCGGGGCGTAGGCGGGAGCGACGTTCGACATGACCGCCATCGAGTTGATGGGCGTGACGCCATGACCGTTCAGCGCCAAGAGCCGCTGGTCGTGGGGCGCCTCGTCGGCGCCGAACCAGACGGTCGTGACACCCCGCCAGGGCCGTTCGGCCGTGCCGGTCAGTTCACGGGCACCGTCGACGCCGGTGGCGACGACCACGGCGTCGGCGTCGTGCCGTTCTCCGTTGGCCATCACCACGTGGTGGCCGCCGACCTCGACGACCGGGTGACGGAGCAGCACGTGATCGCCGAGTTTCGCAGCGAGCTGGTCGGGGATCGCTCCCATACCGGCGGCTGGCACGACGGCATCACCGGTGGCGAGCATGCGGAACACGAAGTCGATCACCCGGCTCGATCCCTGCAGTTCGGGCTCGAGCGTGATGCCGGCGAACAGCGGGCGCAGGAAGCGATCCCGCATGGCCTCGGAGAATCCGAGTTCTTCGAGGCGGGTCGCCGCGGTGACGTCCTCACGCTGCCACAACGCCGAGATCGGACCCCGGGTCGTCTCGAGCCGCCACTTGAGGATCCGGGCCTTGTCGAGCGGCGAGCCGACCGGGGCTCGGAGCGTCGGCAACAGCGACGAGGGGTCCCGCAGGGGGTCGCCGAGATGATGGAAGGCGCCGTTCCAACGGATCAGGGAACCCGGGCTGAAGGCCTGCAGGTCGAGGGCGTCGTAGTCGAGCAGTTCCTGTGCTTCGGGATAGGCCGAGAGCAGGATCTGGAAGCCGCGATCGGCGAGATGGCCATCACCGACGACGTCGGTTCGCACCCGCCCGCCGACGCCGTCGGAGGCCTCGAGGATGCGGACTTCGTGTCCACGGCTCTGGAGATCGACGGCTGCTGCGAGCCCGGCCAGGCCGGCTCCGACGATGATGACGTCCACCCGTTCGTTCTACCAGCCGCGTTCGTCACGCGGATCGTCGTGCCGGTGGATTCGGGGTCAGTCGACGAACAAGCCGTCCTGCGTGGGGGCTCGATGGGCGCGGTTGTCCGGCAAGGGTGTGAGGTCGGCGCCGGTCGCCGACCGGTAGGCAGCGGCCACCCGGTCGTGGGCGTCGCGAGCGAGTGCGGGACCATCGTCGTTGCTCGGTGTGTGGATGAACAGGTACGGCGTGGCGTCGTGCTCGAGCCATCGCACGAGCCGCGGAATCCAGCTCTCGAGGGTGTCGTCGAGTGGTGCGGGCTCGTCGGCCCCGATGAGGCGCACGATCGGAAATCTCCCGGTGGCGACGGGCCGGACCCGGAGGCGGGGTTTGCGCTCCCATGCCTCGCGGGCTTCCGGTGTCCGGGGCGGTACGGCGAACAGCGCCCGACTGTCGAGCAGCACCCGGTCCGCCCCGTGATGGGCGAGCAGGTCGTTGAGTGGACGTTCGGCCGCCGCGTCGGCCTCGAACGCCGGGTGGCGGACTTCGACGGCGACATCGAGGTCGAGGGGGAGGGTGTGGAGGAACGTGTCGAGTGCGCCGAGATCGTCGGGGCCGAAGGAGCCGGGGAGCTGGATCTGCATCGGCCCGAGTCGATCGCCGAGCGGCTCGAAACGACGGAGGGTCATGGCGACGAGGTCCTGGGTGTTGCGGAGACGGCGATCGTGGGTGATGTCCGATCCGAACTTGAAGCAGAACCGGAACCACGGCGGTGCCTGCTCGGCCCAGTTCGCGATGGTCGACTCGCTCGGCAGCGCGTAGAAGCTCGTGTTGCCTTCGACGGCCGAGCACCAGTGCGCGTAGGGCACGAGTTCGCCGCCGGCCTTCGTCTCCGGCGGGAAGAACCGGCCGATCCACGGCCGGTGCGCCCACATCGGGCAGCCCACCAGCAACGTGGCGGTCATCGGCCGAGGTGCAGCCCGTGGTCGGTCAAGCTGAGCTTCGGTCCGTACTTCGGCGCGGAGCCGGCGCTCTTCGCCAGACGGACGACCCGCCACCGATGCCCCACGTACGGCTCGAGGAGTTCGAGCATCCGTTCGTCGGTGCCGCGGGGTTCACCGGCGAGATGCCAGGCGATGGTGTTGGGGATGTGGAAGTCGCCGACCGGCACGGCGTCGGGATCACCGAGTGCCATCGACGTGGTCATCGCTGCCGTCCACGGGCCGATGCCGCGGAGGCGCTGCAGGCGCGCCTGGACCGCGGCGGGTTCGGCGTCGTGCAGATGGTCGAGACGGCGGAACTCCCGGGCGGCGGTCCGGAGGATCTCGGTCCGCTTTCGCTCGACGCCGAGACCGTGGAAGTCGGCGTAGCCGAGCTCGGCCACGATTTCCGGGCCGGGGAGGATGAAGTCCTCGGTCGGTCCCGGCGCAGGTCGCCCGTGCTGTCGGGCGATCAGTCGCCGGCTCCGGTAGGCGTTGGCCACCTGGACCTTCTGGCCGAGGATCGCCACGACGAGGGCATCCCACAGGCGGTTGGTCTTGGTCAGGCGGAACGGACGCTCCAACCACCAACGTCCGACGATCCCGTCAGGTCGGAACCCGTCGAGATCGTCCTCGCAACCGAGCAGGCCCGGGGTGTGGTCGAGCAGCCACTCGGCGCCCGCCCCCCAGGCCTCGGCCTCGACCCGGGTCTCCGAGACCGGCACGAGACGGGCGGTGCCGTCGCCGATCGGGGTCTCGGTCGACCACCAGACGTCGCCGGCCGGTGTGGCTCGGGCCGTCTTGGCGCCGGCGATCGTGGCGCGCACCCGCAGTAACGGGGGGACCTCGATCGTCCGGGACGGCATCGCCGAACCGTAGGCGACCTGTGGCGCGATCTCCGCTCGTCAGCTCGACCAGAGGGAACCGAGCAGGCTGTCGACCTCGTCGGCCACGCCGACTCGGAGATTCGGATCGAGATCGATCGTGGTGGCGCCTCCGGCCGCCGACGTCGACGACTCGTCGAAGTGTCCGCGGACGGGTTCGAGGAAGCGGGAAAGCTGTGCGTAGACGTGGCGGTCGTCGCGGCGTTGTTTGTGCACGTGGAAGCGGAGCGGGAACGTCACGGTGAGCTCGTCCTTCGCCCGGGTGAGGGCGACGTAGGCGAGGCGGAGTTCCTCGTCGAGACCGTCGGCATCCGAGATGGCCATGTCGGCGGGCAGGTTGCCGTCGGCGGCGTGCAGCAGGTGCACCCGTCGCCACTCGCCGCCCTTGGCCGAGTGGATGGTGGACAGGGTCAGCCAATCGTCGTCCCGATGCGGCGGCCCGGCGCGGTCGGAGGTCTTCGACGGCGGATCGAGCATGAGCTCGGTGAGGAACCGGCTCCGATCGGTCTGGTCGCCGGCCGAGGCGGCGAGCTGTTCGAGATCGCCGAGGCGGGCCGGGGCGTTGTCGTAGCGGCCGGGAAAGGTCAACACGCAGTAGGGGCGGAGCCGGTCGACCTGGTGGCGGCAGTCCAGCTCGCCGTCACGGCAGTCGCCCAGGGCGGCGCGGAGTTCGGCGGCGGCCAGCTCGGCGCTCTCCGGCATCTCGCCGGCGCCGTCGATGAACCTCGACAGCGCGTCCGACGCCTCGTCGTCGACGCCGAGCTCGTCGAGGAGTCGGCCGGCCGTCGCCGGACCGACACCGTCGAGCATGGTGAGCACCCGGTGCCACGCGAGACGGTCGTCGGGATTGTCGGCGATCCTGAGCAACGAGAGCAGATCCTTCACGTGGGCCGTCTCGAGATAGGACAGCCCGCCGAACTTCACGTACGGCACGTCGCGGCGGGTCAGCTCCAGTTCGAGCTGGTCGGCGTGGTGGCCGGCCCGGAACAACACGGCTTGTTCCTGGAGGTCGATCCCGCGTTCGCGTGCCTCGAGGATCTGATCACACACGACCCTGGCCTGGTCGGCCTCGTCGTGGCAGGTGACGAGCTCGGGTCGGCGGGTGCCCGAACGCCGGGTCCAGAGCTGCTTGCGGCGATGGTTCGGCGATTGGGCCAGGACGGCGTTGGCCAGATCCAGGATCGGTGTGGTGGATCGATAGTTCTGCTCGAGCGTGACGACGTGGGCTTCGGGGTAGCTGGCCTCGAACTCCCGCAGGTGGGCGACGGTGGCGGCACGGAAGCCGTAGATCGCCTGTGCGTCGTCGCCGACCACGCACAACGTCGCTGCCGCGTCCCCCTGGCACAGGCCGTTCACGATGTCGGCCTGGATCGGGTTCGTGTCCTGGTACTCGTCGACGAGCACGTGATCGAACCGACCCCGGAGCTCCGCACCGAGGGGGGAGGCCATGACCGCCCGCCAGAACAGGAGGAGATCGTCGTAGTCCAGGACGTTCTGCTGGCGCTTCGCCCGGGTGTAGCCGTCGAACATGTGGCCGAGTGCCTCGCGGTGCTCGATGCACCAGCCGAAGTCCTTGCGGAGCACGTCGTCGAGCGGGGCCTGCGCGTTGACGGTCCGGCTGTAGATCGACGCGATCGTGTCCGACTTCGGGAACCGGCGTCCGCCCGCCGTCACGTGTTCGGAGCGGATCATCGAGAACAGATCGCCGACGTCGGCCGGGTCGAGGAGTGTGAAGTCGGGGGCGAGGCCGATCTGGGTCGCCACGGATCGGAGCAGGCGGTTGGCGACGGCGTGGAAGGTGCCGCCCCAGACCTGTCGTGCGCCGTGACCGGCGGCCGCCTCGACACGGCCGAGCATCTCGGCCGCGGCTCGGCGGGTGAACGTCAACAACAGGACCCGTGACGGGTCGACACCTTCGTCCAGCAACGACGTGAGTCGGGCGACGAGGGTCTTGGTCTTGCCGGTGCCCGCACCGGCCACGACCAGGAGCGGTGTGCCGCGATGGGTGGCCGCCGCGGTCTGTTCCGCGTTCAACGACATCCGGTCCAGCGCGGACGGCTCGTCCGTGCCGGCGGAGACGCGTGCGGGAGGGGGTGTGGTGATCGCGGCGGCCATGAGGGGGACCTTACGAACGGCCTCTGACAGCGAACCGGCCCTCGCCTAGGTTCGCCCCATGGCGCAGTTCGAACCCTTCCTCGACGGTCTCGACTTCGGAGAGGGGCCGCGCTGGCGGGACGGCCGGCTGTGGTACTCCGACTTCTACCAACACCGGGTGTACGCGGTCGGCGAGGACGGCCGACGGGAGACGATCCTCGAGCTCCCCGGCGACGCGCAACCCTCCGGTCTCGGTTGGATGCCGGACGGCTCGCTGTTGCTCGTCTCCATGCTGGACCGGAAGGTCCTGCGCTTCGCGGACGACGAATTGGCGGAGCACGCCGATCTCGGCGACATCGCCACGTTCCACTGCAACGACATGGTCGTGGACGGCAACGGCAACGCCTATGTCGGCAACTTCGGCTGGGACATCGTCACCGACTTCCGGAACGTGACCCCGGCGAAGCTCGCACTCGTCCGCCCGGACGGGAGTGTCGAGACCGTCGCCGACGACCTGTTGTTCCCGAACGGCGCCGTCATCACACCCGACGGCTCGACGCTGATCGTCGGCGAGAGCTTCGGTGCCCGCTACCGGGCGTACGACATCGCCGACGATGCGACACTCTCGAACGGCCGGGTCTGGGCCGACATCCCCGGCACGGCACCGGATGGCTGTGATCTCGACGCCGACGGCGGCATCTGGTTCGCCGATGCCGTCGGGGGTCGGGTGGTCCGTGTCGTCGAAGGTGGCGAGGTCACCGATTCGGTCGAGACCGGCGACGGGTGTTTCGCGTGTGTGCTCGGTGGCGACGACGGTCGCACGCTGTTCGCCCTGTGTGCTCCGGGCAGCGCCCCCGACCAGGTCGCCGGCCTCGGCCTCGGTTCGATCCGGACCATGCGGGTCGACGTGCCGTCGGCGAGCCACGGCGCGGCCTGATGGGCACGAACTTCGGCGACATCCTCGACGCGATCGGTCCGGCCCTCGGGAACAAGCCGGCGATCGTGCACGACGGGGGGGTCACCACGTGGGCCGAGTTCGACCGCCGCACCAACGCCCTCGCTCGGGCCCTGCTCGATGCGGACGCTGCGCCGGGTGACCGGGTCGCCTTCTTCCTGTTCAACGGGGCCGAGTACCTGGAGCTGTTGGCCGCCACGTTCAAGGCCCGCCTCGCCCACGCCAACATCAACTACCGCTACGTCGCGCACGAGGTCGCCCATCTCGTCGCCGATGCCGACGCCCGGGTCGTCGTGTTCGACCACCGCCTGGCCGGCGTGTTGGCCGATCTCGACGACGACGTGCTGGCCGGCCGCACGTTGATCCAGGTCGGGGGCACACCGGGCGACGGCACGCTCGGCTACGAGGCCGCGATCGCCGCCCACGACGCAGCGCCGCTCGGATTGGATCGGCAGCACGAGGATCCGATCTTCATCTACACCGGCGGCACCACCGGCTACCCCAAGGGTGTCGTGTGGGCGTGCGGCGACATGGCGACCGTGATCTTCGGGGCCGAGCTGCCCGATGGCGTGACCACCGAGGCCATCGTGGCCCTCACCCGCGACGAGGCTCGCCCGAAGGCGTACTCGATCGGCCTCGTCGGCTCACCACTCATGCACGGCGCCGCGCTCTGGATGGGCATCACGATGATGTGCAACGGCGACACGGCGGTCGTCACCGACAACGCCGACGGCTTCGACGCGGCGCACCATCTCGACCTGATCGAACAACACGCCGTCGAGGGCATCGTGATCGTCGGGGACTCGTTCGCCCGGCCCATGCTCGACGCGCTGGCCGATCGGCCCGAGGCGATTCGCACGCTCCGGATCATCGGGTCGACGGGGGCCATCTGGAGTGCGCCGATCAAGGAACGCCTGCTCGACATCCACCCGGGCATGGTCCTGCTCGATCTGCTGGCCTCCACCGAGGCGGCGTCCATCGGCTCGACCGCGTCGACCGCGGCCGGAGGGCCCGACACGGCGTCGTTCGAACTCGGCCCGAACTGTCGGGTCTTCGACGACGCCGACCAGCCGGTCGAACCGGGCAGCGGCACCGTGGGTTGGCTCGCGGTCGGCGGGCCCCAGCCGCTCGGCTATCACAACGCCCCGGAGAAAACGGCGTCGACGTTCCGCACGATCGACGGGGTGCGGTACTCGTTCCCCGGGGACATGTGCACGGTGTCGGCCGACGGTTCGATCCACCTGCTCGGTCGTGGGAGCAATTGCATCAACACCGCCGGGGAGAAGGTCTTCCCCGAAGAGGTCGAGGAGGCCGTGAAGACACATCCGGCCGTGCGGGACTGCCTCGTCGTCGGGGTCGACGACCCGCAGTGGGGGCAGGCCGTGGCGGCGGTGGTCGAAGCCGATGCGGGCGCCGTCGACGAGGCCGAGCTCCGAGCCTTCCTGAAGGACGGTCGGCTCGCCGGCTACAAGGTGCCGAAGCGGGTAGTCGTCGTGGAGACCTTGGCCCGGAAGGCGAACGGCAAGGCCGACTACCCGGCGGCGAGGGCAGCGCT
>JAHDCV010000107.1 GCA_020629695.1 Acidimicrobiales bacterium | reverse complement strand
TCGAGGAAGGCCGCGAGCTCGCCGAGCGCCCGGGCGAGCCCGTCGGCGACGGCGCCCCGATCGACGCCGGCCTCGGCGAACACACCCCGGGCCAGCAGCACTCGATTCGCACGATCGGCCTTCACGTCGACCCGGGCGGCGAGGGCCTCGTCGAGGAGGAACGGAAGGACGTAGTAGCCGTACTCGCGCTTGGGCTCCGGCACGTAGATCTCGATGCGGTAGCGGAAGCCGAAGAGCCGCTCTGCCCGGGGACGACACCACGTGATCGGGTCGAACGGGCTGAGCAGCGTGCAGGCCTCGATCGAGCGGGGCCGGCGAGCCGCCGGGTCGAGCAGCGCCGGCTCGGTCCACCCGTCCACGTGGGTCTCGATCAGGGATCCGTCGGCCACCATCTCGGCCACGAGCGGCCGCGCCACGGGATTCCGCAGACGGACGTAGTCCGCGAGGTCGGTCATGGTCGCGATGCCGAGACTGGACGCCGCCTCGGTCAGCAACCGACGTTGGGCATCGGCCGGCTCCGGATCCGGCCGCGACCGGATCGCGTCGGGCACCACACGCTCGGGCAGGTCGTAGACGGAGGTGAACTGATGGGTCCGCCAGGCGATGTTGAGGCGACCGGTCACGTAGAGCCGTTCGAGCGCGGTCTTGCCGGGGCTGTAGCCCCACCACGGGCCGGTCCGCTCCCCCGGGTCGGACAGGTCGGAGACCGACAGCGCTCCCCGCTCCCGGATCTCGTCCAGCACCTGTTGGAGATAGGCGCCGTGTTCCTGCTCCATCCGCTCGCCGACCCGCCACCGTCCGACCTGGCGCCAACGGAGGTCGGGTTCTCGCCGCATCGGCGAGATCGACGCCTCGTGGCAGAGCCCTTCGAGGTTCTCCCCCGAACGCCAGAGCCATCGATCGAGCGCATCCCTGTCGTACGGTCCGAGCCGGGCGAACATCGGGAGGTAGTGGCTCCGGCAGACGACGTTCACGCTGTCGAGCTGGAGCACCGCCATGTCGTCGAGGGCTCGGCGGAAGTGCCGCACGTCGATCCGGCCCGATGGACGGGGACGGCCGAACCCCTGGGCTCCCAGGGCGATCCGTCGAGCGGTTGCGGCCTTCACGTGCGGGACTCGGCGACGGCCTCGAGCAGCTGTCGGACGATCCGCGCGGTCGCTCCCCACAGCGTGTCGCCGACGAGCTCGAAGAACGTGATCTCCATCTCGTGCCCCTCGCGACTCCAGAGTTCTTCGCGATAGACCGTCGGATCCCAGAGTTCGGCGATCGGCACGTGCAGGACGGCGTCCACCTCACCCGGCTCGGGTCGGGTGTCGGGGCGGCCGTCGAGGCGGGCGGCGACCGGCAGGATCTCCGCCGGTGAGCTCACCGTCGTGAGGGCCGGGAGCAGTCCGACGACCTCGAGGCTGGATCGGTGGAGGGCGACCTCCTCCTCGGCTTCCCGGCACGCCGTGTCGACGAGGTCGACGTCGTCGGGTTCGCGACGGCCACCGGGGAAGGCGATCTCGCCGGTGTGGCTTCGCATGTGCCAGGCCCGACGGGTCAGCAGCAACTCCGCCACACCGTCGTGCTCCCAGAAGGCGCACAACACCGCAGACGGCGGTTTGCCCCTGACCATCGGCAGATCCGGCGTGGTGGCCGGCCGATCGATGACCCCGAGCAGCTCGTCGAGGCCCGGGGGCGCCCCCGCGTCAGCCCAGGCGGCCGGACGTCCGACACGCGCCGTGGCAGGCCTCGGGATGTGCTGCGGGCCGCCCCGTCCGGGCGGCGGACCGAAGGTCAGGACTCCGCCCCGGCCTGGGCCTCGAGCAGTTCCCGAAGACCGGCGATCTTGAGGTCTTTCAGCACCTGTCCCGGGGTCGTGTCACCGCGCTCCCACTCCATCCAGACATCGAGCATCTTGCGGGGGTCGGGTGCAGGTCGGTCCATGCGGGGAAACCTACCAGCGCGCTCCAGAGGCCGACTTTCCGTGCCGATGGGAACCATATGGGAACCGGGCGAAGCGAACGCGGCGTGGCCGCTGTCGAACTCGCGATCATGCTGCCCTTCCTCCTGCTCATCACGATCGGAGCGATCGACGTCGGCGATGCCTTCACGCGCAAGGCGAACGCATCGGCGGCCCTGCGCGCCGCGTCGGTGCGGGCCTTCGACGCCGGCCAGGACCGCGATCACGACCGGTTGATGCTGCGTTCGCTGGTCGCCGAGCTCAACAACCGCGACATCGAGGGACTCGAGAAGGTCGTGGTCTGGAACGCCGCCCTCAACCGGGAGGTCCCGGCGAGCTGTCTGACCACCGGTGCCGCCGCATCCGGCGGCAGCTCGGGCCTGTGTGTCGTCTACGACCGCTCCGACCTGACCGCGATCGAGACCGGCAGCGATGCGGGTCGCTTCGACGATCCCGACTGCAGCCTGGACGCGGACAAGATGTGGTGCCCACCCGATCGGGTTCAGCCCGATGGGTGGTGGGTCGGCCTGTACTTCGAGTCGTCCGAGCCGACCCTCACCGGCTCCCTCCCGTTCTTCGACCGGATCGAGATGTCCGAGTCGATCGTCTTCGTCGAGTGGGAGCATCCCGAGTGACGCCGCACGACGAAATGCCACAGGGCTCCGAAGAGAACCAGGGCGACGAGACGACGCGCCGCGAAGACGGACAGACGATCCCCCTCATCGCCATCTGCATGTTCATCCTCCTGCTGTCGGCGGCGTTCGCCATCGATGTCGGCAGTTGGTACATGCGAGCCTCGGAACTCCAGCGCGCCGCCGACGTCGCCGCGCTCGCCGGAGCCCGCGAACGTGGCGGTGGCGCCACCTCGACCGAGATCCGGAACCGGATCAACGACGTGCTGGCGGCGAACGGCATCGACCCCACCTCGCCGGGCTACACCATCGCCGTCGACCTCACGCGCCCCGGCGACGTCGTCGTCTCGGTCACCGATGAGGACCTCCCGCTCTACTTCGCCGGCCTCGTCCTCGACAACGTCGACGCCGAGCGCACGAGCGTGGCGACCATGGGTGGTTGCATCGGCTCCTGTGAGACGCCGTTCGAGATCACGCCGCCCATCGGCGGCATCGATGTCGATGCCGATGGAGACGGATTCGCCCCGCTGATCGTCGGCAACGAGATCTGGACGCTCAACCATCACCAGAACAACCCGGCCGCGTCACCCCTCGTCTGTGTCGACATCACCGCCGAAGCTCTCTGCACCGGCTATCCGCGCTCGATCGGCTTCCTGACCGCGGACAACACGCGACTCGTCCACCACCTCGAGACCAGCACGATCTGGGCGGTGGTCCAGCGTTACGAAGCCGGGAGCAACCAGACCCAGATCGGGTTCCTCTGCCACGACCCCGAGGCCAAGGCCGACTGCGGCTTCTACGTGGCGCAGTCCTGGTCGGGCGACGCGCACCCGCTGGCGAGTTGGCGCTACTACCACTGGGGCTCCCAGCCCATCGTGCATGACGAACGCATCTGGATGATGGACGCCGACGCCCGGATCCACTGCTTCGAGCCCGAAGACCGCCGGAGCTGCCCGAGTTACCCCCGCACGGTCGCCGGTTGGTCGTCGATGGTGGCCAACACCGACATGGGGCAGGCGTCGAACTGGCCGAAGGAACCCGACGTCGAACTCGTGGACGACAAGCTCTACTTCTCCTACTCCACCCAGGGCGACGGCGTGCAGCTCGTGTGCTGGGACACCGATCGCGGACGGGCCTGCTCGGGGTTCGGCTCTCCCGTCCGACTGAGCGTCGGCGACTGGCTCAGCGCCCACCCGATCATCTTCCCGACCGTGAACAACTCGAACGACGTGAACGGCATCTGCATCTTCACCGACACCCCGCATCAGTGCGTCTCGCTCGACGGACGCTCGACGTGGTCGGACCCGGCGCTCGAGGCGGCCCTGCCGGCGTTGCGGTGGAACACCTTCGAGTACCGCTGGGAGCGTCGCGTCTACTTCGGCGGCTACGACGAGAACGCCACCACCTGCGTCGATCTGGTCGCGAAGGTCCGTTGTGGCGTGATCGCGGATGACCATCGCCCCTACGCCTACACCGAGATCGAGGGAACCGAATGCATTCTCGGCCTGGGGCACGTCTCCAGACTGTTCTCCTTCACCCGGGACATGCAGCCGTGTCCGGGGGGCATCGGCTCGGTCGAGATCCTTCCCTGTTCGTGTGTCGACGGCTCGATCTTCTGGGGCAAGGCGAGCCTCGACCCCGACTTCATCGCACTGTTCGACACCTTCGTGGTGACGGTGATCGACCCCGCGACCGGTGGGGTCGTGATGGGCCCGCTCGACATGGTCGCCACCGCGGGTGTGCTCGACCTCACCGACGTGAGCACCTCGATTCCGAAGCTCCTCCTGGAGTTCGAAGCCGAGCTGGCTGCCGGAGCGACCTGGGACACGGCGAGCGGCGGCGTGTTCCGCGTGACCGAACGGGCGACACTCCGGGACTGACGAGACCGCAGCGCGATGTCCCCGAGGTCGAGGTCAGCCGAGCGCGCACCTCAAGGCGAGGGCCGGCGGCGCCGATGCAGCTGGGGTGATGTCGGATCGCGGTGCCGAACGCGGCGCGTCGTTGGTGGAGTTCGCCCTGGTGATGCCGCTGCTCGCGTTCATCATCTTCGGCATCCTCGACGTCGGATTCGGCATGCAGGCCCGTGAGTCGGTCTCGTTGTCGATCTCCGATGCCGCCCGAGCCGGATCCCTCGCCCGTTCCGAGAGCGACGCCGACGAGGTCATCCTCGACGCGATCGCCGAGCGCATCGACACCGCCGTCGGCGTCCGTGTCAACCGGATCGTGATCTACTCCGCCGACGGGATCCTGTCCGAGCCGTCCGACACCTGCAAGAGCGGAACGGCCGAGCTGGGATGCAACGTCTACGACTCCCTGACCGCACCGGCAGCCGTGTGCGGCGGGGGATGGTGTCCGATCGACCGGGAGGCGGACGACCTGCTCGGTGTCTGGATCAGCGCCGAATACACGACGATCACCGACTACTCACCGTTCGATCTGAACTGGACCGATCACGCCGTCGCCATCGTCGAACCCGAGATCGTCGAGTGACCCGGGCCGGTCGAGGCAACAGCGTCGATGTCGCGCTCGCAGGTGCAAGCGCGAGCGAGATTCAGTGAGCGCTTCGGTCGACACGCCTTACACTCGGACCGTCCCCCGACCGCACGGGGGCGATATCGAGAGAGAGGGAGCACCGCCATGGGCATGCTCGACAAGATCAAGGGACTGGCCGGCAACAAGGACCAGGTGATGGCCAAGGCGCAGGACGCGCTCGCCAACAAGGACCAGCTGGTCGACAAGGCCAAGGGCCTCGCCGACAAGGCGCCGGCCGGGGTCGGCGACAAGGCGAAGGGCCTCATCGACAAGGCCGATCAGCTGAGCGAGAAGCTCCCGACCGACAAGATCCCCGGCATGGCCGGTGCGACCGATGCGGTCTCCGACGCCGCCGGCTCGGCCACCGACGCGGTCTCCGACGCCACCGGCTCGGCCACCGATGCCGTTTCGGATGCCGCAGACGCCGCCGCCGAGAAGCTCGACGGCGACGCCTGATTCGCCCGGGCTTCGTCTGAATCCCGCGACTTCGTCGCTCCGCCGATCGTCCTACGATCAGCACAACATCGACGAAAGGGACCCTCATGGGCATCTTCGACAAGGCCAAGGACCTCGCCGGCAACGCCGACGAACTCATCGAGCAGGGCAAGGGCCTCGCGGACAAGGTTCCGGGAGAGCACGGCGACAAGGCCGCAGAGCTGCTCGACAAGGCCGAAGAGATGAAGGACAAGATCCCGGGCCAGGGTGAGTGATCACCCACTCGATCGTGTCACGATCTGACGAAGCCCCGGCTCCGGCCGGGGCTTCGTGCGTTTTGCCATGAGCTGGTTCCGGCGGCTCATCGGAGCTGCAGTGCCGACCGACCGGACCGTCGGGCCGCCCACGTCGAGCAACGGTGCCTCCTCGTTCCATCTGTTCTGGGATGTCGGGCCGGACCTCATCCGAGCCGTGGAGGCCACGGTGGAGATCCACGACCCCGCCCCGGGCCGACTCGTGTTCTGCGCGCTGCAGGTCTCCCCCGCCGGGCCGCTCGGCCGGCTCGGGGGCCTCCACTTCGGACTCCAGCACCATCCGGGCCACCCCGGCGGCGGCGCGATCAACTGGGGCGGCTACCACGCTGGCGGTGGCGAGGTCGATGGCTCCCCGCTGACCGTGCCGTCGGCCATGAACAATCGCAACACCGGTGACTACTCCTGGGTTCCCGGACGGCCCTACCGCTACCGGATCCAACGATCCGACCACGGCTGGAGAGGGTCGATCACCGATCTCGACCGCGGCGAAACGATGGTCGTCCGGGACCTGCACGTCGACGGCGACCGGCTCGAGTCTCCGATGGTCTGGACCGAGTCGTTCGCGCACTGCGACGATCCGTCGACGACCGTGCGCTGGAGCGACCTGACGATCGTCACCGACGCCGGGGCACGTACGATCCGTTCCGGCCGCGTCAATTTCCAGACGGTCGGCGACGGAGGCTGTTCGAACACCGAATGGTCGAGCGACGGATCCGCATTCGTCCAGCGCACCAACGTCGAGCGCTCGACGCGCACCGGCGACCGACTCTCGATCTGAGTCGAGACGCGAAACGACCGGCCCCGAAGGGCCGGCCGTGTTCGACTCGGGTTGCCGCACCGCTCCGAGAAGCGATGCAACGGCATCACATCATGCCGCCCATGCCACCCATGCCCATCCGATGGAGTGGGCATGCCCGGGGCGGAGCCCCGAAGCACGAGCGACGATGATCACATCATGCCGCCCATGCC
>JAHDCV010000028.1:14199-48293 GCA_020629695.1 Acidimicrobiales bacterium | reverse complement strand
GTGGTCGGGACCGGCGTCGATCCGGTGACCTACCGCTTTTCAGGCGGTCGCTCTGCCAACTGAGCTACCCGACCAGATCGGCTGGGAGCTTGGCGGCTCCGAGCATCGCGGTCCTGACGAGATTTGAACTCGCGACCTCCGCCTTGACAGGGCGGCGTGCACTCCAGACTGCACTACAGGACCTGATTCCGATCGAAACCGAAGTCTCGATCGTATGGCACCCCCAACGGGATTCGAACCCGTGTTACCGCCTTGAAAGGGCAGCGTCCTAGGCCGCTGGACGATGGGGGCACGGACCCGATGTGGGCTGCGCCAGCCTAAGTCCGGTCCACGAGGGTCGACAACCCCCTTTCCGGGAACGGGACCGATGTTGTGCGAGCGGAATCGTCGCGAGTCGGCGAGGGTTCACGCATCGGACACCGGCGAACGGCAGGACATCGTGGACACTCAGGGGCTGCTTGCGCAGGGAGCGAAGCTCGTCGGCACCGCTTCGGCCGGCTATCTCCTCGGAACCACGCCCTCGGCGGTCGTCGCAGCACGAGTGGCCGGTGGCGCCGACCCGCGCCGATCCGGGACGGGGAATCCGGGCGCTGCCAACGTCGCGGCCACCAGCGGAGCGACGGTCGGGCTCGTGGTGCTGGTCGCCGACGTCGCGAAGGCCGTGGCCGCCGCCCGTCTCGGTGGTCGCTGGCTCGGACCCGATGGCCGTCATCTCGGTGCCGTCGCCTCCGTGATCGGCCACTGCCATCCGGTGTGGAGCGGCTTCCGAGGCGGCAAGGGGGTCGCGACGAGTGTCGGTCAGGTCCTCACGACCTTCCCGATCTACGCGCCTGTCGACGCCGCCGTCGCCCTCGGCACGGCCGCAGCGCCGAAGCTCGCGGCCGACGCCGAGCGGATCACGACGATCTCGTCGGCGGCATGGGTCGGCTCGACACTGCTCGCCTGGCGCCGCGGCTGGTCCAACCCCGGGGCTCCGGTGCCGACGGTCTGGTTGCCCGTGGCAGCGGCCGTCTCGAGTGCGGTCATCCTCGGTCGCTTCCGGGCCGAGCGGCGTGGCCCCGGCGGTGTCTCGCCCGAACACGACGAGTCCGGGGCGGGATCATGAGCGTCGCCATCGTGACCGACTCGGCATCGCAGATGCCGAAGGGATTGGCCGAACGCCTCGGAGTGATCGTCGTCCCGATCACGATCACGATCGACGGCGTCGACCATGCCGAGGGTGTCGACCTGGAGGCCGATGCGTTCTACGCCCGCTACGTGGAGGGCGAGACCGACGTGTCGACCTCGGCGCCGACGCCGGGCCGGTTCGTCATGGCCTACGAGCAGGCGATCGCCGACGGGGCGACGGCGATCGTGTCGGTCCACGTGGGGGCGGACCACAGCGCCACCGTCGATGCCGCCGCCGTCGCCGCCCGACTGGTGCCGGTGCCCGTGGAGATCGTGGACACCGGGCTCGCATCGTTCGGGGTCTCACTCGCCGTGTGGGCGGCGGCCGACGCACGGGCCGGCGACGGCGATCTCGTCGCGTGTGCCGCGGCGGCGCGGCGGATCCTGCCGTCGATCGGTTCGGTCTTCGTGCTCGACGCGGGTGTGCTGCCCCGCCGATCCGGACGGTTCGACGGTCTCGAGCTCGATGCTCCGGCCCCGGGGGTGCCCGTGTACTTCTACGGCGGTGGAGAGTTCGCCGAGGTCGGTGTGGCCGCCGACGAACTCGACGCCGCCCGGCTGATGGCGGAACGGATCGCGGCCAGCGGTCCGAGTCGGATCGCCTCGGGGCTCGCAGGGCCGGCCACCGCGGCGGTGACCGCGGCGCTCGAACGGGCGATCGCCGATCTCGGTTGCGAGGTCGTCGGCTATCGGGTCGGGCCGTCCGTGGCGGCCCACACCGGTCCGCGCACGGCCGGCGCGTTCTTCGTCGGGTCGCCGGTCAGCCCAGGTCCCGGCTGAGGGCGTCGACGATCTCGTCCAGCAGGAGTCCGAGAAGCCCGTACACCTCGTGCGCAGGGCTGTCCTCGTCTCCGGGCTCGTCGTCTTCGGACACATCGAGACGGGTTCCGATGACGAGCCGGAGATCGTTGGTGACCCGCATCCAACTCGCCAGCTCATCCCGGCTGATGTCGTCCGCCGACAGGGTCGTGCGCACGACCTCGATCTCGGCCCGGCGCTCGTCGGTCAACTCGCTCCTCGCGAGGATCTGATACGAGGCGTCGAGATCCGGGTCGGCCGGATAGGCCGAGGGAAAGAGTCGCCGCAGCACGGGGTCGTCCGACTCGAGCATCGTCGCGAGCTGGTCGGCGAAGTCGGCGACCATGCCGAGCACGTCCTCGGGGAGCTCGAACCGGAAGCGGTCGTCGGCGACCGAACGGATCAGACGGCGTCGGCTGAACGGGTTCACTCGTCGGCTTCCAGGGTGGCCCAGAGACCGTGGGCGTGCAGCTTCTTCACGTCGCGCTCCGCTTCGGTGCGGGTCCCGGACGACACGATCGCGCGGCCCTTCTCGTGCACGTCCATCATCAGCTTCGTGGCTTTTTCCTTCGAATAGCCGAACACCGACTGGAAGACGAACGTCACGTAGCTCATCAGGTTGATGGGGTCGTTCCAGACGACGACCTTCCACACCTTGTCCAGATCGGTCAGGTCCTCGGTGTCGGGCTCGAGCACGATCTCCATGGGTGCCGTCATGCCGCCATCTCCAAGGTCGTGTCCGCCCGCAGGTCGCCGTCGACCGGGCACGCCTCGGCCAGATGGAACCACACCGCAGACCACCACACGGCCATCGCTCCGACGATGTGGATGGCCACGATGCCGGCGGGAAGTCCCAGCGCGTACTGGAGGTAGCCGACCGCGCCCTGGAGCACGGTCGCGATCATCAGCCGCTGCAGGCCGGGGCGACGATCGAGGTCGGCCCGTCGGCGAAGCGCCGTCGCGACGATGACCGCGACCAGCACCCAGACGAGACTCGTGTGCACACGGGTGATCGATTCGAGGTCGAAGTCCAGGCGGTCGGCCACGGCGTCGCCGGAGTTCGGACCCGTGCCGGTCACGAGCGTGCCGGCCACGACCACGCCGGCGGTGACCGCACAGATGGCGGTCGAGTGACGATCGGTGAACGGGGAGCGGCGTCGGCGATGTCGTGAGCTGCTGGCGAGCAGGAGCTCGGCTGAGGCCCAGAGCAACGCCATGGAGAGAAGGAAGTGGATGGCCACGAGCGCCGGCAGGAGATCGTTGATCACCGTGACGCCGCCGACCACGGCCTGGAGCAACGTGCCGCCGACCACCGCACCCGACCAGCGGAGCCGGTCGGAGCGTCGGGGGTGCGGCCGACGAGCGAGCACGAAGGCGATGACCGCGGCCGCCAGGACGACGCCGGCGAAGAGGCGGTTGCCGAACTCCACCCAGCCGTGGAACGACCAGGCCGGCGCGAGGCTGTCCTCGGTGCAGGTCGGCCAGTCGTCGCATCCGAGGCCGGAATCGGTGAGACGTACGGCTGCTCCCGTCATCACGATCGACGCCTGCGTCACCGCGACGGCGACGGCGGCGATCCACATCGCCGGCCGGCCCGTGGAACCCTCCCGGTCCCCGAGGTCGTGATGCCCGCCAGGGTTCGGTGCTGCCATGCGACAAGACTAGGAGCCGTGCCGTCGGCGCGGTCCATCCGTGGTCGTGGTCGTCGTGCTGGGTGAGCCCGCCTTCGCAGGGCCCGAGCAGACCCGGTTACCCTCCTGCCAGTGCTGATCGCCACGACTCCCCGATCCCGGGTTGCCGCCTTCGTGGCGTTGATGAAGCTCCGCATCATCGAGCTCCTCCTCGTGACGACCGTGCCGGTGATGGTCGTGGCGGCCGAAGGGCTGCCGTCACTCGGGCTGGTGGTGGCCACCGTGGTCGGCGGCACGCTCGCCGCCGGCGGTGCCAACGCCCTGAACATGATCGTCGATCGCGACATCGACGCCCTGATGGAGCGCACGAAGGGCCGGCCGCTCGTCACCGGCGAGATCACGCCGACCGAAGCCCTCGTCTTCGCACTCGGGATCGAGCTCGCCGCGTTCCTCCTGCTGTGGTGGACCGTCAACCTCTTGTCGGCCTCACTCGCGGTGGCCGCCACCGCCTTCTACGTTGGCGTCTACACGATCTGGCTGAAGCGGACCTCGACCCAGAACATCGTGATCGGCGGTGCCGCCGGCGCCGCCCCACCCGTCATCGGTTGGACGGCGGTGACCAATTCGATCGGCATCGAGGCCATCGTGCTGTTCCTGATCGTCTTCTTCTGGACGCCACCGCATTTCTGGGCGCTGGCCGTCCGGTACGCCGACGACTACGCCGCAGCGGACGTCCCGATGCTGCCCGCCGTCGCCACGCCGGAGAAGGTCGCCCGGCAGATCCTCGGCTACTCCGTGATCGTCTGGATCAGCTCACTCGTGTTCTGGCAGGTGGCCGACCGCGGCTGGATCTACCTCATCGCCGCCGTGGCCGTCGGTGCGCTGTTCACCGGTGGCGCGGTGTCGCTCGCCAAGGAGACCGATCCGGAGGCCCGCTCGAAGCGGGCCATCCGCTATTTCGCCTTCTCGATCACCCATCTCACCGTCCTGTTCTCGGCCATGGCGGTCGACGAACTGGTGGGCTGGGGCGTGGGCTGAGCGGTGGTCCGGCACGTGTTCCGTTCGCCGCTTCACCGTTTCGCGACAACTCCGGCACAGATTTTCGTCGTGGCCGCAGGCCTGCCGCTACAGTGCGGGCGCTCGCATTCGAGTAGTGCGGCGTCACCGCGGTGCCCCCAGCCGGACCCGCATCGAATGCCGTTGAAGTCCGCCAGCCCGAGGTCCTCGCATCCATGGCACTGACCGACACCGCCCCCGAGACCGACGCGCCGGCCGCTGCGCCCGTCGTGGTCGGCCCCGACCCGTCTGCGCTGGGCTCCGGCGATCACAAGACGGTCGGCCGCATGTTCATCGGCGGGGGCTCACTGTTCCTCGTCGTCGGCCTCGTGCTCGCGCTCGTCGCGAACATCGAACGCATCGACCTCGCCGGTTACTCGATCGTCGATGACGGCGACATGTTCGCCCAGCTCTGGGACCTCTCCCGGTTGATGATCATGTTCGGCGGTGTGGTTCCGATCCTCGTCGGGCTCGGCATCGCCATCGTCCCACTGCAGGTCGGCGCCACGACACTCGCCTTCCCCCGGGGCGCCGCCGCGGCGTTCTGGACCTGGATGGTGGCGACGAGCATCGCCCTGCTGTCGGTCGTGCTGAACGGTGGTCCCGGCGGCGGTCAGACCGACTTCGTCGTCCTCTGGGTGCTCGCCTTCGGCACGATGCTCGCCGCGCTGTGCTGGGCGATGGTCTGCCTCGGGGCGACCGTGCTCGGCCTCCGGGCGAGTGGCATGACGCTCGACCGGGTGCCCTTCACGAGCTGGTCGATGCTCATGTTCTCGTTCCTCGGTCTCGTGGCACTGCCGATCGCGATGGCCGAACTCGTGCTGGCCTACCTCCAGGTCCGCTACGGCTTCCTCCCGTTCGGAGAGCGCCAGGGCCTCGTCGGTGTCATGGACTCGTTGACCCGGACGCCGTCGATCGGCCTGCTCGGTCTTCCCGTCCTCGGCATCGCGCTCGACGCCATCGAGACCCACACCGGCGCTCCCGTCAAGCAGCGCAAGGTCGTGCTCGGTGCGCTGGGCGCCATGGCCGTGTTCTCCTTCGGTGGCGCCGTCCTCGCCTTCTCGAGCTTCGGCCGCTCGATCGCCGGCGACAATGCGCTCCTCGTGCTCGACACCGCGGCCGTGCTCCTGCCGCCGCTGGTCGTGCTCGGCCTCGGCGGACTGTCGCTGCGGAGCGGCAAGCTCACCGTGCGGACACCGCTCGTCGCCGCCGTTCTCGCCGGTGCGCTGTTCACCAAGGGCCTCGCCCTCGGTGCCCTGTCGGTCATCGAGCCGATCGTGAACTTCCTCGCCGACGTGTTCGACCAGAGCTGGACCGTGGCCGATTGGCTGCAGCTCGGTGGTTCGACGCTGCACGAGGGTGTGCGTGCGCTGGCCATGGCCGGCGCCGTGCTCGGCGTCATCGCCGGCGTGCACCACTGGGGCCACAAGCTCTTCGGCCGAGCGCTCGACGATCGCCTCGGTCTGCTCTCGACGCTCGCCGCCGCCGGTGGCGGTGTGTTGTGGGGCCTCGCCGAACTCATCGGCGCATTCATCGATCCCGAGATCGGTGTGTTGGCCGGCCTCACCGACGACGGCGTGCCGGCGCTGGCCGTGCTGGGCACGGCCGGTGCGGGTCTGCTCGCCGCCGGTGCGCTGCTGCTGCTGCTCAACGTCCTCGCCACGACCGCCGGTGGCCGGGGCTCGGCCGCCGAGCCGTGGACGGGTCTGACCCTCGAGTGGGCGACGGATTCGCCGCCGCCGGTCGGGAACTTCGCCGAGGCACCTGTCGTGACGTCCGCTCTTCCGCTCGCCGAGGAGGCCTGACATGACCACCTCCTACCGACCGACCCTGCCGGCCGCTGTCGCCGTCGCCGAGCCGTCGCGGCCTCGCCTGCTGGTGCTCGCCACCTCGCTCGCCTCGATCGGCTTCGTCGCCGGCTACGGCGCGCTCATGGCGATGTACCTCGCGGAGCGGGCTGCGGTGATCAGCACCGGCGAGACGTGGCTGCCGGCCGGCACCGTGATCCCGCTCACGCAACCGAACTTCATGGCGCTGACGCTGGTGTGGTCGCTCGTGTCGATGGCCTGGGCCATCGCCGCGATCAACAACGATGACCGTTCCAACGCCAAGATCGCTCTCTCGCTCACCTTGCTCTTCGGGCTCGGCGTGTTGGCCCAGACGGGCTACCTGCTGTTCCTGATGGAGGTCGAGATCGCAGCGACCCGTGCTGGTCTGCTGCTGCTCGCCGTGATCGGTTCCCACCTGGCGATCCTCGTCGGGGCCATGGGATACGTGCTCGTGACCCTCATGCGGTTGTTCGTCGGGGAGTACTCCTCCCGCGACACCGACGGCATCTGGGCCGCCACGGTCTTCTGGTACGTCATGGTCGGCCTGTACCTCGTGCTGTGGTACGCCGTCTACATCACGAAGTAGGTCGAAGCGATGTTCACCTGGGGTGCAAAATTCTTCTTCGGCGTGAGTGCCGTGGCGCTCGCTGCGGCGATCGCCTATGCCCTCGTGACCGGTGGCAGCCCGATCGGTGCGATCAGCATCGGGTACAAGGGCGGCGTCGGCGATCACACCGGCTACGGCATCCTGCTGGCGGTCTCGGCCGCCTCGATGCTGATGGGCGTGCTGAGCGTCGTCGTTCGTGACGCCGATGCCGACGACCTGGCGCTGGCCGCCGGCCTCGACACCGTGCCGCCGGCGCAGCCACCACGGACGCTCAGCTACTGGGGTCCGATCTCCGCGTTCGGCATCGGTTGCCTCATCGTGGGTCTGGCCGTTTCGCAGGCGTTCTTCATCCTGGGGATCATCGTCCTCGTCGTCACCCTCATCGAGTGGACGGTGCTGGCCTGGTCCGATCGGGCCACCGGTGATCCCGACGTCAACGCCGTCGTGCGCGACCGGGTGTTGGGCCCGCTCGAGGTTCCCATGCTCGGCACGGTGATGTTCGGTGTCATCGTGATCGGCCTGTCCCGCGTGCTCCTGGCCGTCTCGAAGACCGGGTCGGTCGTGGTCGGTTCGGTGATCGCGATCGTGATCTTCGGCGGTGCCATCGCCATGGCCAAACTCGAACTGAGCCGGCGGGTCATCTCCGGTCTGCTCGTGGCCGGCGGACTGGCCGTCCTCGGCGGCGGCATCATCGGTGCGGCCGTGGGTGAGCGCGAGATCGAACACTATTCCGAGCATGGTTCGGACCATGGCGAGGATGGTGAGCACAGTGAGTGACCAGACCCCTCGATACGACTTGGCGTCGTTGCACGAGCGCGACAACGCTGGAGATCGCATGAACACTTCCAATCGCCGGAACAGATGGCGCTCGGGCCTGCTCCTGGCCCTCGTCGCCGTCACCGCAGCCGCCTGTGCCGAGGACAAGCCGCTCAACATCTTCGAGCCGCAGGGTCCGCAGGCCGACCGCATCCACGGCAACACCCTGTTCATCCTCTGGATGGCCACCGCGGTGTTCGTCGCCACCTTCGCCGGTGCCGGCTACATCATCTGGAAGAACCGCGTCAGCGAGGAAGAGTTCAACGACGGCGAATTCCCCGAGCAGGTGCACGGCAACCCGACGCTCGAGTGGGGCTGGACCGCACTTCCCGGCCTGATCCTCGCCGTGGTCGCCGTCGTGACCGTGCCGACGATCTTCGCTCTGGAAGAGAAGAACGACGCCGACGAGCTCGACGTGATGGTCATCGGTCAACAGTGGTGGTGGGAGTACCGCTACGACGTCGACGGTGACGGGTTCTTCATCGACGGCAATGGCGACGGAGTCGTCGACGAGCTCGACGAGGGCCTTCCCCTCGAGTTCTCGCTCGACCCCGACGACGTCTCCACTGCGCAGGAGATGGTGATCCCGGTCGGCCAGCAGGTCGACCTGCTCATCACGTCCCGCGACGTGATCCACTCGTACTGGATCCCCCGCCTGAACGGCAAGCGCGACGCCGTGCCCGGTCGGATCCACACCTGGTCGCTCGAGGCCGATGAAGCCGGCGAGTACACGGGGTGGTGCACCGAGTACTGCGGCCTCTCGCACGCCCGCATGCGCATGTCGGTCATCGCTCTCCCGCAGAACGACTTCGATGCCTGGCTCGCCAACCAGATGCTCCCGGCCGCCCAGCCCGACCCGAGCGACGAGCTGGCCATCGCCGGCAAGGAGCTCTTCGGGCAGCAGTGCGCGAGCTGCCATGTGGTCGACGATCCGGACTTCTCCTACCCGACGATCCTCCGGGACTCGCTCGGTGACCCCGTCCTGGACGACACCGACCACGAGATCCCGACGTCGATCTTCGTGTCGCCGCAGGTGGCCAAGGCCGCACCGAACCTCACTCACTTCGCCAGCCGGTCGGCATTCGGTGGTGCGATCTACTCGCAGTACGCCGAGCTGGATGCGAACGACGACGATCTCAACGAGCTCGGCATCGAGACCTACACCGACCTCGACGCCAACTATCGCTGGAACACCGCCCAGCTCCGTCGTTGGATCGCGAATGCACCGAGCCAGAAGGACATGGCTCCCGACGACCGACGGGGTATGCCGTCGTTCGCCCTCAGTGATGAACAGCTGGATCAGCTCGTCGCCTACCTGGCGACGCTGGACTGACGAGGAAGCAGCCGACCATGGCCATCATCGAAGAACCCCTCGCACTCCCCTCGGGTGACCGTCCGACGGTCTCGAACCCACTCGGCGGGCTCAGCCGTCCCCGTGGCGCCACCGGTCTGAAGGACTGGTTGACCACGGTCGACCACAAGAAGATCGGCATCATGTACGGCGCCGCCGCGCTGTTCTTCTTCGTCATCGGCGGCATCGCCGCCCTCGGGATCCGGACCCAGCTCGCCGCCCCTGACCAGACCCTGCTCTCGGGTGATGCCTACAACCGCGTCTTCACGATGCACGGCACGGTGATGGTGTTCCTGGCGGTCATGCCGCTCGGTGCGGCGTTCGCCAACTATCTGCTCCCATTGCAGATCGGCGCACGTGACGTCGCCTTCCCCCGGATCAACGCGTTCAGCTTCTGGGTGTTCCTCGCCGGCGGCATCCTCCTGAACACGTCGTGGTTCATCGGTGGTGGTGCCAACGGCGGCTGGTTCAACTACGCACCGAACAACGGTGTCGCCTACTCGCCCTCCACCGGAATCGACTTCTGGAACATCGGTCTGCTCATCGCCGGTATCGGGTCGATGACGGGTGCGGTCAACCTGATCACCACCGTGCTCAACATGCGCGCGCCGGGCATGAGTTGGATGAAGATGCCGGTCTTCACCTGGATGACCCTCGTCACCCAGTTCCTCCTGCTCTTCGCCATCCCGGTCCTCACCGTGGCCCAGGTCCTGCTGCTGCTCGACCGTGGCTTCGACGCCAACTTCTTCAACGTCGAGCAGGGCGCCGACCCGCTTCTCTGGCAGCACCTCTTCTGGATCTTCGGTCACCCCGAGGTGTACCTGATGATCCTGCCGGCATTCGGCATCGTGTCCGAGACCATCCCGGTCTTCTCCCGCAAGCCCATCTTCGGCTACCCCTTCATGGTCGCCTCGGGCGTGGGCATCGGTTTCATGGGATGGGGCGTGTGGGCCCACCACATGTTCGTGTCGGGGCTCGGGCCGCTCTCGGTCGCCGCGTTCTCCGCCGTCACCATGTTCATCGCCGTGCCGACCGGTGTGAAGATCCTCAACTGGCTCGCCACGATGTGGGGCGGCAAGTTGCTCCTCAACACCGCGATGCTGTTCTCGATCGGCCTCGTGACGCAGTTCACCGTCGGTGGGCTCTCGGGTGTGATGCACTCGGTCGCCGCCTCCGACACCCAGCAGACCGACACCTACTTCATCGTCGCCCACTTCCACTACGTGCTGTTCGGAGGGGCCCTGTTCGGCTTCATGGCCGGCTTCTACTTCTGGTGGCCGAAGGCGTTCGGCTACAAGCTCTCCGAGAAGTGGGGCAAGGCCCACTTCTGGACGATGGTCGCCGGGTTCAACCTGACCTTCGGTCCGATGCACATCCTGGGTCTCCAGGGCATGCCTCGCCGGATGCAGACCTACTCCGAGGTCCAGGGCTTCGGCTTGTGGAACATGGTCGCGACCATCGGGTCGTTCATCCTCGGTGTCGGTTCGCTGCTCATCCTCGTGAACGCCTTCGTGTCCTACCGGGCCTGGAAGCGTGCTGGGCGCCCCGATGTCGGACCGGACCCCTGGGACGCGCGAGGCATCGAGTGGATGATCCAGTCCCCTGCGCCGGAGCACAACTTCGACGTCGACCCGGTCATCACCGAGCTGGACGACTTCTGGCACAAGAAGTACGCCGAAGACGAGAACGGCAAGTTGGTCCGCGTGGCCACCGCCGAAGAACTCGCCCACCCCGGCAACGGTGAGGGTGTGCACCTCCCGGCGCCGTCCTACTGGCCGCTGGTGCTGTCCATCGGCATCATGATCATCGGCTACGGCCTGATCTTCTCGCTCTACCTCTGCATCCCGGGTGCCTTCATCATGATGACGGCGCTCTACGGCTGGTCGCTGGAACCCGCCGACGATCTCGATGCGGACGATCACCACCACGGAGAGGTCGAGGTCGCTCATGGCTGATGTCGCCACCCCCGCCGTCGACGGACACGTCGACGCCCATCACGACGAGCATCACGAGGGGCACCACACCAGCCTCGGCATCTCCAACATGAAGTTGGCGATGTGGTTGTTCCTCGGCTCCGAGGTCCTGCTCTTCGGTGCCCTCATCTCGTCCTACCTGTTGTCGGTCGCCCGGTTCAATCAGGAGCGAGCCGAGGGCAACCCGCTCGTGACCGGGCCCGGAACCGAGCTGTTCGACATCCCGTTCACCTCGGCGTCGTCGTTCATCCTGCTGATGTCGTCGCTCACGATGGTGCTCGCCCATCAGGCCATCCATCACGGCGACGTGAAGAACAGCCGCATCTGGATCGGTGCCACCGCAGCGCTCGGCTCACTCTTCCTGGCGGGCCAGGTGTACGAGTTCACGGTCTTCTACCGGGAAGGCCTCGGGTTCACGACGAACCTGTTCGGTTCGGCGTTCTTCACCTTGACCGGCTTCCACGGCGTGCACGTCACGGGCGGCATCCTGATGCTGACCTCGCTGCTCGTCCTGTCGTTCCAGGGCAAGCTGAACAAGGATCGCCATGAGACCGTCGAGCTCGTCGGTCTCTACTGGCACTTCGTCGACATCGTCTGGGTGTTGATCTTCACCATCGTCTACCTGGTCGTCTGAGGTCCCCGATGTCTGCAGAAACCATTGCCGCCGATCACCACGACGTCGAGGATCATCACCCCACCGAGCGTCAGTACTGGGTCGTGTTCGTCGCGCTGGCGATCATCACGGCGGCCGAGGTCGCCTGGGCCGAGATCCCGCTGACCGACGACGGCGGACCGCTGCTGGTCCTGCCCATGATGGTCATGATGATCGCCAAGTTCATCTTGGTGGCGGGCGCCTTCATGCATCTCTACTTCGACACGAAGATCCTGAACGGCAAGTTCTTCTGGTGGATCTTCGGGTCGGCACTCCTGCTCGCGGTGATCGTGTACTTCATCGTCTTCGCGACCTTCGAGTTCAGCATTTTCTGATCCGTCGACCATCCTGGAGGGGTGACGATGTTCGCCCTGTCGGAACCGTGGGAGTTCTCGCTGCACGCTGAGGTGTGGCTCCTGATCGCGGGTGTCTGCGCCATCGGCTGGTTCGCCCTCCGGGTGATCGAACCGAAGGCCGTCCGGGCCGGTTTCCGCCCGATCACGACCGCACAGAAGCGCTGGTACGTCGGCGCGGTCGTGCTGATGTGGTTCGCCTCGGACTGGCCGGTACACGACATCGCCGAGCGCTACCTGTACTCGGTGCACATGGCGCAGCATCTGCTGCTCTCGATGATCATCCCGGCGATGTTCGTCAAGGCGATCCCGCACTGGTTGATCGAGCTCGTCGTCGGGCCGAACGCACGGGCCTGGGCCATCCTCAAGCGTCTCGTCCACCCCATCACCGCACTCATCGTGTTCAACGGGCTCACCAGCCTGCTCCACTGGTCGGTCCTGGTGCGGCTGTCGGTCGACAACGGGGCGCTCCACTTCTTCCTCCACCTGCTGGTGTTCGTGGCCGGGCTCTGCATGTGGATGCCGGTGATCGGCCCGATCGAGGAGTGGCGCCTTCCCGCCATCGGTCGGATGATCTACCTGTTCGCCATGACCATCGTGCCGACCGTGCCCGGTGGATGGCTCGTGTTCGCCGAGGACGTCGTGTATCCGTCCTACGACATCGCCTTCCGGGCGTTCGGCCTGTCGGTGCTGACCGATCAGCAGCTCGCCGGGGCGATCATGAAGCTCGTGGGTGGCTTCTTCATGTGGATCGTCATCGGCGTCATCTGGTTCCGATGGGCCGCCGAGGCCGAGGCGGAGACGAAGGCGCGGCGTGCCGCCAGCTTCGCGGAGCGCACCAAGACCCTGACCGTCGACGACGTGCTGCAGGAGTTCGAGACCTCCCCACCGCCGGCCGAGACCTAGGGGTCCGGCGTGTCCGATCGACCAGACCGTGCGGTCCCGGACGATCTCCGGGTGGGTACCCCACCGTCGAGGTCGAGGCTGCTCCGCCGGGGACTGCGGAAGCGATGCCCTGCGTGTGGCGAGCGGGAGATCTGGGCGTCGTGGGGCCGCCCGGTCGAGCTCTGCCCGCGCTGTGGACTCCGCTTCGAGCGGATCGAGGGCCACTTCGTCGGGGCGGTCGGCATCAACACGATCGTCAGCTTCGTGGTGCTCTTCATCGTCCTGATCGTCTCGATGATCCTGACGGCACCGGAGTTCGAGCTCCGGATCCTGTTGCCGGTCAACGTGGGTGTCACCCTGGCGATGACGACGTGGTTCATGCCGATCTCCAAGACCCTCTGGACCTCGTTCGACATCATGATGCGCCCGCTGCGGCCGGACGAGGTCGACTGGAGCCAAGCGGGCGGCTGAGCCGCTCAGCGCCAGTGAAAGCGCCGGAGTCCGACCGCACCACCCACGATGGTCCAGACGCACAGCCCCGCCCACGCCCAGCCCGGGCCGGCGCCATCGGAGGTGGCGGCTCGAACGATCTCCACGAGCTGTGTGCTCGGGAGCCAGGCCGTCAGGCGTTCGAGCAGCCCCGGCAATTCCGACCGGTCGAAGACCAACCCGCTCAGTAGGAGCAACACGACGTAGATCGTGTTCGCCGCGGCAAGCGAGGCGAGGCCGTCGACGAACCCGACGAGTGCAAAGGCCAGTGCCGTGAAGGCCACCACGCCGAGCAGGAGGCCCGGTGCGAGGGCCGGATGCAGTGCCGGACTCCAGCCGAGCGCGACGGCGAGTGCTGCGACGACGACCACCTGCACCACGAAGATCGCGACGGTCGTGACCAGCTTGGCCCCGACGAACTCGATGGGTCGCAGCGGCGTGGACGCGAATCGGCCGATGGCACCGAACGAACGGTCGAAGCCGACCGAGATGGCGAGCCGGACGAACGCCGTCGAGATCAACGCGAGCGCCAGAATGCCCGGCGTGAGGAAGTCGACCGGCTCGCCGCTGCCGGTCGGCAGGAGGTCGACGGCCGAGAACAACACGAGGAACAGGACTGGCAGGATGAACGCCAGGAGGAGCTGCTCGGCGTCGCGCAGCGACAGTCGAATGTCGGCTTTCGCCAGTGTGAGCAACCGGGTCATGTGAGTTCCGCCAACACGTCGGCGAGTGGCCGGCGCCCCACGCGTATCCCGTTGATGTTGCCCCCGGCGTCCAGGACCGCTGCCGTGACGGCCGGGACGGCACCCTGGTCCGTGAGCCCGGGCACCTCGAGGCCCCCGTCGACCGCCCGGACCTCTCGCCCGAGTGCGACGGCGACCGGCGACGGGTCGATGGGCTCGGCCAAGCCCACCACGATCGCATCGATCGTCGTGAGCTCCTCGACGGTGCCCGTCGCCCGTACGACGCCAGCACCGAGCAGCACGACGGTGTCCGCGAGCTGTTCGATCTCGTCGGCCCGATGACTCGTCAGCACGATGGCGCTGCCCGCTCGTCGGCGTTCGGCGATGAGCTCGAGGACCTGCCTCGACCCCTGGCCATCCAGTGCGGCGGTGGGCTCGTCGAGCAGCAGCAGGTCCGGACCTCCGGTCAGGGCGATCGCGAGGCTGAGTCGTTGTTGTTGACCGCCGCTCAGTCGCCGCCATCGACGGCGCCGGTCGGCGGCCAGACCCACCTGGTCGACCAGGCTCGCCGCATCGACTCCGTGACCGTTGAGATCGGCGAAGAGGGCCACCGCCTCGTCGACGGTGAGACCCATCGGCAGGCCGCCGGTCTGGGGCATGTACGACCACCGTTCCGCCAACGCCGACCGGTTGGTCCAGGGACTCTGACCGAGCACCGTGACCGATCCGGCGGCTGGTTCGTGGGCGCCGGTGATGGTCTCGACGAGTGTGGTCTTGCCCGCACCGTTGGGACCGACGAGGGCCACGATGCGGCCGGTCGGCACGACCAGGTCGATGTCGTGGAGCACCGTGCGTCCCGCCCGCTCGACCGAGAGCCCCCGGATGGTGATCGCCTCCACACCGAGCACGGTAGCGAGCGGGCCCGAGGCGACGGGCATCGGCTCGCTCGGCTTGACTGACGTCATGGATCTCGCACGAATGCGTCTCGAGTACGAGACGACCGGCATCGATGTCGCAGACGCCCACGACGACCCGTTGGTGCAGTTCGATCGCTGGATGGATGACGCCGTCGCCGCCGACCTCATCGAACCCAATGCCATGGTCGTCTCGACGGTCGATGCCGCCGGACGGCCCTCGTCCCGTCATGTGCTGCTCAAGGGGCGCCCCGCCGAGGGGTTCGTCTTCTACACCAACTACGAGTCGGACAAGTCGGCGGATCTCGACGGCAACGGCCTCGTCGCCCTCACGTTCGCCTGGCTCGGTCTCCACCGCCAGGTCAACGTCGGTGGCCGGGCGATCCGGGTGGACGACGAGGTCTCCGACGCCTACTGGTCGGTGCGGACCCGGGGATCGCAGCTGGGCGGGTGGGCCTCCGCCCAGTCGTCGACGCTCACCGACCGAGCGGAGCTCGACGAGCGGCTCTCGGCGGTCACCGAGCGGTTCGCCGACCGCCCCGTGCCGCGCCCACCACACTGGGGTGGCTGGTTGGTCGTGCCCGACACGGTCGAGTTCTGGCAGGGCCGACTGAACCGGCTGCATGACCGTGTGCGATATGCGCGCTCCGGCGACGACGGCTGGCGGCGGGAGCGTCGATCACCCTGAGACGGGCGATGCGCCGGCCAACTCCGATGCCACACGGCGGTCGGCCCAGAAGGCCCCGAACGGCACGAAGCTCGCGGCCAGCAGCTGCACCGTCAAGACCACACCCCATCGATGCCGCTGGTGGAGGGCGACGACCAGACCGGCGAACGCGAGGAACGCGACCCCGTGCACGAACCCGGGCAGCGCGACGAGGTCGACCGAGCCGAGGCGGTGGAGCAGGGTCGCGGCGACCAGGACGAGGTAGCTGACGCCCTCCACACGGGCGACCACCGGGAAACGCTCGAGCAGTCGGTCGATCACCCGATCAGTCTCGGGGCTCCAGCGGCCAACTCGTCGCCGCGGCGGCGAGGCCGGCGATCAGGTCGTCGACGAGGGGGAAGCGGCTCGTGGCCGAGGGCCAGTGCATCGCCATCGGCGTGAGGCCCCGAAGTCGTGGCGGCAGCTCGATCTGGACACCACCGTGGCGTGGCAGATTCGCCGGGTTGTCCGGATGCTGGCCTCGCAGGTTCTTCGGGATCGCCTCGATGTCGTCCAGGATCTTGAACGCCGGGAGGTGCATCCGGAGATGCTCCGAGACGTGTGCGGCCAGATGGCGGTTGCGTCCGCCGACCAGCACCGAGGTCCACCAGCCCCGCCGTCCGAAGCCGTGGATCGCGGCGACGACGTCACAGTGGTCGAGGAAGGCGGCGAACGCCGGTGACTCCGCCGGGGAGACCTTGGCCGAGGGGATGTGGGTACGCAGGCCGGTGGGTTGGAGGACGCCGTAGAAGCTCGAACCGGAGCGGGCCGCGGCCTCCGAGGCGATCTGGTCGGTCAGGCGCTCGAGGTTGCCGCCGTGGAATGCGCAGAACCCGAAGCGTGATCGGAGCTCGGAGACCTCAACGACCCCGTCGATCGCGAGGAGTTCCGCGAACGTCGTGGGCGTGGAGTCGACGGCTTGCACGGGGGAAGTGTTGCAGGGTCGGCGGCCGAGCCCCGAGCCGGGCGGACGGGCGACGAGAGGACGACGTCCGGTCAGGCCGCTGCGGCCGAGCCCGCACGAGCTCCGGCGGCCCGCTTGGCGGCGAAGCCGGCGGCGGCGATCACCAGGTTCACGGCGCCGAACACCCAGCCGAACCACGTGGCCTGGCCGTTGACCCACTCCGACATGGAGGCCTGCCAGCCCTCGGCGGTGTCGACGGTCGACTTGACCCAGCCGGGGATGTCGGTGGGGGAGATGAAGGCGTAGATCGAGAACACGCCGTAGATCACGACGTAGGTGCCGACCACGACCAACACGATGGCCGAGACCTGGTTGATCCGAGGGAGGAGCTGGCGGAAGCGGCCGACGATCGAGCGCTTGCCGAGTGCCACGGCGAGGGTCAGCACGGTGGCGAGCAGACCCATGCCGATGCCGTACCAGAGGAAGCCGCTGAATCGCTCGCCGAAGCTGGTGCCCGACGAGGACGTGCCGACCACGGACAGGAAGAGTCCGATCGTGCAGGTGAGCGACGCCAAGGCGTAACTCACGCCGAAGAGGAACATCGACATGAACGAGCGGGTCTGCCCGCCCTTCTGCAACTTCGGCAGTGCGAGCAACGGCTGGAACCCGAACAGCATGGCGATGCCGAGCTGGAGCAGGCCGATGCCGATGATGAAGGTGACCCACGGCAACACGGGGGCGATCGTCGTGAAGGCGCCCGCGAACACGATGCCCAGCAGGCCGAAGACCAACAGGAAGCCGGCACTCATGGACAGGCCGACGATCTGCGCCCGATTGAGGGCCACGAGGCGACTCTCCCGCCCGACCGTCTCGGGGTCGTCGAGGCCGAGGAAGAAGCCCAGGTAGGCCGGGAGCAGGGCGAAGCCGCAGGGGTTGATCAGGGCGACCATGCCGAGGGCGAAGCCGCGTGCGTCGAAGAATTCCATGGTGTGCGTCCTACGGGCGGAGGTGGGTGTCGATGAGATCGGTGAGGATCTCGGTGTTCACCACACCGGCGTGGGTGTGGACGATCTTGCCATCGGCATCCAGGAACATCGTGGTCGGCATGCCGATCCCGTCGATGGCGATGAAGAGCTCCTGCTCCGGCTGGAAGCCGGTGTCGAACGTGACGCCGGTTTCGTCCACCAGGTCGAGCCAGTCGCGGTCGTTGAGGTCGTGGCTGATCCCGATGAAGGCGATGTCGTTCTTCGTGGCCTGGTGCACGGTCTCGAAGTCCGGCATCTCCGCCCGGCAAGGGGGGCACCAGGCGGCGAAGAAGTTCACGACGGTCGGCTGACCCTGGTAGTCCGCCAACGAGACCGTCGATCCGTCGGCGAGTGGGAACTCGATCCCGGCGATCTCGGCGGCGAGCAGGTCGTCGCCCGCCGCGGTCTCGCCGGATCGGGAGGCGAACCAGGCGACCGCGCCGATCGCGACGATGACCAGCACGACGATCGGGAGCCAACCCGGTGCGCCGGTCGGGCGCTGGTCGGTGTCGGCCGATACGGCGGGGTCGACGCCGGTCGATGGGGGTGAGAGGTCGCTGGTCATGGGTTCTCCGTTCGACCAGGAAACCAGGTCGACGCGGTGACCATTCCGATCGGGGGCGAAACAGGAGCGAAACAGTCGTCGGTCGAACGGCGCCGCGCCGGATCGATCCGGGCGCCGAGAACGCCGGACGCCGGAGCCTCGACGGGGCGGAACCGTCGAGACCCCGGCGTGGGATCGGCGTGATCGAGTGGGACGACCCGGGCTCGCATGTGGGGTGGTGACACCCGAGGGTGCCACCACCCCGGCCGTTGCCCGGGGCATCGCTGGCCGCCGTGCGGGCGGCGGCCCACTCAGGCGATCAGGCGCTGGAGGTGCTCCGGGATGGGGACATCCGGGAGCTGGTCTTCGGGCCGCGGCACCTTCGGCGGCCGGCCCCGACGCCGCTTGACCATCTGGATCTTGCCGTTGGCGAACAGCTGACCACCCCAGACCCCGCAGGGCTCGGCGTTGGTCAGCGCCGCCTCCAGGCACGGTGCGATCACCGGGCACTGGGCGCAGATCCGCTTGGCTGCAGCGATGTCGGTGAGCTCGTCGGAGAAGAAGAGGTCTCCGGCGTTCGGCTCGAAGGCACAGGCCGCCTCGACGCGCCAGGGCTGCTCGGTTCGCTGCCGGTCGACGTTGTCGACGAGCAGGAGGCTGAGCGCACTGGGCTCGGCGGTGCGGGGACTCGGGGGGTGGGCGGTCAGGAGGGTGGTGTTCATGGTGAGCTCCGGTCGAGAAGGGTGCGGGAGGGGACGGGGGTCGGTTGCGTGGTGGAGAACGGCGACTCGTGTGCCTGCAGCGGCGCCGAAACCGGGGCCGAAAAGCAAGAAAGCCGCTGGGAGCAGGGCTCCCAGCGGCGTCGAGTTGCGATTCTGAGTGGTGTTCTCAGGTCGCGACCTCCAGCTGGGAGTGGGATGCGGTACCGAAGTACTCGGTGGTGGTCAGGTGCCACATCCCCTGCGTGCCGTGCTCGTTCTTCGCCTTGTTCACGGCGATCGCGGCGTACGCACGAATGGCGTTGCCGGAGCACGGGCGGGCACCGTCGACGAGACGCGACGACACCGGTGCCACGGGGGCGGTGGTGTTGGTCAGCGTGCTCAGCATCGGTGCCTCGAGTCGTTCAGGGTCACGCACCCGGGACCGGGCGCTGCCGTCAGGGAAGCACGGGTCGTCCGGAAGCGTCAATCGAATTATTCGAACCGCAACATGGAGCCGTTAGTTTGCGGCCCATGTCGGAGCAGCGATCAGCGGTCGAAGCCCCGCTCACGGACCCGCTCGTGCCCTTTCCGGAGGTCGGTCGGACGTTCACCGTCGAGCGTCGTGTCCGCCTCGGCGATGTGACCGCCGACGGTCGACTCCGGCTGGACGCCGTGGCTCGCTACTGCCAGGACACGTCGAACGACGACACCCGCGACGTGGATCTGCCCGACGCGATGGCCTGGGTGGTGCGTCGAACCGTCATCGACGTGCGTCGCCCCGGGCACTGGGACGAGGTGCTCTCGGTGACGACCTGGGCGGGTGGACTCGGCCGTCGCTGGGCCGAGCGACGTCTCCGACTGCTGGGTGTGCCCGATGCGGCCCGGAGTCGGGACATGCCGGCCGAGGGTGCGGTCCGGCCCTCAGCGCACCTCGAGGTGTCGACGTTGTGGATTCATCTCGATCCGATGTCCGGTCGGCCGAAGGGGCTCTCCGAGACGTTCCTCGAGCACTACGGCCCGTCGGCGGGGGAGCGGACCGTCGCGGCACGGCGGGTGTTGCCGAACGAGGTCGATGCCACCGCCCGACATCTCCCGTGGCCGGTTCGGCGAGCGGATCTCGACACGCTCGGGCACGTCAACAACACGAACTACCTCGCGGTCGTCGAAGAGTTCCTTCCCGACGGCTGGGCGGACGGTCCACTCCGCGTCGTGGTGGACTACGCCGCGGGTGTGCCGGCCGGGGCCGACCTGGAGATCGCCGTCGCCGAGACGCCGACCCAGGTCGATCTGTGGTGGTTGGTCGGCGGCGACGTGGTCGCCGCGGCCCGGATCACGCCGGGGTCGCCGACTCCGTAGTGCCGTCGTCCGTCGCCGGCACGGGCGGGGCGTTCACCACGAACGTCTCCCGGTAGTGCACCAGTTCGGCGAGGGATTCCCGGATGTCGTCGAGTGCGCGGTGGGCGGCCCCCTTGCGGGGCGCTGCTCGCATCGCCCCGGGGTTCCAACGCCGGGCGAGTTCCTTGAGCGTCGACACGTCGATGGACCGGTAGTGCAGGAAGTCCTCGACCTCGGGCATGTGCACGGCGAGGAATCGACGATCCATGCCGATCGAGTTGCCGCACAGCGGCACGGTCCGCTCGGTCCCGATGTGTTCCTTGAGGAAACGCAGCGTCTGCTCGGTCGCCTCGGCCAGAGTGACCTCGCTCGTCCGGATGCGGTCCAGCAGCCCGGAGGTCGTGTGCATGTCGACCACGACCCGGTCCATCCGGGAGAGTTCGTCCTCGGTCGCGGTGATCACGAGTTCGGGGCCCTCCGCGATGATGTTCAGGTCGTCATCGGTGAGGAGGGTGGCGATCTCGACGATCACGTGCCGCGCGGGGTCGAGTCCGGTCATCTCCAGATCCATCCAGGCGAGCACGGCTGTGACGATAGGGCGGGGATGGTCCCACCACCATGATCCGCTCGGCACCGCACGGTGCGTCCCTACGATGCAGCTCATGGTGAACGTGCCGATGGTGGCCCTCGACCCCGACCTCGACCCTCCCCGTCGTCAGCGAGCCGGTGACGCCGCCGCCGACCTCCCCGCTCGGCACGCGGTGACGCTCGCGCCGGGCGAGCGGGCGGTGGTGCCGACCGGCTTCGCCATCGCACTCCCCGAGGGGTATGCGGCGCTCGTCGTGCCACGCAGCGGTCTGGCCGCGAAACACGGCGTGACCGTCGTGAACGGGCCCGGCCTCATCGACAGCGGCTATCGCGGGGAGCTCATGGTCGTGTTGCTCAACACCGGCGACCATCCCGTCGAGATCGACCGCGGCGATCGCATCGCCCAACTCCTCGTGCTGCCCGTTCCCGCACTCGATCTCGTCGTGGTCGACGAACTCCCGTCGGCGATCGACGATCGAGGTGCCGACGGGTTCGGGAGCAGCGGTCGGTGACCCGTCGTCGGCTGACCAACGAGATGTGGGGTCTGGAGACGTCGTGTTTCGTCTGTGAGTCGACGAACAGCGCGGGTCTGGCCCTGGCGTTCTTCGCCGATGACGACCGGGGGACGGTCGAGGCCACGTTCCGGCTCGGTGCCGAGCACTCGGGGGCACCCTCGCTGGTGCACGGCGGCGTGAGTCTCGCGATCCTCGACGAAGCGCAGGCCTGGGCGGTCATCGCGCTCGGTGGTGTCTGGGCTGTCACGCACACGACGCGGGCGACGTTCGACCGGCCCGTCTTCGTGGATGCCGAGCACCGGGTGGTCGCACGCTTGGACGGACCCGTCGACGGCGATGCCGGCCGTCTCGCCACCCATGCGACGGTGATCGACGGCGACGGTCGGGAACTCGTGCACTCCTCATCGGAGTTCGTGGTGCTCGGCGAGGCCCAGGCGGTGGCGTACGGGGCCGGGGCCATCGTCGAGGAACACCGCGATCATCTACGACCCGACGGCGGCTCCGTCAGCTGACGTCGAATCGCACCGTCGTGGAACCGACCTCGACGTCGTCGACGAGCCCCGACAGTGCCCTGCCGACCTGGCCGGGGTCGTCGATCTCCGCCTCGCCGTTCTCGAGCGACACGTGGAGTACGCGGGTGTCCCACCCGACGACCATGCGGATCCGGCCGCTCGGCCCGAGCGCGGCGGCGCCGATGTCCACGGCGTCGCGCAGGCGCTCCGTCTCGGCGACGCCGACGCCGGCCCGGAGTGCGAGGCCGCCGATCGTGACCCGGCCGACACGCGTGAACTGCGCACCTGCGGGGAACGTGACCGAGACGGTCGAGGCGGTGGCCGGATTCATCACCTCCGATCATCGCACGCCGGTCGGCGATGTTGGCGCCCCGCCGTCAGTCCGAGATCGGCTCCCGCACGACGTCGAACGGGTCCCGCTCCAACCCCACCCCGAGCAGCACCGGGTGCCGGAGGTTCGCCTGCGGCGACCACTCGGCGAATCGGACCTCGACGACCAGCTCCGGTTCGACCCAGTGGACGGCTCGGTCGAACGGTCCGGCGTCGGCATCCCAGACGGTCGCCGACGGGCGGAGTCGATCGGCCAGGGCCACCCGCATCGACTCGGTCAATCCGGACCCGACCGATCCGGCGACATGCCAGCGGTCGGCGTCACGCACGCCGACGACGACCGAACCGACCTGTCCGGCAAGGGAGTTGCGCCCCTCGATCCATCCCAGGACGACGAAGTCCTGCCGGTGCATGACCTTCACCTTCACCCAGTCGGGGGAGCGGCGACCGGGGTGATACCGGCTGTCGGCCCGCTTGACGACGATGCCCTCGAGGCCGCGCTGGCGCGCGAGGTCCAACCACGGGCGACCGTCACCCTCCAGATGCGGTGGAACGGAGATCTCCGGGCCGGCCGACACGATCTGATCGAGGAGCTGACGGCGTTGGCGGTAGCCGAGTTCCAGGGTCGGGCGGCCATCGGCGGCCAGGAGGTCGAACACGACCAGATGGGTGGGATGTGCCTCGACGAGGGAGGCCGGGGGTGACGCCACGCCGAAGCGATGCTGGAGCCGGGCGAACGACGGGCGGCCCTGTTCGAACACGACGACCTCGGCATCGAGGACCACGGGGATGGCGCAATGCCGTGCGACGCCGGCGAGTTCGGGGAACATGGTCGTCCACGACGTGCCCCGTCCGCTGCGGAGCTCGGTGCGGTCGGAGCCGACGTCGACCTGGATCCGTCCGCCGTCCCACTTGAGCTCGGTGATCCAGTTCTCGCCGAGCGGCACCGTGGCCGACGCAACGGCTTTCATGGGTGTCACATGCATGTGTTTTCCCTGGAACGAAGCCTTTTCCGGTCGGCGGTCGAAGTGCCTACCGACCGGTCGGTAGGCTGGCGCGCATGGTGATCGACGCAGATGTTGCCTTCCTCGCCCAGCTCGAACACGTCGCTGAAGAGCTGCTCGAAAAACACCTGGCCACCACCAAGGAATGGCATCCGCACACGCTCGTGCCGTGGAGCCGTGGCCGGGACTTCGAGCCCGACTACGAATGGTCTCCCGAGGAGTCCGACGTCTCTCCCGAGGTCCGCAGCGCCCTGTTCGTCAACCTGCTGACCGAGGACAACCTGCCCTACTACTTCCGCGACATCGAGCGCATGTTCGGCGCCGACGGCGCCTGGGGCGAGTGGGTGCGTCGCTGGACGGCCGAGGAGGGCCGGCACGCCACGGTCATCCGCGACTACCTCACGATCACCCGGGCCATCGACCCGGTGGCCCTCGAGCGGGGCCGCATGGCGCAGATGAGCGGTGGCGAGGTGCCCGAGCCGCCGACCGCCTGCGACGGGTTCGTCTACGTGACGCTGCAGGAACTCGCGACCCGGATCTCCCATCGCAACACCGGGGCGCGCATCGAGGATCGGGTCGGCTACGACATCATGCGTCGGGTCGCTCAGGACGAGAATCACCACTTCCTGTTCTACCGCGACGCGGCGACCGCGGCGCTGGCCATGGATCCGTCTCAGGTCGTGAAGGCCATGGAGCGCCAGGTGACCGGCTTCGCGATGCCCGGCACCGGCATCCCCGACTTCAACCAACACGCGAAGGCCATCGCCAACGCCGGCATCTACGACACGATCAATCACTACGAGCAGATCCTCGAGCCGATCGTGCTCCGCCACTGGGACCTCGAACACGTCGAGGGCCTCGATGCCGAGGCCGAGCAGGCCCGCGATCGACTCATCACCTACATCGGGAAGGTGAAGCGGGTCGCCGATCGACTGCGCACCCGCCGCGAAGCGGCTGCGAGCGACGAGCAACTCGCCTCGGTCTGAGCCGCCTCGACTCGGCTCCCCACCAGCACACCTCACTGGTGACACACTCGCGTCATGCACGTCTTCGACGCTGACATCGAGGCGCTGGCCAGCCACGTCGTCGAGTACGCCCTCGACCGCATCCGGATGCGGCCTCCGCTCGACGGACCGATGGAGATCCCGCGGCTCGCCACGGCTCCGGTGACCATCACCGCCGAGGGCATCGGTGGCCAGACCGCGCTCGAGGAGTTCGACGAACGCTTCAGCCGCGCCTGTATCTCGGTCGACCACCCCGGCTACCTCAGCTTCGTGCCGGGGGCGCCGTCGATGGCCTCGGTGCTGTTCGACCTCGTCGTCGGTGCGAGCTCGGTCTACGGCGGCTCGTGGCTCGAGGGCGCCGGTGCGATCCACCTGGAGAACGAGACCCTCCGCTGGATCGCCGACCTCGCGGGGTTCGGAGCCGACGCAGGCGGGGTGTTCGTCTCCGGTGGAACGGCGGGGAACCTGTCGGCGCTGGCCGCCGCCCGGTTCCGTCATCGACGGGATCACGGCGATCACGGACGGGCGGTGTTCCTGGCCTCGGCCGAGGCGCACTCCTCGGTGGCGTCGGCGGCGCGGATCATGGACGCCGAGGTGGTGCCGGTGCCCGTGGATGCGGATCGTCGATTGACCGCCGCCGCGGTCGAAGCGACCGTGGCGGATCTGCCCGTCGATGTCGTCGAGCGGATCTGTGCGGTGGTCGCGACGTCGGGCACCACCAACCTCGGGGTGATCGACGAGCTCGACGGACTCGGGCACCTGACCCGCGAGCGGGACTGGTGGTTCCACGTCGACGGGGCGTACGGCGGCGCTGCGCTCTGTCTGCCGGAGCTGGCTGCCGACTTCGCCGGGATCGAGCTCGCCGATTCGTTCATCGTGGATCCACACAAGTGGTTGTTCGGCCCGTTCGACTCCTGCGCGCTCGTCTACGCCGACCCGACCGTTGCTCGAGCGGCGCACACACAGAACGCCGGCTATCTGGACGTGCTCAACGAATCCGGTGACTGGAACCCGAGCGACTACGCCCATCATCTGTCGAGGCGAGCTCGGGGGCTTCCCCTCTGGTTCTCACTCGCCACCCACGGGACCGACACCTACCGCGAGTCCGTGCGTGCCGGTGTCGAGCACGCACGCACGGCGGCCGAGCTGATCGAGGACCATCCCGCGTGGGAACTGCTCTGGGGGCCGAAGCTGTCGATCGTGCTGTTCGAACGGCCCGGGTGGAGCGCCGACGAGCACCAGCGATGGAGTGACAGCCTCCTCGAGGCCGGGCTCGGTCTCGTCGTTCCGACGAAGTTCGACGGTCGTTCGGTGTTGCGGTTCTGCATCATCAACCCGCTGTCCGATGGTTCTGTCCTCCGCGAGATCCTCGATCACCCGGGCCCGTCGTGAGTGATGATCGAGGTGGGGCGCCCGACGAGGAGGCCACACCGCTCGATCGTCTCGGAGTCATCGGGATGCAGACGGTTCCGGTCGGTGAGGACCTGGATCACCTCGAGCTGTTCACCATGGGTGGTCTGCTCTCCATCCTCTGGCACGGTGCCGCCGATGCTGAGGAGGTCGTCGTGGCCGTCGGCGGTGCCGCAGGCGGCTTGCTCGGCCCACACGACGGGCTCTACCACCGGCTCGGCGTCGCACTCGCCGCCGAGGGTCGCGGGCTGCTCCGGATGTCCTATCGGCGGCCGAACGACCTCGACGCCTGCGTGCACGACATGTTGGCCACCATGGAGCTCGCCGGACGGCACGGTGGCCGGCGCTTCGCCGCCCTCGGCCACTCGTTCGGCGGGGCGGTCGCGGTGCAGGCCGCCGCACATCTCGCAGCGGAGGTCGTGCCGGCCGTCGTGACCTTCGCGACGCAGTCGGCGGGCTGTGAACGCGCCGACCTGATCGGCGATCGTGACCTGCTCATGTTCCATGGCGACGCCGACGTGATCCTTCCGCCGATGGCATCCGAGATGGTTCGGATGATCGCCGGGACCGGTGAACTCGTGCTCCTGCCGGGGGCCGACCATCTGCTGCGCCCGGCTGGTCCGGTCATGCTGGCGCGGTTGCTGGAGCACCTGCCGGCGGTGCTCGCTCCCCGTGCTGCCTCCGACCCGGTCGGGCCGGACGCTCAGTAGCCGAGCAGACGCTTGCGAGCGGCGCGCGAGCGCTCGAGCAGCAGTGGCGGGATGAGTGCTGCCAGCTCGTTGCCACCGGCGTCGCCGGCGGGTGCCGCGGCAGCGGTGTCGGCGGCCGCGGCCGAGGCATTCGCGGCCGCTTCGGCGGCGGCGGCCCGCTCGGCCTCCCGCTCGACCCACACCTCGCGCAGGTGAGGCCGCACGAGATCGGTGTGGCTGACCTGGCCCATGAACTCACCGTTCTCGAACCGGACCCAGTAGCGGGGCCAGTTGTTGGTGGTGTGCAGGCCGTTGCTCAGCTTGACCTTGCCGAAGGTTCCTTCCGGGGCACCGACCAGATCCCGGGTCGTGACGACGCGCTCGTTCTTCCGGAACGGTGTGTCGAGATCGAGAATCTTCTTCGGCATCCTGCACTCCTGTCGGGGCCCGAGGAACGAGCCGAAACGGTATCGCCCGCCTCGCCGAGCCGTCGACTCCTGTCGTAGCTCGGATCAACCCGTCGGCACGAGGCGCACGCGGAACAGGGTGTCCCAACGTTTGCCGGTGAGCCACAGGGTGTCGGTGTCGGGGTCGATGGCGATGCCGTTGAGGACGTCGTCGGCTCCGAGCGGGTTGCCGGGCGCCAGGCTCGAGGCGTCGATCGTGGCGACCACGTTGCCGGTCGCGAGGTCGACCACGACGATCCCCGACTGCAGCCAGATGTTGGCGAACGCCAACCCCTCGCGACAGGCGAGCTCGTTGAGTTGACTGACCGGTTCACCGTCGAGGGTGACGTTGACGGTGGCGACCGGGTCCAGTCCGGCGTCGCGGACGGTGAGTGCCGACGAGCCATTGGAGGTGATCACCTGATCGCCGGAGCCGCACGCTCCCCAGACCGGATCGGCGAACGGACGCCGGTCGATCTCGTCGAGTGTCGTCGGGTCGGCGATCACGACGTCGCCGCCCTCGAGGGAGAACTGGTGCAGCACCCCGGCGTTCAACGCGAGCGCCGATCCGAACACGTCGGTGTCGAGCGAACGGATCGCTTCGATCGAGCCGTCCTGGGCGAGCCGCTGCCTGCGGGACTCTCCGACGAGGCCGGTGGACTCGACGAGGGTGCCGTCCGGGAGCCGCAGCAGGCCCTGGGTGAAGGCGGTCGCATCATGAGGCCGTGTCTCGACGACCTCGACGGTGTGGGGCCCGGCGAGCGACGCCCAGACGTCGGGCTCCACACGTTCGACCGCCACCGTCGACTGGGGCACGCCGAGCGACGCCGTCGGCCCGGTCGTGGTGGTCGCCGCCGGTCGCACGGTCGTCTCGCCCCGGACCTCCGCACGGGGCTGCACGCTGTCGATCGTCGAGCAGCCGGTGGCAGCGATGCCGAGGAACAACACGAACCCGGCTCGGCGGAGGCCGGCGGATCCCGATCGAGGGCGGTCGCGGGTCGACATCGGCCGCAGACTACTGGCCCGCGGCCCCTGGATTCGGGACGATGCGCACACGATGCATGACGGGCCACCGTTTTCCGGTGAGCCAGTAGGTGTCGTCGCGTTCGTCGTGGGCGATGCCGTTGAGGACGTCGTCCGCATCGGACAGGCCATCGGGCTGGAGTGGGCTGGCATCGAGCCGTGCGACGACCTCGCCCGTCGACGGGTCGATTCCGACGATCACCTGGGCCTGCCAGACATTCGCCCACACCCGATCGCCGACGCACTCGAGCTCGTTGATCCGGTCGAGCGGCTGACCGTTGATGGTGACGTCCACGGTGTCGATGATCTCGAAGTCCCGATCGCGGAACGTGAGGGTGCTGCTGCCATCGGACATCACGAAGCGATCGTCCATCCAGCACAACCCCCAACCCTCGCCGTCGTAGCGGAACTGTTCGATCTGCTCGAGCGTGTCGGGATCGGACGCGACGGCGATGCCCGAGGTCCAGGTCAGTTGGACGAGGCGATCGTCGGCCAGTGTGATGCCTTCGGCGAACCAGCTCGGGTCGACCGGTGCGGTCGCGAGCACCGCGCCGGTCGCCGGGTCGACGATCCGCCGATCCGATGCACCGCGCAGTCCCGTGCTCTCGACGAGGCGGCCGTCCGGCAGCAACTCGAGGCCCTGGGTGAACGCGTCGGTGTCGTGATCGACCGTTTCGAGGATCTCGACGGTGAGTTCGCCGGTCAACGAGGCGGAGTCCAGGATCGGCGCGGGCTCGGTCGTCTCCGACGTCGTGGCGGCCTCGGTCGGCGTCGTCGGTTCGTTCTGCGTGGTCGGCGGCTCGGTGGTGGCCGGCCCGATCGTGTCGAGGGTGGGGACCGGCGCGGCGATGCCGGGTTCCTGCCCGGACAGCGACGAGCACGCGGAGCCGACCAGTGCCAACGTGAGGATCACGGCGGTCGGGAGGGTACGCACGCTGCTCAGCCCTGCCGTCGGAGTCCGGTGACGAGCCACTCCCGACCGGGTTTGGCCGGGAGCCCCCCGTCGGCCCGGCAGGCGATGGTCGGGATCTCTCGTCCGGGTGCGACGGTGACGACCCACGCCGAACCAGACGGATCCACCACCCGGTGCTCCCCGGGGGCTCCGTGGACGGCTTCGACACGGCGCCCCGGTTCGTGTCGGCCGGTCTCGGCCCACACGGCCCGCTCGGCGGCTTGTGCCGCACCCGTGTCGGCGCCCCACCAACCCCGGCAGCGCGGCGCGAGCTCGCCGACGTCGGCGTCGCCCGAGGCCAGTCCTGCGAGGTCGTCCTCGCGGAGGAAGGCCCACATACGGCCGTCCGGCACGGTCAGCGCGGTGGGCGCGAACTTGTGGCCCCCGGTGTGCGACACCCGATGCACCGCCCCGTCGGGCCAGTGGCGCAGCGCGGCATCGGCCAGGCGACCCCCTTCGGATCCACAGCAGACGTCGTGGCTGCCCTGCGTGCAGATGAGGATGGCCGGAGTCGCCCCGGCGACGTCGGCGCCGAAGGCGCGGGCGAAGGTCTCGATCCCGTGCGCTGCGAGCACCTCGATCGCCTCGGCGGGTGTCCGGTCGCCCCGATCGACCGTGACGGCGACCGTGTGGTCGGCGGTGCGACGCCAGACCCGGATCGCACGAGCGTCTCCCGTGGTGGGCACGCTCGCGAGGATCCGTGCCCGATCGTTCCCGAGCGACATGGTCGGCCGGAGGCCGTCGAGATCTGGATGGGCGAACACCGGCTTCGGCCACGGCAACGGGAGTTCGACGGTGATCGCCAGCTCGACGGCGAGCGCGGTGCCGACGGGGTCGACCTCGATCGCTCGTGCATGGGACGCACATCGGGGCGCGCTTCCGGGGGGTGGGAGCAGCGCCAGCGCACCGTCGGAGAGCGGCGGCGTGTGGTCGTTCGCGGATCGGGTCATTCGTGCCCAGCGTAGGCCCGCGTCCCGGTGCTCGACCGGCAGGTGAGTGCGGGCGGTCAGGCGGCGACCGGTCCACTACGCTGCCCGCCACTCCGAGAAGACGAGGGATCGGTCACCATGGCCAGTGCGGTCGAACTCAAGGGTGTCACCAAACGCTTCGGCGACGTGGTGGCCGTCGACGACGTCGACCTGTCGATCGCAGACGGCGAGTTCTTCGCCCTGCTGGGTCCGTCCGGTTGCGGGAAGACCACGACACTCCGCATGATCGCCGGCCTCGATCTCCCGTCGGCGGGGTCGCTGACGATCCACGGCGAAGAGGTCGGTCCGCTCCCGCCGAACAAGCGCCCGGTCAACACCGTCTTCCAGAACTACGCGCTCTTTCCCCATCTCTCGATCGAGGACAACGTCGCCTTCGGTCTGAAGATGCAGAAGGTCGCCAAAGGTGAGGTCGGTCGTCGCGTGGCGGAAGCGATCGAGCTCGTTCAACTCGGCGGGATGGAGCGACGCAAGCCGACCCAGCTCTCGGGCGGTCAGCAGCAGCGGGTCGCACTCGCAAGGGCATTGGTCAATCGGCCGAAGGTGCTCCTCCTCGACGAACCGCTCGCCGCGCTCGACCTGAAGCTCCGTCAGGGCATGCAGAACGAGCTGAAGGCGCTCCAGCGAGAGGTGGGCATCACGTTCGTGTTCGTGACCCACGATCAGGAAGAGGCCCTCTCCATGGCCGATCGGATCGGCGTGATGGGCGACGCGAAGCTGCTGCAGGTCGGTCGCCCCGAGGAGATCTACGAACAACCCGTCAGCCGGTTCGTGGCCGACTTCATCGGTCGATCGAACTTCCTCCCCGGGACCGTCGCCGCGGCCTCGACCGTCACCCTCGCCAACGGCGCGTCGATCCCCGCTCCCACCGCCGACCGTGCTGCCGGCACCGTGGTGGACGTCTCGCTCCGGCCGGAGCGGGTGCGGGTCGAGCAGCGCGACGCCGCTCCCGACGATGTGGCGAGGCTCGACGGGGTGGTCCGCTCGGCGACCTTCCTGGGCAACGCGATGGTGTACTCGCTCGGATTCGACTGGCTCGAGCTGGAGGCCCGGCTCGAGAACCGCCCGAGTCAGCAACGGTTCTCGCCTGGCGACGAGATCACCGTCTGGTGGCGGGAGGATGCGATCGCCGTGGTCGACGGTGGCTCGGGATGACCGTCGTCCCCGAGTTGACCGAGCACGAACGGGCCCACGAGGCGGCCGAGTCGCGCCGCGGGTTCCTCATGGCATTGCCCGCCTACCTGTACCTGATCGTCTTCTTCGCCATTCCGCTCGCGATCGTCTTCGTCTATTCCTTCGCCACCCGGAGCCGGACCGGCGGGACCGACCTGTCCGGGTGGAACCTCGACTCCTACGGCCGTCTCGGCGAGGACATCGTGACGAGGGTCGTGTTCCGATCGTTCGGCCTCGCCATGACGACGACGATCATCTGTCTGTTGCTCGCCTACCCGTTCGCCTACTTCGTGGCGACCCGCCGCCCGGCCGTTCGTGGTCTGCTGCTGGTGGGTGTGATGATCCCGTTCTGGACCAACTTCCTGGTGCGGAACTACGCCTGGCGGGTGTTGCTCTCGAACGACGGCCCCGTCTCGCAGTTCACGGAGGCCGTCGGCCTCGGCGAGACGCAGATCCTGTTCACCCAGGTGGCGGTGGTGATCGGGCTCGTCTACGGGTTCCTGCCGTTCATGATCCTGCCGTTGTACGCCTCACTCGAACGGATCGACCCTCGCCTCATCGAGGCGTCGCGTGATCTCTACGCATCGAGTTGGGCGTCGTTCCGCAAGGTCGTGCTGCCGCTGAGCCGCCCGGGGGCGATCGCCGGATCGATCCTCGTGTTCGTGCCCAGCTTCGGCGCCTACGTGACGCCGGCCATCCTCGGCGGCGACAAGAAGCCGCTCCTCGGCAGCTACATCGTGTCGCAGTTCCTCACCGCCAGGAACTGGCCGTTCGGTGCGTCGCTGTCGTCGGTGCTGATCATCGTGATGTTGTCCGCCACGCTCGTGTACTTCCGAGCCGGCGGAAGGAACCTGTGATGGCGGTTCGCGCGTCGCGGTCTCGCCCGGCAGGGCGAGCGAGAGTGGAGCACCTGTGATGGCGGTTCGCGCGTCGCGGTCTCGCCCGGCAGGGCGAGCGAGAGTGGAGCACCTGTGATCCGCGGCTGGACCGCCCGGCTGCTCGGAGGTGCCACCGGGCTCGTCTACCTGTTCCTCTACGCACCCGTGCTGTTGTTGGTCGTTTTCAGCTTCTCCGCCGACCGCAACGTCGGGCGTTGGGGCGGGTTCACCCTCGAGTGGTATCGGGAGTTCGGGGCCAACGAGAACGTGCAGAGCGCCCTGGCGATCTCGCTACAGGTGGCCATCGTCTCCACGCTCGTGGCCACGGTCCTCGGCACTCTCGCAGCGCTCGCGCTGGAGCGTTTCCGGTTCCGGGGCAAGAAGGTCTTCGACGCGTTGCTCTACCTCCCGATCATCATCCCCGACGTGACGATGGCGGTGATGATGCTGCTGTTCTTCACCTGGTCGCTCGATCTGGTCGACACCGTGACCGGGTTCCAGTTGCGGAAGGGCATCGCGACGGTCGTCGTGAGCCACATCGCATTCAACATCTCGTTCGTGTCGGTGGTCGTGCGGGCCCGTCTCGAAGGTATGGACCAGACGCTCGAACAGGCCGCGGCCGACCTCTACGCCAGCCGGTGGCAAGCGTTTCGCCATGTGACGTTGCCGTTGATTCTGCCCGGCATCGTCGGCGGTGCGCTGCTGGCACTTACGCTGTCGCTCGACGACGTCGTCATCACCCAGTTCGCCTCGGGCCCCGGATCGACCACCTTGCCGGTGTACGTCTTCGGCCTGATCCGACGAGGCGTGACGCCGCTCATCAATGCCGTATCCGTGGTCATGCTCGCTGCATCCGTGCTCCTGGTCGTGCTGTCGCTCATCGCGCAGCGCTCCCGTGAGCCCGGGCGGGCCACCACAGAATGAAAGAAGGGGACATCCCAATGACACGCAAGCTTCTCGGCCTGCTCTTCGCGTTCACGCTCGTGGCCGCCGCCTGTGGTGGCAGCGACGATGCGGAAGAGGCCGCAGCGACCGGTGATTGCGCCGTCGGCCAGACCGATGGTGACCTCGCCCTGTACAACTGGTCGGAGTACATGGATCCGGACCTGATCACCGCCTTCGAGGCGGAGTTCGGGGTCTCGGTGACCGAGGACTTCTACGACTCCAACGAGGCGATGCAGCCGATCGTCGCCGCCGGCGGTTCGGGCTACGACGTGATCGTCCCGTCCGACTACATGGTGTCCATCCTCATCGAGGAGGGCAGCATCATGAAGCTGAACAAGGACGCCATCCCGAACCTGTCGAACCTGGCGTCCGACTTCGCCTCGGGCCTTCCCTATGACCCCGACGCCGAGTACTCGGCGCCGTACCAGTGGGGTACCACCGGCATCGGTGTGAATCTGTCGGTCGTCGGCGAGGACGTGCCCCGCACCTGGGGCCTGATCTTCGACGCCGAGCTGGCCGACCAGTACGCCGGTCAGATCACGCTGCTGAATGATCCTCGCGAGACCATGGGTGCGGCGCTCAAGTACCTCGGCTACTCGCTGAACTCCACGAGCGAAGAGGAGCTCGCCGAGGCCCAGGCGCTGGTCGCCGAAGCCACCGAGCGGGTGGCCGCCTACGACTCCGATCAGTACGACGAGCTCGTCGGCTCCGGCCAGACCGTCATCGGCCACGGCTACTCCGGCAACTTCCTGTTCCAGTTCCTGGAGCTCGACAACCCCGAGGACTACACCTACTTCGTGCCCGAAGAGGGTGGCACCCGTTGGATCGACAACATGGCGGTCGTCGCCGACGCTCCGCATCCATGCACCGCCCACACCTTCATCAACTTCCTGCTCGATGCGGAGAACGGTGCGGCGCTGACCAACTGGAACCTCTACGCCAGCCCGAACGCTGCCGCCGAGGAGTTCATCGATCCCGAGGTGCTCGCCGACCCGATCGTCTACCCGGTCGATCAGTCGAAGCTCGAGGAGATCGCCGACACCGGCGACTTCGAGATCAACTACTCCGACGCCTTCAACGAGGCCAAGGGCTGATCCTCCGGATGCTCGGCTGAGCACCCGCGACGCCGACGTCTGACTCGCGAGACCCGGGCTCCGGCCCGGGTCTCGCCGCGTCCGGCGGGCCCTGGGCCGGGCACACCGGGCCGGGGGGCGGGGAGC
>JAHDCV010000028.1:0-14099 GCA_020629695.1 Acidimicrobiales bacterium | reverse complement strand
CGGGGGGCGGGGAGCCGGTCAGGGTCGGGCGTATCTCAGCGCCGTGAGCGCCCCGAGGCCGTAGACGGTCATCCCCAACGGCATGACGGTGATGGATGTGTCTCCGAGGAGGCCGTCGAGGGCGGCGGCGAGGATCGCCCCAGGGCCGAGTTGGGCGAAGCCGAGCAGGCTCGCGCCGGTGCCGGCGTGCTCGCCGAGTGGATCGAGGGCGAGTGTCATCGTGATCGGCGACAGGATGCTGTTGAGCCCGTTCGCGACGCAGACCCAGACGACCCAGAGCCACAACGGCGGCAGTCCACCACCGGCGAGGGCGAGCGCGACCCCGATCATCGCCACGCCGACGAACGTGGAGGTTCCGCCGAGGGCGACGGCACGGATGCCGAATCGGTCGATCAACCAACGGTTCACGACGAGGCTCGCCGACATGACCAGACCGGAGATCGCGAACACGAGCGCGAACCACTCCGGCCGACCGTACCGATCGGCCACGATCGGTTGGGCCGAACCGAGGTAGTGGAAGAACGCACCGCCCAGGAACATCGCGGCCACCATCGCGCCCAGCGCGGTCCGGCTCGCGCCGATCGCCCGCAGTGCGGCGAGTTGCGAGGTCGGGTCGAGCGGGCGCCGATGGGTGGGCTCCATGGTCTCGCCGAACCAGATCGTCGCCGCGGCCGCCGCAAGGAGCAGCCCCGCACCGACGGCCATGATCGTCCGCCAGGTGCCGACCAGCAGGATCGCCTCACCGACCAGTGGCATGAGGACCGGCCCGATCAGGAAGACGGCGCTCGCGATGGTGGCGACTCTGGCGAGCTGCTCGCCGCGGAACAGGTCACGGGCGATGGCGTTTCGCAGGCTGGCGGGGGCGGCCGCGCCGACGCCCCAGACAGCCCGAGCGGCGAGCAGCGTGGAGGCATCTGGCGCGGCCGTGGTCGCCAGCGCGCCGATCACGCCGATCGTCAGCCCGGCCAGGAGTGTGTTTCGCCGCCCGAACCGGTCGGCGAGGGGCCCCCACAGCAGGGTCCCGACCCCCATCCCGGCGAGGAACGAGGTCACGATGAGCGACGTCGGCCATCGCCGTGCGGCGAGACCGAGGTCGGTGTCGATGTCGTCGAAGGCGGGAAGCGAGGCCTCGACGCCGAAGGCCATCACGATCGCGAGACCGGCGACGAGCGCGATCGTGATGCGTTCCGACTGTTGGCGAGCCGAGCGGCCCGTGGTCGCGGTCACCCGCAGACGTTGTGGAGTTCGCCGAGACCGTCGATCGAACAGCGGACCTCACGGCCCACCGCCAGCCACTCGGGCGGCGTCCGGGCGGCACCGACGCCGCCGGGTGTGCCGGTGGCGATGACGTCACCGGGGTCGAGGGTCACGATCCGGGACAGATCGACGAGGATGTCGATCACCCCGAACACCAGCTCGGAGGTCGTGCTCTGCTGTTTCACCTGACCGTCGACGGAGCAGGTGATGCCGAGTCCCGCCCCGTCCGGTCGGGGCAACTCGTCGGGCGTGACGAGCTCGGGCCCGAGTGGAGTGGTGCCCTCGAACGTCTTGCCGGCCAGGAACTGGCTCGTGCGGCGCTGGTAGTCGCGGATCGACACGTCGTTGAGGATCGTGTAGCCGGCGATCGCCCGAAGCGCCTGCTCGGGACTCGCGTCCCTCAGCTCGCTGCCGATGACGACGGCGAGCTCCACCTCCCAGTCGACGTGGGTCGAGGTGTCCGGCGACGGCACCCGGATGACGTCGCCGTGGCCGACGAGCGCCCGTGCGTACTTGGCGAAGTAGGTCGGTGCGGCGGGTGGTTCCCGCCCCATCTCGGCGATGTGGTCGGCGTAGTTCACACCCACGCAGACGATCTTGTCGGGCCGGAGGACGAGGGGCGCATGGTCGGCCTCGTCGACGGTGACCGTGCCGCCGTCGAGTCCGTCCAGCCGATCGAGCGCTCCGTCCCGGAGCACCTCGCCGACGTCGTGATGGGGGAGAAGCCGATAGCGCTCCCCGTCGCGCACCGCGGCGCGGGTACCGGCGAGGTGCCGGAGCGTGGCGAGGCGCACCTCAGTCGGCGACGGTGGTCGGCGACAGGACCTTGCGGATGAGCGGCTCGTAATGCGACAGGGGCGCCGAGGTGTAGTCCGGATCGAAGGCGACCGAGTCGTACTTCGCACAGAACTCCTCGGTGTAGTCGAAGTACTCCGAGTCCCGGAACGCTTCGCGGGCATTGCCGTCGAGCCCGTCGATGTAGTCCCAGAAGTAGTACCCCTGGAAGATCCCGTGCTTCTCGACCATCCAGTGGTTCGCCTTCGACACGAACGGCTTGAGGATCGCCGCAGCGATGTCGGGATGGGCGAACGGGGAGAGTGTGTCGCCGATGTCGTGCAGTAGTGCGCACAGCAGGTACTCCTCGTCGCGACCGTCCTCCTCAGCTCGCGTCGCGGTCTGGAGACAGTGCTCGAGTCGGTTGACCGGGAAGCCGCCGTGGTCGGATTCGAGATCCCGCATGAGCTGGATGACTCGATCGGCGACGTGGCTCTGGGTGACCTGGAGCTGGGGAACGATGAGGTCCCAGTCCTCCTTCGTCGACTCGGCGAACGAGGTGAACGTGGCCCGAGGTGGCGCCTCGGTCGGTGGAAGCTGCGTGTCGGTCATGGACGAATGGTAGGTGCCCGGTCGGCATGGGGTCACAACGAGACGCGTCACGTAGCGTGCGGGGGGCGCCCGACGGGGTGATGTGAGGAGAGGCGAGCATGACGATCGGACGGGTTCGTCCGGCGGTGGCGGCCATGCCGTCGTACCGGCCGGGCAAGGACGCGAAGCAGGCCGAGGCGGAGCACGGAATCACCGATGCCATCAAGTTGGCGTCGAACGAGAACCCGATGCCCCCGATCGACGCGGTGGTCGCAGCGGTCTCGGCGGCGGCAGCCGGTGTGAACCGGTACGCCGATCATCGTGCGACGGCGTTGCGGGCTGCGTTGGCTGCGCACCTCGGCGTCGCCGACGACATGGTCACGGTGGCGCCCGGCTCCTCCGGCATCCTCCAGCAGCTGTTCCTGACGTTCGTCGACCCGGGTGACGAGGTCGTCTATCCGTGGCGCTCGTTCGAGGTGTATCCCGTGTACACCCAGCTCGTCGCGGGGGTGGCGGTCACGGTGCCACTCGGTGCCGGCCATGTCGTCGATCTCGACGCCATCGCCGCCGCGATCACCCCGGCGACGAAGCTCGTGTTCATCGCGAACGCGAACAACCCGACCGGCACGGCCGTGTCGACCGAGGCCCTGGCGGGATTCTGCGAGCAGGTGCCGGACGACGTCATCGTCTGCATCGACGAGGCGTACCGGGAGTTCGCGTCCGCCGAACTCGGAGACCCCATCACCGACCTGCTCCCCGGATTCCCGAATGTCATCGTGACGCGCACCTTCTCGAAGGCAGCCGGACTGGCCGGGCTCCGTGTCGGGATGGCCATCGCCCACCCCGAGCTGATCGCTTCGGTGGACAAGACCCAGGCACCCTTCGCCGTCAACGCCCTCGCCCAGGCTGGCGCACTCGCCGCGATCCAACACCACGACGAGGTCGACCGTCGCGTGGCCGAGCTGGTCGCCGAGCGGAGCCGTGTCGTCGAAGCACTGGCCGGACAGGGGTGGCCGACGCCACCGTCGGAGGCGAATTTCGTGTGGCTCGACACGGGAGCGAACACCGACGTGTGGTTCGTCGAGCTGGAGAAGCGTGGCGTCGTCACCCGGCCGTTCTCGGGTGAGGGCATTCGAGTCACGATCTCGACGCCGGCCGAGAACGATCGGTTCCTCGCAGCCTGGGCCGACGTCACGTCGTGATGTCGTGATCGACCCCTCCTCCCGCTTGTCGGGTGAAGGGCGTCGGGTCGCGTTCGGGCTCTTCGCGATCGCGTACGGGACGAACGTCTCCACCCCGTTCCTCGTGACCTACCGGGAGCGACTCGACCTGTCGGTCTGGCAGAGCCAGACCATCTTCACCGTCTACGTCGTCGGGATCCTGGCGACTCTGCTCGTGGCGGGTCCGCTGTCGGACCGGATCGGACGCCGGGCGGTCGTGCTGCCGGCCGGGGCGCTCTCGATGGTCGCGTCGCTGATCTTCATCCCCGGGCGCAACAGCTTCGTTCTCCTGCTGGTCGGTCGCTTCCTGCTCGGCGTCGTGTCGGGGGCAGCCCTCGGCGTGGCGGCGGCCTGGTTGCAGGAGGTGGCCGGCAGGGGCGCCGAGCAACGGGCCGCGGTGCTCACCACGCTGCTCACCTTCGCCGGCTTCGGCGGGGCGCCACCGATCTCGGCGCTGTTCGAGCTGCTCGATCTCGCCCCGCTGATCGCACCGTTCATCGTGCACATCGCACTCATGGCCGTCGGCCTGGTCGTGCTGTGGCCCGTGCCGGACCCTCGGCCGAAGGTGTCCGGAGGCCGGCTGCGGGTCGACCTGGGCGTGCCGGCTGCGGCACGTCCGGCATTCGTGTCGATCGTGGTCCCCGCGGCGATCTGGGTGTTCGGGTTCCCCTCGGTCGGCTTCGCCCTGCTGCCGGTGCTGGTCGGCGAGTTCGTCTCGAGCGGGGTCGTCGTCATCGCGGCCGCCTGCGGCGCACTCACGGCATTCGCCGGTCTGCTCGCCCGGCCGGTGCTGGCCCGGATTCCGGTGCGGCGGGCGCTGCCGCTGGCTCTGGCCGCCGGGGCGATGGGGTACGGCCTCGGTATGTGGGGTTTCGTGGCCTCCACCTGGGCGCCGGTGCTTCCGGCGACCGTGCTGCTCGGTGGTGCGTCGGGTGTGCTGACCGCCGGCTGTCTGACGTTGCTCGGCGAGATGGCCGAGGACGAGCGGCGTGGCGCGCTCGCATCGACCTTCTACCTCCTCGCCTACCCGGGGATGGCCATGCCGACGATCCTCACCTCGATCGCGCTCGTCTCGTCGATCGAGGTCGCGCTCGGTGGCGCGATGTTCGTCGCACTCGCCGCCGCAGCACTGCTGCGTCGAGCGATCGCCCGCTGACCCATCCGCGGGAACCAGACCGGGGTCGAGCATCGTCGAAGGGGTATGTCACAGCGCCGTGTCGTCCGGTTCGTCCTCGTCGTGTTCGTCTCCTTGCTCGCTGCGTGCACGTCCGACGGCCCGGAGGATGTCGTGACCCTCGACGGCCGGATGCGCTTCGACAACGTCGTGGATGCGCGTGCCGAGTTCATCGCCGCAGAGGCTCGCTGGCGCGAGAACGAGCCGCCGCACTATCGCTGGCGTGTCATCACCGATCGCCCGGAACCGGCGTTGGAGGTGGAGGTGGAGGACGGTGAGGTGATCGCCGAACTCGTCGCCGATCACGCGTGGGAGAACCTGCCCCGAACACCCGAGGAGGGATTCGCTCTGATGGATCGGCTCATCGCCGCCATCGAGGACGACCCCGGCCTCGAGGGCAACTGGTCGGACTGTTCGGGTTCGTTCTTCGGTTTCCGTGTCGATCCGACCTACGGCGTGCCCGTTGAGTGGGGCGACTCGGACCCGTGTTCCGACGTCATCCCCGTGGCGTTCGAGCTCGAGGTGCTCGACTGATCCCGGCTCAGTGCCAGACGCAGAGCGCTCGCATCTCGACACTCTCCCGGAAATGGTCACGGCCGTCGGGCACCGACGGATCGCGGAACGCGCTGTGGGGCGTCCAGTAGGGACGACCCGCGTCGATCTCGACGGAGTCGTAGGTCCGGAAGGCCAGCACCTCATCGAGCTGCATCTGCGGGAAGGTGACCCAGCGGTCGTGATCGCCGGCCTCCGGCGGGAGGAACGCCGAGAGTTCGAACTCGACTCGACGTCCGCCGTAGGTGTCGATGACGGTGTGCACCACCCGGTCGGGGTCGACCGAACGGGGGTCGCAGAGCGCCAGTGGATGATCGGCGGCCACCGGTCCGATGTTCCGCCAGAACTGGATCATGGCGAGCCGTGAGGCGTCCCGGAGGTCGTTCTGGTCGAGGCCCTTCGAGGCGAGGATCGGTTCGATGAACTCCCGGTACGGCCGGTGAGCCTCCCACGTCATCGGCCCGTAGTCGGTGCTGAAGTCGGAGTGCACGAACAGGATGGGCGCGTAGTCGTCGATGGTGGCGGCCGCGTCCGGGCTCCGCACGATCGGCGGATAGGCGAGGGCGACGTCGCAGCCCAGGCGTTCCGTCGCGAGCCGCTCGATCTCGGGGCCGTGGATCCGGGCGAGATGCGCGGTGTCGGTCCAGTCGACCACGGCCGAGGCGTGCTGCATGAGTTCGAAGCCGTTGGCCTCCCACGACAGGTCGTCGATGGTCCGCCCGTTCAGGACCGGCTGCACCACGTCGGGCCGTGCGCCGCCACGGCCGAACTCACCGGGCGGTGCGTAGAAGAACGGCGCTTCGCAGTACACCTCGGCCATGATCCCCGTCCCCCTGTGCGTCGTGCCGCCATCGTCGCAGACGGTCCGGAAGGGAGCCAGCGGGCATCAGTCGAGCGACCGGATCATCCAGATCGAGTCCTCGGCCACGAAGTGGTGTCGGGTGTAGAAGCGCCGGGCGGCCGCGTTGGCCGCCTCGGTCTCGAGGAAGACCCGCGAACAGCCATGGTCGGACGCCAGCTCCATCGCACGTTCGAGCAACGCTCCTCCGTGCCCGCGGCCGCGGTCGATCATGAAGATCTCGTCGACGAGGCCCTCCAGCCCGCCCCCTTCGATGGACCATCCCCATGTGAGCACGCAGTAGCCGACCGCACGACCGTCGTCGGTCGTGAGGAGCACGGTGCCGAAGCGGTCGTCGACCAGGAGTGGTGAGAGGCCGGCCGTCACCGTGTCGACGTCGAACGGGTGACCGTCGGCGACGTAGAACGCCCGGATCAGACCGATCAGTTCGACCGCGTCATCGGGTCCGGCGCGACGGATCCTGGTCACGCGACGACGGGCTGGTGTTGGGTGATGCAGTGGATGCCGCCGCCGTTGTCGAAGATCGGGCCGGCAGCCACACCGACGATCGCCCGCCCGGGGAAGGCCTCGGCGAGCACGGCGGCCGCCCGCTCGTCCGCGGCGGGGTCGTCGTAGGTGCCGTGGACCACGGCACCCTCGACGAGGGCGTAGTTCACGTAGGAGTCGTCGCTGAGTTCGTCCGGATGGCGGCGGGCGGGAGCGGGGAGTTCGAGCACACGCAGCGGCGTCCCGTCCGGCCCGGTGAGGCCGTCGACGACGGAGCGGATGTCGGCGCAGATCGCGTGGTCGGGTTCGGTCGGGTCGGGTTGGGTGTGCACGAGGATCGTGGAGGGATCGGCGAAACAGGCGAAGACGTCGACGTGGCCGTTGGTGCCCCAGCCGCCATGGAGTTCGGTCATGTCGGCTTCGAGGCCGCGTTCGAACCAGACGATCTCGTCGACGCCGAGTGTGCGACGGAGCTCGGCTTCGATCGAGGCCTCGGTCCAATCGGGGTTGCGGCGCCGATCCTGTTGGACGGACCGTGTGGCGAGCAGCCGACCGCAGCCGTCGGTGTGGATGGCGCCGCCCTCGTTCACGAGCTGGGAGCGGATCAGGGTCGCTCCCGCCGCGTCGGCGACCACGGCGCCGGCGGCGGCGTCGAGGTCATGGCCGTAGACGTCGGCGGACTGGCCCCAGGCGTTGAAGCGCCACCAGACGGCGCCGAGCTCGCCGGTCTCGTCATCGACCACGAACGTCGGCCCGTTGTCCCGCAACCAGCAGGAGTCGAGCGGCACCTCGAGCTGTTCGATGCGGCCGTCCAGCCGGCGCGTGGCTTCGGATCGGAATCCGGCGGGCACGAGCATCGTCACGGGCTCGAACTGCACGAGGGTGTTGGCCACCTCGATCCACGAGGCATCCGCACCCGAGGCCCGGACCGGTTCGTCGCACGGGTACGACATCCAGGTCCGCTCGTGGGGTTCCCACTCCGGTCGCATCCGCCAGGTCACGTCAGCCAGTCTGCCCCACGTCCGCACGGGTAGTGTCGCCACATGAACCAGACGCCCGTCGTGGCCGCCCTGCAACGCTCGTGTGGTGAAGACCGGACCGAGAACCTCGATGCCATGCTCACGATGGTGGAGGCCGCGCTCGACGACGGCGCCACGATCGTGATTCCGCAGGAACTGTTCCAGGGCATCTACTTCTGTCAGTACGAGCGTCAGGAGTTCTTCGAGTGGGCGGTGCCCGCCGAGGACTCACCGGCCATCGACGCCGTCGTGCAGCTCACGACCGGCCGCGAGGCGGTGGTGCCGGTGTCGTTCTACGAGCGGGCGGGGGCGACGTTGTTCAACTCGGTCGCCATCGTCGACTCGGGCCGGGTGCTGGGCATCTACCGCAAGACCCACATCCCCGACGGCCCCGGGTACGAGGAGAAGTTCTACTTCACTCCCGGCGACACCGGATTCCGGACCTGGGCCACCTCGCAGGGTCGGCTCGGCGTCGGGATCTGCTGGGACCAGTGGTTTCCCGAGGCAGCGCGGGCCATGGCGCTCCAGGGTGCCGATCTGCTCGCGTATCCCACGGCGATCGGATCCGAGGTCGGGGATCTGTCCGAACTGGACTCCTCCGACATGTGGCGGCGCGCCATGGAGGGCCACGCCGTCTGCAACCACGTGCCGGTCGTCGCGGCCAACCGGGTCGGGAGCGAAGACGAGCTGACGTTCTACGGCTCGTCGTTCATCGTCGACCACCGCGGCCGCGACATCATCACCGCCACCCGCGACGAAGAGCAGATCATCATGGCGGAGCTCGATCATCGCCAGGCTCGGGAGGATCGAGCGGCGTGGGGAATCATCCGGGATCGTCGGCCGGAGCACTACGGCCCGCTCTCCTCCGGCGCTCCGGAGCCGAACTTCGGCTGAGCGGTCGCAGCTTGGCGGAATCGAGCTCCGCCAGATCGGGAGGTCGGCCGGCAGGCGTCACCCGGAACGTCCGTGTCACGCTTCGGTGATGACACGTCGGAACTGGTCGGAGAACGTGGCGTACCGGTCGCCGGTGTTGCACGAGCCCGCTTCGGTGGAACAACTCTGCGAGGTGCTGGCTGGCGCCTCCGCGGCGAAGGCGCTGGGCACTCGCCACTGTTTCCACGACATCGCCGATCAGCCCGACGGCGCTCAGGTCTCGGTCGCCGGCCTTCCCGGCGAGGTCGTCGTCGATCACGAGGCGATGACGGCCAGTGTTCCGGCGGGATGGTCCTACGGTCGGGTCGCCGATGCCCTCGAAGCCGAGGGCGTCGCGCTCCACAACCTGGGTTCGTTGCCGCACATCTCGGTGGCCGGTGCGACGGCCACCGCGACCCACGGGTCGGGCGACACCAACCCGATCCTCTCCGCCGCGGTGGTGGGCATGGAGCTGGTCGACGCCTCGGGCACGTTGCGCCGTGTCGACGCGGGCGACCCGGTGCTCGGCGCACTCGCGGTCGGTCTCGGTGCCTTCGGCATCATCACGCGGCTCACCCTCGCGGTGGAGCCGAGCTACACCGTCTGGCAGGACATGTACCTGGCCCCGGCGTGGGATGCGCTGCTCGGCGATCTCGACGCCGTGATGGGCAGTGCGTACAGCGTCAACCTGCATGCCGGCTTCTCCGAGCCGACCCTCCGGCTGATCTGGCGGAAGTGCCGGGTCGATGCCGGCACCGCCCGACCCGACACGCTCGCCGGCGCACCGTTGCTCGATCCGGCCACCCTTCCGCCGAGCGTCGACCGCACCGAAGTCGGTCCGGTCGGTCCGTGGTCTCGGCGGCTGGCTCACTTCCGGCTGGATGGTGTGCCGTCCGCCGGGGGTGACGAGCTCCAGTCGGAGTACTTCGTCGCCCGGCGCCACGCCGTCGACGCCATCGAGGCGATGCGACGCATCGGCGACCGCGTCGACCCGCATCTCCGCGGCACCGAGATCCGGACCGTGGCGGCGGACGATCTGTGGATCAGTCCGACCGGCGGCGAGGATGTGCTGAGCATCGGCCTGACCTGGAAGAAGCATCCCGCGGAGGTCGAGGCGCTCCTCGCACCGATCGAGGATGCCCTGGCGCCCTTCGACGTCCGGGTGCATCCCGGCAAGCTGTTCGCCATGGGCGCCGAGACGTTCCGGGAACGCGTCGCCCGATACGACGACTTCGTCGACGCCGTCCATGCATGGGATCCGGACGGCGTGTTCGCGAACCCATACCTCCGGCGCATCGGCGTCTGGTGAATGGGGTCGATCTCGGTAGGCCGCCCGGGTCTCGAACCCGGCACCTTGGGACTAGAAGTGGCTTCTGGAGGGTCCGGGAGGTGCCGCCGTGCCCGCGTTTGCCCTGGTCAGAGCGTTTTGGGTGTCCGTTGAGATCGGGTAGATGGCCGGTGTGCCGCGAAGTTTCGCGGCGAATTCGCGGCGAAACGCGTCAGGACGGAATCGCGGCGATCCAGGCTCGGGGTCGCGCCACGCGGTCGATGGCATCGCGAACTTCTCCCCATGGGTCGGTCAGCACGACCATCGCGACGCCGCCGCTGATCGATGGGTGGATGTCGCCGTAGCCGACCCCGAGGGCCGCAGCCGTTGGTTCCCGCGCCCAATCGGTGCCGGTCGTGGTGACCAGGAGGTCCGGACTCGGCCGGCCTGCTCGGGCGATCTGGATCGCAGTTTCCCAGTCGCCGTCGGTGAACTCGAAGGTCGCGCCGGTGGCGTCGTCGATCTGCCAGACCCCGGGTGTCACCTCGGTCAGCGGCGGGTCGTTGTACCACTGCTCGGTGGCGCCGGTGCCGTCGTTGCGCTCGAGGGTCCAGTCGTCGTAGGCGAGCCGCGACAGGGTGTGGGTGTCGCCGGTGATCTCGATCCGCGGAGGGTCGGCGACGGTCCGAGTTGCGATGATCGCGGCACCGTCGGCGAAGTCCGAAGCAAACCCGACCACGCCGTTCCACCTCGACCACGTACCGCCTGGCTGCCGCACCCGGGCCTGGCCTTGGACGGAGAACTCGAGGCCCCCGATCTGTCGGTGCCAGAAGGTCGGCGTCTCCTCAAGCCATCCCATGTCGGTTCGCCGCCACGCGGATGGTTCGGCTTCGACGACCAGACCGCGTTCGTCTTCCCGGATGTTGATCGGCCAGCCCGGCACGACGAGCGGCCGATCGTCGAGCACGGTGCCGTCGGCGTCGATCTCGATGACGCGTGTCTCCGGGTCACGACCCGGTTCGAGTGCGTCAACGGCTGGCTGGTCGAGCATGGTCACATCGATGATGACTTCGGTGGGATCGCCCGTTTCGCCGGACCAGATCACGACGGTTTGCCCGAACGCGTGAACGTCGACGGCGTCGTCCAGGTCGACTTCGGGGTGGTGATCGGCGAGATACGAGCGGGCATCGAACAGGTCGCGGGCGGCGACGACCATCACGACACGTCCGCGGCTCATTCTCGTCGCCGCTGTCGCCTGGACCTCTCGGGCTACGTAGCTCCCCGAGCGTGGTCGGTCCGGCTCGATGTCCAGCCACGTGGCTCCTTGGTCGACCGAGATCCTCGGGTAGGGCCCGGCCCAGAACAACACGTCGTCGAACGGCGTGAGCCGGCCATCGCCGGCGGGGAGCTCGACCGGCTCCCAATCGGCGCCCCGCAGGACGAAGAGTTCCCCGGGGTCCTCGGTCGGGAACCGCTGTGGTTCTCCCTCTCGGTCACGAGTGCCCAGGGGACACCGTCGACCAGACCGGCCCGAGTCGAATGAGGCGGTAACTCCAGCTCGGTCCACCCCCAGCCGCCGTCGAGAATGGTCAGAGCAGCCGCCGCCTCGAACGACGCGCCATCTCCCGTCGCCTCCGATTCGGAGGGGGCGTCATCAGGACGGGACGCGAGAACCGCCCAAAGCCCGATCGCCGCCAGGATCACCAGGACGGCGAGCGGCCACTTTGATTGACGGGTGACTCCTTCGGTGCCTGGTCGCCGAAGGCCAGGATCTTGGTCTGCGTCCTGCATCCAGTCGATTTCCCCCACCCGTCGAACGCTAGACCGGCCTTCCCTGAGCTGAGAGGGCGACGGCTGCGACACCCAACCGGATGCGACGACAGCAATGATCCGTCGTCGCGGGAGGACCGAGCGGCTCGGTCCGTCCTCAAGCTTTGACTCTGCCCCCGGCTTCCTTCTGCTCGTCGACCTCGCCAGGCCAGACGGAGAAGAGGAAGCGAGAGGACGATTGCCGCCAACAGCAGCCAGCTGGGGCCTGCCAGGATCGGGTTGACGCGCGGCGCAGGCCGACGGATGAGTCCGAGAGCAATCGCGAGTCCGAGAGCAATAAGGATCACGGCGTTGATCCACCGCTCGAGAGATGCGCAGCGGGAGGCGTCGCCGTATTCGAACGAGCAGTTCTCCAGCAGCGCCGAACCGCTGACCCAGTGGGCGAGTCCCAGCACGATGAACGCCATCGCTGGCGGACCTCTCAAGCCCCGACCCGAGTCACCATTGCACCGACACCAGGCGGCCGGCGTGGCGCAGCGATCGCCGGATGGCCGCGGCTAGCGAAGCCGTTCGGCGCTCCCACGGCGGCTCGCTGGGGCCAAGCGGACGCACCCGGCACGCACCTTTAGGTCAGCTCTGGAGCGAATCGGCTCACCTCTGACGCAATCCGGACGCACCTCATGTGTCGGCTGATCCTTGGTGTTGCGAGTGAACCAGTCGGGGGGACTACTGCGCCTGCTCTGCAGCAGCGTGGCCGAAGCCGATATCGACCTCGTCGTCGTCGTAGACGGCGGTGATGCGCAGTTGGCCGCCGGTTGCTTCGATGAATCGAGCGAGTGTGGCGAGGTGCAGATTCTCGCGGCGTTCGAGTCGTGAGATCTCGCCCTGGCTCATGTCGAGGTCGTCGCTGAGCTGTGCCTGTGTGAGTCCTCGGGCTTTGCGTAGCGCAGCGAGGGAGGAGACGCGACGGTCGATGGCGTAGCGCTTGGACTTGACCGTTGCGGCGAAGTCGGGGTCCCGGAGTGCTCGTTCCCGGGCGTTGCGGACTCGCTCGGTCGCTGTTGCGAAGTTGTCGTCGCTGAAGTCCTCGGCGACGGCGGGAATCGAGGCTCGTTCCGGGTGGCTCATCGTGTTCTCCTTCGTTTGGCTCGGTGTGTGGCGTGGGTGCGCTCCCAGTCGCCGACCATGTTGTTGTCGATCTGTTGAACGATTCCCGGGTACCAGTCGTTGCCGAGTCGGGTCTTGTCGCCGGCGAGCATCACGACGGCGAGTTCGCCGTCTGTGGCGGTGTCGTGGAACCAGACGTACGGGACTCGGAGAACGGGCGGGTTAGTGGCGTAGGGGGTTGCTGCTGTCGGCGGTGTTCGCCTGAGTGCGAAGGTCGAGAAGCGGGATGTGACGATGGGGTGGCTGATTGCGTCCGGGTGGTGGTTGTCTTCCTCGACCCCGTGGCCGTGGTCCTCGAGGGAGTTGATGAGGGCGGTGAGGTCGGCGAACAGTTCCCAGTGCGGCTCCGAGGTCTCAGCGAGTTTTGAGAGCGCCTCGTATTGGGCAGCGAACGTCGGGTGGAACTCCAGCAGGATCGCCACCGCGCATTATGTGCTTGAAAGCATATGTTGTCAACAGCATGAGGGCGTTCGCCGGAAGGCGGGCCGGGCTTCCTCGAGGCCGACGCACCCGGAACCTCCCATCGGGAGGTGCATCTGTGTCCCCCTGGGATCGACGACGAAAGATGCGTCGTGGGGTGCGTCGCGCGCTCGGCGCAGCGAGCCTCCATCCGGTGACGCCGGAGGCGGCGCCGACGAACGCTTAGCGTTCGTTGCGGACTTGAGTGGCGGACTGGTTCGGTCGCTTGCAGGGGAAGATCTGCGCCGAGCGTTCGGGAAGTGGGTCGTGGGCGTCGACTACTCTCGCGAGGTGGTTGGGGATCGGTCGATCCGGGTGACTCAGTCTCGCAAGCGAGGTGCGCGAGTGGCTACGACGTTTGGTGGTGGTCTGCTCAATGGCGCTGCCAAGCGGAGATCGTCTGTCACTCGGGTGACAAGGTCGGCCTTCGAGGCGGGCGTGCGATGAACGGCGAGCCGGGGCGGAATCCGCCGCGCACAGAGTCCTGGAAGCTCGGGGTGCTGCTCTCGAGGTCAACTGGAGCTCGGTACGCGTTCATCCTCGGCATCGCCGTGGTCAGCTACACGGCGACTGGTCTCGTCGGCGACAAGTG
>JAHDCV010000106.1 GCA_020629695.1 Acidimicrobiales bacterium | reverse complement strand
CCGAAGCCTCCGTGCCGTAGCGTCGAGTGATGCTCGCTCGACGACACGACAGCTCTCGCCCGACTCGTTCTGCCGCCCTTCTCGCCTGCGTGGCGCTCATGGCGGCCGCCTGCTCGAGCGACGGCACGACCGACACCGCCGACGCCGAGACCACCGAGACTGCGGCCGAGGTCACCACGACGACGGCGGAGGCCACGACCACCGAGGCCCCGACCACCACCGAAGCCACCACGACCACCGCGGCCGAACCCGAGGGATTCGACGCGGTGACCGCCGCCGTCGACGCCTTCGTCACCGATCGGGAGCTGAACGGCGCGTCCCTCGTGGTCGTCGAGCGCGGCACGGGCGTGGTGTACGAGGAGTACTTCGGAGAGTTCGAGGCCGACCGCATCTCGCTGATCGCCTCGTCGTCCAAGATGATCTCCTCGGGTGTGCTGCTGCATCTCCAGCAGGAAGGTCTGCTCGACATCGACGCCCCGGTCGCCGACCAGGTCGACTGGGCCGTCGGCAACCCCGACGTCACCCCGGCGCAGCTCGTCTCGAACAGCGCGGGGTTCGTCGGCCTCGGCCCCGACCTGCTGTATGCGCCGTACTTCTGCCAGTGGAGCCCGGCGACCGACCTCCAGACGTGTGCCACGACGGTGTTCACCACCGCCGACGACGACGCCGATCAGGTCCCGCCCGACTCGGAGTTCCGATACGGCGGCGCCCAGTGGCAGGTCGCCGGCGCCGTGGCCGAGACCGTCTCGGGCAAGACCTGGGCCGAGCTGATCGACGAGATCTACGTCGAGCCGTGCGGCGTCGACTCGCTGGGATTCATCAACCTCGCCGTCGTCGTCAGCGCCGCCGGCTATCCGGTCGCCTTCGGCGGCGATCCCGAGTCGGTCCTCGAGTCGGACAACCCGACGATCGAGGGCGGTGCCCACATCACCGCCGCCGACTACGCGACGTTGCTCCAGATGCACCTCGACGGTGGCGTCTGCGGCGACAACGAGATCTTCACCCAGGAGTCGCTCGACATCATGCACACCGACCGAGTGGCCGCCGCATACGACGGCGACGCCGGAGGTGCCGACACGGGTTACGGCCTCGGCTGGTGGGTCGACCGCGAGACCGGGCGCATCAGCGACGGCGGGGCTTGGGGCACCGTGCCGTGGATGGACCTCGACGACGGCTACGCCGCCTACCTGGTCGTGGAGGACGTGTCCGACACCGGCCAGGAGCTGAAGCGCTCGATCGAAGAGCTCGTGCACACGGCCGTGACCGGCTGAGCCCGACCGTCCGGGTCAGGCCCGCTCGGCCAACCAGAGCAGGACGGCACGCACCCGACGGTGGGCGTCCGGCTCCTCCGCGAGGTGGAGCTTCGAGAAGATGTTGTTGATGTGTTTGGCGACCGCACGGTCGCTGAGCACCAACCGTTCGCCGATCGCCGCGTTGTTCAGGCCCTCCGCGATGAGCGACAAGACCTCCTGCTCCCGCGGCGTCAGGCCGTCGAGGGCGGAGTCGGCGGGACGCCCGACCGACACGAGAACCGACACGATGGCCGGATCGACATGGGAACCCCCGGCGGCGACGGCTCGGACGGCGCGCTCGAGACTCCCGACATCACCGACGTTCTCCTTGAGGAGATAGGCGAGCCGTTCGTTCCCCGCCTCGAACACGGCGAGCACGTGGTCGGGCTCGGCGTACTGACTCAGGACCACGACCCCGCACGACGGGCGCTCGGCCCGGATCGACGTCGCGGCGCGCACCCCCTCGTCGGTGCCGGTCGGCGGCATCCGCACATCGGTCACGACGACGTGGGGGTCATGGGTGGCGACGGCGTCGAGCAGCGACGGGAGATCGCCGGCCTCGGCGACGACCTCGACCTCGTCGATCAGTCCGAGCACGGCGACGACACCTCGCCGGACGAGCAGGTCGTCATCGGCGACCACGATCCGCAGCATCGACGCATGATCGCACGGCTCCCGCCCCGCCACACCCTCAAACAGGGGACATCCCACCCGGGGCTCCGAGCGGGAAGGTCGCCACGATCGATGTCCCCGTACCGGGCCGGGCCCGGAGGTCGAACGTCCCGCCCATCGCCACCGTCCGGTCCGCCATGTTGACCAGACCGTTCGCCTCCACCGTGGCCCGGTCGAATCCCGGTCCGTCGTCGGCCACGCGGACACGCAGCGTCGCCTCGTCGAGTTCGACCGCGATCTCGATGGCAGCGTCCTCCCCCGCGTGTTTGGTGGCGTTCTGCAACGCCTCGAGCGCAACGAAGTAGGCGGCCGAGGCCAGATCGGGATCGAGCTCGATCGCCGACGGGCCATCGACGCGCACCGGGCGATCGGCGAGGCGGGCCACCGATCGCAGCGCCGCCACCAGCCCTCGCTCGGCGAGCATCGGCGGATGGATGCCACGGGCGAGATCGCGGAGCTCGGCGAGTGCGTCGTCGGCCTGTTCCCGGAGTTCGTCGAGCTGGGCCCGGTCGGGCGGTGCACCGGCGTCCGCGAGTTGGCCGGCCAGGCGGAGTTGCAGCGCCAGCGAGACGAGACGCTGCTGGGCACCGTCGTGCAGGTCCCGCTCGATCCGGCTCCGCTCGGCGTCCGCGGCGACCACGACCCGTCGCCGCGACGCCATGACGTCGGCGCGGGCTGCGAGCAGTTCCTCGTTGGCGTCGAGCGCTGCGTCGAGGGTCGCGACCCGGGTGCGGTTGGCATCGCGCACGGCGGTCGAGAAGAGGTACGTGTAACCGGCGAGGAAGCCGACGCTCGTGCCGACCACGACGATCTCGTCCACCCCTTCTTCCATCCCGAGCCCGGGCTGGGCGAAACCGGCGAGTGCGAGCACCGCCGCCATGATCACGCCGCCGAGCACCAGCGGTCGGTGGTCCCGGTCGTCCAGATACGTCGAGCCGATCAGCACGGGGTTGATCACGTTGAAGATCATCACCGGAAGCGCCAGCGGGAGGATCAGCACGACGAACACCGAGGTCGCCCACATGCACACGGCGAAGATCAGCAGCGCGGTGCGCATGTCACCGCGCCGGGCCGGCACCCGGGCGTATTGGCGGATCGTGCCGGAGACGAGCCCGAACAGGCAGATGGCGAGCATCCCGCCCTTGTCCTGCCAGATGCCCACGGCGGCGAAGAACGCGGTCGCCACGAGCATCGAGAGGTATTCGGCTCGCAGGAGATCGAGAAACCGCCTCAGTGCCGCTGCATCGACCCGGTCACGCTCGGTTCGCATCGTCGTGTCGTTCACCAGTGGGGCTCCCGGTCGCGCGTCGCCACACCTCCAGGAGCCGGACGGGCGACAGTTCCGACTTGGGCACGAACCCTGCCACGCCGGGCAGGTCCCATGTGTCGACCGGCAGCTCATCGCGTCCGTAGCTGCTCATCAACACCACGACGGGGCCCGATGGCTGGTCGGCGAGCCAGCGGGCGAGGGCCGGCCCTCCCCCGTCGGGCATGACGACGTCGGCGAGCACGAGCTCGATGCGCTGCGACGAGCAGAGCGTTCGAGCTTCGGCCACGGACGCGGCGGCGCCGGCCAGGGTGAAGACCCCGACCGACGCCACCAGCCGTCCGACCACACCGAGCACGCCCGGGTGGTCGTCGACCACGAGCACCCGGATGCTCGTCGCTGCCTGCATCAGACCCGGTTCCAGTCCCGGTCGGTCTGCCAGACCTCTCCGAGGTTCGTGTCGATGATGTAGTAGCGATAGAGGTCGCCCTCACCGAAGCACTTGCCGGGGTCCGGATGCTGGACGAGGGTCTCGCCGCCCGTGCCCTCCTCGTTCAGCACGACGGTGAAACGATTGTCGCAGCCGGCGTTGGTGTAGCGGATGGTGATCCGGTTCTCGCCACGGACCAGATAGCCGTCCATCGAGTTCTTGCTGAGGCTGCCCTCACCATCGACCTTCTTGCCGATCAGCGGGTTGTCGTCCTCGACCCGGAGTCGCTCCACGTTGCCGATCGTGATCCGCAGCCGACCCTGCACGTCCCGAACCTGGATCGAGTACCGGACCGGGTCGGCGAGCTGGCTCGTGCAGGTCATCTGCTGGATGTCGGCCTGCTCGCTCAACTCGACGAGGGCGCCGTCGAGGGTTCGGAGTCCGAAGGTGAGCGGCTCGGCGTTGGCGGTGTTGGTGGCGCCGAAGAAGCGGTTGAGGTCGCCGTTGCGGATCGCCGAGAGGGCGAGCTCCTGATCGCCGCCGTAGGCGATCATCGAGATGTTCGAGTTGGAGAGCACCTCCCGGTCCCGGGCCGAGAGCTCGGCGTCGCCGCTGACCCGACCACGGGCGGCGTCGATGGCGACCTCGAGCTCCCGGGCGCTCTCGACCTCGGTCGACGACATCGTGAAGACCATCATCCGGCCGTAGGTCACCCGGTCGATGAGCATCGCCGGACGGTCGGGGGTGATGAGCCCCTGGGCGGTGAGGCCGCGGACATCGTCGCCGGTCACGTCGGTGGTGAAGAACTGACCCGGGTGCTCGATGGCATCGTCGATGGCATCGATCGTGATGACCCGCTGGACCATCCGGACCGACACCGTGTGCTTCGTCGTCTGCTGCTCCTGGGTGTAGGAGGCCTCCATCCCGGCGTTCACCATGGCCGACCGGTACCGAAGCGAGAGGCCCAGCTCGAGGGCGCTGTGCTCGAAGGAGTGGGTCTCCGAACGGCTGTACTCGAGGTCGGCGCCGGCCAGATCGACACCGCCGGCACCGAGGCGGGCATCGGCGTCGCGCTTCAACTCGGACACCCCGACGGTGAGGCTCGCCGAGTCGGGCCGTTCGACCTCGACGACCGGTGTCGCCGACGCCCGGTCGGACCGGAGGACCATCGGTGCCCGGTCGAGGGGCAGCGCCCGGACGTCACCGGAGTCGACCACCGAGCCGGCGATGATCGAGCCGGGAACGATCGGGTCACCGGAGAGGCCGAACGCCTGGAGTTCCCGGAGGGTCCGGCTCACCGTGCCGAAGGCACCGGGGTTGCAGCTGATGTTGCTCCGGACGCCGTCGGCGGCCGTCTCGACCCAGCTCGAGCCGGTGAGGGCCCGATCGTCGGTGAAGGTCGCGATCTGGTCGACGTAGCCGGCATCGGCGGTCAGGAGTGCCGCCACCTGGGCGTCCTGCACCGGCATCGTCGTGGTGGTGGTCTCGATCGGTGCGGTCGTGGCCGGCGGGGCGGTGGTCGTCGGAGCGGGTTCGACCGGGGCGATCGGTTCGACGACCGAGACGACCGGTTGTGGTGCGGCGACCGGGGCATCGGTGCCGATCGAGAGGCCGCATGCCGAGGTGGCGAGGCCGAGGGCGGCCAGCGTGGCCACGAAGGTTCGGGTGGATCGGGCGATCATGAGGTGTCCTTTCAGAGACGGGAGATTCGAGAAGCGGTGGGTCGGTGCCGACTCACACGTCGGGGTCGTCGGCGGTGAAACCGAGCCGGTTCGGGCTCAGGGCGCCGTAGGGCAGGCGACCGAGATGGGCCAGTCCGGCACGGCCGGCCACGATGGCGAGCAGCAGGCCGCCGACGGCGAAGAGGTCCTCTGGAGCGGCGGTCACGGCGATCGCCCGACGGATCGGATCGCCGATCGAGGTGGCTGCCACTGCGGCAGCGCCGAGACCGACCAGCCCCATCAGGGCCCCGGCGCACCCGGCAAAGGCCGCCACCGCCCGACCGAACAGACGGGCGGCGGCCAGGTGGGTCAGTCCGACCGCGACACCCGCCGCGAGGAGGGCGGTCTCGAGGGTGGCGACGATCCCGCCGTCGGCGGCCTGTGCCGGGAGCAGCTCCACGGCGAGGTCGATCCCCGCGACCTCGAGCAGCGACCGGACGTCGGCGGGAACGTCGGCGGTCGTGATCGTCACCGCGTCGTGGCCGAGCCCGAGGCGACGGTCGACCTCGGCGCTGACGAGCCGCCGGGTGACGGGCTGCGAGGCGATGACCTCTGCGATGGTGTCGTCGACCAGGGTCCTGGCGAGCGCCCCGACCTCGGGCAGGTCGGCGAACGCCGCATCGATCGCCGCGGTCCGGAGTTCGTCGACCACGGTCGGATCCTCGAGCGCACGTCCGATGGCGACCTCGCGGTCGACACGTGCGAGATCGAGCCCGAGGCGTGCACCGCCGAGCAGGGTGAGAACGAGCCAACCGATGGCGACGGCGGCGAGGAGGAGTCGGGTGAGGGTCATGCCTCCACCCTGAACGCACCCCCTCGGATCGGGGAGAGTGCCCGCCGGTGTCCCGGTGGGGGTGCAGGCACTCCCACCGATGGTGGCGTCGTGCCCGCCGTGGGCCGGAGGGGGTTACCGGTCGAAGGCCAGCGGTGTGCCGCCGCGCGGCCACGGGATCGAGACCAGGCGACCGGTGCCCGACAGCGTGACGAAGGCCGTCGTGGCGTCAGCACCACCGAAGCAGATGTTGGTCGTCAGCGGATCCGGCAGGGCCACGTGATCCAGCGCACCGTCGGGGCTCACCACGGTGATGCCACCGTTGCGGATCGTGGCCACACAGACGTTGCCGGCGGCGTCGACGGCGAGCGAGTCGAACAACGGACCACCCGCGGGGTCGGCGAGCAGCTCACCCCGGTGCCCGGGCCCGAAGTAGCCGGCGATCGAACCCGGTCCGTCGAGCGCCCAGCGATAGAGGCGCCCCTCGTGGGTCTCGGCGACATAGAGCACGTCGCCCTCGGGAGAGAGCCCGACGCCGTTGGGTGCGGACATCGGGTGGACGACCTCGGTGATCTCCGAGCCGTCGGCGCGTGCGTAGTAGAGGCCACCACGGTCGCGGTCGCGGGGCCGGGTCTTGCCGTGATCGGTGAACCAGAAGCCGCCGGTCTCGTCGAAGACGAGATCGTTCGGCCCCTTCAGCGGGTGCCCGTCCACCGAGGCGTAGAGCGTCTCGACCGATCCCGTGGTGGGGTCGACCCGTTGGATCGACCCGC
>JAHDCV010000105.1 GCA_020629695.1 Acidimicrobiales bacterium | reverse complement strand
ACGAACATGTTGAGCGGGATCTCGGCCTGGTAGGTCGGGCTGAGCATGAAGTCGATCAGCTCCGCCGCGGCCTCGGGGTGCTCGGTGCCGGCGAGGATGCCGGCGAACTCGACCTGCCGGAAGCACGAGTCGTCGAGCACGGCCGACACGGCGGCGTCGACCGGCGGGTCGGCGAACAACACATCCGCGGGCGGCGAGGTGGCGTAGGAGACGACGATCGACTTCTCCCCACCACCGGCGGCGTACTCGGTGTAGTAGGCCTCGCTCCAGCCGGAGCTGACGGTCACACCACCGTCGACGAGGTCGGTCCAGTAGTCCTCCCAGCCGTCGCCGTAGCGGGCGATGGTGGCGAGGAGGAAGGCGAAACCGGGCGAAGACGTCTCGGGGTTCTGCACGACGAGGGCGGCGGCGTTCTCGGCGGTCCGGAGGTCGTCGAGCGTCGTCGGGGCGTCACCGGGGATGGCGTCGAGCCAGTAGTTGACGCAGACATCCGACACCGAGATCGGCGTGACGCGGTCGGTCGGGTCGAGCCTCAGCGCATCGTCCACGGTGCTGAGCAGCGGTGAGGTGTGCGGCTCGAAGACGTCGGCGTCGAGGCCCCGCTGCAGGAACGTCGAATCGATGCCGAACATCACGTCCCCCTCGGGTTGGCCGGCGGTGAGCACGGCGCGGCTCACGACCTCACCGGCATCACCCGAGGCGACGACCGTGACGGTGTTCCCGGTCTCGGCCTCGAACGCCGCCCAGACCTCGTCGGGGATGAAGAACGAGTCGTGGGTGACGAGCACGAGCTCGATCGGATCGACCGAGCCCTCCTGTGTCGCCTCTTCGGCCGCCGCGTCGACGGCCTCCTCGTCCAGCATCGCCGCGTCATCAGCGGTGTCGGCGGCATCGGCGGTGGTCGTCGGGTCGCCGGTCACGGCGGCCGGACTGTCCGAACCACCACAGGCCGCGGCCACGAGGGCGAACATCGCGATCAGTGCGAGCAGTTTCCGTGTCATCTGAAGTCCCTCCGCTGGCATTACCCAGTTCAGGTCGTCGGGTCGGCACGGCGTCGGTGCCCTCTCAGCCCGGTTGCCCCGAGCTCCCCGTTGTGGTTGTCGTGGACGAGCCTAGAGCGACAGGATCGTGGCCGTGACACCCGCCATCCGGCTCCTCGAGAAGCTGAAGATCGCGCACCGGGTCGTGAGCTACGACCACGACCCGTCCGCGGACGGCTATGGCTCCCGGTTCCCGGGCTACGGCATCGAGGCGATCGAGATGCTCGGGCTCGATCCCGACGCCTGCGGCAAGACCCTGCTCGCCCGGCTCGACGACGGCTCGCTCGTCGTCGCCGTCGTGCCGGTGTCGCACCAGCTCGACCTCAAAGCACTCGCCAAGGCGGCCGGCGCCAAGAAGGCCGCCATGGCCGACCCGGCCGACGCAGAACGATCGAGCGGCTACGTGGTCGGTGGCATCAGCCCGCTCGGGCAACGCAAACGACTCCGCACCTTCGTCGACGGCTTGCTCACCGAGCACGCCGAGGTCCACGTCTCCGGTGGACGTCGTGGCCTCGAGGTCGCCCTCGCCCCGGACGACCTCGTCTCAGCGACGAGCGCCATCGTCGCCGATGTCCGAGTCTGAGCCTCCGGTCACTTCCTCGGCGCGAACGATCGCGCGTGTGGGAGGGTCGTTCCACCGATCACAGCACTGACGGAAGGATCGCCCGATGATGTCCGGAGGCGGCGTGATGAACGCCGAAGAACGAGCCAGGGTCACCGTGGCCGAATCCCGTGCCGGCAGAGCGATCGACGTCGTCGTCGCCGGCAACGTACTGACCGTCGGTGCCGCCATCGCCGCCGCCATCGTGCCAGCCCGGGTCGCAACCCAGAACGGTCGGGCGATCACCGACCTCCAGAAGATCGAAGTCGCCGGCGCCAACGGCGAAACGCAGGTCGCCCAGGCCGGTTTCGCCACCGCCGACGTCGACGGCATCGCCAGCGGCGGCTCGACCCTCACCGACATCGCCCTCAGCGACATCTCCTCGGTCGATCCGCTCCTCCGCGACAGCGTGAGTGCCTATTGGGACCTCGGCACGATCTTCTGGGTGCCGTTCGGGCTCGCCGCTCTGCTGATGGTCGGCGACGGAGCGCTCAGCTTCTTCTCCAAGAACCGGGCCGTGCACGGCAACCTGTGGTTCAACGTCGTGCTCGGCCTGGCGCTCGCCGGCCTCACGACGTTCAACACGACGGAGTACAAAGCCGCCCACTTCACGTTCGCCGCCATCTTCTTCGTGCTCTTCCTGATCGTGATGGGCTACACCGCTCGTCTCGGGCGCAAGGGTCGCCGCCTCGTCGTCCATCCCGACGATCCGGCCGACATCGAGCGGGCGACGGTCGACCGGGCCGTCGAGCGCTTCTTCGGCACCGTGACCCTGCTGCTCCTGCTCGCCGCCCTGGCCTCCCTCGTCTCCTGGCAGCTCGGGATCATCACCTTCTACTTCTTCGAACTGCACGCGCTGATCACGTTCGCCGTCTTCTTCGCCCTGCTGTTCCTCCACCCGTTCCCCTACCGGCTCTACGAGTTCCCGAACGACCGGGTCAACGAGTTCCTCCGGTCGTGGGCCGGGCTGAAGGTGATGGCGCCCCGCCCTCCCGGGGCTGTTCCCTTGCCCGACTGACGTCGGGGCGACCCACCCGGCTGGCGGGCGTCGACCCTCGGGCGCGTGGCAGAGTCGACCCATGGCCACGACCGAGACGCCGCTCGACCTCGACGTTCTCTCGAACCTCGCGTACACCGACGGCCCACCCCACGATCGCTTCGACTGGCTGCGGGCCAACCGTCCACTGCACCACCAGGCGATCGACGATCCGATCCTGGTCGGCGAGTCCTACGTCGTCACCCGACACGCCGACGTGGCGGCGATCAGCCGCGACCTCGATCACTTCGGAAACTTCGCCGGCCACAACCTGCGGGACGACCACGACACGGCCGGGGTCACGCACCTGCTGATGGTCGATCGGCCGACCCACACCGAGCAGCGCCTCATGGCGAGCCGTCGGTTCACTCCCAAGGTCGTGCGGATGTACGACGAGCACTACCGCACCCTCGCCGGCGACCTGCTCGACCGGGCGCTCGGGGGCACGGACGGCGGGACAGCGACCTTCGACGTCGTCGAGAAGATCTCGGTCGAGTTCCCGATGGCCGCGATCGTCGAGCTGATGGGTTCGACCGACTCGGCCGACGACGCCGACCGGCTGCTCGACTGGAGCAACGCGATCATCTCCACCGTCGACCCGGAGTACATGCCGACGCCGGAGAGCCGGGCGAAGGCGCTGGGTGAAATGGCCGAGTACGCCATGACCCTCGCCGCGGCCCGCCGGGCCGAGCCACAGGAGGATCTCGCCACGGTGCTCACCGCCCGCCTCGACGCCGGCGAGCTCACCCCCGAGGAGTACATCTCCTACGTCATCCTCGTCTTCGTCGCCGGCAACGAGACGACCCGCAACAACATCACCTGGGGTCTGCACGCCCTGGCCACCAACCCCGACCAGTGGGCGCTGCTCCGTGACGATCCCGAGGCCCACCTCGACACCGCCGTCGAGGAGATCACGCGTTGGGCCAGTCCGGTCAACTACATGAGCCGGACCGTGCACACCGAAGTCGAGGTGCACGGCACCACGCTGGTGCCCGGCGACAAGGTCGCGCTCATGTACCTCGCCGCCAACCGGGATCCCGAGGTGTTCACCGACCCGCACCGGTTCGACATCACCCGCGACCCGAATCCCCACATCGCCTTCGGCTACGGCGCCCACTTCTGCCTCGGCGCCCATCTCGCCCGCCTGGAGACGAAGGCCGTGCTGGCCGAGCTCGTCGCCCGGGTCGACCGCCTGGAGGTCGCTGGCGACGTCGAGCACGTCTGGTCGAGCTTCATCAACGGGATCAAGCGCCTGCCGATGAGGTTCGAGAGGCGCTGACGCGCCGACCAACACCACCACTCCCGGAGGTCGCCCCCTCATGCTGCGCATCCGCCGCACCACGTTCGCCGTCGCGGCCTGCCTGGGCCTGCTCGCCGCCGCCTGCGGTGGGTCGGATGCCGCCGACGATGCCGACGACTCGACAACGACCGTCGCCACGAGCACCACCGCCCCAGAGGTCGCCGCCGACACGACGACCACGACGGCCATCGCGACGACCGCCGAGGTCGACGCCGAGACGACCACGACCGAGGCCAACCCCGAGACCACCACGACCGAGGCCACCTCCACCACGATCCGCGACACCGGGCCTGCCCCGCTCCGGCTCGCTCCGCTCAGCAAGGAGCTCGACCCGGTCATCTCGTTCACGGCCGACGGCATCATCCCGTTCGGCCACGGTGGGCCAGGCGAGCTCATCCCGCACGAAGGCATCAGCGAACTCGCCTCGATCCCCGGCTGGGGCATCGTCTTCCAGACCATCGGGAACCCGAACGTGATCTGGGCGATCACCGACGGCGAACTTGACGGCATGCTCGTCGCACCGGACGACGGCCACATCACCCTCGAAGGTGGTGGCCTCGACGACGACGGCGAGCCGATCGTGCTGTACCAGTACCACCAGTGGGGCTCGCCGGAGACCAACGTCACCACCCTCCGGTCGTTCCGGCCGACCGACGGCCGCGTGCTCGACATCGCCGTCACCGGCGGCTGGGAGTGGGGTATGAGCACCAACGCCCTGCACGTCCTCGGCCCGGGCAACGGCGACACCGCCGTCGCGCGATGGGGGTCCGAGGGCTGGGAGGGCCTCGACGTGCTCGACGTCCAGACCGGCGATCTCGTCTTCTCCTCCAGCACCGACCTCGGCCAGGAGTGCTTCAGCGGTGACGTGGGCTGCCCCGACTACTGGGCCGCCGTGCCGTTCTTCGGCGACATCATCGGCATCGGCCCGGTCTGGAACGACGAGGCCGGCTGGGTCGATGCGTTCGGACTGTGGGAGTACAACACCGACACCGGCGAGCAGACACTCATGCAGAGCTGGGAGTGGGACAACGGCCTCTGGTACCCGGAGGACATGTTCGTGATCAACGACTCGACCCTCGTCGTGTCCCTCGGCACGGGCCCAGATGGTGGCGGCGATCCCCTCCCGGCGCTCTTCTTCGATCTCGTGAGCGGCGAGAGCTGGACGGCGCCGACAGCGGCCTGGGTGCGGCCGACCACGCTGAGCTGACCCACGCCGATCACATCGAATCGGGCGCCGAGGTTGTCACTTCGGGTCGAGTTGACATAAAGTCACTCTGACTTTGAGTCAGAGTGACCGAAAGCTCGCACCATGACCTCCCTTCCCCCGACCGCACCGCCGCCGTTCCGCAACGAACGACCGGTCGATCGTCGCAGCACGGCCCTCCGCACCGACCACTACGAACTCACCATGGTCGACGCGGCCCGCCAGTCCGGCCGAGCCGACGACGACGCGACGTTCGAGCTGTTCACCCGCCGCCTGCCGCGTGGCCGCGCCTACGGCGTGGTGGCCGGCACCGAGCAGGCCATCGACGCCGTCACCCGCTTCCGGTTCTCCGACACCCAGATCGAGTACCTCGGCCGACGCGGCGTGGTCTCGGCCGACACGCTCGCCTGGCTCGCCGACTACCGCTTCCGCGGCGACATCTGGGGCTTCGCCGAGGGTGAGGTCCACTTCGCCAACGAGCCCGTGCTGACCGTGCGGTCGAGCTTCGCCGAGGCGATCGTGCTCGAGACGATCCTGCTGTCGATCTTCAACCACGACTCGGCCATCGCCGCCGCGGCCGCCCGCATGGTCGACGCCGCCGCCGGCCGGTCGATCATGGAAGCCGGCAGCCGCCGCACCCACGACGAGAACGCCGTCGCCTCGGCCCGCGCCGCCTACCTCGTGGGTGCCGGGGGCTCGTCCAACCTCGAGGCCGGGTTCCGCTACGGCGTACCCACCCTCGGCACCACGGCCCACGCCTTCGTGCTCGCGCACCGAACGGAGCGCGAAGCCTTCATCGCCCAGCGGGAGACCTTCGGGCCCGGCTCGACCTACCTCGTCGACACCTACGACGTCGTCGACGGCATCCGCACCGCGGTCGAGGTGTGCGGACCCGAGCTCGGCGCGATCCGCATCGACTCCGGCGACCTGGCCGAGCAGGCCCGTGGCGCTCGGGCGCTGCTCGATGCCCTCGGCTGCACGGGCACCAGGATCATCGTCTCGAACGACCTCGACGAGTGGCGCATCGCCGAGCTCGCCTCGGCCCCCATCGACGGCTACCTCGCCGGCACGGCCCTCGTGTCCGGCTCGGGCCACCCGACCGCCGGCTTCGTCTACAAGCTCGTCGCCATCGACGACGGCTCGGGTCCCCGCTCCGTCGCCAAGACCTCCGGTGGCAAGATCGGCCAGGGCGGCGTGAAGACCGTCCGGCGACTGCTCGATGCCGACGGCCGGATCGAGCGCGATCTCGTCACCGTCGGCGCCGGCATGGCCCCCGAGTTCGGCCCCGGCCCCGGCCGTGGACTCCAGATCCCGCTCGTCATGGGTGGCGACGTGATCGACGAAGCCCGCCTGGTCGACCGGCGCGACACCGCCGCCCGCAGCCGCAACGAACTGCACGAGGGCGCTCGCCTGCCCGACCCGACCCACACCTATCCCGTGCCCGAGATCGAAGGAGCGTTGGCATGAGCAGCCGCACCGCCCTGATCGTCGTCGACGTCCAGAACGACTTCTGTGACGAGGGCTCCCTCCCGGTCACCGGCGGCAACGCCGTCGCCGCAGCGATCACTGCGCACGCCGCCGCCGAGGACTACGACGTGATCGTCACGACCCGTGACTGGCACATCGATCCCGGTGCCCACTTCGCCGACGGCGTGCCCGATTTCGTCGAGACCTGGCCGGTGCACTGCGGCGCCGACACCCCGGGCGCCGAGTTCCATCCCGACCTCGCGCTCCCCCGGGTCGACATCGCCGTCTCGAAGGGCGCCTACGAGGCCGCCTACTC
>JAHDCV010000104.1 GCA_020629695.1 Acidimicrobiales bacterium | reverse complement strand
CGACTGTCATACCCCAGTCGTACGGTCTCGGAACCAACCCCGACCCAGGAGATCCCGGTGCTTCCCGAGCTGTGTCTGACCCGCCTCGACCGTTACACCCGTCGCCTCAACCGCACCGAGCCCGATGCGCAGGTCGGCCGGATCCGCTACCGCCTGGAGTGCGACCACGGGTCGGCGACGCTCGTCGAAGCCCTGGTCCCGACCACCCGGTTCCCGACCGGCGGGCGACGCCCCATCGCCCGCTTCCGTTACACGGCGACCCGCTCGACGTGGACGCTCTATCACCCGGACGGGACGCGACGGTGGCGTCGTTACGAGCTCGCGTCGCCGACGCCGCACATCACCGAGCTGATCGACGAGGTCGATGAGGACCGGGGTGGCATCTTCCATGCCGAGGACCTGATCGCTCTCCTCGACTGAGCCCTAGGGTGCGGCCATGGCGAGACCGAAGCCCGGACGAGGCCGCACCACTCCCAGAGGCACCACCGCCGACCGGGCCGACCGCGCACCGGACGTCGCCGGTCAGGTGGTCGATCTCGCCGAAGCGATCGTTGCGGAGGGACTGGGACCCGACGAGGCGGACTACTGGGCGTCGTTGACGCAGCAGTACCTACGGCCCCGAGGTGCGGTCAAGGCACCGGCGACGGCGGCGAAGGTGTTGAACGTCGCTGCCCGGCGACGGTCGAGCGGCGCCGCGGTCATCGCCCGCGCCATCGAGGTGTACGGGCCGGGCGCCCAACGAGCGAGGGCGGGGGCACTGGCGGCGGAGATCCGCGCCGAGGTCGTCGACGTGCCGGCCTGGTTCGATTCGCTCGGAGCCGTGGAACCGATCCGGGCGATCCGCCTCGGCGACGTGTTCGACGATGCGTTCTCCGTACACATCGACTTCGAGCGAGACGGCGAGACCCGCGGCATCGCCGTGCGGGTCGACCCGATCAGCGGCTGGGCGCAGCAGTTCCTCTTCGGTGGCACCACGGCCGAGGTCCGGGATCTGAGTGCGGACGATCCGCACAGCGTGATCACCGAGTTGTCACTGGCCGACGCCCGAGCCGTGCTCGACGAAGCCTTGCAGCGTCGCGATCGGGCCTGGACCGACGACGACGACCCGACCGCCGAGAACGACGAGGTCCTGCTCGCGCTCATCGAGCAGCGCACGGCGCTGCTTCCGGCAGGTGGTGCACGACCCGAGCTCGTGACCGAGCTCTCGCCAGCGGCGGAGATCGCCCTGATCAACGACTTCGTCGTCAGCCACGGAGCCGGCCGTGACACCGCCGCACCGATCGCCGAACTCATCGTGACCTTCGCCCGGGACCTCGCCGACGGCCGTCCGTTGGTGTGGTCCCCGAGTCGGGTCCGGATGTTCGTCGGACCATTCGCGATGGTCGTGCCCCGCACCCAGCCCGGCGCAGAGGAGATGCTCGGCGCGTTGCCCGCCGTGTTCGCCGACTGGCTGCGATTCGCGGCAGAGCGCCTCGGTCTGCCCGACACCGCACTGCAGATGAACCTCGACACCATCGATCAGACCCGTCAGCTGCTCGACGAGTTCGGCCCTGGCCCCGACGGAGTCCCGCCGCTCGATCCGTCGCAGGCCGCGCAGTTCGGGCCAGCCGACGAGTGGCCCCTCTGACCCACTGAGCTGGGACTCCCGACCCATCCGGGACCACCGTCCCCTCGTCTCGGGGGCGGCACGACTCTCCAGCGACTCGCCGGACCGGCCGAGAACCTCTGCATGGGAGCTTCGCTCGGATCGGCCGTCCTCGTCTCGGCCACGATGTCGATCGGTATGGCGGGTGGACTGTTCGTCTACGCCTCCGAAGCCGACGAACGGGTGGGGGCGCAGGAACTCCTCGCTGAGGACGCTCCGGCGAACATCGCCCTGGTCGAGGCCGACGACGATGTCGACCCCGCCGACGCCCCTGATCGACCGTTGCTGCCGATCGAGATCGCCGACGGAGCCGACGCCCCGCTCACCTCGATCGTGCCCGCCCCGGCGGCGCTGCTCGACGAGCTGGAGGAAGATCCTGATCGGATCATCCTCGGCGGCCAACCGCCGGCGACGACGACCACCGTGCCGGGAGCGGCACCGACCACGACGATCGACGCCGGGGGCATCGACGCCGGGGACGCCGGCGACATCGCGGGACCGACCACGACCGTCGCCCGCGGGCAGATCGACGACGACGACGCCCCGACGACCACCACGACAACCGCACGGCCGGCAGACCAGGGCGGCGAGGGCCAGCCCACCACCACGACGATGCTCGCCACGCCGCCGACCACCGCACCGACCACGACCACCACCCGACCGGCCGAGCCGATCGAGGAGCCGGGCGCCGGGGACGGCTACCGACTCGTGTGGGCCGACGAGTTCGAGTCGTTCGACACCACGAGCTGGACGAAGGAACACTCGACCTACGGCGACGGCAACAACGAACTCCAGTGCTACCTGCCGGAGAACGTGACCATCGTCGACGGCGTCCTGCGGCTCACCGCCACCGACGCGCCCGCCGCGTGCCCTTGGGAGACCCGCGACTACGGCTCCGGCATGGTTCGCACCAGGGACAAGATCGACTGGACCCGCGGCCGCTTCGAAGTCCGGGCCAAGATGCCGGCCGGCCAGGGATTCTGGCCCGCCGCGTGGATGAGCCCGACCGACTCGGTCTACGGCCGCTGGCCGAACTCGGGCGAGATCGACATCGTCGAGGCGCTCGGACACCGGACCAACCGCATCATCGGATCGCTCCACTGGATGACCAACGACGGGCATCGGGTGAAGAACCGGGAGTATTTCGCCGAGACGGGCTTCACCGGCGACTGGCACACCTACTCCCTCACCTGGGAGGAAGGCCTGTTCATCTGGGAGGTCGACGGCATCGAATACCACCGGGTCGACACCTGGGACTCCGCGGTCGGCGCCGGCGACGCACCCTTCGATCAACCGTTCTACCTGAAGCTGAACCTCGCCGTCGGCGGTCGCGCCCCCGGCTCTCCCGACGCCACGACACCGTTCCCCTCGCATTACGAGATCGACTGGGTGCGGGTGTACCAGCGCTGACCCGGACCCGCGCGAGGCCGTAACATCGCCGCATGTCCGCCATCGCCACCGAGAAGTACGTGTCGTTCACCAGCTACCGGAAGGACGGCTCCACGAAGTCGCTTCCCGTCTGGATCGCCGATCTGGGCGACGGCACGGTCGGGTTCACGACCGCGTCGTCGAGCTACAAGGTCAAGCGCATCAGACGCAACCCGCAGGTGACCCTGCAACCCTGTGATGCGAAGGGAAACATCACCGAAGGCTCGACCATCGTGGCCGGCACCGCGGAGGCCCACGACGGTGCCGACTTCGAGCGCGTCAAGTCCCTCGTGAAGTCCAAATACGGGCTGCAGTACACCGGCATCGAGTTCGTCGGGAAGATCGCCCGGCTGATCGGCAAGGGCTCCGGCACCGACACCGCGGTCATCATCCGACTCGACGACTGACGCAACCGGCCGACCGGTCTTCCGTGACGACACCACCGCCACCAGCACCGCTCTGGCTCCGCCACATCCGGGCGGCGAGAGTGCGCCTCGCCGCGATCGGCCGTCCCACCGAGGCCGTCGATCTCGTGGAGCAGCGACTGCACGAAGCAACGAACGACCGGCGTCAGCTCGCCGTCGCGCTTCGAGAACTCGATCCGCCCAGTGTCGACCGGGCGCTCAAACGCGCGCTCCGCGATGCGATCCGGTGGGGACGGGACGAAGATCGGGATCCGGTCGTCATGAGTCTCCGGAAGCGGCATGAGCTCGTGCACGCCACGCAGGATCGGATCGAGGACCTCGATCGACGGATCGCCGCGGCCGTGTTCGAGGTCGAGACGACCGTCGCCCGCCTGGCCCAGCTTCCCCACGTCGGCGGGGAGGCCACCACCGAGACGAGCCTGCAGGAACTCCGGGATCAAGCGCACGCACTCGAGGCCGCCCACGCCGAGCTCGATGCGCTCGGACACTGACCGACAGGAGAGGCCATGCGCTGCCCGCTCTGTGTGAACGAGACCCTCGACGCCCACCATCGCGGCGGGATCGAGATCGACATCTGCCCGAGGTGTCGGGGCATCTGGCTCGATCGCGGCGAACTCGATCGCCTCGTGCATGACGTCGCCGAGCGACGACCGACGCCACCACCGGCTCCCCTCGCTGCGAGCGGGCATCTGCAGCCGTCCCCACCACCCGCCCGACCGACACACTCGACCTCGGAGCGGCGGGAACGATCCGACCAGGACCACAAACGCAAGAAGAAGCGGAAGAAGTCACCGGCCGAGCGCCTGGTCGACATCCTCGAGGACGTCTTCGACTGACGCCGGCCGGAATACGGCGGCGAGCTCCCGACCGGACGGCTACCTTCGGCCCCGTGAAGCGCTGACACCGATCCACCGTCGTTCGTCCCCCGGAGGTCTCTCGTTGTCCGCGCATCTCACCGCTCACGCCGTCCATTTCGCTCACGCCGACCACGAGGTGCTGCGTGATGTGTCCCTCACGGTCTCGCCCGACGACCGGATCGGTGTGCTCGGCCCCAACGGGGTCGGTAAGTCGACGCTGCTCTCGCTCCTCGCGGGGACTCGGCACCCCGACGCCGGCGACGTACGACGAAGCCCCACCTCGGCGACCGTCGTGCTCATCCCGCAGGAACTCGACACCAGACCAGGCGACGATGTGGCCGACGTGGCGTTCCGACGGGCCGGTCTGACCGCACTCCAGGAGGAGTTCGACGCCGCCACCGCCGGCCTCGCGGATGGCGGTCGGGAGGCAGCCGAGCGGTACGACCTGGCGCTCGAACGTTGGCTCGCAGGTGGTGCCGCCGACGCCGACGCACGCCTCGATGACGTGCTCGACCGGGTCGGGCTCGGCGCCGATCGTCGCGGGCAACCCGTCGACAGCCTCTCCGGCGGGCAACGGGCCCGGGTCGCGCTGGCGGGACTCCTGCTCACAACCGCCGACGTCCTCCTGCTGGACGAACCGACCAACGACCTCGACCACGAGGGACTCGCCCGGCTCGACGAATGGGTCGACGAGCGTCGTTCGGCGCTCGTGATCGTGTCCCACGACCGGGCGTTCCTGCGTCGAACCGTCAACGCCGTGTTCGAGCTGGACGACCACACACGGACCGGCACGCGGTTCAACGGCGGGTGGGACGCGTATCTCGAGGCACGAGAGACGGCTGCCCGACACGCCCAGGACGCCTTCGACGACTACTCAGCCGAACGCGACCGGCTCGCCGCACGTGCCCGGCAGCAGAGCGACTGGGCGAGCAAGGGCGTCGCCCGGGCCAAGCGGTCCGACGAACCGGACAAGAACATCCGCTCGATGATCAAGGAGTCGACCGAGCAACAGGCGTCCAAGGCCAAACAGACCCGACGGGCGCTCGATCGGCTCCAGGAGGTCGACAAGCCCTGGGTTCCGTGGGAGCTGCGGTTGGAGCTCGCCGAGGCTCCCCGCTCGGGGCAGGACGTCGTCTCCGCCCGCGGCCTCACGGTGCAACGAGGTGGTTTCCGGCTCGGCCCGATCGACCTCGACATCCGGGCCGGCGAACGAGTGCATCTGACAGGGGCGAACGGGTCGGGCAAGACGACGCTGCTCCGCCTCCTCCTCGGCGACCTCGCCCCGGACGACGGCGTCGCCCGACTCGGCACCTCGGTGCAGCTCAGCCGCCTCGACCAGGCGCGAGCCACGCTCGCCTCCACCGAACCACTGCTCGCCGTCGCCGAGGCCGCGACCGGTGCGACCACCGAGGAGGTCCGCACGACGTTCGCCAAGTTGGGCCTCGATCAGCGCGACGTCGTGCGCCCGGCGACCAACCTGTCACCCGGCGAACGGACCCGTGCGCTGCTCGGTGTGTTCATGCTCCGCCCGGCGAACACCCTCGTGCTCGACGAACCGACGAACCACCTGGACCTTCCCGCGATCGAACAGCTCGGGCGAGCCCTGGGTGACTTCGGCGGGACCGTGATCGTGGTCAGCCACGACCGGACGTTCGTCGACGAGTTGTCGTTGAGCCGGGAGATCGCGCTCGTCGACGGACGGCTCGTCGCCGACCGACCGCTGACCTGACGAGCCCTCAGGTGACGGTCGCGCCCAGCGCCGAACCGATACCCCAGGTGAGGGCGCAGGCAGCCACGGCCCACAGCACCTGGCGGCCGACGGTGCGAACGATCGATCGTTCGGTGAACCGGGCGATCGTCGCACCGACGAGCGCCGCCGCGGTCAGACCGATCGCGACCGAGGCCAGGATCGCTCCGTCGCCCTCACCGAGGAGCCAGGGGATCAGCGGCAGAATCGCACCGATCGCGAACGCGATGAACGAGCTGACGGCGGCACCGACCGGGTTGCCGATCGAGTCCGGGTCGACGCCCAGCTCTTCGCGCGCGTGGACCTCGAGTGCGACCTCGGGGTCGGCCATGACGGCCGTTGCCATCTCGGATGCCACCTCGGCATCGATGCCGCGACTCTCATAGATCGAGGCGAGTTCGTGGGTCTCGGCCCGGGGATGCTCGGCGAGCGAGCGACGCTCGATCTCGAGTTCCCGTTCGACGAGCTCGTTCTGGGCCTTCATCGACACGTACTCACCGGCCGCCATCGACGTCGCCCCGGCGAGCAGCCCGGACACGCCGGCGATCAGCACCGACGAACCCGACTCCGCTGCGGCGGCGACGCCGAGGATGAGCGCCACGTTGGACACGAGCCCGTCGGACACCCCGAACACCGCGGCACGGGCGGCACCGCCCTGCACGTCGCGGTGGTCGTGGACCCAGTGCTGACCGTGCGCGTGGTGATGATGGTGGTGATGCTCGTGATCAGGCTCGTGATCGGTCACGGAATCAGAGTACCGCTCGGCACCAGCGCGGCGGGGAGCCGAACGCACGGCGGGGCACCTGCGATCGGACGTGGTCATCGGCCGACATCGTCGGCGGCCGATGACCACGTCAGATCAACACCCCTCCCGACAAAGGGTGCCGCCATGGTTGCGTTGCGCTCTGGTGCCAGGGGGAGGACCTACGGAAGTCGCAACCACGGAGATCAACGTAGAAGCCGTCCGTCACCTGCGCGTGTGCGCGCTGTTTCAGCTCGGTGAACGGCTCGCCTCCGGCTCGG
>JAHDCV010000027.1:30566-50133 GCA_020629695.1 Acidimicrobiales bacterium | reverse complement strand
GATAGAGACCGACCTGTCTCACGACGGTCTGAACCCAGCTCGCGTACCGCTTTAATGGGCGAACAGCCCAACCCTTGGGACCTGCTTCAGCCCCAGGATGCGATGAGCCGACATCGAGGTGCCAAACCTTCCCGTCGATATGGACTCTTGGGGAAGATGAGCCTGTTATCCCCGGGGTACCTTTTATCCGTTTGCGATGGCCCTTCCATACGGCGCCATCGGATCACTATGCCCTGCTTTCGCACCTGCTCGACTTGTAGGTCTCGCAGTCAAGCTCCCTTGTGCCATTGCACTCAACGACTGATGGCCGACCAGTCTGAGGGAACCTTTGGGCGCCTCCGTTACAATTTAGGAGGCGACCGCCCCAGTCAAACTACCCATCTGACGCTGTTCCTGACCCAGATAATGGGCCCAGGTTAGATGTTCGACATGTACAGGGTGGTATTTCAACGGTGACTCCACCGACGCTGGCGCGCCGACTTCCTAGTCTCCCACCTATCCTACACAATACAGGTCAAACACCAACATCAAACTGTAGTAAAGGTCCACGGGGTCTTTCCGTCCTTCCGCAGCTAACGAGCATCTTTACTCGTACTTCAATTTCGCTGGGTCTATGGTTGAGACAGTGGGGGAGTCGTTACGCCATTCGTGCAGGTCGGAACTTACCCGACAAGGAATTTCGCTACCTTAGGACGGTTATAGTTACCGCCGCCGTTTACCGGGGCTTAAGTTCAGAGCTTCGCCTTGCGGCTAACCCCTCCCCGTAACCTTCCGGCACCGGGCAGGCGTCACTGGGTATACAGCGCCTTACGGCTTCGCACCCAGCTGTGTTTTTGGTAAACAGTCGCTCCCCCCTGGTTTGTGCCACCTCTTCAAGCTCAGGGAGCAAGTCCCATCACCATCACGAGGCCCTCTTTATCCCGAAGTTACAGAGGTATTTTGCCGAGTTCCTTAACCATAGTTCACCCACTCGCCTTGGTCTTCTCGACCCGTCCACCTGTGTCGGTTATGGGGTACGGGCACCGTGAGAACTCACTAGAGGCTTTTCTCGGCAGCATGGGATCAGTGACTTCGTCTGAACGACTCGGCATCGCGTCTCAGGCTTCGTGAGGTCCGGATTTACCTGGCCCTCGCCCTACTCGCTTGCCCCAGGACAACCAACGCCTGGGATCACCTACCCTCCTGCGTCACCCCATCGCTAACCGCCTCGGGATGGGTCGGTTCGCTTCTCCCGAAGGAGAAGCAGCCCCTTAGCAATCCTGAATTGGTTCTGGCGCGCTCACGGTGGTACCGGAATGTCAACCGGTTGTGCATCGACTACGCCTCTCGGCCTCGCCTTAGCTCCCGACTAACCCTGGGAGGACGAACCTTCCCCAGGAACCCTTGGACTTCCGGCGGAGGAGATTCTCACTCCTCTTTCGCTACTCATGCCAACATTCGCACTCGACCACAGTCCACAGGCGGTTCCCCGACTGCTTCAGCCCGTGATCGACGCTCCGCTACCACTCCATACAAAGTATGGAATCCACAGCTTCGGCTCTGTACTTGAGCCCCGTTACATTATCCGCGCAGGATCACTCGACCAGTGAGCTATTACGCACTCTTTAAAGGGTGGCTGCTTCTAAGCCAACCTCCTGGCTGTCTAAGCAATCCCACATCGTTTGCCACTTAGTACAGAATTAGGGGCCTTAGCTGGTGGTCTGGGCTGTTTCCCTCTCGACCATCGAAGCTCATCCCCCGAGGTCTCACTGCCGCACTCTGGAGCCATGGTATTCGGAGTTTGGTTGGGGTCGGTAAGCTTGTGGGCCCCCTTACCCATCCAGTAGCTCTACCCCCATGGCTGAACATGCGACGCTGCACCTAAATGCATTTCGCGGAGAACCAGCTATCACCGAGTTTGATTGGCCTTTCACCCCTAAACACAGGTCATCCCCCCAGTTTTCAGCCTGGGTGGGTTCGGGCCTCCACGAGGTCTTACCCTCGCTTCACCCTGCCCATGCCTAGATCACTCGGCTTCGGGTCTACAGCATGCGACTGAACGCCCTGTTCAGACTCGCTTTCGCTCCGGCTGCCCCTCACGGGTTAACCTCGCCACATACCGTAACTCGTTGGCTCATTCTTCAAAAGGCACGCTGTCGGGCCGAAGCCCTCCAACTGATTGTAGACCAATGGTTTCAGGTACTATTTCACTCCCCTCCCGGGGTACTTTTCACCTTTCCCTCACGGTACTCGTGCACTATCGGTCACCTACGGATACTTAGCCTTACGAGATGGTCCTCGCAGATTCACGCCGGGTTTCACGGGCCCGGCGATACTCGGGTGTCTACTTGGCTGTGTCTCGATTTCGTGTACGGGACTATTACCCCCTGCGGTGCACCTTTCCAGAGTGCTTCCACTACCGAGACAGCATCACCATGGAACCTCTGACGCAGTTCCCTGTAGATCCCAACAACCCCGAGTACGCAACGCCGTCAGGCTTGACACGCACTCGGTTTAGGCTCATCCCGTTTCGCTCGCCACTACTCAGGGAGTCGTTTTTACTTTCCGTTCCTCAGGGTAATGAGATGTTTCAGTTCCCCTGGTTCCCTCCCATGCGCTATGTATTCACGCATGGGTACTGGCCCATGACGGCCAGTGGGTTTCCCCATTCAGACATCTCCGGGTCGAAGGCTAGTCGGCGCCTCACCGGAGCTTTTCGCAGCCACTCACGTCTTTCATCGGTCGTAGGTGCCAAGGCATCCACCATTGGCCCTTTGTAGCTTGTGGGTTATTTCTTTCGATATATCTCAACATTGAAGTTGAAGATGCTCGTGCTCGCTATGCAATTCTCAAGAGACAACAAGACCCGGGGTGCTCAGAGAGCAGTGCCCGGGTCGTAGAAGAAGGCTACGCCTTCAAAGCGGAAGAGAGGACCCAGTGCTCGAGAGCACCAGGCGAAGCCGGCAAGCCGACTTCGTGACCATGCGTGTGGTCAACAGGTTGCTCCTCGCCCCGCCATCGAACGTGTGTCGATGGTCAGCTCGAGGAGCTCCTTAGAAAGGAGGTGATCCAGCCGCACCTTCCGGTACGGCTACCTTGTTACGACTTCACCCCAATCGCCACCCCCACCTTCGACTGCTCCCTCCCAAAAGGGTTGGGCCACAGGCTTCGGGTGTTGGCAACTTTCGTGGTGTGACGGGCGGTGTGTACAAGGCCCGGGAACGTATTCACCCCGGCGTTGCTGATCCGGGATTACTAGCGACTCCAGCTTCATGAAGTCGAGTTGCAGACTTCAATCCGAACTGAGACCAGCTTTAAGGGATTCGCTCCACCTCGCGGTGTCGCAGCCCGTTGTACTGGCCATTGTAGCATGTTTGCAGCCCTGGACATAAGGGGCATGATGACTTGACGTCATCCCCACCTTCCTCCGAGTTGACCCCGGCAGTCTCCTACGAGTCCCCACCATTACGTGCTGGCAACATAGGACGAGGGTTGCGCTCGTTGCGGGACTTAACCCAACATCTCACGACACGAGCTGACGACAGCCATGCACCACCTGTGTACGACCCCGAAGGACACCACATCTCTGTGGCTTTTCCGTACATGTCAAACCCAGGTAAGGTTCTTCGCGTTGCCTCGAATTAAGCAACATGCTCCGCCGCTTGTGCGGGCCCCCGTCAATTCCTTTGAGTTTTAGTCTTGCGACCGTACTCCCCAGGCGGGGCACTTAACGCGTTAGCTACGGCACGGAACTCGTTGACAGAGCCCCACACCTAGTGCCCACCGTTTACGGCATGGACTACCAGGGTATCTAATCCTGTTTGCTACCCATGCTTTCGCTCCTCAGCGTCAGTACTGGCCCAGAGTGCCGCCTTCGCTACAGGTGTTCCTCCTGATATCTGCGCATTTCACCGCTACACCAGGAATTCCACACTCCTCTACCAGACTCAAGTCAAAGCAGTATCGGATGGCGTCTCAGGGTTGAGCCCTGAGTTTTCACATCCGACTTACTTAACCGCCTACGAGCCCTTTACGCCCAATAAATCCGGACAACGCTTGGCCCCTACGTCTTACCGCGGCTGCTGGCACGTAGTTGGCCGGGCCTTCTTTTGTAGGTACCGTCATTTTCGTCCCTACCGAAAGGGGTTTACGACCCTAGGGCCTTCATCCCCCACGCGGCGTCGCTGCATCAGGCTTTCGCCCATTGTGCAAGATTCCCCACTGCTGCCTCCCGTAGGAGTCTGGACCGTGTCTCAGTTCCAGTGTGGCTGGTCGTCCTCTCAGACCAGCTACCCGTCGATGCCTTGGTGAGCCGTTACCTCACCAACTAGCTGATAGGGCGCGAGACCCTCCCAAAGCGATAAATCTTTCGTCCTCCGACCATGCGATCAGAAGACGGCATACGGTATTAGACCGGGTTTCCCCGGCTTATTCCGTACTCTGGGGTAGGTTTCTCACGTGTTACTCACCCGTTCGCCACTCCCTCATGTGACCCGAAGGTCGAGGGCGTTCGACTTGCATGTGTTAGGCACGCCGCCAGCGTTCGTCCTGAGCCAGGATCAAACTCTCCGTTAGAAACCATGACGCTCACACCTGCCGAAGCGGGAGTGAGCGAGACGATTTGGAGAGCGACACCCGAGAGCCATCCCGAGTGTCACCAAGCTCTTCCGTCGATGTGAATCCCACCGACGGAGTCGCGTATTACTCAAATTCGTTGACGGACGATCATCGTTGAAATGGCTTCGATGATCGACCGCACACGCTGCGTACATCCTCTCTTCCGTTTTCAAGGAGCAACCGGCATTGACCGCCAATTTCGGCGGTGTGCTCGTGTGGCTCGCCCCCGGCTGGTTCGTGGAACCTGCCGGTGCGGCGAGGGACAAACCTAGAGGGACCACACACGAGGTGACAACCCCGTCGCGAGTATTTTCGGCAGCAATCGCCGAGACCTGAGTCACACCGTTGTCATTTGCCCTGCGTACGCAGCACGAACGCCTGCTTTCGGCCCCGCCGAAGAATCAGGAAATCTCCCGGCAACACGTCGGACTCGCCGATGACACGATCCGAGGCGGCCTTCTCGTCGTTCACCGAGATCCCGTTCTGGTCGAGCAGTCGTCCCGCCTCCGAGCGACTCTTGGCGGCGCCGACCGTCACGAGGGCGGTGATCAACCCGTCCGTGGACATGAGCTCGTCCCGATCCAGGGCGCCACCCGGGAGTTCGTCGGCGAGTACGGCGAGCGCCGCAGCATCGAGATCAGCCACCGGGGCGCCGAACACGGCCGCTGACGCGCCCACCGCGGCAGCGGTCGCCTCCGGCCCGTGCACGATGGTCGTCAGCTCATGGGCCAACCGACGCTGGCCGACCCGGAGGTGGGGCGCCTCATCGTGTTCGGTCATGACCTCGTCGATCTCGGTGATCGACAGCAGCGTGAGCTGGGCGAGGAGCTTGCGGAGCTCATCGTCCTCCACCTGGATCCATGCCTGGTAGAAGCGGTACGGACTCATCATCTCCGCCGACAGCCAGATGGTCTCGCCCCCGGCGGTCTTGCCGTACTTCTCGCCATCGGCCTTGGTCAGCAGGGGCCAGGTCAGCGCGAAACCGGAACCACCGTGGATCTTCCGGATGAGGTCACAGCCGGTGACGATGTTGCCCCACTGGTCCGAGCCACCCATCTGGAGCTCGCACCCCTCGTTGGCGTACAGCCAGGCGAAGTCCATGGCCTGCAGGAGCATGTAGGAGAACTCGGTGTACGTCAGGCCGTCGGTCGAGTCGAGGCGGGACTTCACCGAGTCCTTCGCCAGCATCTGGTTGACGGTCACGTGCTTGCCGATGTCACGAAGGAACTGCAGCATCGGCTGGCCCACCGTCCACGCCCGGTTGTCGAGCAACTTGGCGGGCAGGACGCCCGCCGCCGCGGCATCGTCTTCGAAGCGGAGGAACTGGCGCAGTTGCGGCACGATGCCGGCCAGGTTGGCCGCGAGCCCGTCGTCGTCGAGGAGGTTCCGTTCAGACGACCGGCCGGAGGGATCGCCGACCATGCCCGTCGCACCGCCAGCGAGGCTGATGACCTTGTGGCCGGCGTCCTGGAAACGACGCAGCGTGAGCAACCCGATCAGGTTGCCCACGTGGAGCGAGGCCGCCGTCGGATCGAAACCGACGTACACGGTGATCGGGCCTTCGAGCAGACGGGACCGGAGGCGGTCCAGATCGGTGGTGTCGTGGATCAGGCCCCGGGCCTCGAGATCGTCGAGAAGGCCGGGGTCGACCGTCGGAACTGCGTCGTTGGCCATGGCGCCAGTCTGGTCGACAGTTCCGGCCCCCAGCGACATGGTTTCGCGGTGTGGCGATGGCACCCTTTGGCCATGGCGAACGCCGACGAGGCCACCCCACCCGTGGTCGGAGAGCCGGACCCCGGTCATCCCGATCAGCCCTACACCTCCCGGGGTCCGATCGCCCGCGTGCTCCGGGGCCTCGGCTACGGGGCCGTACTCGCCACGTTCGGCCTCTGGATCTACGGGTTCACCGGACAGGGGCGGGCCGACATCCCCGATCTCCTCACCGAGCGGGCCTGGGCGAACAACGCCATCGTGGTGTGCGAAGCCGCCAGGGCCGACATCCGCGACCTCGGACTGCCCCAGACCTTCACCTCCGCCGACGACCGCATCGCCCAGTTGGCGGCGTCCGGCGAGATCCTGACGGCGATGGTGGACGAGTTGGAACGCTCGGCCTCCGGCACGGCGGACGATCTCGTGATCATCAACGGCTTCATCGGCGACTGGCGCCAGCACATCGAGGATCGTGCTGACTGGGCGATGCGTCTCGCCGACGATCCCGATGCCCGCTTCTACGTCGCCGACACCGGCAGTCGGGAACAGCACACCCGTCGCATCGCCCGGGTCGCCGACTTCAACGGCATCCTCGCCTGCGACACCCTCGGCGACGTCGGCTCGGGCTGACCCGGCCGAGAGCTCGCACGCAGGACGTTCGTTCGCGACCGATCTCGGGGGTGCGTCCCGGGTTCAGGCCAGCGAGCGTGCGACGGTGAGTGCCCGTCGCACGAGGTGGCCGAGCTCTCCCCCGGCGTCAACGGCATCGAGCTCCTCAGGCCGGACCCAACGGGCGCCCTTCGTCTCGGTCGGGTCGGCCGACACGACGGCGTCGGGCGGAGCGATCACGCAGAACCGGACGTCGAGGTGCAGGTGGGCGGGCACGTCGCCACGCTCGGGGATCCCGTGGACATCGACGTCGATCGCCGGCCACACGACCCGGAGATCGGTGAGACCCGTCTCTTCTTCGGCTTCGGTCCTGGCGACCAGCGCGAGTGATCCTTCGCCGTCGGCGTGGCCGCCGGGCTGGAGCCAGCGGTCGAGCTTCACATGGTGGATGAGCAGGACCTGCTCGCTCGCTGCGTCGACGATGGCCGCCGATCCCGTGAGGTGACCCTCGAGGCTCGACCGATGGAGTGCGTCGGGATGGGACTCGCAGAACGCCCGGATGCGATCACGCCCGGCCACGGCATCGGACGTGTCGTCGACGGAGCCGTCGATCCCGACGGACAGCGGCGCGAGATCGGCGGCATCGAGCTGCGCCATGGCGGACCCGAGGTCGTCGGGGTGGGAGCGGAGTTCGTCGGCGTCGAGATCGAGCAGGCGGAAGGGCACGGGCGCACGCTACCGACGCCGCGACGCCGCTCAGAAGCTCCGGGAGAGGCAGGGATGACCGAGCACCCCGAATCGCCAGGGACGATCGACGGCGGCGGAGATCCCGATCCGCGGCCCGGCCACGACGGTGGACGGGTCGACGGACCTCTGCGGCGGGTGGAGGCGGACGGCGCCGCCCCCATCGGCGACCAGGTCCAGCCCGTCGTGTGTCCCGTCGATGCCGAGGGCGACGGTGAGCCGGCCGGGCCCACCGGCGATCTCGACCGGGCGACGAGCCTTCGGTCGGCGGCCGACGATCGTCGCGAGCCCGACGGTCGGCTCGACGGCTCGGATCAACACCGCGCCCGGCTCGCCCTCCGGGCCGCACACGACGTTCGCACACCAGTGGATTCCGTAGCTGCGGTAGACGTAGAGGGTTCCGGGCGGGCCGTACATGGAGGCGACCCGGGGTGTGTGTCGGAGCCCGAGCACCGGATGATGCGCATGGCTCGCCGGGTCGTCCGCACCTTCGTACGCCTCCGTCTCGACGATGCGACCAGAGGTCGTCACGCCCTCGATCGTCGTCTCGATCGTCCAGCCGAGCAGCTCCGGTGCGACGTGGAGCGGCCGTTCGGCGAGCGTGGCACGGATGGTCGGGTCGGGCACGGCCTCAGCGTGGCAGCTCCGACGATCGTTCAGGACCCCGGATGATCGATCACGACCCGCAGGTCGTGCACGATCGTGAACCCGCCCACGTCATCGGTGCCGATCCACTCCAGGTCGAGCACCATGTCGGCACCGACCTCGGCGTCGAGTCGAACCGTGGAGCTCCGGCCGACCGGAACCGGAGCCAGGCCCGTGGCTCCTGCGACGACGAGCCCGTCGGTCACGAGGACCGAACCGGTCGCGCCCGCCAACCGGACCTCGGCCGTCGAGATGGCGCCGCCACCGGCGGCGTCGACCAGACGCAGCTCGGCACCGAGGTCGAGCGACGGGAGATCGTCGAGCTCGAGAACGACCCGATCGACGGCACCGGCGTCGTCGGTGGCGACGACGATCTCCGACCCGTGACCGAGCCCGAGCCCGACGGTGTCGATGTCGGTCCGGACACCGACCTCGTCGACGGTCGGCGTGAGATCGTCGGGGTTCGGGTTGACCAGCTCGACCTGGACACGCACATGGCGCCGTCCGTCGTGCAAGGCGTTGGCGAGGCTCGAACCGGCACCGTGGGCCAACCCGGTGTCCGGCCCGACGAAGGCCCACGGCCCGTCCGGCGTCTCGCTGGTGGCGATCCGCACCGCGACGGTCGTGTCGCCGGGGAGCGCCGAGACGACCCGCACGACGCCGTAGCGACCGGCGGCGTCGACGAGGTCGTAGACGGGCGAGATCCAGGTGCCCTCGGTCGCTCGACGACCCTCCGTCGGGCCACCGACCGCGGTGAGTGTGGCGGCGACGTCGGGTTGCACACTCGAGAGGCGATCCGTCCGGAGCTCGACGAACTCCTCGATGCCAGGGGCCTGAACCGACAGGCCCAGGGTCGGTCCCGCTCCCCCGCCCCGGGTCTCTGCTCGGAGCCAGATCATCTGGCCGGCGACGAACTCGAGCGGATCGGACGTCGCGGCGGGCGCCACCGGGGGGTCGCCGGTCGCAGCACCGGCCGTCGAGGCGATCTGCACCGCATCCACCGGCGACCCGGTGGTCGAGATCAGCAGTCGTGTGGCCTCGGTCCCCGTGATCCGGAACCGGTGGATCCCGGTGTCCGGCACGACATACCAACCGTCGATGCGAACCTCACACCACGCGCAGTGGTCCGATGCGACGCTCGGCCCCGAGATCGTGGACGTCGTCGACGGGGGCACCTCGGCATCGCGTGCGCCGAGCGCGACCGGATCGAGGTCGAGCCACCGGCGTTCGGTCCATCGGCCGGCCACGGCCTCCAGGTCGGCCAGTGTCGAGGGCTCCAGGAGGGCGGGGGCACTCTCGGCCGGTGGCTCGGGCGATGTGGGCTCATCCGGCGTGGGCTCACCGGTGTCGGCGCCAGCGTCCGGGTCGGTCGCGTCCGGGTCGGTCGCGTCCGGGTCGATCGTGTCAGGGTCGGTCGGGTCGGAACCCGCCGCGTCGGGGTCGGCAGGCGCATCCGGCGCGGGCTCGCCGTCTCCGTCGGCGCCGCTCGTATCGGGGTCGGTCGTCTCGGACCCCGCCGATGCATCCGGCTCGGCCTCCGGCGCCGATGCGATGACGATCATCGCGACCGCGGCGTGTTCGAGGGTCGGGCCACCTTCGGGGTCGGTCAGCAGGCTGGCGTCATCGCGCTGGCGAACCCGGATCAGCACCGGCTGGCCCGCGACGACGTCGAAGGCGGCCGACTGCTGCGTCGCCGCCGACCAGTCATCGATCGGCGTCGCGGCGGAGAGCGACACGACCGTCGTGAGATCGGCAGCCGCCCCGGTTGTCGAGACCGCGAGCTCGCCGACCGTCGACGCCGTCAAGGCGAGGCGGATCGTCGCGTCGGCGGTCGGGGTCCAGGTGCCGATCAGTTCGGTCGCGCAGCGATCGCAGGCCGTTTCGCTCCGTCGGGCCCCATCCGAGACATCGATCTCGTCGGGCGGCGACGCCCAGTCCACGGCGGTGAGCGACGTCGGTGTGAGGCCGAGCCAGGTCCAGCGACGCAGCGCTCCGTCAGCCGTCGAGGGCAGGTCGATCGGAGCCGAGACGTCGGCCAGACCGGGGGCGCCCCACGTCAGGCAGACGGTTCGCTCCGCTTCAGGGGTGTCGCTGGTCGGAAGATCGGGGAGCTCCACCCACACGGTGGTGTCGGCCGAGCCGACGCCGTCCGGACGCCAGTGCGGCAGTGCGACACCGGTCCCGAGGTGGGCCCGCAGACCGTGGCCCGACGCGTCCATCCTGCCCGCAGCGATCTCCGCAGACGTGTCGAGACGCAGCTCGACCGGGGTCGGAACGGCGACGTCATCGGCGGGAGGGCCATCCGGTGCGGGATCGCCCACCGGCTCCGCGGCATCGCCGAGCTGATCGACCGGAACGACGAAACATCGCCGGTTCGGCTGCGACGGATCGACCCATGGTGTTGCCGATGGTGCGGCCAGCCCACGCCGCCCGAGTTCCAGGCGACCGTCGACGGCAGCCGTGCCGTTGTGTGAGCCGGCGGCGAAGGCCTCGGTCGTGGTGATCACGAGCTCGGGCCCCGACCCGGGGTCGACCACGTCGAGCCCGTCGGCCACCGTCACCGAGCCGAGCACGAACGACTCGACGATCAACCCGCTGTCGGCCGCGCTGGGGACGGCGAGGAGCGTCGCGAGCCCGACGAGGGCGGCGACACGGCGTCGGCGGGAACGAGCCACCGACTCCCATCGGCGGCGGTGGGGTCGGGTTGAATCCGGTCAGATGCGATCGGCGAGGGCCGCGAGAAGGGAGCGGAAGCGGTCGAGTTGATCAGCGGTCGCCGACGGCGCGCCCCCACCCCGGCTGGTGCGCTGGCGAACCGACATGCCCGGCCGCAGGAGCGCGGCGGCCTCGGGACCGAGCCGATCGTCGCCGGCGACGAGATTCTCGAGCGAGTCCTGCCCTTCGAGGGCATGGCGCACGTGCTCCCCCACCACGGCGTGGGCCGAGCGGAACGGCATGCCGTTGCGCACCAGATACTCGGCCAGATCGGTCGCCGCCGAGTACGGCGAGTCGGCCTGGGCCGCCATGACGTCGGTGTTGTAGGTGAGGGTCGAGACCATGCCGTCCAGCGCGAGCAGCGTGAGCCGGATGGTGTCGCAGGCGTCGAAGAGTGGCTCCTTGTCCTCCTGGAGATCCTTGTTGTAGGTGAGCGGGAGCCCCTTGAGCGTGGTGAGGAAGCCGGTCAGGTGGCCGACGAGCCGCCCGGCCTTACCCCTCGCCAGCTCGGCGATGTCGGGGTTCTTCTTCTGCGGCATCATCGACGACCCGGTCGAGAAGCCGTCGTCGAGCGTCACGAAGCCGAACTCGGCGGATGCCCACAGGATCAGTTCCTCACCGATCCGGCTGAGGTGCACCCCGAGCAGAGCGAGGTCGAACAGCGACTCGGCCACGAAGTCGCGGTCGGAGACGGCGTCGAGCGAGTTGTCGAAGGGCTTGGCGAAACCAAGCAGTTCGGCGGTGCGGACCGGGTCGATCGGCAACGACGAACCGGCCAGAGCGCCAGCGCCGAGGGGTGACACGTCGAGGCGTTCCCGGGTGGCGAGCAGACGGTCGACGTCGCGGGCCAGTGTCCAACCGTGAGCGAGGAGGTGGTGGGCCAGCGACACCGACTGGGCCTGCTGGAGGTGGGTGTAGCCGGGGAGGTGGGCGTCGCCGGCAGCGACGGCCTGATCGAGCAGTGTCTGCTGGAACCGCACCACCAGACCGGCCAGATCGCCGAGCTCACGCTTGGTCCAGAGCCGGAGGTCGGTGGCGACCTGGTCGTTGCGGCTTCGAGCGGTGTGGATCTTGCCGCCGGCCTCGGGCGCGAGTTCGGTCACCCGTCGCTCGACGGCGGTGTGGATGTCCTCGTCGGACGGTTCGAACCGGATGGTGCCGGCGTCGAACTCGCCCTCCACCGTGTCGAGCGCCACCAGGATCTGGTCCCGTTCGATCTCGGTGAGCAGACCGACCTCGGCGAGCATCGTGACGTGAGCCCTGCTACCGGCGATGTCCTGCGCGTACATGCGCTGATCGAACGGCAGCGAGTCGTTCAACGCCTGGAGCGCCTCCGACGGACCGCCTTCGAAACGGCCGTGCCAGAGGGTGTGCGCGGTGTCGTCGCCCACGATCCTCAGCCCCGCTCGGCGCGGGTGCGGGCGAGGTTGCGAAGACGCAGGGCGTTGAGCTTGATGAAGCCCTCGGCGTCGTACTGGTCATAGGTACCGCCGTCCTCTTCGAAGGTCGCGATCTTCTCGTCGAAGAGGGAGTCGTCCGACTTCCGGCCGACGACGTCGACGTTGCCCTTGAACAGCTTCACCCGGACCTCGCCGTTGACGAACTGCTGCGAGGTGTCGATCGCGGCCTGGAGCATCTCCCGCTCGGGGCTCCACCAGAACCCGTTGTAGATGAGCTTCGCGTACCGGGGCATCAGCTCGTCCTTCAGGTGCGCTGCTTCACGATCGAGCGTGATCGATTCGATGCCCCGGTGAGCCCGCAGCATGATCGTGCCGCCCGGCGTCTCGTAGGCACCCCGGCTCTTCATGCCGACGAAGCGGTTCTCGACGATGTCGAGGCGACCGATGCCGTTGGCCCCGCCGACCTCGTTGAGGTAGGTGAGCACCTGGGCCGGCGTCATCTCACGACCGTCGATGGCCACGATGTCGCCGCCCCGATAGGTCAGATCGAGGTAGGTCGCCTCGTTCGGCGCGGCCTCGGGTGAGACCGACCAACGCCACATCTCGCTCGGCGGCTCGGTCCACGGGTTCTCGAGTGGGCCGCCCTCGTAGGAGATGTGGAGCAGGTTCGCGTCGGTCGAGAACGGCGACTTCGCACCCCGGGTCTTGTCGATCGGGATGTCCCGCTCTGCGGCGTAGGCGAGCAGGGTCTCCCGGCCGCCGAGGTCCCAGATGCGCCACGGGGCGATGACCTTGATCTCGGGCGACAGCGCGTAGGCGCCGAGTTCGAACCGGACCTGGTCGTTGCCCTTGCCGGTCGCGCCGTGGGAGATGGCGTCGGCGTCGTGCTCGGCGGCGACCTCGACGAGGCGCTTCGCGATCAGGGGCCGGGCGATCGACGTGCCGAGCAGGTATTCACCCTCGTAGATCGTGTTGGCCCGGAACATCGGATTCACGAAGTCGCGCACGAACTCCTCGCGCACGTCGTCGATGACGATCTGATCCTCCGGCACGCCCATCTTGAGCGCCTTGGCCCGGGCCGGGTCGAGCTCCTCACCCTGGCCGAGATCGGCGGTGTAGGTGACGATGTCGCAGTCGTAGGTCTCACGCAGCCAGGTCAGGATGACCGACGTGTCGAGACCTCCCGAGTACGCGAGGACGACCTTGTTCACATCGGCGGGATCGGGCCCGAGCATGCGCGACGACATGGGGTCGCAGGCTAGCGAGGCCGCACATCGCCCAAGACCCCGCGACGACCGCCGACGCTGATGGCCTCGTCTGGATCGTCAGGGAAGGACCACGGCCTGCGCAACGACGACGGACCCGTCCGGTCCCACCGAGACCCCCGGGCTGCCGTACAGGACGTATCCGTCGTCGAGCGCGGCGGAAACCCGCTCACAGAACGTCGAGTCGTCCGGGCCGGTGAGGAGCCGGTATCGCAATCGGTCGGAATCGGATGTCGCTGGCGCACACACGTCGGTAACGTACCCCGATTCCCGAGCCAGACGGTCGGGATTCCGCCGTCCGCCAGGAGCCCACCATGACCACCGACCTCACGCTCGACGAGGCATGGCGACTTCTCGCCGACGATCCGCGGGCCGTCCTGATCGACGTCCGAACCGTCGCGGAGTGGATGTTCGTGGGCCGACCCCACCTCGGTGAGCTCGAGAACGAGGTGCGATTCGTCGAGTGGACGCAGTTCCCCTCGGGTGTCGTCAACGACCAGTTCGTGATCGAGGCGACCGTCGGCCTCGACGACGACCAACCGCTGCTGCTGCTGTGTCGGTCCGGTGCTCGTTCCGCAGCGGCCGCGGCCGCGCTGGAGGCCGACGGCATCGCGACGACCCACAACGTCGTCGCCGGATTCGAGGGCGACCTCGACGACGAGGGACACCGTCACGGCGGCTGGAAGGACCATCTGCCGTGGGCCCAGCAATGAACGACTCCGCCGACACCGACCGCTGGGGTGAAGGCAGCATCCTGACCCGCGGCGGTCTCCACCGGTCGTCGTTCGACGAGACCGCCGAGGCGATGTATCTCACCTCCGGCTACGTGTACGGCTCGGCAGCCGAAGCCGAGGCGGCCTTCGCCGGCGACCACGATCGGTTCATCTACTCCCGATACGGCAACCCGACCGTCGCGATGTTCGAGGAACGGCTGCGGCTGCTCGAGGGGGCCGAGGCCGCCATGGCGACGGCGTCGGGCATGGCGGCGGTGTTCGCCGCCCTGGCGTGCTCGGTCCGGGCCGGTGACCGGGTCGTCGGCTCCCGTGCACTGTTCGGGTCGTGCCATGTGATCCTGACCGAGATCCTCCCGCGGCTCGGGGTCGAGACCGAACTCGTCGACGGCAACGACCTCGATGCCTGGGAGGCTGCGCTCACACCTGCGACGAGCCTGGTGTTCCTCGAGACCCCGTCGAATCCCGGGCTGGACGTGCTCGACCTGCCCGCCGTCGCCGAGCTCGCCCACGCGGTCGGCGCAACGGTGATCGTCGACAACGTGTTCGCGAGTCCGGTGCTCCAGCGCCCCCTCGAGCTCGGCGCCGACGTCGTGGTCTATTCCGCGACGAAGCACATCGACGGCCAGGGCCGGACCCTCGGCGGCGCCGTGCTCGGCACCGAGGCGTTCGTCCAGGGCCCGTTCCGGGACTTCTGCCGGCACACGGGCCCGAGTCTGAGCCCGTTCAACGCCTGGGTGCTGCTCAAGGGGCTCGAGACGCTCCGGCTCCGGGTCGAAGCCGCCCAAGCCTCCGCGGTCGAGCTCTCGAACCGGCTCGAAGCCGATCATCGGGTCGATGGGGTCCGCCACCCGTGGTTGGCGAGCCATCCCCACCACGACCTCGCCCGGGCCCAGATGTCGGGTGGGGGCACCATCCTCACCGTCGATCTCCGGACCAAGGAACGGGCCTTCGAGGTCATGGACCGGCTCGCGATCTTCGACATCTCGAACAACGTCGGGGACTCGAAGTCGCTCGTGACGCATCCGGCGACGACGACCCACCGGCGGCTCGGGGTCGATGGCCGTGCCCTCGTCGGCATCGGCGAGGGCCTGGTCCGGCTGTCGATCGGGCTCGAAGACCTCGACGACCTGTGGTCGGATCTCGACCGGGCGCTCGCCTGATCGTGGTCGTTCCGCACGCCAGCGGCGTCGCTCGTGCGAGACTCCGGCCATGATCAACGAAGAGATCGAGGCCGCACGCCAGAAGCTCGAAGCGGAACACGCCGAGGTGATGGAGAGCCTCGGCAACGTCTGGGTGGCGGTCGAAGCGGTGCGCAACTCCGAACCGACCGACAACGTGCATGATCTGCTGAAAGCGCTCGAGGACGCCACCAAAGAAGCGCGCGACGGCGGGATCATCGGCTCCGGATCGAACGACCACCGACGGGCGTTGAAGAAGTACCTCGAGCTCACCGGCGGGGACTGAGGCGCTCGCTCGTCCGACGTCAGGGGACGAGCAGGACCTTGCCCGTCGTCCGACGCCCCTCCAGCGCGTCGTGGGCGGCAGCGGCGTCGGCGAGGGGGAACCTCGCCCCGATCCGAACATCCAGTTCACCGTCGGCGATCCAGCCGAAGATCTCGTCGGTCCGGCGGCGCAGCTCCGCGGGGGTCTGGATGTAGTCGAACAAGGTCGGACGGGTCAGGAACAGCGACGGCATGAGCTGGAGCGGACTGACGGGCGGCACGGGCCCCGAGGCGTTGCCGAATGTCGCCATCAGGCCGCGGGGACGCAGGAGCGACAGTCCACCGTCGAAGGTCGTCGCCCCGACTCCGTCGTAGACGACGTCGAGCGGGCGCTCCACACCGGCGATCCCGCGGATCGTCTCGGCGAAGTCGACCTCGCGATACATCACGACGTGATCGGCGCCGGCCGAGCGGGCGAGGTCGGCCTTGTCCTGCGTCCCGACCGTCGTGAACACCTCGGCGCCACGACGCTTCGCCATCTGGATCAGGAGCAGCCCCACACCACCGGCCCCGGCGTGGACGAGGCAGCGCTGCCCGGGCTCGAGCGGCCAGGTCGAGCTGGCCAGATAGTGCGCCGTCAGACCCTGGAGCATGACCGCGGCGGCGAGGTCCAGTTCGACGCCGTCGGGCACCCGCACCAGGGCGCCCTCGGCGATCGTGTGACGCGTCGAATACGAGCCCATGGCGCCCGTCCACGCGACCCGGTCGCCGACGGCGACCTCGGTGACGTCGGGGCCGACCGCGGCGACCACCCCGGCACCCTCGAGGCCGAGTCCGGACGGGAGCGGCACGGCGTACAGGCCGCTGCGGTGATAGGTGTCGATGAAGTTGACCCCGGCTGCGGCGACGTCGACGAGCGCCTCGCCCGAGGCGGGCACGGGATCGTCGGTCTCCACGTGGGCCAGGACGTCGCTGCCGCCGGTGGCCGTGAACTCGATGCGATGCATGTTGCGGTTCTAGCGCAGCGACGCCGCCGCGGCGGCTGATCGCGGCGACCCGACGGTCAGGACGACACCGGACCGATCGGGGAGCCGCCGTGTGAGGGCAGCGCTCCGCGCGTCGACATCACCGAGCCGTTGGCCGCCCGATACCGCCCCTCGGGGTGCCCGAGCACGCTCCGCTCCACGACCAGATCGGGGGGACCGGGACGATCGAACCAGTACCCCTGGAGGCGCGTGCAACCGTGGGAGACGAGGAACTCGGCCTGCTCCGCCGTCTCGACCCCCTCGGCCACGGTCTCCAGACCGAGCTCGTCGGCGAGGTCGAGCATCGATCGGAGCACGGTCTCGTTGCCGGCCCCGATGCGGTCGACGAAGGACTTGTCGATCTTGAGCACGTCAACCGGGAGCTCGTCGAGTGTGGCGAGACACGAATGGCCGACGCCGAAGTCGTCGATCGCGACCTTCGAGCCGAGCTCCCTGAGCCGGGACAGCGTTCCGGTCATGAGGTCGTTGTCGCCCGCGATCGCGGTCTCGGTCACCTCGAACACCACGCGGTCCGGAGCGACACCGTGACCATCCAGCACCACGCCGATCCACTCGGCGAATCCGACACGGAGCAGTTGGAGACGGGACAGATTGACCGAGACGGTCAGATCGTCGAACCCGGCCCGATCCCAGGCCGCCACCTGACGGGCGGCCTCGTCGACGATCCAGGCACCCACGTCGACGATCATGCCGGAACGCTCGAGATACGGAAGGAAGAGACCGGGAGGGATGAGGGAGCCGTCGTCTCGCCGCCATCGGAGCAACGCCTCGGTCGAGGTGATCCGTCCGGACACGGCGTCGATGAGCGGCTGATAGTGCAGACAGAACTCGTGGCGCTCCTGGGCCTGGCGGACCTCGGTCTGCAGCTTCTGTTCGGCGACCGCCTTGTCCCGCATCGCGGGCTCGAAGATGCGCACGCCGTCCCGGGCGCGCTTGGCGTGGTACATCGCCGTGTCGGCGTCGCGTAGCACCTGGTCGGCCGAGGCGTCGGCACTCGTCGAGGCCATACCGAGACTCACCGAGGTGTACACCTCCCCGTTGTCGAGCATGAAGGCGTCGTCGAGCACCTCGATGATCCGGCGAGCCATGGCCCGAACACCGGGACTCTGTGGCGCGCCCACGGCCAGCACGGCGAACTCATCGCCGCCGAGGCGGGCGACGAGGTCCACCGATCGGGTGACGCCGCGGAGCAGTTCGGCCACACGAACCAACAGCTGATCGCCTGCGGTGTGACCGAGCGAGTCGTTGACGAGTTTGAACTCGTTCAGGTCACAGAACAGCAACGAGTGTTCGACGCCGCTCCGGTTCGCTTCGTCGACGCGCTCGATCAGCAGTCGGCGATTCGGCAGGTCGGTGAGATCGTCGTGACTCGCGAGGCGTTCGAGGCGTCGTTCGTTGCTCACCGCATCGGTGACGTCCGCGAGTGAGCCGACGAGCTTCGTGACTCGACCGGCGTCGCTCAGGGCGGCGGCTTGGAGGGCGAAGATCGCCCGCCGGCCGGACTCGAGAACGACATCGACCCGGACGGACATGGTCGTCCGGTAGTCGTCGATCACGGCCTCGACCGCCTCGGCGACAGCGGTCGCCGAAGTGTCGGGCATCAGCGCCATCACCTCGTCGAACGTCATCGTGGTCGCCGCGACCGGCCGGTCGAGGAGCTCACAGGCCCGAGCATTCACCTCGACATCCCGACTCGCGACGTCGAGCTCCCAGATTCCGTCCCGTGAAGCCCGCAGAGCGAGACGGTGACGTCGCTCACTGTCGACCAGCGCGGCATCGACGCCGTCGGAGGTCTCGCTCGGCACCGAGAAGGCGAACAGGCCCTCCACCTCACCGCCCGGGCCGGAGACCGTCATCTTCGTCGTGTCGTAGAAACGAACGGTCCCGTCCTCCAGCAGCAGTTCCTCACGCAGGCCGTCGATGACGCCCCCGTCGAGTACCGAGCGATCCTTGAGCTCGTAGAGCTCGGCCTCCGGTCTCGGGAGATGATCGAAGTCACTCGTGCCGATGAGGTCATCCCTCGTCAGGTGGCGGCCCCGACCGTAGGCCTCGATGAACCGGGCGTTGACGTCGACGTAGCGGCCTTCGGTGTCTTTGATGAACACCGGCATCGGGAGCGCGTCGAAGAGCTGTTCGAACCAGCGCAGACGACGGCTGCGAGCGTCGTCATCATCCATCCAACCCGGGGCCACCGTCCCCCATCGGACGATCTCGTCGAACTGTGACGAACTCCGAGCGAATCCACCGGATCGGCCGCCGGGAGGTTCAGCCCGACGGAGGCGCCAGAAGCGGGACGCGACGACGGAGCGATTCGGTCAACGGCACCGCGGCAACGACAGCCAGCACACCCGGAGCGACGAAGAGCACGGTCAGCGCCGCCACCGCGACCAGCCGGAGGCGTGGCTCCGCCAACCGGAGCGCCGGAACCGCCGCCACCGAGGCCGCCCCGAGGAGTGCGGCCGTCACCGGCTCGGCCCAGGTGAGTTCGACCCTGCCGAGGGCGTGTGTACGCAGCCGCCACCACGGGATTCCGCCGAAGAGCCACACGGGAATCGCAACGGCGAGCCACCGGAAACTCATCGTGAGCCCGATCGAGGTCGAAACGATCGGCGCGAGGCACCAGAACGCCATCCGGCTCCAGCCACGAGACGTCACCGCACC
>JAHDCV010000027.1:0-30466 GCA_020629695.1 Acidimicrobiales bacterium | reverse complement strand
TCGGCGCGAGGCACCAGAACGCCATCCGGCTCCAGCCACGAGACGTCACCGCACCGCCGTCTCCGCGACGACGCCCGTCGTGTCCGGCCGGGCCGGCCGCCACATCAGCGCGTCCTGCAGGCGAACGGCAGCGAGCAACGCCATCAGGCCGGGTATCACGAGCAGTACGGCGACGAACGCGGTCGTGGCCGTCCCGATCTCACTCGAGCGCCGGACCACCGGAAAAGGCAGAACCGCGCACGACCCGACGGCCAGAACGGCGAGCCAGAGCGGATCACGAGGGTGGAGATCCGACCGCCCCTTCGCATGGGCGGAGAGGCGCCACCAATGCACGGTGCCCCACCACCAGACCACGAACGCCACTGGTGCGAGCCACCATGTCGACACGACGAGGCCACTCAGGAGTCCGAGCATCCCGGGCAAGAGGCCCCACCAGCCGATCCGGCTCCAGCCACGAGACGTCACCGCACCCATGCCGGGGAACGCTACTACGGCTCGAATCCCGCCAACCGGGCGAGTGCTTCGGCCACGGCGGCACCACGACCCTCGGCCGCGATGACGAGCAGGGTGTCGTCACCGGCCACCGTGCCGATCGTGTCATCCAGGCCCGAACGGTCGAGCGCCGACGCCACGACGTGGGCCGAGCCGGGTGGAGTCCTGAGCACGACGAGATCTCCGGAGCGATCGATGCCCGCCAGCCACTCTCCCAACATCCGACGGAGGTGATCCCGCGGCGCCATGGCCTCGGTCGGATGCTCGGGAATCGCATAGACGGTCGAGCCGCCACCGACACGGACCTTGATCGCTCCCAACTCGTCGAGGTCACGGCTCACCGTGGCCTGGGTCGCCGACGTTCCCGTCGCCTCCAACAACTCGACGAGCTGCGCCTGGCTCGAGACCGGGTGATCGGCGAGGAGCTGGGTGATCTGATGCTGTCGGGCTGCCTTGGTCATCAGCCCTCCCGCACGAGCCACGCCAGCGCACCGCGGGCCGCGGAGAGTCGATGAGCGGCCTGGGTCCAGATCCGCGAGGAGGCACCGTCGAGTGCATCGTCGGAGGCCTCCTCGCCGCGATGCGCCGGAAGGCAGTGCATGAAGATCGCCCGTTCGCCCGCTGCGGTCACGAGCGCCTCGTCGACGGTCCACCCTTCGAAGTCCCGCAGTCGCCGTTCCCGTTCCGCTTCCTGACCCATCGAGGTCCACGTGTCGGTGTAGACGACATCGGAGCCGGGAACGACGTCATCGGGTCGGTCGCCGAATGCGGGCTCGATACCGGCGGCGCGGATCCGATCGAGATCGACGTCGTCGAAGCCGTAGCCCGGTGGCGTGGCGAGGCGCACCTCGGCGCCGAGCATGCCGGCAGCGAGGAAGAGCGACCGGGTCACGTTGTTCGCATCGCCGACGTAGGTCACGACCCGACCATCGAGTGGCGCCGGACCGGCCGAGACCCCGAACTCGTCGAGGATCGTCAACACGTCGGCGATCGCTTGCAAAGGATGGGCGGCGTCCGACAACAGATTGATGATCGGGATGTCGACCACCGTGGCCATGCGCTCGAGCACGCCGTGGTCGAACACCCGGGCACAGATGGCCGAGTGGTAGCACGCGAGGGTCCGGGCCACGTCCTCCGCGGTCTCCCGTGTGTCGATGCCGACCTCGGGATCGGTGATGTAGACCGGGTGCCCGCCGAGCTGCACCACAGCCATCTCGGTCGAGTTCCGTGTGCGCGCCGACGGCTTCAGGAACACGCAGCCGACACCGCGGCCGTCCAGGGGCCGCTGGAGCGACGCGGGTTCGACCCGGCAGAGTTCGATGAGCGCCCACAACTCGGGTGGCGTGAGGTCGTCGATCTCCAGGAGGTGGCGCGCCATCAGCTCGCCTCCGCGAGCTCGGCCGTGACCTCACTGATCAGGGCGACGGCTTCGGCGATGTGATCATCGGTGATCACGAACGGCGGTGCGAGGCGCAGCGCCGTCGGAGTCACGCCATTCGTGACGAGACCCCGCCGCAGCAGCTCGGCCGACACGAGGCGGGCGTCGGCGCCTCGGAGCTCGACCGCCAACAGCAGACCGAGGCCACGGACCTCGTCGACCACCGGACTGGCGAGCAGTGCCCGGCGCAGACGCTCCCCCACGTCGGCGACGAGCTCGGCCGCACCGATGGCCTCCATCGTGTCGAGCACGGCCCGGGCCGCGGACGTGGCGAGGGGTTGCCCGCCATAGGTGGTGGCGTGATCGCCGGGCTGGAAACAGCCGGCGACATCGGCCCGAGCCCAGCACGCACCGATCGGCATGCCGTTCCCGAGCGCCTTGGCCATCGTGACGACATCCGGCATCACATCGAAGTGCTGGAATCCGAACCAGCGGCCGGTTCGGCCGAGACCGGTCTGGACCTCGTCGACCATGAACAGGATCCCGCGCTCGTCACACAGGCGCCGAACACCCTGGAAGTACTCGACGGTCGCCGGATTGACCCCGCCTTCGCCCTGGACGGGTTCGAGGAACACCGCGGCCACGGTCTCGTCGAGTTGCCGCTCGAGGTCGGCGAGATCGTTCCACACGGCGTGGCGGAACCCCTCGGGAAGGGGTTGGAAGGTCTCCCACTTCGCCGGTTGGCCCGTCGCGTGGAGGGTCGCGAGCGTGCGCCCGTGGAACGACTGGAACGCGCACACCACGTTGTGGCGACCGTGGCCTCCGAACCGTCGGGCCAGCTTGATGGCGGCCTCGTTCGACTCGGCGCCGGAGTTGCAGAAGAACACCTGACCGCCGGCCGGAGCACCGTCCCCGATGAGCCGGTCGATCGAGGTCGCCACCGCCCCGTTGTGTTCGGTGGCATAGAGGTTCGACACGTGCTGCAGACGGGAGAGCTGCTCGGTGACGGCCTCGGCGATCGCCGGATGGGAGTGCCCGAGCGACGTGACCGCGAGGCCCGACAGGAAGTCCAGGTAGCGCGTGCCGTGGGCGTCGAAGAGCTCGGCGCCGCGCCCACGGACGAACTGCACCGAGGGCGGCCCGTAGGTCGGCATGATCGGACAACGATCGAGCCCGTCGGTCGCGCCGTCGGCGAGGGCCGCTGTGTGCGGGTTGGTGGCGGTCGTGGTCATGCGGAGGCTCCCTCACCGGTGTCCGGCGTCGCTGATTGGGGCGTGATCATGGTGCCGATGCCGGCGTCGGTGAACAGTTCGAGCAGAAGCACGTGCGGCACCCGGCCGTCGAGCAGATGGGCCGAGGCCGCGCCGGACTCGACGGCGTGACGGCAGGCGCCGATCTTCGGGATCATCCCACCGGCGATCGTGCCGTCGGCTTCGAGCGCGTCGAGCTCGTCGAGTGAGGCCCGGGCGATGATCGACGCCGGGTCGTCGACGTCTGCCAACAGGCCCGGCACGTCGGTCAGGTAGATCGCCTTCTCGGCCCCGAGGGCCCCGGCGAGGGCACCGGCGACGGTGTCGGCGTTGATGTTGTAGGCCTGACCCTCGTCGTCGGCGCCGATCGTCGACACGACCGGGATGAGGCCCTCCTTCAGAAGGGACTCGACGATCGCGGGGCGGACCTCGGCGACGTCACCGACGAATCCGAGCGCCTCGCTGCGGCGGGTCGCACGGATGAGCCCGCCGTCCTCGCCCGAGAGTCCCACGGCGAAGGCGCCGTGCACGTTGATCTGTCCGACGATGTCGCGGCCGACTTTGCCGACGAGCACCATGCGAGCCACGTCGAGCGTCGCCTCGTCGGTCACCCGGAGCCCGTCGACGAACTCGGTCTCGATGTCGAGCTTCCGGAGGAGGTGACCGATCTGCGGCCCTCCCCCGTGCACCACGACCGGGCGCAGTCCGACCGAGCGGAGCAGCACGACGTCTTCGGCGAACGTCCTGCTCAGGTCGGGGTCGACCATGGCGTTGCCGCCGAACTTGATGACGACGATCGCGTCACGGAAGCGATTGATGTAGGGCAATGCCTCGACAAGGGCGCGGGCCCGACGTTCTGGGGCGTAGCCCCGATCGGTGATGTCACTCATCCCGCCTCCCAAATCCCAGGCTCAGACGACAGGTTCTGCGGCCTGGAGCCTGCAACTTCAGCAAGCACCGGGACGTTGCAGACGACGCCTCGGCCCGAAATCCCAGGCGCAGGCGACGGTTTGTGCGGCCAGGAGGCTGCAACACGAGCAAGCGCATGCCGTCGAGGCGGCGCTGATGACCCGAGGGATGGCGTGCCGCTTGCTGAAGTTGCAGCCTTGCGATGACAGAACGTGTCGTTCCCACCTGGGATTTGGCGGGCGCTCGGGAAGCGGACAGGGCGAACAGCGGTCATGAGCGGTACCCCGCGTTGATCTCGATGTAGCCGTGCGTCAGGTCGCACGTCCAGATGGTGGCTTCGGCGTCGCCGACACCGACGTCGACGGTGATCGTCACCTCGTCCTCGGCGAGGAACACGTTGGCGCGCGCTTCGGAGTACCCGTCGGCGACGACACCCCCCTCGGTCACCAGCTCGTCACCGATGTGGATCCGCAGGGCGTCGCGGTCGGCCCGCTCCCCCGCCTTGCCGACCGCCATGACGATGCGACCCCAGTTGGCGTCCTCGGCGGCCAGTGCGGTCTTGACGAGTGGGGAGTTCCCGATCGAGAGCGCGATCCGGCTCGCTGCGGCCTCGGTCTCCGCGCCCGTCACCCGCACGGTCACGAATTTCGTGGCGCCCTCGCCGTCACGCACGATCTGGTGGGCCAGCTCGAGGTTGACGGCGTCCACGGCACCGGCCAGCGCAACGGCCCGGGGGTCGTCGAGCGAGACGATGGGATCGTTCCCGAGTGCTCCGGTCGCGAACAGCAGAACCGTGTCGCTCGTCGAGGTGTCGGAGTCGACGGTGATGCGGTTGTACGACGCCGTCGCCGACGGCGACAGGATCCCCTGGAGCACCTCGGCCGACACGGCGGCGTCGGTGAACACGAAGCCGAGCATCGTGGCCATGTCGGGCGCGATCATGCCGCTGCCCTTGGCGATGCCGACGACCGTCGCGGCGACACCTCCGCCGAAGTCGGCCGTGGCCGACGACCCCTTCGCGAACGTGTCGGTGGTGCGGATGGCGTCGGCGGCCGCGTTCCAGTCGGCCTCGCCGGCCTGCATCGCCCGAAGCCCGGTCACCAACGCGTCATCCGGGAGCGTCTCGCCGATCACGCCGGTGGACGTGAGGTAGACGTCGTCGGGATCGATGCCGTGGACCTCGGCGATCGTCTCGGCCGTCAGGCGGGCAGAGGTGTCGCCGGCTCGGCCGGTGAATGCGTTGGCGTTGCCCGAGTTGCACACCACCGCCCGAGCGCTCCCGCGGTGCAGGATCCGGCGGCACCAGTCGACCGGTGCGGACGGGCACAGCGAGCGGGTGAAGACGCCGGCCACGGTGGTGCCCTCGTCGAGCAACGCCAGGAACAGATCGGCGCGCTTCTGATAGCGAAGACCGGCGGCGTGAGCGCCGAGGCGCACACCACCGACGTCGGGGAGTTCGGGGAACCCGGCCGGGGCGAGAGGCGATGTCGACGCACTCACGGGTACACCCCGACGATCGGGAGACCGGCGATCTCGTCGAGACCGAGCGCCAGGTTCGCGCACTGCACGGCCATACCCGCCGCGCCCTTCATCAGGTTGTCGAGGGCCCCGATCACGAGGACGTGCCCGGTGCGGGGGTCGACACGGGCCGTCAGATGCACGGTGTTCGCACCGAGGGTCGACTTCGTCTGGGGCGACGCCTCGGACACGACCATCCAGGGCTGATCGGCGTACGCCGCGGCGAGTGCGTCGAGCAGGACCTCGGTCGTCACGCCGTCGGCGGCCGGGCGGGCGTAGCAGGTCGCGAGGATGCCCCGGTTCATCGGCACCAGGTGCGGGGTGAAGAGCACTGTGGCGGCGGCGTCACCCGACAGGCCGGCGTGTTCGGAGATGGCCTGCTCCATCTCGGGCGTGTGGCGGTGCGTCAGCAATCCGTAGGCGGTCACGTTGTCGCCGAGGAACCCGAGCGTGTTCGTCGGTTTCGGCGGCCGCCCGGCACCCGACACGCCCGTGGCGATGTCGACGATGAGACCATCGGGTTCGATCAGGCCGGCCTTCACGAGCGGAGCGAGTCCGAACACCGCCGTGGCCACGTTGCATCCGGTCGCGGCGATCAGCTCCGCACCGACGATGTCGTCACGGAAGAGCTCCGGCAGTCCGTAGGCCGCAGAGGCGAGCAGCTCGGGGTGCGTGTGCTCGGCTCCGTACCACTCGGGGTAGAGGCCGGGATCATGAAGGCGGTAGTCCGAGCCCAGGTCGACGACGTGACCGACACGACCGAGGAGATCCGGCACCATGTCCATCGACACGCCGTGGGGCAAGGCGAAGAAGACGACGTCGAGGCCATCGAGCGCATCGGCGTCGTAGCTCTCGAATCGGCGATCGCCGTAGGCCGCCGCGAGGCTCGGATACAGCGAGGCCAGCGGCTCGCCGGCTTGGCTGTCGCCGGTGGCGGCCGCCAGCTCGAGTTGAGGGTGTTGGGCGATCAGCCGGAGGAGCTCGACGCCGCCGTAACCGGAGGCGCCGACCACACCGACACGTTTCGTGCGGGTCACCGCATGATCATACGGGATGATGCATGAGTATGCACCGAGGTTTCTCGAGGGCAGGCTCGGGAGTCAGCAGGTCGACCGGAAGACCTCGTTCCATGCCCAGAACCGATCGAGCTGATCTGCGGATGGCTCGGCGGCCATCTCCGGCATCGCCTTGTCCGCCTGGATCGTCGCACAACGTTCGCGGACCGGATCGTGGAGACCGGCCGCGGCATCGAGCCCGGCGACGAGCGGGAACAGTTGACCGGGCCCATGACGGGACGGGTCGCTCATGGGCGTGTCCAGACAGGACAGCAGCCGGACGACGCGCCCGTCGATCTCGAGCTCCTGCGCTGCGGTTCGTGCGACGATCTCTGCGAAGTCCTCCGCATGCTCGGCACGTTCGAACATCACGGCCGCCCGCACGCACTCGCCATCGAGCCAGAGCCGGTCGGAGATGTAGGTCTCGAGCGACGCTCGGGTTGCCTGTGCACCGGTGACCGGCTCCAGCAGCGCGTAGATGGCGACCGGGCCGAGGGGGCCCTCGTGCACGATCTCGCCGGAGCCCGTGCCGAGCTCGTCCTCGATGGTCGACCACGCCACGTTGTGATCGCCCCGGTACCACGGCACGACGATCGTGAGCCGGTCATACGGCGGCTCGACGAGGAGCTCGTCGACGAAGACGTCACCGCCGAGCGCCTCGAGATAGCCGACCCATGCCCGACCGAGCACGTACGGAGCTGCGGCTTCGGCGACCTCCCAGTCCCCGGTCCATGCCTCGGTGAACCCGCCGAGCTCACCACCCGGGTCGGTGTCATCCCACCAGGCCATCTCGACGTTGGTGGCGTCTCCCTCGCTCAACGTCCGATGCGTCCGGTAGTGCTCCTCGTCGTACACGACGGCATCGAGCAGGCCGTTCTGGTCTTGGAGCGCGTGCACCAGTTCGTGGACGAGGACGGATCGCACCCAGTCGTCCATCGCGACGTCGGGCATGACGATCGAACCCGAGACGGCGTCGTAGTAGGCCGACGCTCCCCCGAGCCCGGGACCGGCCTCGGCCGACGAGGCCGGCAACAACCCGAGGCGTCGATACGCCGCGGTGACACCGCTCTCGGGCAATTCGAACACCGTCTCGGTGTCGGCGGCGATCACGTCCGGCGCGTCCCAGACGATCGGAACCGGTTCCGTGAACCGCAGCCCTCGCTCCCGCTCGACGAAGCGTGCCAACTCCCCCGTTCCCTCCGGCCAGTCGTCGGCGTCGGCCGTCGAGATCGCGAGCGCGGCGAAGCCGGCCCAACACCCGCCGATGAGGGCGAACAGCACGAAGGACTGCCATCGGGTGGGCCGAGCGGCGGAGAGTGTGCGCGTCGTGCGGGTCGGCGGCGCGCCCATCGGAACCGTCTCTCGTACGCCCAACGGACCGGGACCTGACTGACCTGTACCCACGACATCTGAACTCGGCACACCTTCGGCCGAGCTGTAGCCCGGTCAACATCACCCGGGGCCCGCCCCCCGTCGGGCGGCTACCCTTTCGTCCCCGTGAGCCTCTTGATCGGGATCTGCGGCGGAAGCGGGTCGGGGAAGACCACCCTGGCCGAGGACGTGGCGGCACACTTCGATGCCGTCCTGCTCCCCTTCGACGCCTACTACCGCGACCACGGCCATCTGACGCCGAGCGAGCGGGCCGAGGTCAACTACGACCATCCCGACTCGCTCGATGTCGAGCTCTTCGTCGAGCACCTGCTGCTGCTGCGCGATGGCCATGAGATCGCCATGCCGGTGTACGACTTCGCCTCCCACACACGGACCGACGATCTCGTGATGATCCAACCCACGCCGGTCATCATCGTCGAGGGAATCCTGCTGTTCTGCTTCCCGGAGATCCGCGAGGTCTTCTCGCTCAAGGTGTTCCGTGACTGCCCGGAACGCCTGCGCTTCGAACGCCGGCTCGATCGGGACGTCGCCGAACGCGGCCGCACCCCCGAGTCGGTCCGAGCCCAGTTCGCCGCCACGGTGGCACCCATGCACGACCAGTTCGTCCAGCCATACCGGGATCTCGCCGAGATCGTCTCCGATGGTGACGACATGCCGCTCGTCGTCGAGGTGGTCTGCGAGCAGGTGGAGCGGCTCGCGAGCGGCGTCAACCACTGAGTCGCCGCCGACGACCGGCTGAGGATCAGCCTCGGCCGACGCGGCCGGCCGCGTCGGACGCTCGGGCGTCGTCGCGGAACTGGGCGGGCGTGGTGTTGGTGAGTCGGGCGAACCGGCGGGTGAAGTCCGGCTGGTCGTAGAAGCCACACCGAGTGGCGACCTCGGCGATCGGCACGTCGGTCTCGGCGAGCAGACGCGTCGCGGCTTCGACCCGCACCCGGAGCAGATGCTGCATCGGTGAGACGCCGAGCACCCGCTTGACGCGCCGTTCGAGTTGGTTCTCCGTGCATCCGGCGTGGCCGGCGAGGTCGGCGAGCCGGAGAGGCCCGTCGAAACCCTCGGCACAGCGCTCGACGAACGCCGAGACCGACGCGAACCGCTCGTCGTCCTCGGGTGCGACCGTGACGAGGTCCCTGCTCACCGACACCAAGCCGACGATGTGGCCGTCGGCATCGGCGACCGGGATCTTCGTCGTGAGGTACCAGCCAAGGCGACGATCTGGGCGTCGGATGAGCTCGAGCCGATCGTGCAGCGGTGCGCCGGAGTCGAACACCTCCCGGTCCTGTTCGTCGTAGCGCTCGGCCAGTTCGGGGCGGAAGTGGTCGGCCGCGGTCGTACCGATCACCTCTCGCTTGGAGCGCCGCCCCGTGCGTCGCACGAACGCCGAGTTCACCTCGACGTAACGACCTTCCCGGTCCTTCGCGCAGAAGATGACGTTGACGAGCGTCTCGAGCAGCCCGACCAGCTCGGGCTGGCAGTCCCACAGCGCCCCATCGGCGTGCTTGTTCGGAAGCCCGACCATCAGGCCCCGAATCGTACAAGACGCCGATCGGTCGCTCGGGCGACGATCGTCGTATGACCGACGGCCCCCACCCGCAGACCGTCCACGAACCGTCCGACGCCGATCTTGCCGTCGATGCGGCGATCGCGACCGTGGACCGATGGCTGCGTGATGCGCCGGACCACGAGACCGCCCGCTCCCGAGCGACGATGGAGCAGCTCCGCGGCATCGTGGTCGACCCGGCGGGCCTCGCGTTCGTGATGCGATACGTCGACCGAGTCGCCCGGCCGGACGATCACGCGGCGGCGGCCCGTCAGATGCGGGCGATGGTCCGGGACCTCGACGTGATGCCGGCCTTCCTGTCGCCGGTCGACCGATTGCTGCTGCGGGCCGGAGCCCGACTCGCGCCGCTCGCTCCTGGGCTCGTGATGCCGATCGCCGGTCGGCGCATGCGATCGATCGTCGGCCACCTGATCGCACCAGCGGAGCCACGGGCCCGACGACGCCACCTCGAACAGCAACGCAGCGACGGCGTGCGTGCGAACGTGAACCTGCTGGGCGAAGCCGTTCTCGGTGATCGGGAGGCCGCTCGGCGCATGGCCGATCTGACCGAACTGATCGCCGATCCCGGTGTCGATCACGTGTCGACGAAGCCGTCCGCGATCGTCGCCCAGCTCGATCCGTGGGACCGGGTCGGCTCGCTCGGGCGGGTCGTGGCCGCACTCGGTGAGGTGGTCGATCGAGCGGCCGCATCGACACCGCCGACCCTGGTGAACGTCGACATGGAGGAGTACCACGACCTCCACCTGACGCTCGACGCGTTCAAGCTGGTGCTCGATGCTCCGGAACGCCTGGCGGTGCGGGCGGGGATCGTCGTGCAGGCCTACCTGCCCGACGCCGTCGAGATCCTGGACGATCTCGCGGCGTGGGCCGGCGAACGGGTCCGAGACGGCGGTGCCCCCATCGAGATCCGCCTCGTGAAGGGTGCGAACCTCGCGATGGAGCTCGTGCACGCCGAGATGCACGGGTGGCAATCGGCGCCGTACGGCACCAAGGCCGAGACCGACGCCAACTTCGTCCGTTGCCTCGACCGGATGCTGCGGCCCGACGCGCTCGCAGGCGTGCGGCTCGGCATCGCGAGCCACAACCTGTTCCACATGGCCTGGGCGCACCTCGTCGCCTCCGAACGGGGTGTGCGAGATCTCATCCGGTTCGAGATGTTGCAGGGCATGGCCGAAGCCGAGGTCCGAGCGGCCTCCGCGGACCTCGATGGAGCGATTCCACCCCGGCTCTACACCCCCGCGGTCCGCGCCGAGGACTTCGACGTCGCGATCGCCTACCTCTTCCGTCGTCTCGACGAGAACGCGTCGCCGCAGAACTTCATGCGGGCGCTGCTCGACCTCGACCCCGACAGTCCGGTGTTCGACCGGGAGGCCGCCCGATTCCGGGCATCGGTGCTCGACCGCGACCGTCCGGCGATCGGGAGCCGACGCACCCAGGACCGGCTCGCCGAGCTCCGGGCGCCGGCGATGCTTCGGGCGTTCGAGCCCGGCGAGCCCTTCCGGAATGAACCCGACACCGACCCCGACCTCCCGGCCAACGCCACGTTCCTCGAGCGGATCAACATCGTCGAGCCCCGGGACGCGCCGTTGTCCACCGGTGACGTGGAGGACGCAGCCATCGCGGTCGCCGCCGCCCGCTCGGCGCGGATCGACTGGTGGGCCCGCCCGGCTGCCGAACGCCGAGACGTGCTCCATCGGGTCGGGGACGAACTCGCCCGCCGGCGCGATGTGTTCATGCGGACCATGGCCGTCGAGGCGGACAAGGTTCCGGCACAGGCCGACGGGGAGCTCGCCGAGGCGATCGACTTCGCCCGCTACTACGCCGAGCGCACGATGGAACTCGAACCTGCCGGTCTGCGGTTCGAACCGTTCGGGCTCGTGACCGTCGTGCCGCCGTGGAACTTCCCCGTGGCGATCCCGGCCGGTGGGGTGTTGGCGTCCCTCGCCGCCGGCAACGCCGTGGCGTTCAAGCCGGCACCCGCCACCCGGGCCTGCGCCGCCCTCGTCCACGACTCGCTGCTCGCCGCCGGGGTGCCGGCCGATCTGGTGCCGTTCTTCGCGGTCGATGACGGTGCAGTGTCTCGCCATCTCGTCGAGACCGCCGACGCCGTCATCCTCACCGGCTCGACCGAGACGGCCGATCTGTTCCGGTCGTGGCGGCCCGAGCAGCCCTTGTTCGCCGAGACCTCCGGGAAGAACGCACTGATCATCACGCCCCATGCCGACATGGATCTCGCCGTCGCCGACCTCGTCGCGTCGGCCTTCGGGCACGCTGGCCAGAAGTGCTCGGCGGCCAGCCTGGCCATCCTCGTCGGTGGCGTGGAACGGTCGCAGCGATTCCGCCGCCAGCTCGTCGACGCCGTCGAGGGGCTGGTCACCGGTCCGGCCGATCGACCGGGCGTGGCGATCGCTCCCCTGGTCGGCGGAGTGAACGAGCGGCTCCACCGGGCCTTCACCGAGCTCGACGACGGCGAGTCATGGCTCGTCGAACCCACGCCGGACCCGAACGACCCGAGCGGACGGCTCTGGCGACCGGGCGTGCGGGAGGGCGTGCGGCCGGGGTCGTGGTTCCACCGGACCGAGTGCTTCGGGCCCGTGCTCGGACTCATCGCCGTCGACACGCTCGACCAGGCGATCCGGGTGCAGAACGACACCGCGTTCGGCCTCACCGCCGGTATCCACACCCTCGACGATGACGAGATCGCCGCCTGGACCGAACGGGTCGAGGCCGGCAACGCCTACGTCAACCGGGTCATCACCGGGGCCATCGTGCAGCGACAGCCGTTCGGCGGCTGGAAACGCTCGTCCGTCGGCCCCGGGGCCAAGGCGGGCGGACCGAACTACGTCGCGCAGCTCGGCACCTGGTCCGAGGATGGTCCGACATCGACGCCCGCCGCCGCTGGATTGGAGAGGCTGTGGGCCGAGGAGTTCGCCGTCGAGCACGACCCGGCGGGCCTGCGCTCGGAGTCGAACGTCTTCCGCTACCGACCGCTCGCTCGGCTCGTGGTCCGACACGGCGGCGCCGAGGCGACGACCGCGCTCGCCTGGTACCGCCGGGCGGCGGACGTCGCCGGTGTCGAGCTGATCGAGAGCGATGCGAACGACGAGTCGGAGGCGGCGTTCGCCGACCGTCTCGGCGGCCTCGGTGTCGAACGTGTGCGCTGTCTCGGGGTGACACCCTCAGCCGAGCTGTGGCGCGCTGCCGCAGACCTCCACGTGTTCGTGTCGACCGCTCCGGTCGTCTTCGACGCCCGCCGCACGCTGCTCGAGCTGGTGCGCGAGCAGTCCGTCAGCCGAACCCTGCATCGCTTCGGCAACCTCCCGCCCGAGCGACGGTAGGTCCGGCTCAGAGTCGGCCGGCCGCCTTGGCGGCCGCTTCGGCCGCGTCGAGCTGACCTTCGACGATGCGGAGGCCCGCGTCCCAGAAGCCGGGGTCGGCGAGATCGCAGTCGACGATCTTGCCGAGCTCCTCCGGGCTCCGGCTGCCGCCGGCCTTCAGCAGCTCCAGGTAGGCCGGCACGAAGGCGTCGCCCTCGGCCTGGTAGCGGGCATACACCGACAGCGCCAGGAGCTGACCGTAGGCGTAGGCGTACACGTACCCGGGTGTGTGGATGAAGTGCGGGATGTAGCTCCACCACGTCGTGTAGCCCTCGCTGATCTCGACGGCATCGCCGAGCATCGCGGCCTGGCTCTCCGCCCAGAACTCACCGAACCGCTCGACGCTCAGCTCGCCCTCGGTCCGCCGGGCGGTGTGCACGAGGTCCTCGAAGCGGTTCATGGCGACCTGGCGGAACACCGTGGCGATCGAGTCCTCGAGGGTCGAGGCGAGCAGCGAGAAGCGCTCGTTCGGGTCATCGAGCATCGACAGCAACCGGTTGTTGGTGACCGTCTCGCCGAACACCGACGCCGTCTCGGCAAGGGTCAGCGGTGTCGACTGGTGGAAGATGCCCTGCTCGCGTGCGAGATAGCCGTGCACACCATGGCCCAGCTCGTGGGCGAGCGTGGCGACGTCGCGGGTCCTGCCCGTCCAGTTGAGCAGCACATACGGGTGATGCGAGGGCACCGAGTAGGCGCAGAACGCACCCGGACGCTTACCCGGGGTCGCCGGCGCGTGGATCCAGCCTTCGTCGATGAACTTGCCGACGACGGTGGCCAGCTCGTCGGAGAACGAGGCGTAGGCATCACGCACGACGGCGGTGCCCTCCGCCCAGCCGATGCTCGACTCGGAGTCGGCCACCGATGCCATCCGGTCGTAGTCGGCGAGCCGATCGACTCCCAGCACGTCGGCCTTCAGCCGGTACCACCGCTGCGGGATGTCGTAGCGACCGACGACGGCGTCGACGAGGGCCTGCACCGACTCGTCGGATGCCTCGTTCGAGAGGTTCATCGACGAGACCCACGACGGGTAGTTGCGGAGTCGATCACCGACCGACTTGTCGAGCAGCAGCGTGTTGAACACGTAGGCCCGGGTGCGGATACCGGGCTCGAGTCCCTTGGTGACCGCGGCAGCGGTGGTCGCCCGGACGTCTCGATCGGGATGTTGGAGCTGTGAGAGCGCGGCTTCGAGCCCGACGACCTGCGCCTCGTTCCCATCGCCGGGAAGCTCCACCTCGATCGCCGACTGGAGTTCGTCGAACAGCCGCGACCAGGCCGGTGCGCCCGACACGGAGGACTCGGTCAACACTCGCTCCTCGGGTTCGGAGAGCAGGTGGTCGCGGTACCGACGCTGGTTCGCGAGGTGGTGCTTGCAGAAGTCGAGTTCGCCGGAGGCCAGGTGTGCTTCGGCGACGGTGTCGTCGAGGTCGGCCCACACGAGGTCGATGAACAGGATCCGGGCGCCGAGCTGTGCCGTGGTCTCCTGCATGCCGGCCATGGCGGCGCCAGCTGCTGGATTCATCGTGTTCTCACTGAAGCTGAGCATGGCGTGATGGCCGGCCCGGCTGATCAGTTCCTGCAGGCGCTCGATCTTGCGCATCACGGCGGCCCAGCCGGCGGCGTCGGCCTCGGCGAGCGTGTCGCGTTCACCTTCGAGTCCGGCGGCGATGGCGTCGGCCTGCTCCAGCAGCGCGTCGACGGAGGCAGCGCCGTCGAGCAACGGCTCGAGATCCCAGAACACGCCATTGGCGGCGAGGTCGTCGGGATCGGGTGCGGTCAATGGTGCGGTGTCGGTCACCTCTTCATGATCGCACCGTCGGCGCAGGTTGTGAGGACTCCTGGCCGGTTTGGTGGGCCGGGTGGCCGCTCAACCGCGGAGTTCGCCCTTGTGCCGCTTCGTCACCAGCTCGATGCAGGCGTCCCGGAGTTTGCCGAGGGCCTCGTCGTCGAGCGTGCGATCGTCGGCCTGGAACCGCAGCCGGAAGGCCAGGCTCCGCTTGCCGTCGGGGCGGTCGGCGGGGTTCGGCGGGTAGACGTCGAAGAGATCGACGCTTCGCAGCCGGTTGCCGCCGGCCCGCTTGAGCGACCGCACGATGTCGTTGACGGGAACGTCGTTCGGCACCACGAAGGCGAGGTCGAAGTCCGACGACGGGTAGGTTGAGACCGCCTTCATCTTCGGCACCGAGCCGAGTCCGGCGAGCATCGCGGCCACGTCGAGCTGGAGCCAGCCGACCCGCCCGGTCACCCCGTACGCGTCGAGCACGGCCGGTGAGACCTCGCCGACCTGGCCCATCGGACGACCCCGGAAGATCACCGACGCCGCTCGGGTCGGATGGAGCCCGGCCAGCTCGTCGTTGACGATCTGGAGATCGAGGCCGAGGTCGGCGGCGAGACGGTGCAACAGCTGCACGGCCTCGGAGGCGTCCGCACCGGCGACGATGGCGCACACCTGCTCGGGCTGCTCCGGCAGGGGCGACTCCTCGCTCCACTCCCCCGGCAGGTACACGGCACCGAGTTCGAACAGCGCGATCTCCGTGGCTCGATGCGACTGGTTGTACGCCACCGATTTGAGCAGGCCCGGCAGCATCGAGGTCCGCAGCACGGACTCCTCGGCGACCAGCGGGTTCGAGAGGCGGATGCCGTCGTCGGGCAGCCCGGCCGCAGCCAGATCACCCGGCGCGAGGAACGCCATCGGCATGGCCTCGGACAGTCCGGCGGCCATGAAGGCCCGCCGGATCCGGCGACGGCCGAGCTGGTCGGGCGTCAGTGCGCCCGTCTGCTCCGGTACCGGCACCCGCTTGCCCGACTTCGCGTAACCGTGGTGGCGACCCACCTCTTCGATGACGTCGATCTCGCCGGTGGCGTCGGGGCGCCACGACGGGATCAGCACGTCGGCGCCAGCGTCGGTCACGTTCGAACACTCGAACCCGATCGCCTCGACGAGTGCGACCCAATCGGGGGTGCTCAGGCTCAGGTTGAGGATGAGGTTGACCCGCTCGGTACGCACGGGGATCGGTTCGTTCGGTGCGTAGCCGCCCTCGGCGACGATCGTGCCGGGCGCGACGGACGCACCGCAGAGTTCCTGGGCGAGCTGGCAGAAGCGGTCGAGCGCTCGCTCCACCGCCATCGGGTCGGCGCCACGCTCGAAGCGGGTCGACGCCTCGGAGCGGAGGTCGAGACGACGCGACGTCCAGGCGATCGTCATGCGATCCCAGACGGCGGCCTCCACCACGACCGAGGTCGTGGCGTCGGAGATCTCCGTCGAGGCGCCACCCATCACGCCGGCGAGGCCGATGGGCTCGTCGGCGGCATTGGTGATGACGCCGTCGGCCGGGATCAGGGCACGATCCTGGCCGTCGAGGGTCGTGATCCGCTCACCCTCCCGGGCCATGCGGGTCGAGAGGGCGCCGTCGGGCACGAGGGCGAGGTCGTAGGTGTGGTTCGGCACGCCCTGTTCGAGCATCACGTAGTTGGAGATGTCGACGATCGAGCTGATCGGGCGCATGCCGGCGGCGGTGAGACGGTCCTGCATCCACTGCGGCGAGGTGCCGATCGTGATGCCGTCGAGCACGCGTGCGGCGAAGCGGGCACACAGCTCGTTCGACTCGATCGTGACCGAGGCCCGGTCGGCGGCCGGTGCTCCGGATTCGGCGACGGCGTAGTCACCGAACGAGAACGGCACGCCGAGCTTCGCGGCGAGATCACGAGCGACGCCGGCCACCGACAGTGCGTCGGGCCGGTTCCCCTCGACGTCGATGTCGAACACGACGTCGGACGTGCTGCCGAGGGCCTCGGCGAGCGGTGCTCCGAGCGGCAGGGAGGGATCGAGGATCCGGATGCCGTCGTGGTCGTCATCCAGGCCGATCTCGGCACCCGAGCACAACATGCCGTTCGACATCTGCCCCCGCATCGGACGCTGCGCGATCTCCATGCCGTTCGGCATCGTCGTGCCGAGCGTGGCGAGCGGGACGAGGTCGCCGACCGCCATGTTGAACGCACCGCAGCAGATCTGGAGCGGCTCGCCGGCGACGTATTCGGTCCCGTCGAGCGCGCTGGCGCCGCCGGTGTCGACCTGCACCACCTGGATGCGATCGGCGTCCGGGTGCGGCGCGAGGTCGAGGACCTTCGCGACGATGATGCCGTCCCACGCGGGGCCGGTCTCGTCGACGGACTCGACGACGAGCCCGAGGTCGGTGAGTTGGGCGGCGAGTTCGGCGGGGTCACCGTCGATGCCGGGGGCGAACTCCTGCATCCAGGAGAGCAAGACCTTCATGCGTGCTGCTTTCTCAGAACTGGGACAGGAAGCGGACGTCGTTCCGGAAGTAGTTCCGGATGTCGGAGATACCGAACTTGATGGACGCGAGCCGGTCGATGCCGAACCCGAAGGCGAAGCCCGACCACTCCTCCGGGTCGACGCCGCCGGCGCGGAGCACGTTGGGGTGGACCATGCCGCAGCCGCCCAGTTCGAGCCACGACCCGTCGGGGCGCTGCACGTCGAACTCCGCCGAGGGCTCGGTGAACGGGAAGTAGTTCGGCCGCAGACGGCTCGTGTAGCCGGGCCCGAAGTACGCCGTGGTGAACGCCTCGATCGTGCCGGCGAGGTCGGCGAGCGAGATGCCCTTGTCGATCACGAGACCTTCGATCTGGTGGAAGACCGGCAGATGCGTGGCGTCCGCGGTGTCACGACGGAAGACCCGACCGGGGGCGACGATGTAGATCGGCGGCTCCTGGGCGAGCATCGTGCGGATCTGCACCGGGCTCGTGTGGGTGCGCAGCAGCGTCGAGCCGGGTGGGCCGTGCTCGACGTACAGCGTGTCGAACCCGTCGCGAGCGGGATGGCCCTTCGGGATGTTCAGGGCGTCGAAGTTGTGCCAGTCGGTCTCGATCCCGGGGCCCTCGGCGACGCGATACCCCATGCCGACGAAGACGTCCTCGAGCTCGTCCCAGGCCTGGGTGACCGGATGGGCATGGCCGACGGTCACGCCCGTCGGGACTTCGGTGAGGTCGAGACGCTCGGACTCGAGCTGGGTCGCCAGTTCGACCGCGGCCAGCTCCGAGCGACGGGCGTCCATCGCCGCCTCGAGTGTGGTCTTCACCTCGTTGAGGGCCTGCCCGGCGGTCTTGCGGTCCTCAGGCGCCAGCTGGCCGAGGGACTTGCGAGCCTCCAGGAGCGCCGAGCGCTTCCCCGTGACGTCACCCTCCACCGACTTCAGGTCGTCGGTGCTCGTGGCAGCCGCGATGCGGGCGAGCCCGTCGTCACGGAGACCATCGAGGTCGATCGGCGGAGCAGCGTCACTCATGGGCATGAGTGTGGCCGGGAATCGGCCTGGTGACGACGGCTTTTGCCAGAGCTCGCACGCGCTTGCCGGAATTGCAGGCCTGGAACGACAGGAACTGTCGTTCTGGCCTGGAATTTCAGGGGTTGGGGCGGCGCTGGCGGAGCGACTCGAAGAGGATCACCGCGCCGGCGGCCGCCACGTTGAGGCTCTCGGTCGGACCCGCGAGTTCGATCGTCACCCGCCGATCGCAGGCGGCGACCGCGGCGTCATCGAGCCCGTGGGCCTCGTTACCGAGCACGATCGCGGCGTCCGCCAGATCGGCGGCGTCGTGCGCGACCACCTCGGGGCCGCCGGCGACCACCGTGGCGATCAGCGGTCGCCGACCGCCGGCGTCGGACAGATCGGCGACATCGACGACGGGAAGTCGGAACATCGCACCGGCAGCGGCCCGAACCGCTTTCGGATTCGTCGGATCGACACCACGACCCGAGCACACGACGCCGGCCACACCGGCCGCTTCGGCCGTGCGGATCAGCGTGCCGACGTTGCCCGGCTCCGACAGCTCGTGCAGCACGAGCACCGGACCGTCGAGGTCATCCAGGTCCCGCACCGCGGCGGATCGACGCCCGACGATGGCCGCGATCGGTCGCGATGTGACGGTGTCGAGACTCGCCCTGAGCGCATCGGGGAAGACCGTGTAGACCGGAACGTCCAATGTCCTCGCCATCGACACGGCGTCGGCCACCGGCCCCGCTTCGCGAAGTGACTCGACGTCGACGTACACCGCCTCGACCGCACCGTCGCCATGCGGGTCCGCCGACGCGAGCGCTTCGGCGACCAGCACGGGCCCCTCCACGACGAAGACCCGCTCCTCGGAGCGGGCCTTGCGTTTGCCCACCAGCTTCCGGAGCCGCTTGATGCGGTGGTTGGAAGCGCTGAGAGGCGTTGTCATGTGGTGAGGCCGATGCCTCGGACCGTCAGGCGGCGTCGGCCTCGGCGGCGGCGGCGTTGGCCGCCTCGACGAGAGCGGCGAACGCCTTGGGCTCGTGCACGGCGAGATCGGCCAGGTTCTTCCGGTCGACCTCGATACCCGCGGCCTTCAGCCCGGCGATGAACCGTGAGTAGGTCGTGTCGTTCTGGCGGCAGGCGGCGTTGATCCGCTGGATCCAGAGGCGGCGGAAGTCGCCCTTCCGAGCGCGGCGGTCGCGGTAGGCGTAGTTGCCCGAGTGCATGACCTGCTCGTTGGCGGACTTGAACGTCCGGCTCTTGTTGCCGTAGTAGCCCTTGGCCTTGGCCAGTGTGGACTTGCGCTTCTTCTTGGCGTGAACGCCGCGCTTGACGCGTGCCATGGTGATTCTCCTGAGGGGTTCCGAGCCCGATCGGGCTCAGGTGCCAGCCGACGTCGACCAGCTCGAACGGGGATGGATACGAAGGGAGTTCAGCTCGAGAGCTGAGCGTTGATCCGCTTCTCGTCGGACTTGGCGACCGGGGCCTCGCCGGACAGGCGACGCTTCCGCTTGGAGGTCTTCTTCTCGAGGAAGTGGTTCTTGTTGCGCTGTGCCCGCATGAGCTTGCCGCTCCCGGTGCGCTTGAACCGCTTCTTCGCCCCCGAGTGGCTCTTCATCTTCGGCATGGTGGCTCCTGTTTCAGGCGGCGGGGTCGGCAGGTGGAGTGGTCTCGGCGGCAGCCGGAGCAGCATCGTCGGCGATGGGCGCTGGAGGCGGAGCCTCCGGACGCTTGGCCGGCTTCTTCGCCGCACCCGGGCCGAGCACCATGGTCATGTTGCGACCATCGAGTCGGGGATAAGCCTCGACTCGTGCGTACTCCTCCACGCGTTCGGCGATGTCGTCGAGGATCTTCCGCCCCAGCTCGGGGTGGGTCACCTCCCGACCTCGGAACATGATGGTGATCTTGACCTTGTGACCCTCCTGGAGGAACTTCTCCACCTTTCGGGTCTTCGTGTCGAAATCGCCACCAGAGATCTTCGGTCGGTACTTCATCTCCTTCACGGAGATGTTCGTCGACTTCTTGCGTGACTCTTTGGCTCGCTGCGCTGCTTCGTACTTGTACTTCCCGTAGTCCATGATCCGGCACACGGGCGGGCTCGCCTTGTCGGCGACCTCGACCAGGTCCAGACCGAGGGCACGGGCCATGCCCAGTGCTTCGGGAAGGGGTTTGATGCCCAACTGCTCGCCGTCCGGCGAGATCAGTCGGACTTCACGAGCACGGATCCGGTCGTTGATCCGTGGTTCAGCGGGGGCAGCGATGACCGGTTCTCCTCATGCAGACTCACACTCCGTGTTGTCGTGGTGCGTTGATACTTCAGGTGTCGAACGACAGCGGCGGGACCCGCCGACATCGTGATGCCGAACGACATCATGACACCGGAACGCACTCGACCAACAGGTCTACATGCAGAACCCGGGCGCATTCGGTGTTCCGACCGGAGTCGGGACGGCATGGCCGGGTGGGGCGGGGGCCCGCTTCTCTCGAACTGACTCTCGAAGGGTATCGGATCCGGCATGCTTGCCCACATGAGCACCTTGTGGACCCCCGACGGCGAGCACCCGGTCGATCCGAGCGCTCCCGAACCGAGCGACCCGACCACGTCCGCCACACCACCGGAGCCCTCCGACGACATCGATCGGGAGGCCGCCGAGGCCATGGCAGCCCAGCTGATGGAAGCTCGTCGTCAACTTCTCGACGTCGACGCTCGCGCCGTGATCGCCAATCACGCGATGGGCGTGTACGAGTTGGCTGCGATCCATCTGACGGCGGACGAGCCGGATCTCGATCAGGCCCGGATCGCCATCGACGCCCTCGGCGGCCTGATCGACGCCCTCGCCGGCCGCTGGGGCGACAACGAGGCGACCCTCGGCGAGGCGCTCCATTCGATCCGCCTGCTCTATGTCCAGAGGCATCAGGAACTCGCCGCCGCCGGTGAGGGCTCCGGCGCCGACGAGGTCTGACGCCGCAATCGCTGGATCCGGTCTGGGCAGGCTGGCCCAGACCGGACCGACCGGAAGGCTCATCTCGTCGCCCGGCCGGCCGATGGATGGTGGTGACCGCCACCTCCGCGACCTCCCTGTCGCCCCACGACGAGACGTTCGACGACGTCGTCGCCGCGGACCGTCTCGACTTCGACGCTCCGGCCGCCCAGGACCCGGCGGGGACGATGGATCGCCGCGGACTCGCACTGACCGTGAGCATCGCGGTGCTCCTCGGCGGGCTGATTCTGACCTTCGCGCTCTGGTTCGGCATCCGGGACCGCGAGGTCGGCGCCGCCGAGGGTGAACTCGTCGCGCTGACCGCCGCCCAGTCCGAGGCGGTGGCGCGGGAGATCGCCGTGTACACCGAGGCCCTCAACGCGATCGCCGGTGTCGCTTCGGTGGACGACGACCTCTCCGACGCCGAACTCCTCCGCTATCTCGAGACCATCGAGCTCGTGGAGCGGGGAGCGTTCACCGACGTCGTCATCGCCGGCCGCGCCGAAGGCGCCGCCGGACTCGCCGAGCTGACCGCCCGAGAGCGAGCGATGCAGCCCTCGTTCACCCCGATCCTGTCCGGGCCGGAGGACGGTGTGCACTACATCGTGACCCGGCGCATCGCCGGCGACGGCCTGGCCGCGTTCTCCGGCGTCGACGTCATGCCCAACCCGGCACTGGCCGATGGCCTCGGACAGATGGAGGCGACCGGGACCTCGGTCGCGCTCGTGCTCGACCCCTCCGCAGCGGAGGGATCGGCCGACTCCGAGCTCCCTGTGGACCTCGCCGTGGTCACCGCCACACCCATCACCGACGCCGATGGCGCCGTGACCGGCGCCGTGATCGGACGGATCCAACCGGCGACACTGCTCGCCGGCCTCGTCGACGGAGACACCGAAATGGTGCTCGAGCTCGACGGGCTCGTCGTCGCCTCGTCAGCCCCGCCGGCCGACCTCGGTGTCGCCGTGGGCGACGCACAGAACCTCGCCGAACTCAGCCCGATCGTCGTCGGCGACTGGTCGGCACGCGGCTTCAGCGATCGCCTCTCCCCCGAACACACCGGATCCACGGTCGTCCTCGTCGCCGGGCTCGTCCTCACCCTCACCATCGCCGTGCTCGTGCGGGCACTCGGCGGCTACGCCGATGCCCTGCACCGCCTCCGCACCATCGAGCACCACGCTCGCCACGATCGCCTCACCGGCCTCACCAACCGATCCGGGTTGACCGAGACGCTGCGGGCCTGCCTCGAGGAACGGTCGGTGAACGAAGTCGTCGGCGTGCTCTTCCTCGACCTCGACCGGCTGAAGGTCGTCAACGACTCGATCGGTCACTCCGCCGGCGACGAAGTGCTCCAGATCGTCGCCAAGCGCCTGGCCGCGATCATCCGCGAACAGGACGTCGTCGGCCGTTTCGGTGGCGACGAGTTCGTGATCGTGACCCGGGGCCTCCGCTCGGTGCGTGACCTGACCGCCGCCGGCGATCGGGTGATGGCCGCCCTCGCCGAACCCGCCGAGCTGTCCGACGGCTCGACCCAGATGCTCGGAGCCTCCATCGGCATCGCCTACGTCGCCCGAGGCAGTGCCACGTCGGAGTCGCTGCTCCGAGACGCCGACGTCGCCATGTACCGGGCGAAGGAGAACGGCGGAAACCGCTACGTGGTGTTCGACGCCGAACTCCGCAGCCGCGCCGTCGCCCGGCTCGAGATCGAGCGGGAGCTCCGTCGAGCGATCCGCTCGGGCCAGCTCATCGTGCACTACCAGCCCATCGTGTCGACCGAAGGCGGCCACATCGACCGCCTCGAGGCCCTCGTCCGGTGGCAGCACGACACGCGTGGGCTCGTCCCTCCAGGTCAATTCCTCGCGGTCGCCGCCGAGTCCGGCCTGATCATCGAGGTCGGCGAGCACGTGCTGCGTGAGTCGTGCCGTCAAGCGTCGGTCTGGTCAGCGGCGGTCGGCCGACCCATCCGGGTGTCGGTCAACGTCGCCGAACGCCAGCTCGTGGAGACCGCACTGGTCGACACGGTCCGTCGCGTGCTCAACGAGACCGGGCTGGCCCCCGAGCAGCTCGAACTCGAGATCACCGAGGAACTCATCGTCGACAAGATCGACGACCGGCTCGAGATGCTCCGGGAGCTGCGCGACATGGGCGTGCTGCTCGCCATCGACGACTTCGGCACTTCCCGGGCTTCGCTCGGGCAGCTCAAGCGGCTCGACATGGTCAGCACGCTCAAGATCGACCGTGCGTTCGTGATGGACCTCGCCAACGATCCCGTCGACGTCAAAATCGTGACGGCCATCGTCGCACTGGCGAAATCGATGGGCATGGAGGTCGTCGCTGAGGGTGTGGAGGAGACCGAGCAGGCGACGCTGCTGCGTGATCTCGGTGTCGATCTGCTCCAGGGGTTCCTGTTCCACCGACCGGCACCCGCCGATCAGATGGCCCCGATGCTCGCCTCACAGGCCGACTGGCTCGTCGCCACCTGACGGCCACCGGTCTCGACCGACCGGTCAGCCGGTCGGGAGTGGGACGACCTGCACGGCCTCCCACCGGCCCGGGCCACCCGGTCCGATCAGGAACGCCACCTCGGTACCGGGTGCGACGGTCCGCACCCCACCATCGATCACGGTGCAGTGGAATCCGTAGTCGGTGCCGTCGGCCCGATCACGAACCGCTCCCCAACCGCGGTGGTCGTCGAACGACAGCACCGTGCCGAGTCGGATGGACGCACCGGGCCGCATGCGTCGGACTCAGGGAACGATCTTGGCGAGCGCGAGTTCGAGGATGTCGGTCGCGCCGGCGTCGCGCAGCGCCGGGATCAACACGTTGATCTCCGACTTCGGTACGACGGTCTCGATCACGAACCCGGCGCCCCGGTAGAGCTCGTTCACGGTGGGGGCCTTGAGCGACGGCAACAGTTCGACCACGGCGTCGAGCTGTGCGGCGGTGACCACGTTGAGCTTGACGAGCACCTTGGTGCGGGCGTCGAGCGATCCCTGCAGCAACGTCAGCAGCTGCTCCATCGCGTGTCGCTTCTCCGGGTCCTCGTAGGCCTCCCGGTTGGCCACGAACTCGGTGTAGGAGGTGATGATGGTGTCGATGATGCGCAGACCGGCGGCCCGCAGGGCACGACCGGTCTCGGTCAGGTCGACCGCGACATCCACGATGTCGGGGACCTTCGCCTCGGTCGCCCCGTAGGACAGGCGGATGTCGGCATCGATGCCGGCATCGGCGAAGAACTTCTTGGTGAGCTCCGGGTACTCGGTCGACACCCGCACACCCTGCGGCAGGTCCTTCACGGTCTCGATCGGCGAGTCGTCCGGCACGGCCACGACCAGACGAACGGGCTGGGCGGTGGCCTTCGAGTACTTGAGCTCGCCGAGCGACACGACGTCGGAGTCGGTCTCGGCCACCCAGTCACGGCCGGTGATGCCGAGATCGAACCGACCCTCGGCGACATAGACCGGGATCTCCTGCGGCCGCAGGATCCGCACGCCGTCGACACGAGGATCGGCGATGGACGCCTTGTAGTCGACCGACGACGACCGCTTCACGGTCAGGTCAGCGGCCTCGAACAACGCGAGGGTGGCCTTCTCGAGCGAGCCCTTGGGGAGCACCAGCGACAGCATGGCGAGGACCCTACCGGCGCAGCCGCGCGGCCCCCGACGGGATTCGACGTGAAACGACGAAACCCCGTCGGGCTCGGATCAGGCCGGGTCGGCGGGCCCGTCGAGCGAGATGAGATGCCCCATCCGCTCGGCTTTGGTCCGCAGATACGCGATGTTCTCCGGGGTCGGCTCGATCTCGAGTGGCACCCGGCCGGTGATCTCCAGACCGAACCCGTCGAGCCCTCCGTACTTGGAGGGGTTGTTGGTCATCAACCGCATCGTCGAGATGCCGAGATCGACCAGGATCTGGGCACCGATGCCGTACTCACGGGAGTCGACGGGCAGGCCCTGCTCGGTGTTGGCATCGACGGTGTCGAGCCCTTGTTCCTGCAGGTCGTAGGCCCGGATCTTGTGGGCCAGGCCGATCCCCCGGCCCTCGTGACCGCGCAGGTAGACGACCGCACCGACGCCTTCCTCGGCCACGGTCTGCAACGCACGGTGGAGCTGGGGTCCGCAGTCGCAACGCCGGCTGCCGAAGATGTCGCCGGTGAGGCATTCGGAGTGCACACGGACCAACGTGTCGTCGACCTGGCCGGGATCACCCATCACGAACGCGACGTGATCGACATCGTCGAGCGTGGACTTGTAGACGATCGCCCGGAAGTCGCCGAACTCGGTCGGAATCGTCGCCTCGGACTCCCGCTGCACGAGCTTCTCGGTCCGACGGCGATACCGCACCATGTCGGCGATCGAGATGAACTTGAGGCCGTGCTCGTCGGCGAAGCGACGGAGCTCGGGGACGCGGGCCATCGTGCCATCGGGGTTCACGATCTCGCAGAGCACCCCGACTTCGGTCAACCCCGCCATCCGGCACAGATCGACGGCCGCTTCGGTGTGGCCGGCACGCTTCAACACGCCACCCTGACGGGCTCGCAACGGGAAGATGTGGCCCGGTCGGTTGAAGTCGGTCGCGCGGACATCGTCCCTCGTCAGCGCCTGCAGCGTCGACGACCGATCCGACGCCGAGATCCCGGTGCTCGTCCCGTGGCGGTAGTCGATCGACACCGTGAAGGCGGTCCGCATCGCTTCGGTGTTGGCCGCGACCATCAGGGGCAGGTCGAGCTCGTCGCAACGCTCTTCGGTCATCGGGGCGCAGATCACACCGGAGGTGTTGTTCACGAAGAACGTCATGGCCTCTTCGGTCGCGAACTCGGCCGCCATGATCAGGTCGCCTTCGTTCTCGCGGTCCTCGTCGTCCACGACGATGATGATCTCCCCGCGGGCGTAGGCGGCGAGCGCCTCCTCGACGCTGTCGAGCACCGAGTCCTCGGTGGTCGGATCTGGGTTCGACGGCTGAGCGTTCATGGTGGCTCCGTGGGCAGAAAGAGGTGCAGATGGGGTGGGATGAGTGAGCAGGAGAGGCGAGGTTCGAGCGGCCGGCCCGTCAGGCGTCCGGGAGATGGCCGGCGAGCAACCGCTCGGCGTGTTTGGCCATCACGTCGACCTCCACGTTGAGGGCGTCGCCGACGCCTTTGTGGCCGAGTGTCGTCACCGCTGCGGTGTGCGGGATGACAGCGACGCCGACGGAGTCTCCATCGGGGTCGACGACGGTGAGCGAGATGCCATCGAGGGTGATGGACCCCTTCTGGACGACGTAGCGCATCAGGTGCTCCGGAACACGAACCCGCAGATCCGGCGCCGGGGCGAGGATCTCACCGACGGCGTCCACGTGGCCGAGCACGAGGTGACCACCGAGGCGATCCTGCAGGCGGACCGGGCGCTCGAGGTTGACCGGGTCACCGACCGCCAGGGACCCGAGCGCCGTCTTGGCGAACGTCTCCTCCGTCACGTCGGTGTCCCACCAGCCCTCGTCGACACTCCAGCCGACCACGGTGAGGCAACAGCCGTTGACGGCGATCGACGCACCCATCTCGACGTCGGACAGCACCTCGGAGCAGCCGAATCGGAGCCGGGCGCCATCGATCGCGACCACGGTGCCGAGTTCTTCCACGATGCCGGTGAACATGTCAGTCGCTCGCTTCGTCCGAGGCCTTCGTCGAACCCGGAGCCGCAGCGCCCGGAACGACGTCGAGGCGCACATCGTCCCCGAACTTGACCACTCGGTCAAGTTTTCCCCGCCAGGCATCCGCCATCGTCGGCACGCCCGCGCCGGAGAGTATCGGACGGCCGTCCTCACCCCCGAGGAGGGCCGGTGCGACGTAGAACACGTACCGATCCACGAGACCGGCGCGATGGAACGCACCGGCCACGCCCGCACCTCCCTCCACCAGCACCTGGACGACGTCCAACTCACCCAATTCCGCCAGCACGTCGTGGAGCTCACCCGACATCTCCCGCGCCGGCTGCACGGCGGCGTCCGGCGCCGCCCTCCCCAGCACGACCCGGATCGGTGGGCGGGGCGGCGCACCATCGCTCGCCACCACGTCTCGCACGGTGAGCCGGGGATCGTCGGCACGGACGGTCCCGGCTCCCACGATGATCGCGTCGCACTCGGCCCGGAGGCGGTGGACGTCGGCGCGGGCCTCGGGCCCGGTGATCCAGAAACTCGTGCTGTCCGGAGCCGCCGTCCGACCATCGAGGGTCGCCGCGAGCTTGAGCACCACGAACGGACGACCCGTGCGTCGATGGTGCAGATACGGAGCGAGCTGGCGTTCGACGAGTTCAGCGCCGGCTCCCACCGACACCTCGATCCCCGCCGCACGGAGTGCGGCGACACCCTGGCCTTCGACCCTCGGATCGGGGTCGAGCACGGCGATCACGACGCGGGACACCCCGGCGCCGATCACGGCGTCGACGCACGGGCCGGTCCGGCCACGGAACGTGCAGGGTTCGAGCGTGGTGTAGAGCGTCGCGCCGGCCGCCCGAGCACCGGCCGCAGCCAGCGCCACACGTTCGGCGTGTGGGCCACCGGGGCGCTGCGTGCCACCCTCCCAGCTCGTGCCGTCGTCGGCGACCACGACACAACCGACCCACGGATTCGGCGGTGCGAGCAGTCGGCTGTGTTCGGCCCGGGCGACCGCCCGGGCCATGATCGCCTCGTCGCCGGGACCGGTCGCCGTCTCGATCGTGCTGGGGGTCGACGGCGTCATCAGTGCGGCCGACCTCCGCCCAGCAGGTCGACGGCATGGGGGACGACGTCGATGACGGCCTCCAGCGTCTCCACGGTGCCCTTCGTCGATCCCGGCGTGTTGAGGATCAGCGCCTCGGCCCGAACGCCGGCACGAGCGCGGGAGAGCCGACCGAGACCGTTCGGGTTACACAAACGCATCGCTTCGGCGAGCCCCGGCGCGTCCCGCTCGATCGCGAGCGCGGTGCCTTCCGGTGTGAGGTCGCGGGGCCCGAAGCCGGTGCCACCGGTGGTCACGATCAACCCGTTGAACCCGTCGGCGAGCTCGATCAGGACGTCACGGACGGACTCGACACCGTCGGCGATCTGTCGTCGGTCGACGAGTTCGAAGCCCTCGACCGCCAGGCGTGCCGCCAGGGCGTCGCCCGATCGGTCCTCACGCGTGCCGGCGATGACCCCGTCGGACACCGTGACGATCTTGACCTGGACCGAGGCTGCCATGGCCCCAGTCTGCCGCCGAGGTCGAGCCTCGGCACGGTCGGCCCGGTCAGCCGCCGCGCTTGGCCATCGCCCGGGCGAGCACGACCTCGAGCAGTGCCAGCATGACGGTCTTCGCCGACGAGGTCTGACGAGCGTCGCAGACCACCACCGGGGTGTCGTCCGAGAGGTTCAGCGCAGCTCGGACCTGGGCGGGTTCGTGGGCCACCTGCCCGTCGAAGGCGTTGAGCGCCACCGCGAACGGCAGGTTGCGGTGCTCGAAGTAGTCGACCGCCGGGAAGCAGTCGTCGAACCGCCGCGTGTCGACGAGCACGATGCCACCGAGTGCGCCGTTGGCGAGGTCGTCCCACATGAAGCCGAAACGGTCCTGGCCGGGGGTGCCGAACAGGTAGCAGACGAGGGTCTCGTCGACGGTGAGTCGGCCGAAATCCATCGCGACCGTCGTGGTCGTCTTCGTCCCGACGTCGCCTCGGTTGTCGACACCGGCGGCGACCGAGGTCATCGAGGCCTCCGTCGTGAGCGGCTCGACTTCGGACAGGGTGGAGACGAACGTCGTCTTGCCCACGCCGAATCCACCGGCCACGACCATCTTGACCGGAACGACACGTTGGGCGAGTGCCGGCGTGCCGCCGGCCGCAGCGTCAGAGTGCGCGAACACGGGCCATCAACCTCCTGATGACATCGACGTCATCGACTGCGCCGTCGCCACGGTGGTGATCCAACACACCGGAGGCGACGAGGTCGGCGACGAGGACGCGAGTGACGCCCAGCGGGAGCGACAGCAACGCCGCCGCCTCCGCCACCGACACCGATTTTGAACAGATCTGGATGAGCGCCCGGGACTCCGGAGACGCCGCGTCGTCGAGTGCGAGACCGCTCTGGACGACCTGGGATTCGATCTCGATCGACCGGTCGTGGCCGACCGTGCGACCGCCGGTGATCAGATACGGCCGAACCCCCCGACGGGCGCGACCGGGCTCCTCGCCCACCGCGGGGCGATGTTGGTCGAGAAACGACCGGGAGCGAGCGTTGCCGCCATCGGTCACGACGTCACAGCCGCCTTGAGTTCCGTCACGAGATCGGGGGTGAGTTGGGCGCCGGCGCGTTCCACGAACACGGCCATCTCGTACCCGATGGTGCCCATGTTCCCCGACTTGTCGGCGATCACGCCGAGCAGCGAGCCGTCGCTGATCGACGAGATCAACAGCATGCCGGCGTTCATCTCGACGACGACCTGGCGGACCCCGCCGAACTCGTAGGTGCGGGCGGCACCATCGGCGAGGCTGAGCAGCCCGGAGGTCACGGCGGCCATCCGCTCCGCGATCGTCCGATCGACCTGGCCGGCCGCGGCCATGAGGAGTCCGTCGGAGGACACGCAGAACGCGTGATCGACACCAGCGGTTCGGGTGCAGAAGCTGTCGAGCAACCACGCGAAGTTCTGCGCGGCGGGGCTCAGCCGAACGCTGGTGGCCGTGGGGGCCTGGCCGGCGGGCATCGATGCGGTCATCGGGGACCTCCGTGGTCGGGTGCGGTGGGCGACATCTGGTCGTCATCGAGGAGTGAGGCACGTCCCTGCTGGACGCCGGCCTGCAGGTCGCCGAAGAGCGACCGGACCTCGTCGGGGGAGGCGTTCACGTGCCGGGTCGCACGGCCGCCCGTCTGCGGCAGGTTCTGACCGGGAACCCGGCTGACCAGCCCGCCCGAGAGCGGTGCCGGAGAGTCGGGCACGTCGAGGTTCGGCATCGTCTGATCGGGTTCGACGGCGGCGGCGAACTCTCCGGTGCCGGTCGGCACGGTGGTCGGCGGCAGCGGCGGTTGCGCCGACGGCTGCTGGACCGGAGGCTGGTGGGCAGCTGGAGCCGGTGTGGGCACCTGCGGCTGCGGCATCGGGGGCACGGCCTCCGACATCGGGCGGCTCGGAAGCGCCGTCGGGGTCGCCGGCTGCGGCACCTCGGCCACCGGCATCGGCTGCGGCGCGGGCATCGGCTGCGGCACCTCGGCCACCGGCATCGGCTGCGGCGCGGGCATCGGCTGCGGCACCTCGGCCACCGGCATCGGCTGCGGCGCGGGCATCGGCTGCGGC
>JAHDCV010000103.1 GCA_020629695.1 Acidimicrobiales bacterium | reverse complement strand
GATGTTGACTGTTAACAGTTGACCACATAGTGTCGGAACCATGAGCGAGCAACCACCGACGCCGCGCCATCTGCGCATCTCCGCCCCGCTCCACGAGTTCATCACGAACGAACTCGTGGACGGCATCGACCTCACGCCCGAGACCGTGGTGGTCGCCCTTGCCACCCTCGTGGCCGAGTTCGGCGAGCGCAATGCCGAGCTGCTCGCCGTGCGGGCCGAGATGCAGACCGCCATCGACGGTTGGCATCGCGAGCGAGCCGGCCAGCCGCACGATGCCGAGGCCTACCGTACGTTCCTCGAAGAGCTCGGCTACCTCGTGCCGCCCGCCGGCGACTTCATCATCACGACCAAGGGCGTCGACCCCGAGATCGCCACGGTCCCCGGCGCCCAGCTCGTCGTCCCGGTCACCAACGCCCGCTACGCCCTCAACGCCGCCAACGCCCGATGGGGTTCGCTCTACGACGCCCTGTACGGCACCGACGCCCTCGGCGACACCGCACCTCCAGGCCCCTACGACCCGGCCCGGGGCGACCGGGTGATCGCCTGGGCCCGCACCTTCCTCGACGAGACGACCCCACTGGCCGCCGGCTCCCATGCCGAGGCGACCGGCTACACCGTGGCCGACGGCGCCCTCGTCGTCACGCTCACCGACGGCTCGACCACCGGTCTCGCCGACCCCACGGCCTTCGCCGGCCACGCCGGCGACGCCAACAGCCCCAGCGAGATTCTGCTGCACAACCACGGCCTCGGTATCGCCATCCAGATCGATCCGAGCGACTCGATCGGCTCGGGCGACACGGCCGGCGTCGCCGACATCCACCTCGAGTCGGCCCTCACCGCGATCGTCGACTGCGAGGACTCCGTCGCCGCTGTCGACGGTGCCGACAAGGCCCTCGCCTACCGCAACTGGCTCGGGCTCATGAAGGGCGACCTGGCCGAGACCGTCACGAAGGGCGAGACCTCCTTCACCCGCACGCTGCACGACGACCGCACCTACACCGGCACCACCGGCAACGAGCTGACGATGGCCGGTCGGGCCGTGCTGCTCACCCGCAACGTGGGTCATCTGATGACCACGCCAGCCGTGCTCGACGCGGACGGCAACGAGATCGGCGAGGGCATCCTCGACGCCCTCATGACCGTGGCCTGTGCGCTCCACGACCTGGCCAAGCCCGACGGCGTGCGCCGCAACTCCCGCACGAACGCGATCTACGTCGTCAAGCCGAAGATGCACGGCCCTGACGAGGTCGCCTTCGCCAACGACCTGTTCGATCGGGTCGAGGATCTGCTCGGGCTGCCCCGCCACACCGTGAAGATCGGGATCATGGACGAGGAACGCCGCACGACGGTCAACCTCGCCGAGTGCATCCGCAAGGCCCGCCACCGGGTCTGCTTCATCAACACCGGCTTCCTCGACCGCACCGGCGACGAGATCCACACCTCGATGCAGGCCGGTCCGATGGTCCGCAAGGCCGACATGAAGGCCGAGACCTGGATCGGCGCCTACGAGGACTGGAACGTCGACGTCGGCCTCGCCTGCGGCTTCCGGGGCAAGGCCCAGATCGGCAAGGGCATGTGGGCCGCCCCGGATCGCATGGCCGACATGTTGGAGCAGAAGGTCGGCCACCCCCGCTCGGGCGCCAACTGCGCCTGGGTCCCCTCCCCCACCGCGGCCACCTTGCACGCCACCCACTACCACCGAGTCGACGTCGTCAACCGCCAGGGCGAACTGCTCGCCGCCGCGGCGGTCGACGGGCCGAGGGCCACCCTCGACGACCTGCTGCAGATCCCGGTCTCGACCCACACCGACTGGTCGGATGAGGAGATCCAGGCCGAACTCGACAACAACGCCCAGGGCATCCTCGGCTATGTCGTGCGCTGGGTCGATCAGGGTGTCGGTTGTTCGAAGGTCCCCGACATCAACGACGTCGGCCTCATGGAGGATCGGGCGACCTGCCGGATCTCGAGCCAACACATGGCCAACTGGCTGCACCACGGCGTGGTCGACGACGAGCGCATCGTGGCCACCATGCAGAAGATGGCCGCCGTGGTCGACGCCCAGAACGCCGACGACGCCGCCTACACCCCGATGGCCCCCGACTTCGACGGCCCGGCGTTCGCCGCCGCCCTCGCTCTCGTCCGCTCCGGCGTCGAACAGCCCTCGGGCTACACCGAACCGATTCTGCATGGTTACCGAGCCATCGCGAAACAGAACCAGAAAGCAGCCTCCTGATGCTGACCCTCGACCACGCCCGCACCATCATCTCCGCCGCCCTGGACCACGGGCACGAGGCCGGGATGAACCCGCTCTGTGTCGCCGTGCTCGATGCCGGGGGCCACCTCGTCGCCTTCGAGCGGGAGGACGGCGTGCCCAACCGCCGCTTCGACGTCGCCCACGGCAAGGCGTACGGGGCGATCTCGATCGGTGTGAACTCCCGCCAGCTCGGCGTGATGGCCGTCGATCGTCCGCACTTCATGGCCGGCGTCGGCACCGCCATCGGCGGGGCACTCGTGCCCGTGGCCGGTGGCGTGATCATCGTCGACGCCGACGGCCGCTCGATCGGCGCCGTCGGCATCTCGGGCGACACGTCCGACAACGACGAGGCCGCGGCGCTCGCCGGCATCGCCGCCGCCGGGCTGACCGCCAAGGGCTGAGGCCACACATGTATCGCTACGCCAAGCTCCGCAACCGGGTGACCCGGACGTTCGGGATGGGCGCCGACGAGGTCGCGGCCGACCCGTTCATCGCCGATCTCGTCGCCGCTCTCTCCCCCGACCGGGTGAAGTCCGACGGCGCTCACCGGGCGCTGCTCTCCCACGACGCCTCGGTGTTCGACGGCGGCAACTCGGGCCCCGTCGTCTTCCCGGAGACGACGGCCGAGGTCGCGGCCGTCATGGCCGCCGCCCAGACCCACGGCCGCAACGTCGTGCCCCGGGGTGCGGGCACGGGTCTCGCCGGTGGTGCGATCCCGCTCGGCGTGCCCGTCGTGGTGGCCGTGACGAAGATGGACGAGATCCACGAGATCGACACCGACAACGGCATCGCCTGGGTCGGCCCCGGTGTGGTCAACCTCGACCTGACCAAGCGCCTCGGCCCGCTCGGCTATCACTTCGCTCCCGACCCCTCGTCACAGCAGGTCTGCACGATCGGCGGCAACGTGGCCAACAACTCCGGCGGCCCACACTGCCTGGCCTACGGCGTCACCAACGCCCACATCCTGGCGATGGAGGTCGTGCTGCCCTCGGGTGAGGTCGTCATGCTCGGCGGCCTCGACGCCGAGCCCGCCGGCTACGACCTGCGGGGTGCCTTCGTCGGCTCCGAAGGCACGCTCGGCATCACGACGAAGATCGCCGTGCGCATCACGAAGAACCGGCCCGAGGTCCGCACGCTGCTGCTCTCGTTCGATTCGGTCACCGATGCCGCCAACACCGTCTCGGGCGTGATCGCCGCGGGCATCGTGCCCGCCGCCATGGAGGTGATGGACCAGCGCATCACCGTCGCCGTCGAGAACTACGTGAACGCCGGCTATCCCAGGGACGCTGCGGCGGTGTTGCTGGCCGAGGTCGACGGCCTGGCCGCCGGGGTCGATCTCGACGCCGAACGCATCGCCGAGATCGGCCGCGAGAACGGCGCCACGAACGTGAAGCTCGCCGGCTCCGACGAAGAGCGAGCGCTGCTCTGGAAGGGCCGGAAGACCGCCTTCGGCGCGATCGCCCAGCTCGCGCCCGACTACTACCTGCACGACACCGTCGTGCCCCGCTCGAAGCTCGCCGAGGTGCTGCAGCAGACCTACGACATCGCCGAGCGCCACGACCTCGTCATCATGAACGTGTTCCACGCCGGCGACGGGAACCTGCATCCGCTGATCCTGTTCGACGCCCGTGACGAGGGTGTGCTGGAACGGGTGCACGCGGCGGGCGCCGAGATCATCACGGCCTCGCTCGACGCCGGCGGGGTGCTGTCGGGTGAACACGGCATCGGGGTCGAGAAGCAGAAGTTCATGGACCGCATGTTCTCGAGCGACGACCTCGACCATCAGAACCGCCTGCGCCAGGCGTTCGATCCGGGCTGTCGGACGAACCCGGGCAAGGTCATCCCGACCGGTCACTCCTGCGCCGACATCCAGTCGTTGCGCAGCATCCCGAAAGAGGTGTGGGCATGACCGCCGCAGCGACCGCCCTGGCCACCGACGATCCGGTCCTCCTGGCATTCGCCGAGGAGGTCGGCTCGGAGGGTCCCGTCGCCGTCGCCGGCGGACGGACCCGTTGGGCGACCGGTGGCACGCTCACCGAAGGCACCCGCCTCATCGCCGCGCCGACGGGCATCGTCGAGCACCTGCCCGACGAGATGACGGTGACCGTACGAGCCGGCACGAGTGTGGCCGAGCTGCACGCCGCGTTGGCCGCCGCCGGTCAACGCACGGCCCTGCCCGATCGGGGCGGCACCATCGGTGGCGCCCTCGCGGTGGGCGAGAACGACCTCCGCGCCCTGGGCCGGGAGCGGGTGCGGACCGCGCTGCTGCAGGTCCGCTACGTGTCGGCCGAGGGGCGCATCGTCGCCTCGGGCGGGCCGACGGTGAAGAACGTCTCGGGCTTCGATCTGCCCCGCCTCATGGTCGGTTCGCTCGGCACGCTCGGGGTGCTGGCCGAGGTCATCCTGCGAACGAATCCGATCCCGCCGGTCTCCCGCTGGCTGGCGGCCGAGGGGGCACACCCTCGTGACGTGCTCGAAGCGACGCTGGCGCCGAGTGCGGTGCTCACCGACGGAACGACCGTCTGGGTCGAGCTCGAAGGCCATGCCGCCGACGTCGATGCCGAGGTCGCCCGGTTGGGCACCGTCGGCTCCTTCGCCGAGGTCGACGGCATGCCCGATCTTCCGGTACATCGTTGGTCGCTCACGCCGGCCGAGGTGTTGGCGTTGCACGAGGGTGGGTCGCCGCACGACACCGGCGCCTTCGTCGGCGCCGCCGGCCTCGGGCTGGTGTGGGGCTCGACGCCGCAACCCGCCAGGCCGCTCGACCCGACCGTCGCGATGCTGTCGGAGCGGTTGAAGCAGAACTTCGATCCGACCGGGCGCCTGAACCCCGGTCGCATGCCTGGAGGGGCCTGACATGGACCTCAAGCTCGGTGCCGACGAACTGAACACCTGTGTGCAGTGCGGGCTCTGCCTGCCCCATTGCCCGACCTACCGGGTCACCGGCGACGAGACGATGTCGCCCCGGGGCCGGATCAAGCTGATGCGGGAGGTGCAGCTCGAGGACGCGCCCGTGACCGACGAGGTGATCGACGCCTTCGCCACGTGTGTGCAGTGCCGTGGGTGTGAGCCGGCGTGCCCGTCGGGGGTGCCCTACGGCCATCTCATGGAGCAGACCCGCGAGACCCTCGCCGACGCCGGCCAGATGACACCCGTGTGGCTGCGGGCGGCGATGAAGCCACTGAGCCAGCCGAAGCTGCTGGCCGCCGGGACGGCGGCGTTGGGTGTGGCCAAGAAGGTCGGGCTCGTGCCGGATCGTCTCGGCCTCGGCGCGGCCGACATTCCGCTCCGCCAGGAGCCGCTGCCGACGACCGGCACCGACGTCTACCTCTTCACTGGCTGTGTGATGGACACGATGCAGCGTGACGTGCACCGGGCCGGGCTCGACGTGCTCACCGCCGCCGGGTTCGGCGTGACACCGACGGGTGCCGAGGCCCCGTGTTGTGGGGCGCTGCAGGCCCACGCCGGGCTCACCGACGAGACCCGTGGCCTGGCCGAGAAGATGATGCGCTCGCTCGAGCCGGAGCGGCCGATCATCGTCGACTCCGCCGGCTGTGGGGCGGCGATGAAGGAGTACGGCCACCTGCTCGGCACCGAGGAAGCCCGTGTCTTCTCGGGTCGGGTGTTCGACATCCAGGAGTTCCTCGCCGACCACGTCGACAAGCTGCCGACAGTCGAGCCCCTCGACCTGCGGGTCGCCGTGCAGGACCCCTGCCATCTGCGCCACGTGCAGCGCGTGCACGAAGCGACGAGGGTCGTGCTGCGGCCGTTCGTCCGGGAGCTCGTGGAGTTGGACGACGACGGTTTGTGCTGCGGTGCCGGCGGGGCGTATTCGATCCTCCAGCCGGAGCTGGCCGGTCAGATCCGTGAGCGGAAGCTCGGCTCGATCGACCGGGCGACACCCGACGTCGTCGCCTCGGCCAACCCCGGGTGCTCGCTCCACCTCGGCGCCGCCGGCGTCGACACGATCCACCCCATGGAACTCGTCGCGAAGGCGATCCGCACCTGAGGCGAAATCCCAGGCTCAGGCGACACGTTCTGTCGCCCTGGCCCTGCAATTCCAGCAAGCGCGTGCGCACTACCGTCGGCGCATGACGACCCCGCTTCCCGACATCGACTGGCAACTCGACGGCGAGCGTGACCAGCTCGAGCGGTTCCTCGGCTACTTCCGCGCCGTGCTCGCCCGGAAGGCGGAGGGCCTGAGTGATGCCGACGTCCGGCGGGCCGCCTGCCCGCCGAGTGAGATGCACCTGCTCGGCCTGATCCGCCACATGGCCGATGTCGAGCGGTTCTGGGCCCAGGGGGCGTTCCGCGCCGATCCGGACTGGGTGCCGCTCTACTACGGACCGGGCCATCCCGAGGGTGATCCGGACGGCGACTTCCATCCGCGTCCGGAGGAGACCATCGACGAGGCGTTCGAGTCGTACTGGCGGGAGCTGACCGCCGCCGACGAGGTGTACGCCGACGCATCGCTGGACGACGTGCAGCGCGGCCAGAACCAATCGCGCAACCTGCGGTGGATCTACATCCACCTCATCGAGGAGTACGCCCGCCACTGCGGCCACGCCGATCTGATCCGTGAGGCGATCGACGGAGCGACCGGCGACTGAGCAGCCGCCGGCGCTCGGTCAGCGGGTGAGCACACCTCGGACCTGGGTCACCTCGATCGGACGGGCGATCGTCGTCACGATGTCGCCGACCGGATCGGCACCGGCGCAGACCCCGACGGGGGCGCAGGCGAGCACCGTGTCCCACGTGGTCGTGAGCGTGAGGAGGAGCGACCCGGACTCGTGGGTCGACTCGAGGTAGGTGATGGCGCAGGTCGCGTCGGCGTCATCGGCGCCCGGCGTCCACGGTGTGCCCTGGGTGCAGGTGACGGGTTCGTCGCCGTTGCCGGGGTCCCACTCGGTCACGACCGGCGTCGCCGTGACGGTCGCGGACACCCCGAACTCCGGGATGGCGGCCGTGGCCGAGACGGGCTGCCAGACCGCATCGTCGACCCACAACCACGTCGGCAGGTTGACGAGCAGCGGGATGTCACTGCCGTTCGGTGCGGACTGCGGCACGGGGTAGGGCACGACCGTCGCCGCGATGGCGGCGTCGACGAGGGCCTCGACGATCACGTCGGGCAGCGGGTCGCCGACTTCCCACAGCGCCGAGAGTTCACCGGCGAACACGGGACGAGGACACACCGCCCACACGAACCGGGCCTCCGGGTCGCCGAGTTCGGATCGGGTGAAGTCGAGACCGGCACCATTGCCACCTGCCATCTCGACGACCTGGAGGCCGATCAGGTCGACATGGAAGGTGCAGCCGGCGAAGAGGTCGGCGCCGGAGCCGGGAGCGAGGATCGGCAGATCACCGGCCCCGATACC
>JAHDCV010000102.1 GCA_020629695.1 Acidimicrobiales bacterium | reverse complement strand
GGCGAACCTAGTCCGCCGCTCGTTTCGTGTCGGATTGGCGGCCGGTCGAGCGCCGGTCAGGCGGGACGGTGACGATGCCACCGATGAGATCACCGACCTCGACAGCGGCTCGGGCCAGCATCGCAGCGGAGTAGCAGCCGGTGTCTTCCTCGCGAAGGCGACGGCGCCGAGCGCGCCGACCGGCGGGAGGTGACGGTCGATCGAGTCGATGTGATCTGCGTCGAGCGACCCGCCACCGCCACGTCACGCTCGACTCTCGGCCCGGGAAGGGAGTCGGGTGGCGAGCACGACCGCCGACGCCGTCATCATCGCGGCGACGAAGAACGCCGACGTCCATCCGTCGAGGAACGACGTGATCGCCCCGGGGGTCGTGTCGAGGTCCGAGAGCGGCACATCCAGATCGTCGGATCGCATCACCGCGGTCACGATGGCCGCCGCCGAGGCCTGGCCGATGACGTTGCCGATCGTGCGATTGATGTTGCTGAACGCACCGACGACACCGAGTGACTCGGGCGGCGGAGCGCCCATCAGCGCGCTGTTGTTCGGGACGTTCCAGAGACTCTGTGCGACCCCGGCGCCGAACATCGCCACGACGACGACACCGATCGGCGACTCCAGACCGATCACGGCGAACCAGGCGAGCAGACCTGCCTGGACCGCCAGGCCGGTCATCGCCGGGAGCCGCGCCCCCAATCGGTCGTAGACGCGTCCGCCGAGTTGTGCGCCGAACGCCATCCCGACCGCATTGGTCGCGATGACCGTGCCGGCCCGTCCGGACGACACTCCCCGGACACTGAGGAGATAGACGGGCATCAGCAACATCAGGGCTGTGCTCGCCGAGAACGCGAGCACGCGCACGCCGGCCGCGGTGTGCACCGCACGGATCGCGAAGAGCCGCACGTCGAGCATCGGCTCCTCGACGGCGAGCTCCCAACGGACGAAGGCGATCGACGCCACGAGCGCCACGATGAGCAGCCCGACGGACATGGGCGATCCGAAGCCGACGTCGAAGGGATCGCTGATCCCCACGGTCAAGGCCACGATGGCCGTACCCGACAACAGCGGGCCCCCGAGGTCGACTCGACGCCTCGCCGCGAGCGTCTCGTCGCCGTCGAGGAACACCCACGCCGAGACCGCGGCCATCGATGCCACGGCGGCGACGGCCGCGAACATCACGGGCCACCCGACGAGGCCCAGTGCCCACCCGGTGACGAGTGGTCCCGATGCCGCCCCGATCGCCACGGTCGTCGTCTGTGCCCCGACGGCCAGCCCTCGTTCGTGGGCCGGGAACGCGGCGACCAGCGCTGCCGTGCCGACGGCCTGCGTCATGGCGTCGCCGACCGCGGCGAGGGTGCGCGCGGCGATGAGCACCCCGAAGCTCGGGGCGAGCGCCGTGGCCAGATTGCCCACGGCGAAGAGCGCGAGCCCGAGCACCAACGCCTTTCGGCGGCCCCATGCATCGGCGAACCGGCCGAGGGGCAACAGCAGCGCGGAGATCACGAGTGCCTGGACGATCACGACCCAACCGACGACCCGGAGCGTCACGTCGAAGTGTCCGGCGATGTCCGGGAGCAGGACGAACGCCATCGTGGCCGTGAAGACCGTGACGGCGTAGGTGAACCCGACGGCGATCACCGCCCGCCACTTGCGCTGGTGCCACCAGGGGCCGACGGATCCGGACATCGCCGGCAGTCTGGCACCCGACGTCCCCCCAACGATCGACCGACGATCCGCCAGCCCGACCAGGTGTTGGGTGGATCTGCCACCTCCCGGGACGATCGTCCCGGCCGACGGGAGGGAGACGCACGAACCACCGGATCCACGCGAGGATGCCGGGCTGTACCACCGTGCTGGAGGAAACCATGCGCTTGAAGATGCTTCCGTTCATCGTGGCCGTGCTGGCGGCCCTGCTCACCCCGTCGATCGCATCGGCGAAGCCCGCCAAGGTCGACCTCTGCCACGTCGACGACGAAGGCGTCGTGCGCCTGATCAGCGTGAGCGAACGGGCAGCCGAGCAGCGGATCGCCAAGGGCGACCGGCTCGCCGTCGACGGATCCTGCGAGGTCGCTCCCGAGCGCATCGCGATCGCTGTCACGGTGCTGGATGTCGTGACCCGCGAACCCGTGATCGCCACGGTCACGATCGCCGATCAGACCGCTGTGACCACCTCGGCCGGCGAGACGGTGCTGCGCGTCGTCGAAGCGGACACCTACGACATCGTCATCACGGCCAACGGCTATCAGACGTTCGACACGTTCCTGACGAACGGCACCTTCCAGGTGACGGTGCTGCTCGAGCCCGCGATCGCCAACTGATCACACCCGCGTCCGCGGGTGGCTCAACGACTGAGCCACCCGCGGAAGCGGCGCGTCAGGGCGGGCATGACCAGCCATGACAGGACGATGACGCCGCCGGCGTTGCCGACGAAGGTCGACACCGGCCCCGGGAGGTCCGGCGCCACCGCTTCGCGGAGAGCCCCGATCACCAGGGCCACCGGATAGAGCGCAGCGAGCACCAGGGTCGCCTGTTTCCAGACGGGTGTGGGTCGGTTCGACGCCGGCGTGAACCATCCGGCGAAGCCTCCGACGACGTTGACGGTCGGCCCGGCGTCGAGCAACGACCGCATCCCGGCGAGTGCCTCGACTCGTTCCGGTGCGTCGAGCCACACGTCGAGCTGTCGGCGGGAGGCGAACGAGAACACGACGATGGCGTCGTCCTGCACCCCCGGCTCCGGCTCGAACAGTTCACAGGAGATGAACCCGTCGAACCGTCGGAGCGCGCTCACCAGATGCTCGTAGGCCCGCTGGAACTCCGCTGCCAGTCGGTCGGCCTCGGCCGGATCCTCGACGTGGCGCAGCGGGAACGACGACACGCCCGTCACCGTTCGCGCCTGGTTCGCCGTGGCGATGATCTGCTCGCGGGCCGGCCCGACGAAGTGGTGCTGCTCACTCCCACGCAGCATCGCCCGGGCGTCGGACCCCAACCAGCCGGTCAGCGTGTCACGGGATTCGAACTCGTAGACGACGACCCACTCGTCGGGGTGTTCGAGACCGGGCGGCTGGATCTCACCCGATCGATAACCCGGAGCCCGACGGGCCTCCGAGAGCAGCTCGTCGAGCCAGCGCTCGGCCTCGCCGTGGTGCCCCTCGCGTTCGGTCCGAGCGACCACGACCGTTGCCGACACGCCGGACATCACCGAACTCTACGCACCGATGTCCGAGCGCAGGGAGCCGACACCCGCGGATCAGGCTGCGTCGCCGAGCCCACGTACCCAGGCGTCGTACAGCTCGGCGTAGTGGCCGCCGGCCGCGACGAGATCGTCGTGGGTGCCGAGCTCGGCCAACCGTCCGTCCGCGACCACCGCGACCCGGTCGCAGCGCTGTGAAGTCGACAGCCGATGGGCGATCGCGATCACGGTCCTGCCTTCCATGAGGGTCTCCATGGCGCGCTCGACGACGGCTTCGGTCCCGGGGTCGACCGACGAGGTCGCCTCGTCGAGGATCAACACCGACGGGTCGGCCAGGGCGGCGCGAGCCAGCGAGACGAGCTGCTTCTCCCCCGCCGAGAGTCGGCTGCCACGTTCCTGGACCTCGGTGTCGAGGCCGTCGGGCAGGGCCTCGAATCGTTCGAGCACGCCGATGCGTTCGAGCGCCGAGCGGACCTCGAGATCGGAGGCGTCGGCATCGGCGACCCGGATGTTGTCCGCCACGGTGCCGGAGAACAGGTATCCCTCCTGGGGAACGACCACGACCTCCCGGCGCAGCGAGCCCACCGTGACGTCCCGGAGGTCGGTCTCCCCCAACCGGATGCTGCCCGCCGTCGGGTCGTAGAAGCGGGCGATGAGCTTGGCGAGCGTCGACTTGCCGGCCCCGGTCGGACCGACGAACGCGACGCGCTCGCCGGCCGAGATCTCGAGGTCGACCCCGGTCAGCACCGGCGAGCCGCCGGCGTAACCGAACGACACGTCCGAGATCCGGATCGGGGCCCGACCATCGGCCTCGACTGCGCCGGGGCGATCGTCGATGTCGACCGGTTCGTCGATGAGCGTGTACAGCTTGTTCAGCGACGCGGCGGCGGACTGCACCATGTTGAACAGCTGGCTCAGTTGTTGGACCGGTTCGAACATCGAGCTCAACAGCAGGATGAATGCGACGACGGTGCCGATCGTCATCCGCCCCTCGGCGACCATCCAGCCACCGACCCCGAGAGCGACCGCGGTGGTGGCCGCGCCCGCGAACTCGATGATCGGCAGATACCAGCACTGCACCCGCACCGCCGCCATGTGGGTGCGATAGAGATCCTGGTTCGACTCGGCGAACTCCGCCGACTGGACCTGTTCGCGACCGAAGGCCTGGACGACCCGGACGCCACTGATGCCTTCCTGGAATCGCGAGAGGGTGTCGCCGATCCTGTCCCGCACGAGCAGATAGGCGCGGTTGGAGTCCCGCTGGAACTTCACGCTCGCGACCGCGACGACGGGCATCGCCACGAGACACACCAACATCAGCTGCCACGACAGCAGGAAGAGCAGGACGGCGGTCCCGACGAGCAGCAGCGAGGCCGAGGTGAACATCACGAGACCGAACTGGATCAACTCCTGGAGCGAGTCGACGTCGGAGGTCATCCGGCTCACGAGCACGCCGGCCTTCTCCCGGTCGTAGAACGCCATCGATTGCCGCAGCAGCGTGCCGAAGACGCGGTTGCGCATCTCCCGCAGGAACGCCTCGCCGACGCGTGCCAGCTGGAGGATGGCGAATCGAAAACTCACGTAGCTGACGATGGCCACCACGACGTAGAGCGCGATCGACAGATTCAGTTGGGCACGGTCACCGGCGATGATCCCGTCATCGATCCCGCGCCGCACCAGGAGCGGCCCGGCGAGCGTCGTCGAGGTCCACGCGACCAGCGAGCCGATCGCGATCGCTGCGCCCCGTCGGTGGGAGCGCCCGTCACGCATCGTCCGTCGGAGGATCTCGGCCGTTCCGGCCAGACCGAGCCGAGCGTCGTCGTCGGTTGCATGACCGAAGGACCAGCCCATCAGCCGACCTCCCCGTCCGGGCTGGCCTCGGCCGCGTCACGATCGGCGGCGAGGACCTCGCGGTATCTGGCGTTGGTCGCCAACAGATCGGTGTGGGTTCCCTCGGCGATGATGCGTCCCTCGTCCAGCAACACGACGCGGTCGGCGAGCGCGATGGTCGCCGGACGGTGGGCGATCACGATCGTCGTCCGGCGGTCCATGACCTCGCCGAGGGCGTCGCGGATCTCGTGCTCCTTCGTCGGATCGACGGCCGAGGTCGCATCGTCGAGCACGAGCACACGAGGGTCGGCCAGGATCGCGCGGGCGATCGAGAGCCGTTGCCGTTGGCCCCCTGACAACGAGAAGCCGCGTTCGCCGATCTCGGTGTCGTAGCCGGCGGGCAGCTCGCGGATGAACTCGTCGGCGCCGGCGAGCGTCGCAGCCCGCACGACGCTGGCGTGATCGGCGTCCGGGTCGGCGAACGCGATGTTGTCCCGGATGGACGAGGAGAACAGGAAGGTCTCCTCGAACACGATCGACACCGCGCGCCGGAGTTCGTCACGCCGGACCGATGACACGTCCACACCGTCCAGGCGGACCGATCCGCCGTCGACGTCGTAGAACCTCGGGAGCAGGCGAGCGACCGTCGACTTGCCGGAACCCGTCGGGCCGACGAGTGCGACCGACTCCCCCGGCTCGATCGTGAGCGAGAGCCCTCGCAGCACACCCGCCCCGCCGGCATCGGCGTGGTAGTCGAAGTCGACGTCGACCAACTCGATACGGCCGAGGGCGCCCCGCTCCGGCAACGGGATCGGCTTCGTCGGGTCGACGATCGCCGGCGCCGTATCGAGCACTTCGGCGATGCGGGAGCCGGCCGCCGACGCTCGTTGGCCGTTCGCCACGATCATGCCGAGCATGCGGAGCGGCTGGATCAGCATGATGACGTAGAGATTGAAACTCACGAGCTCGCCGACGGTCATCCGACCGTCGAGAACGAGATGCCCGCCGTAGCCGAGGACGATGATGAGCCCGATGGACGGCAGCAGCTCGATGCCGGGGAGGTATCGGGCTCGGATCGCCGAGGACCGCAACGCCGCGTCGTGCACGTCGTCGGCCTCGATGCCGAGCTTTGCCGCCTGGATGGGTTCGGAGCCGAACCCCTTCACCACCCGCACACCCGACACCGACTCCTCCACGACCGTGGCCAGCTGTGCGGATTCCTGCTGGACCCGGAGCACCGCCGGGTGGAGCTGCTGGGCGAATCGACGTCCGAGCACGTTCACGAACGGCAGCGAGGCGAGGGCCAGCACCGCCAGCAACGGCTGGAGGATCAGCATGATGACCGTGACGGTGACCACCACGAGGGCGTTGCCGAAGGTGAGCGGTACGAGCGTCACGAAGTTCTGGAAGTGCTGGAGATCGGTGTTGCCCCGGCTCATCAACTCACCGGTGGCGTTGGCGTCGTGGAAGGCGAAGTGCAGGCGTTGGACGTGGGCGAAGATCCGGTCGCGTAGCCGGGCCTCGATGACCCGGGCGTTACGGAATGCGAGGTAGCGCCGTACCCCCAGGAACGTCGCGGAGAACAGTCCGGCGCCGGCGATCGCGAGTGCCCACGGCAGCAGTGGCCCGCCATCGCGGATCCCGCGGTCCAGGCCGAGCTGGATCAGCAAGGGCACTGCGACTCGACCGGCGGTGTACAACAGGCCGGCGATCATGCCCAACCCGATGCCGAGGCGTTCCTCGCGAGCGGTCGAGGCGATCAACGCCCAGCCGGCTCGGCTCGAGCCGTCGGTTCGGTCTGCGGAGGACCGAAGCCGGTCGCCTGCGTCGTTCGTCGCCGTCGCGGTCAGTGCGATCGCCCCCTCACGGAAGGAACCTCACACGATCGGCCGCCGCGCGTCCAACCGGATTCCGGTGGGAGACCCGCGGCGAGCCGATCGGAGGCGGTCGATCACCGCTTCGCCATCACGGCATACAGATCCGAGGTGGCCTGCACCAGGATCTCCCGGGCCCGCTCGCGCTGCTCGGGCGTGCCGAACTGGCCCACCTGCCTCGTCTGCGACATGAGCTCGTGTACGAGCGGGCGCAGCGACGCCCCGCCCTCGGCGAAGGCGTCCCACGGTGCGGGTGCGTCGGGATCACGCTGCTCGTGACGCTCCCTTCCGGCATCGGTGAGTGAGTAGACCCGCTTGCCGTCGCCGTTCTCGGCGCCCGAGACGAGCCCCTTGTCCTCCAGACGTCGGAGCGCCGGATAGATCGAGCCGGGGCTCGGCCGCCAGTTCCCCTCGCTTCGTCGATCGAGCTCGTCGATCACCTCGTAACCGTGCATGGGCCGCTCGGCGAGGAGGAGGAGAACGGCCTCGACCGTCGCCCCGCGGCGCGCTCGTCCGCGACCACCGTGGCCCGGACGGCCTCCGCCTCGATGCCCGTCCCGTGGTCCTGCTCCGGGTTCGTGTCCGCCCATCGTCATGTCCTTTCGTCGGCCGCGCCGACCCCGTCCGCCGCCGGCGCGGCGGCCCATCGTGTTGCTGTTGGTTCGTTCATCTCGGCGATGCAATGCGTTGTCTCTTTCGTCGGTCCACCTCGATGACGTCATCGGGCGGTGTCGTTCCGATCATCTGACCGGTGAAAGGATTAACGATATATCGCGATGATCTATTCCCGCGCACGCGCCGAACCCGACACCCCGGGGCGGGGTGTCCGAACGACGCCGCGTCCGACCCCTCAGGCCCAGTCG
>JAHDCV010000101.1 GCA_020629695.1 Acidimicrobiales bacterium | reverse complement strand
CCGTCCGACGTGCCAGCAGCATCGCCGGATGAGGACGGGGCGTCACCGTCGATGGCGGTGAGCGCCGAGGCGGCTGCGCTGTTCGAAGCGCGCGAGGTGGCGCTGACCCGCCAGGGAGCGGGCGTGCGTCGCTCGTTGAAGCGGGTGTTGGCCGACGATCAGAGCGATGTGCTCGATCAACTCCGTCGCGGGAAGGGTCCGGCATCGGCGGACGAACTGCCGACCGAGGCCGAGCAGGTCGAGATCTATCTGGAGGCGCTGGCTGGCCCCGCTCGAGCGGTGGCCGACGCCGGTGCCGCCAGCGTCGGAGGCTCCATCGGTGATGCCGGCGAGCTCGACGACGCCGTCACCGACGCCGTGTCGACGATGGTCCAACGGCTGCGGGCGCACCTCGAGAGCACCATCGACCGCACCGGTGGTGACCGGGACGAACTCCTCGAGCCCGTCCGCGCCCACTATCGGGAGCTCAAGTCCGGGGACCTCGGGCGGCTCGCCGACGATGTGATGCTGCTGGCGTTCGCGATCGGGGTACATCTCGGCACGCCCGACCGTGCGCCGGTCCGATGGGTCACGACCCCCGGCGATGACGCCGGTCCGGACTGTCACGACAACACGCTGGCGGGAGTCGTCGAGAAGGGCTCGGGCTTCCCGACCGGCCACCTCCGTCCTCCCGGCATGCCGGGCTGCCGCTGCCTGGTCATTCCCGCCTGATCTCGCCCACGGGCGAGCCGGCAGTACCCTGACCGGCGATGGCTGACGACGAATCCGTGCCGAGTCCCAGGACCCGTCCGAGCCGTCTTCGGCTCGTGGTGGTCGCCGCGATCGGCCTGCTGCTGCTTCTTTTCCTGTTCTCGAGCGGCCTGGCCCGTCTCTACACGGACTACCTCTGGTTCGACCGGCTCGGACAGTCCTCGGTCTGGTCGACGATCCTGTCGACCCGGGTGTTGCTCGGGCTGGTCTTCGGGCTGGTCTTCTTCGTCGCCTTGTACGGAAACCTGTGGCTCGCCGATCGTCTGGCCCCGACCGGCCGCCTGCTCGGTCCGGAAGACGAGCTCATCGAGCGGTACCAGGCCGCGATCGGGCGGCACAGCGGCAAGGTCCGGTTCGGGCTCGCGGCACTCTTCGGTCTGATCGCGGGCGCGAACACGTCCGCGAACTGGGAGACCTACATCCTGTGGGCCAATGACCAGCAGTTCGGTTGGTCGGACCCGTTGTTCGACCGCGACGCCGGGTTCTACGTGTTCCGGCTGCCGTTCTGGTCGTTCCTGATCGACTGGGCGTTCGCCTCGATGATCTTCGTGCTCCTCATCGTGGCGGCGGCGCACTATCTCAACGGTGGCATCCGTGCGGCGGCGACGGGGACGAAGGTGGTGCCGAGGGTGAAGGTCCACCTGTCGGCGTTGTTGTTCGTGATGGCCCTTCTCCGTGCCGCCGCCTACTGGTTCGATCGGTATGACCTGGTCACCTCGTCGCGCGGATCATTCACCGGGGCGCTCGCGACCGACGTCAACATCCAGTTGCCGGCGCTGAATCTGCTCGTGCTCATCTCGCTGTTCTGCGGTGCCCTCTTCCTCGCCAACCTCCGTCGGGGCGGCTGGGGTCTGCCCGTCATGGCGATCGGTCTGTGGTTCCTGAGCCACGTGGTCGTCGGCGGCATCGTGCCGGCCATCTACCAGCGGTTGCGGGTCGACCCCGTGGTGTCCCAGCGGGAAGAGCCGTTCATCCAGCGGAACATGGACGCGACCCGCTTCGCCTACGGCCTCGACGAGGACCGCCTGGACCGCATCGACATCGTGCTCGACGACAGCTTCACCGGTGCCGACATCAACACCTACGGCGACGTGTTCGATCAGACACTGCTGTTCGATCCGGAGCTGGCCTCGGAGGCGTTCGACCGAGATCAGGCCGTCCGGAGCTTCTACCAGTTCGCCGACCGGCTCGACGTGGACCGGTACATGATCGACGGCGAACTGACGCCGGTGATCGTCGGTGCGCGCGGGCTCGACGTCACCCAGTCGCCGGTCGCGTCCAACTGGGAGAATCAGCACGTGGCCTACACCCACGGCTACGGCGTGGTGGTGGCGCCCGGCAACCCCGGTCAGGCCCAGAACGTCGACTACGTGGTCTCCGGCCTGGGTGACGACCTGACGATCGCCGAGACCTTCAGCCGGACGCTCGTCGAGCCGCGGGTCTATTTCGGTGAGGACTTCGGGGGTTACTCGATCGTCGGGGCGACCCGCGACGAGGTCGACTTCACGACGTCGGCGAACCGGACCTCGCTGACCCGGTACGAAGGTCCGGGCGGGGTGCCCATCAGTTCGCTGACCCGGCGGATGTCGTACGCACTCCGGTTCCAGGATTTCGACTTCCTGATCTCCCAGTTCGTCGACGTCGGCACCAGCCGGGTGATCTACAACCGCGACATCGAGGAGCGGGTGCGCGAGCTCGCGCCGTTCCTCGAGTTCGACGCCGACCCGTATCCGGTCATCGCCGACGGCCGGACCGTCTGGATCATCGACGCCTACACCACGACCGCCGAGTTCCCGTACTCCCAGCACCTCGTGTCGAGCGATTCGTTCGTCGAACCCGCCGACCTGCAGGGACGACTGAACTACGTCCGCAACTCGGTCAAGGCCGTTGTCGACGCTTACTCCGGTGAGGTCACGTTCTACGTCGTCGACGACGGTGATCCGCTGATCGCCGCTTACCAGCAGGCGTTCCCGGATCTGTTCACCGACGATGCCGAGGCGCCGGCCGACATCGTCGCCCACTTCCGATACCCGCAGGACATCTTCAAGGTCCAGACCGACATCCTCTCGCGGTACTACGTCGACGATCCCGTGTCGTTCCTCCAGGGCGACCTGGCGTGGGATGTGGCGATCCAGCCGGCACAGGCCGCGAGCACGCCGGCGCTGTCGATCCCGCAGCGTCCGCAGTACCTCGTCACGCGCCTGCCGGGTGAGGAGCAGACGGAGTTCGTCCTCCAGCGCGGCTTCGTGCCGGTGACGGGCCGGTCGTTCAACGAGGTCACGGGTGAAGCCACCGGTGAAGAGACGCAGCGTCCCGAGCTCACGGCGATCATGATGGCCCGGTCGGACCCAGCGAACTTCGGTGAGCTGGTCCTGTTCCAGCTCCCGACGAGCTTCGTCGACGCCCCCGATCTCGTGAACTCCGAGATCCAGAAGAACCCCGAGGTCTCCCGACAGATCACGCTCAACGGCCAGCAGGGCTCCGAGGTGAAGTTCGGAGAGATGCAGACGCTGCTCGTCGGCGACTCCGTCGTGTTCGTGCGGCCCTTCTACCTCGTCGCCGAGGGCGCGAACGCCAAACCGGAGCTGCGGTTCGTGATCGCCGTCAGCGGTGAACGCATCGGGTTGTCGACCGACCTCGAAGGTGCGCTCCGTGAGGTGACCGTGGCAGGCGCTCCCGCGCCGCAGGAGCTCGACGACAACGGCGATCCCATCGCGGTCGAACCGAGCGGTGATCTCGGCACGCTGTCGGTCGCCGAACTCGTCAACCGGATCGACCAGCTGCTGGCCGATGCCGAGACGGCCGACGCCGCAGGCGACACCACCACGGCCGGGCTGCTCCGCGGCGAAGCCATCGCGGCCGTCGGTCAGCTCGAGATCCTGCTCGGTATCGCCGATCCACTCGCTGGCGAGTGAAGCGAACCGTTCGATGAACGTCGACGTCGGATCCCGGGAACAGGGCTCTGACGACGTACGTTCCATCACACAGTCTCTCTGAAACGGAGTTCCCATGTTCCGTCGTACCTCTCCCGCCGATCTCGAGATCGTCGACCCGTCGGAGGCCCTGCCGGGCCGCGACACGCCGATGCCGATCGCCGACACCCATGTCGTGCTCGGCACCCCGATGCGCGGCCCGTTCCCCGAGCACCTGGATTCGATCGTGGTCGGGATGGGTTGCTACTGGGGCGCCGAACGCTTCTTCTGGCAGACCGAGGGCGTGTACACGACGGCCGTCGGCTTCGACGGCGGGACGACACCCAATCCGACCTACCGCGAGAGCTGCACCGGCATGACCGGCCACACCGAGGCCGTGCTCGTCGTGTTCGACCCGGCGATCGTCTCCCTCGATGCCCTGTTCAAGATCTTCTGGGAGAATCACGACCCGACCACGCCGAACCAGCAGGGCAACGACATCGGGACGCAGTACCGCTCGGCGATCTACACGAACTCCGACGAGCAGTACGCCGCGGCCATCGCCAGCCGGGACGCCTACCAGGCCGAGCTCGACAAGGGTGGCTACGGGAAGATCTCGACCGAGATCGCGCCGGCGGGCGAGTTCTACTACGCCGAGGACGAGCACCAGCAGTACCTCGAGAAGAACCCGTGGGGGTACTGCAACCACGGCTTCTGCCAGGTGTCCTACAACGGCGCCACCGCCGCGTCGTGACCCAGCCGGAGGCGAAGACGACGTTCCTCGAGGCCGACTTCGCCGGCATCGACGGCTACAAGCTCGGCAGCGGGCTGGTCGTGCCGCGTCCCGTCGGCTGGATCGGGACGAAGGCCGCCGACGGGTCCGAGAACCTGGCCCCGTACTCGTTCTTCAACATGGTCTCGGGTGATCCGCCGACGTTCCTGTACTCGCCGGGCCCGAATCCGGACGGCCCGAAGGGCAGCCTCCGCAACGCGGAGGAGACGGGCGTGTTCACGATCAACATCGTGACCGCCGAGACCGTCGAGGCGATGAACGCAACGGCCGCCACGGTCCCGCACGGCGAGAGCGAGTTCGACCTCGCCGGTGTGACGTCGGTGCCCGGGCCCGTGACCGGTGCGCCGATGGTCGCCGAGGCCGCCGCGAACATCGAGTGTCGTGTCACCGAGATCGTGCACGTCGGCCGTGAGGGTGGCGGCAGCATGCTGGTCATCGGTGAGGCCCTGGCCTTCCACGTCGCGGAGCGTCTCCTCGACGGCACGCGGGTCGACCAGGCCGAACTCCGGGCGGTGGGTCGCCACGTCGGCAATGCCTATTCGAACGCCACCGACCTGTTCGAGATCGTCCGCCCCGCCTGACCCGTCGAAATCCCAGGTGGGGGTGACGAGTTCTGTCGCCTGGTGCATGCAATTCCAGCAAGCATCTCGACCAAGCCCGGTTCGGGGTGGGAGTGACACCCCGAACCGGGCGACGTCGCCGTGCGGTTTCGGACCCGGTCGGAGGAACGAGCCCGTGCCCGGAGCGGCGACGGGTCGGTTCGGTCAGGCCGCCACGTGGGTGTCGGCCGTGAGCGAGACCGTGGGTCCGGGCTCCGGAGCAGCAGCCGCCTCGCGGCCGAACTCCTGCAGTGTGAGGTGTCCCTCGGGGCAGCGGACGTAGGCGACCGGGCCCTCGGACGTGTGGTGCATCGACACGATCGAGCGCGTACCGACGAGGTGGGGGCGGGAGCAGCGATGGCAGTGGATCGTGAGCATGTGTTGATCATGGGCGCGCTCATCCCGTAGGAAAAGCGACGATTCACCACGTTGATCATGAAGTGGTGCTGATGTATTGCGATCGCCCGGTCGGGCCACCGAGTGCGGAGCTACGTTGAGTCGGGTCGACAGGAGGAGGCGCCGATGCCGGGTTGGAACGAAGAGGTCCCGCCGAACGGATTCCACAACCGTCGAGCGGTCGGAGGGGCGGCGTCGAACGACAATCCCGACGGTCTCGCCACTGCGGTCGGAGCGATCGACATCGAGACCACGCCCGAACACCGGAACCTCGTCGCCGGCGACCCGCGCTGCGCGGACTGGACCCGGCGCTACGACGACCCCGGTGTGAGCGCGCTGCGAACCGACCTCCGCGAGCGCAATGGCATCCCCGGGCTCGAGGTCGTTCGCCCGGACGAGGTCGAGCGGGCGGCGACGTTGTTCCATCGGGACGGATTCGTGGCCGTCCGCGACGCACTCGACCGCGACACACTCGCCGCGCTCCGAGCCGGCGCCGCCGAGGTCATCGACCAGCTCATCGAGGCGGACCCGGACGGGTCTGTTGGTGGGGGAGCGGGAGGGCTGCCCCACCGCTACTCCTTCGGCGGCACGTCGGCCTCTCGTCACCTCTTCCATCGACCGGAGTGGTGTGCGTTGATCGACCTGCCGACGACGACACCGATCCTTACGGCCATCTTCGGATCGGCCGACTACCTCGCCTATGGTGCGGGTGGGGACCTCGCACTGCCCGGAGCGATCGAATACCAGGGTCTGCATTCCGACAACGTCTGGACCGAACTGCACGACCCGGTCGGCGGTGTGTCGATGCGGGACCTCCCGGTGCCGGTGATCCACATCAACTTCCCGCTCGTCGACCTCACTCCCGAGAACGGGCCGATCCGCCAGATCCCGGGTACCCACCGGTCTCGAGCGCCGATCCCGACGCTCGCCGACGAGCCCGACTGGATGCGGCTCAGCACCGTGTGCCCGTTGCCCGCCGGGTCGGCGATCATCCGCGATGCCCGGTGCTGGCACGGCGGAACACCCAACCTCTCGACCGAGGTCCGGGCGATGCCGAACATCGAGTACATGGCGCCGTGGTTCCGAAGCGAAGCCGTCGTGCGGTCCATGGAGCGCACGATGTGGGAGACCCTCTCGCCGCATGCCCAACGCATCACCCGCTTCATCGTCGGCGACCCCGGGGAGTCGATCGTGGGCGCCGGTCACCATCTGCCCCGGCGGAGCGATCGTGAGCGAGTACGACGCGAGCAGTTCGAGGCGATGGGTGCCGAACGGGCCGCGGACTACCAGCGTCGGGAGTGAGCGGTATTCGGCAGTAACGCTGTCGGGTTCGGGAGTGAATCGATCAGCTGGACTGATGGGTGGGCTCTAGGCTCCGCTCATGGATCTGTCGGTGCAACAACTGCGCATGCTGCGAGAGGTGTCGATCCGGGGCACGATCGCGGCCGCTGCCGACGGGCTCGGCTACACACCGTCGGCGGTGTCCCAACAGCTCGGCGGCATCGAGAAGTCGACCGGCATCGCCGTGCTCGAACGCGTCGGCCGCAACGTGCAGCTGACCGACGAAGGGCGGGAGCTCGTCCGTCATGCAGAGATGGTGATCCGCCACCTCGAGCAGGCCGAGGTCGCACTCGAACGTATGCAGACCGAGGCCACGGGCCGGCTCGAGATCGCCGTCATGGAGTCGGTGGCGAACTCGATGCTGGGACCGTTGATCGTCGAGCTCACCGCTCGCCACCCGGCCCTCGACGTCCGGACGAGAGAGGCCTTCGGGGAGGACCCGACCCTGCTCGTCCGCAACGGCGAAGTCGACGCCTGTTTCACCGTCGACCATCCGGCGGCTCCGATGGCCCGCCGGGAGGGGCTCGACTACGTCGGTCTGTTCCGCGACTGGTTCCGGCTGGCCCTCCCCGAGCAGCTGGCCCGGGATCGTGAGGTCGGACCGATCGAGGACATCGCCGGCTTCGCCGACGAGCGGTGGATCGCGCCGCCATGGGACGACCGCTGTGGGCGGGTCGTGATCCAGTCGTGTCGACTCGCCGGGTTCGAGCCCGACATCGCCCACTCGATCGACGACTACCCGGCCTCGTTGGAACTCGTGGCCGCCGGTATCGGCGTCGCCCTCGTGCCCGACCTGGCGCTGCGCTACGTGCCGGAGTCGGTGCGGATCGTGAACCCGGCGGTGCCGATCTGCCGCACGGTCGATCTCGCCGTGCGGGCGTCGAGCCGGGATCGTCCGGCCATCGCCGCGTTGTTGGACGTCGCCGCCGCAGTGGTCGCCCGGTCGGGCCTCGACCACGACTGAGGGCCGCCGTCACACGACTCGAGAAACGGCGTCCAGGACCGGGCGTCGGCGTCGAGATCGGGCTCGACCAGTTCGGGCGACATCGTCAGCGCGAGCTCCTCGATGACCATGGACGCAACGGTGGTGGGGTGTGGAGCAGGGGTGTGGCGTCGCTATGCTCACCTCTCCACTCAACGCGGGGTGGAGCAGTCAGGTAGCTCGTCGGGCTCATAACCCGAAGGTCGCAGGTTCAAATCCTGCCCCCGCCACCA
>JAHDCV010000026.1 GCA_020629695.1 Acidimicrobiales bacterium | reverse complement strand
GTGGTGGTCGTGGTGGTGGTGGGCGCCGCGGTCGTGCTGGTCGTCGGGGCCTCGGTCGTCGGGGAGGTCTCGGGGGTGGGGGCCACGACGAGCTGGGGCGCCTCGGTGGTGCTGATGACGATGCTGGTCGACGTCGGCGCCGGCAGTTGCGTCGTCGTCGTGGTCGACTCCGCGACCAGCGCCAGTTGCTCCGGTTCCTCGACGAGGATCGACGGCGGCGTCACGGCCACGGCGACCGGAGCCGCCACGGCGGAGGTCGCGGCGACCGTACCCACACGGACCGCCACCTGACCGGTCGCGGAGCTGGCTGTCGAGACGACCTCGGCGAGCTGCGGGAGCTGGGTGAGCCAGGTGAGGCCGCCGGCGACCTTCTTGGTGCGCTTCACCGACACCGTCAGGAAGGCTCGCACGATCTCCGGATCGAACTGGGTGCCGGCACACGCCACCAGTTCGGCACGGGCCTGCTCGGCGGTCCAGGCCTTCTTGTAGCTGCGGGCGGAGGTCATCGTGTCGTAGGCGTCGGCGACGGCGACGATCCGGCCTGGGAGCGAGATGTCGCGACCGGCGATGCCGCGGGGGTACCCACCGCCGTCATAGCGCTCGTGGTGTTGTGTCGCCGCGGAGAGCCAGGACCCGAGCCACGGATACAGCGGTGCGAGGTATCGGGCGGAGGCAGCGGGATGGCCCCGGAGCTCCTCCCACTCCGCGTCCGTCGGACGCCCTTCCTTCCGCAGGATCTCGCCGGAGACGTCGAGTTTGCCGACATCGTGGATCAGGGCCGCCCAGTGCAGTTTCTGCCGGTCGGCCTCCGGCATGCCGATCTCCTCGGCGATCATGTCGCTGTACGCCCGGACCCGCTCGGAATGCCCCCGAGTGCGCCGGTCGTGGTCGTTCAGCCGGTGGAGTAGCACCAGGACGTTCGCCGCCGCGTCGGCAGGGGTGTCGCCCAAGGAACGTCCCTCTTCGAGGCGACGTTCGAGTTCGCGTGCTTTGCTCCGTTTCAGGGCGACCCGGTAGCGACTCGGCGCTTCGTCGGGGAAGACCAACGACATCCGGTAGAGGGCGACGAGGGGAGTGAGCCGCTCCGCCACCCGCCGTCCGGCGAAGACGCCCAGGGCGGATCCGAGCAGCACGACCGCCCACCATGCGATGGTCATGGCCCAACCCGCCGGTCTCGGTACGGTCGACGACAGCACCGTGCCGGCCGCGTACCCGGTCACGAAGGGCAGGCAGATCGAGACGATGCGAACCGTCCAGGCGAGCCAGACGTTGGCGGTCCATGAGGACTCGGTCGTCCGGTCCGACGCCTGGGACGCGGCGGAGCCGCCGGTCGCGCTGGTCGTCGGAGACATGTCCGCATCATCGGCGTGAACGCCACGGCGCTTGACGGGTTGTCCGACCCATTCGACCCATGGAGCGGGCCCGATCGGCCGAATCGGATCGAATGGCCTAGTGTTCGGCCATGTCGACGGGTCGTTGGAAGCGAGTCCTGCGGGTCTGGGGCGAGGAGCGTCGCGCCAGCCGGACCGGGGGAAGCCATGTGGCGCGTGCGACGAGGGACATCGTGGGCCCGCTCGGATGGGTCAGCTCCTCCGCGTGGCAGCGTCTGGCGGACAACATGGACACCTACAACCAGTCGTTCGACCGTCACCTGCCGCCGTCGCTGCACGTGAGCGAGCGCGATCGGGTCCGGCACGGTCAGGCGATCCCGCTCCGGGAGCGCTGCATCGAGGGGTCACGGCAGGAGCCTGCACCCTGACGCTCGATCCCTGCGCCGGAGATCCGGGCGATCGTGTGATCGTCTTCATCGACGGACAGAACCTCTTCAAGGGTGTCAACCGCCGCTTCCGAGCGCGGCTCCACCCGATCCTTCTCGGTCGCGAGCTCGCCGGTGGTCGTTCTCTTGTCGGCGTTCGCTACTACTCCGGCGTGCACGACCCCGAGGAGAACGGGGACATGCACGCTCTCGTGAGTCGACGCCACGCCCTGATGCGACGCACGGGGGTCGTCGTGACCGAGCGAACGCTGCGGTACCACTGGGAGTGGCGGGTCCAGGATCGTGACCTCGGCAAGCCGTGGTGGGATGACGCACCGGACCGGGCGACGGCGTCGGTCAGGAAACATCGCGGCGCTCGGGAGAAGGGCATCGACGTGGCGCTCGCCCTCGACGCGGTCGGAGCGGCGCTCACCGACGAGTGCGACGTCGTGATCGTCGTGTCACGAGATCGGGACCTGATGGAGATCGCCCACGAGATCGGGGACCGGTGTACCGGTCGACCGGTGGGCGTCGAAGTCGCCTTCGTGAGCGAACGTCGAGGCGACGAGTCGGCGCTCGGCGGCTACGACGCTCATCACGAGATCGACGAGGCCATCGTCGAGCGATGCCGCGACCGCTTCGACTATCGCGGCGAACTCCCCGAGGCCGAGGTGGCACGATTCCTCGAGGGGCTCGGCTGACGCTGCCCGCACGGTCGTGCCGAACCCGGCTCCGTGTTGCGCCGCACCGTCAGTTGTGTTCGTCCGGACGCGTGCCCTCGGCGAAGTGCAGCTCCGCCATCCCGGACCACGCGGCTCGTTCGGCGAACGGACTGCCGGTCAGCGCGGCGAGGAACTCGCTGCGACCGATGGCGAGCAGGGTCGACGGGCGCTGCGCCGTGATCGTGGCCGTCCGATTCACGTTGGCGAGCAGCGCGACCTCACCGAAGCCCTGGCCGCGTCGCAGACAACGGATCGGCGCATCGTCGATGGACACGTCGAGCGCGCCGTCGACGATGGCGTAGAACGTGTCGCCCGCCTCGCCCTCGGCGATCACCACGTCGCCCGCCTCCACGTCGACGTGCTGCCCGTGTCGAGCGAGGACCTCGAGCTCGGCGTCCGGCATCGACGACAGCAGCGGGATCCGTCGGAGGAGCGTCATCTCGACGAGCGGCAGTTCTCCGGCGGCGTCCGCTCGGCGCAACATGGTCCAGAGTGCGACGGCGAGGACGAGCAGCAGCACACCCAGAGCCGTCAACGCGACCCGCTCGGTGGCGATCGACAGCAGGAGCTGCACGAGTCCGGAGCCCACGATGCCGCCCAGTCCGAGTGCCGCCTGGAGCACGGCGAAGGCTCCCGCCATCGCCGCCGGCGTCGAGATGCGCTGCAGCATGACCCTGGTCGTGGACTCGGCGGTGACCCGCCCGATGCCCAACACGACGTAGCCGACGAGCGCGACCGCCAGCTCCGGCACGGCGGCGACGGCCACGTAGGCGAGACCGCTGGCTGCGACGGAGGCGACCACCACCGGCGTGAGCGCACGTCGTCGGAGCGCTCGACCGACGAGGAGTGATGAGGCGAACGCCCCCACGCCGTAGGCCAGGTTGAGCATGCCCGGGCCGCTCTCACCGAGCTGGAGGGTGCTGCGGGCGAGCACGACCGCCACGATGCCGACCATCGTGAGCAGCGCGTAGTGGGTGGCGCCGGCGAGCAGGATCGCCGTTCCCCCGGGCAGCTCGCGCACCGTCGTGAGACCGGCCCGTCGCGCTGCGACCTCGACGGGAGCGGACGGCAGCGTGAGGGGCGTCATGCCGAGGGTGATGATCGCGCTCAGCCCCGCGGCGGCCGCCGTTCCGAACAACACTGCCGGCGAACCGCCGGTGGCGAGGAGGATGGCGGCGCCGAACGGTGCGGCGAGTGCGCCGATGCTGTTCACGTAGGAGATCCAGAGATTGGCTGCAACGAGTTCGTCGGCGGTGCGACAGACCGCCGGCGACAGCATGGCGACGCCCGGCAGCATGATCGCCGAGGCGCCGACGGCGACGGTGGACGCGGCGATCACGACTGCGAGGTGTGACTCGGAGGCCGCAGCGTACGCGGCGGCGCCCAGGGCGATCGCCTGGGCCATGTGCCACCACCCTCGCATCTGATTCGGTCGCTCTTTCGCGAGGGCCCGCGTGACGATCGGGCCGAGCACGAACAGTGGGGTGATGGTGATGATGCTGGTGAGCGCCGTCGCGCCGGACCCGCCCTGGTCGTAGGCGTACACGAGATACCCGATGTAGGCCGCCTTGTCCGCCATCAGCGCCAGGAAGTAGCTCACGATGAGCGCCACGAGCTGGCGATTCGTGGCTGCTCGGCGGTGCACGGCGGCAATGTAGTCAATGCACTGAACGTTCGTCCGAAACGTGCCACCTGCCGGTTCCGGCCACCGGCAGGACCGCCGTCGGTAGGGTGACCGGGTGGGTCCGAGTGATGTGTCCGAGACCGACGATCCGGTGGTTCGAGCCTTGCTCGACCTCGCCGCCGGTGAGCCGGTGAAGGCGATCGCTGTGCTGGCCGGCGAGCCAGCGCCGTTGGAGCGAGCGCTGTGGGCGGCGCTGATGCGTCAACGGGCGGGCTCGGCGATGGAGGTCTATGTCGATCCCGATGCGTTCCGGCGCTTCATCGAGTCGGGTCGGAACCCGGCGCTCTATCGGGCCACCAACCGGATGCTCCGCTCCCTCCGCCCCGCGGGATCGAGTGCCGTGGTCGACATCGGGTGCGGTGACGGTCGGGTGACCGGGGAGATCGTCGGCCCCGGCGACATCGTCGATCTCATCGAGCCGTCGTCGGCCCTGCTCGGCGATGCGGAGCAGGCGGTCCGCTCGACCGGAGCGTCGCTCGGACGTTCCTGGTCGGACCCGGTGCAGGAGATCGTCGGTGGATCGGTGCCGGGTGCGGTCTGGGCGTTCGCGACCTCGACCTTCGCCCTTCACAATCTCGATCCCGCGACGCGACGGGAGGTTCTCCGGGCGTTGAACGAGCGAGTCGGACGGCTCGCCATCGTGGAGTTCGACGTGCCGCAGATGGACGATCGTTCGCATGCACACGCTGCGTACTGCGCAGCGGCGTACCGCCTCGGGATCAGGCAACACCCCGATCCGGTCGTGATCGAGGGCTTCCTCATGCCCGTATTGATCGGGCAGTTCCTGCCCGGCGCGGTCCGACACACGCACGAACAACCCATCGCCTCGTGGGAGCAGGACCTGCTGGCAGCGGGGTACACGGGGGTTCGCTCCGAGCTCGTGTACGACGAATTCTGGTGGGCGGCGGCCCACGTCGTGACGGGCGAGGGCGGCGTCAGCCCATGATCGGTGGCAACGGCGGCCGAGACAGACGTCCGCCGTCGACGGTGATCACCTGGCCCGTCACGAATCCCGACCGGTCGGAGGCCAACCACACGACGACATCGCCGATGTCCTCGGGTGCGCCGATGTGGCCGACCGGGTGGAGTCGGGCGAGCTGACGGACGACCTCGTCGCGGTCCGGGTGTGCGTCGACGTAGGCGGCATTCAGCTCGGTGTCGATCCAGCCCGGAGCCACGGCGTTGCACCGGATGCCGTACGGACCGAGGTCGACGGCGAGCGCATTGGTCATGCCGTGGACCCCGCCTTTCGTCGCCCCGTAGGCGACGTGGTTCGGGTTCGCGCTGAACCCCTCGATCGATCCGATGTTCACGATGGAGCCACCTCGACGCTTCAGCAGCGGTGTGGCGGCCCGGCTGACGAGAAACGGCCCCGTCAGATTGACGGCGACCATGGCCGACCACGACTCGAGCGGATGGGTCTCGAAGTCCTGTTCGAACATGATCCCCGCGTTGTTGACCACGATGTCGAGGCGGCCCTCGACCTCCTCGATGGATGCCATGGCGTCACCGACGGAGTCGGGGTCGGTGACGTCGAGACCGACCCACCGACCGACGCTGTCGGATGCGTCCGGGGCGCGCAGATCGCCGATGACAACGACGGCACCGGCATGAGCGAGGCGTCGGGCGATCCCGGCGCCGATGCCCTGGCGCCCGCCCGTGACGAGCGCGACCCGACCGGCGAGGTCGCCGGCTGCTGGTGCGGCAGCTTCGTTCATCGGGCGAGGAATCCACCGTCGACGGCGAGTGCAACACCCACGACGTGCGCCGCTGCATCGCTGGCGAGGAACCGGATCGTCGAGGCGATCTCGACCGGTGCCGGCACCCGACCCTGCGGGATCCCCGCGAGGTTCATCTCGAAGATCTCCTCGTCACTGAGCGGATCACGTTCCCGACCCGATCGCAGCATGTCGGTGTCGACCGCGCCGGGACAGACACAGTTGATGCGAATGCCCTCGGCCGCGTGGTCGAGCGCCATCGCCTTCGTCAGGGTCACGACGGCACCTTTGGACGCGCAGTAGGCCGCGAGCCCGGGGGAGCCGACGAGACCGACGTTGGAAGCGACGTTCACGATCGACCCGCCGGCGATGCGGAGCGCCGGGATGGCGGCACGGCTCACGAAGAACGTGCCGTCGACGTTCGTCGCCATGACCCGTCGCCAGTCCGCATCGCTGGTGTGCTCGGCGTCGGCTCGCACGATGACACCCGCGGCGTTCACCACGGTCCGGAGCGTGCCGAGCCCTGCTGCAGCGTGGACGAGTTCATCGGCGACGGCCGGGTCGGCGACATCTCCGAGCACCACCGCAGCGGATCGCCCGTCGGCACGGACGAGATCGGCGACCGCAGCGGCGACTGCGCTGCGGCGTCCGTGGACCACGATGTCGTGTCCGTCCGCGGCGAGCGCGAGTGCGGTCGCTCTCCCGATGCCCGAGGTCGCCCCCGTGACGATCGCGACCGGCGGCTGAGAGGTCTGCATGCCAGGTCGTCTAGCACACGCAGAGGCCAGGGTCCGACCGCTCCCGTCATGCGATGGCTTGTCGGCATGACACGATGTAATCCAGCGCGACGCTGTGTAATGTCGGCGGCCATGCCCGATCGTGCACTGCGTGGAACCGGAATGCGGTTGGATGTCGAGTCGCTTCGTGTCCTGCGTTCCGTTGCTCACAGTGGCAGCTTCACCGAAGCCGGGGACGAACTCGGGTTGACCCAGTCCGCGGTCAGCCACAAGATCCGTCGACTCGAGGAGCGGATCGGCGCCAGCGTGCTGCTTCGCGACGGGGCCGAGGTCGTCACGACCGCCGATGGGCGGGAGCTACTGGAGTACGCCGAGGTGATGATCCGGGCGCATGACGACGCCGTCGATCGTCTCCGCCGGCGACCGGAGGTGACCGGCGTCGTTCGACTGGGGGTGAACGAGGAGGTCGCCGCGACCGAACTGGCCGAGATCGTGAGCCACTTCCGGCGGACACACCCCGGCGTCGAACTCTCGATCCGGGTCAACGCGTCGGCCGTGGTCTCGCAGTGGCTGGACGATCAGCACGTGGACCTCGCGCTGATCCAGGTGATGGACGTCGACGATCGGTTGCGACCCGACGACGTCGTGCGTCGTCGTGATCGGTTGCACGTCGTGCAGGGCGCCGAGGTGGATCTGGGTGAGCTCGATCCCGTGCCGCTGATCTCGTTCGGCCCCGACTGTCTCTATGAGCCCTTCCTGACCGAAGCCCTCGACCGTGCGGGCCGCCGTCACCGACGGATGCTCGAGTGCCCGAGTATCCACGGTGTTTGTGCCGCCGTCCGAGCCGGGGTCGGCGTGGCGGTGCTGAACACGCCTCATGTCGATGAGGCGATGCGTCCATGGGGTGAGCCGATCGATCTTCCCGAGGTCGCGTTCGTCCTGCGTTCGACACCCGCGCTCACGAGTTCGCCGGCGGTCGCACTGCGCGATCACCTCCTGGCCCATCGAGAGAGGTTGGCCGCATGACCGCACCCACGACCGGGCGGCGCCGTGCCGGCCGGGGTCGCCAAGCCCGCGTCGACCGCCGCACCGCCTTCACCCTCGAGTTCCTGCCCGAACTCGACCGGGGGATCCCGTACCTGGACATGCTCATGCCGGAGCAGGTCGAGGTCGTGCACGACACGACGATGGGTCTGTTGGAGAGGACGGGCATCGAGTTCCGCGACGACGAGTCGGCGGAGATGTGGCGTGTGGCCGGCGCGGACGTGGACGGCCACCGGGTCCGGATCGACCGGGCGCTTCTGATGGACCTGATCTCGACCGCCCCGTCGGAGTACTCGATGTTGGCCCGCGATCCCGAGCGTTCGGTGCGCCTCGGTGGATCGAAGTCGATCTTCACCCCCTCGTACGGGGCGCCCTACGTGCGTGACCTCGACGGGCAGCGTCGCGCCGCGACGCTGGACGACTTCGACAACTTCGCGAAGCTCGCCTATCTCACGCCGTCCATGCAGATGACCGGAGGAGTCGTCTGTGAGCCCATGGATGTCGCGGTGCCGCATCGTCATCTGCGGATGACGGACTCACTCATCCGTCACTCGACCAAGCCGTTCATGGGGGCGGTCACCTCGAAAGAGCGCGCCGAGGACTCTCTCGAGATGGCGCGGATCACGTTCGGGGCCGACGTCGTTGCCGACACGACGGTGATGACGAGCCTGGCGAACGGCAACAGCCCGCTCGTGTGGGACGCCACGATGCTCGACGCGGTGAAGGTCTACAGCCGATCGAACCAGGCGATGCTGTTCTCGCCGTTCGTGCTCGGTGGGGCCTCGACGCCGGCATCGGTGATCGGCTCGATCGTCCAGATCAACGCCGAGGCGCTGGCCGGCGTTGCCTTCTCGCAACTCGTGCGAGCGGGTGCACCGGCCGTCTACGGCCAGTGGCTCGCGACGGTCTCGATGAAGTCGGGTGCTCCGATGGCAGGCACGCCGGACATCGATCACATGAACCTGCTCCACGGGCAGATGGCTCGGTACTACGGACTGCCCTGGCGCTGTTCGGGCATGTGCTCGTCGTCGAAGCTGGTGGACGCCCAGGCGGGCTACGAAGCGGCGAGGAACATGTTCGGGGTCGTGCTCGCGGGGGCGAACTTCGTGCTCTCGACGACCGGCTACCTCGAGTCGGCCATGTGCCAGAGTTACGCGAAGGCGGTCATCGACGGGGAGCAGGCAGCGATGTTCCGCCGGTTCGCCGAGGGTGTCCGCTTCGGCGAACTGGACGACGCCGTCGCCTCGATGGCCGATGTCGACCCGGGTGGTCACTACCTGGGCACCGCGCACACGCTCGCGAACTTCCAGACGGCCTTCGCCACCCCCGAACTGATGGACTCCGACGGCTACGAACAGTGGCTCGCCGCCGGAGGCATGGATGCCGAGGCGCGGGCCAACCAGACGGCCCGGGAGCTGCTCGACAACTACGAACTGCCTGCCCTCGACGCCGCGGTCGACGCCGAACTCCGCGAGTTCGTCGATCGACGAGTCGCGGAGATCGACCCGAACGTGCTGTGAGGACGACGTGACCACGACCACCGAGAACCGGCCGCTGCTGCACGGGGTGTGCGCGGCGATGTGCACACCCTTCGACGACACCGGCGAGCATCTCGACGAGGGACGTCTCCGGGACCACATCGAGTCGTTGCTCGATGCCGGGGTGCACGGACTCGTGTTGTGCGCCGGTACGGGCGAGTTCGCCTTCCTGTCGGACGAGGAGAAGACCCGCATCATCTCGCTCGGCTGCGAGATCGTCGACGGCCGCGTCCCGGTCGTCGCGCAGACCTCTGCGATCACGACGACCGACGCCATCGAGCGGACCCGTCGGGCCGCCGACGCCGGCGCCTCGGCGGCGATGGTGCTGCCGCCCTACTTCGAGGGGCCGTTCGAGCGTGGTGTGCTCTTCCACTACGAGACGCTCGCCAACGCGGTCGACCTCCCGATCGTGCTCTACAACATCCCGGTCAACTCCGGCTTCGACATCCACGCCGACCTGTACCGACGCCTCGTCGCCATCGACAACATCGAGTACATCAAGGACTCGACGGGCGACGCGATCCGGCTCCAGAAGCTGATCGGGATCGGTGGTCACGTGCTCGCCGGCGCCGATCCGCTCGCGCCGTATGCCGCCATGGCCGGTGCAGCCGGATGGATCTGGGGTGCGGCCAACGTGATGCCCCACGAGTGTGTTCGCCTGTGGGACCTGATCACGGCGGGCCGACACGATGACGCCCTGGACCTCTGGGCGCGGATGCTGCCGGCGAACATGTTCTTCTGGGAGAACAGCGTCGACGCCGAGTACAACTCGGCCGTCAAGACCGCCACCACGATGGTCGGTCGCGCCGTCGGCCCGTGTCGCCGGCCCGTGATGCCGATGACCCGGCAGGGTCGGCTGGCGCTCATGACCGCGTTGTCCACCCTGCCGGACAACACCGTCGACCGCTCCTCCCTCGTGCATCGCGAATGGGAGGACGAACGAGACTGGCTCGTCCAGATGGCGAGCCGAACCTCCCGCACCTCTGGAGCCGCGTCATGAACCACGACCCGCAGGCACTGTTCGCCGCCATCGGTGGCCCGACGACGTTGTGGATCGGCGGGTCCGCAGTGCCGGCCGCCGATGGCGCGACCATGCCGACCGTCGACCCGGCGACCGGCCAGACACTGGCCGAGGTCGCCGTCGCCGGTCCCGCCGATGTCGACGCCGCGGTTCGCGCCGCCCGGCGGGCATGCACCGATGGGCCGTGGACGAGCCTCGACCCGACCGAACGACGGCGCCTCCTCCTCCGATTCGCCTCACTCGTCGAGGCCCATGCGGACGAGCTCGCGCTGCTCGAGACGCTCGAGTCCGGCAAGCCGATCCACGACACCTCCACGATCGATCTGCCGGAGACGGTGGCCTGTCTCCGCTGGCACGCCGAGATGGCCGACAAGTGGCACGACCAGGTGGCGCCATCGGGTCCCGGCACCGTCGCCATGATCGTGCGGGAGCCGATCGGCGTGGTCGGAGCGGTGTTGCCCTGGAACTATCCGCTCATGATGGCGGCCTGGAAGATCGGGCCGGCGCTGGCCACCGGCAACGCGCTCGTGCTGAAGCCGGCCGAGGAGACCTCGATGTCGACGCTCCGGCTGGGCGAGCTCGCATCCGAGGCCGGCATCCCCGATGGTGTGCTCAACATCGTGAGCGGCCCGGGCGAGATCACGGGCCGAGCCCTCGGTGAACACCCCGACGTCGACTGCGTCGCGTTCACCGGATCGACCGATGTGGGCCGCATGTTCCTCCGCTACTCGGCCGACTCGAACCTGAAGCGCGTGCTGCTGGAGTGTGGTGGCAAGTCGCCGATGGTCGTGATGCCCGACGCCGAGGACCTCGACGCCGTGGCCGCGGCTGCGTGTGAGGCGATCGTCTGGAACGCCGGTCAGAACTGTTCCGCCAACTCCCGTCTGCTGGTGCATCGCTCGTTGGCCGACGACCTGCTGTCACGCATGGACGAGGTCCTGCACGAATGGGTTGTCGGCGATCCGCTCGATCCCGAGACACGAGTGGGCGCCATCATCTCCGAGGCCCAGCTCGAACGGATGCTCGGCTATGTCGAACGAGCGGTCGCCGGGGGAGCCGTGCTGCGACGCGGCGGACGGCGGCTCCGGGAAGCGAGCGGTGGTTGGTTCATGGAGCCGACCGTCTTCGATGAGGTCGCGCCCGACGACGAGCTGGCCCGCGACGAGGTCTTCGGACCGATCCTCGCCGTCACCCGCTTCGATCACGCCGACGAAGCGATCGCGCTGGCCAACGCCACGCCCTACGGGCTGCACGCCTCGGTCTTCACCTCGAACGTCCGTACCGCCCATCTCGCTGCTGCTCGACTCCGCGCCGGCACCGTCAGCGTGAACAGCTACTCCGAGGGCAACGCCGCCACACCGTTCGGTGGGTACGGTCTCTCGGGCTTCGGGGGACGGGACAACGGGCTCGCCAGCCACGAGCAGTACACCGAGACCAAGACGGTGTGGCTCGATCTCGGGGCGTCGTGACCTGATGCCCACCGTCGATCATCAGCCCCGGACCGATCGTCGCAACGGCTGGTTGGAGATCCTCGGTCCGCTTCCCGAGCCGGACGTGTTCCGGGGCGAGGAGACCGTCGATCACGTGGTGGTCGGTGCGTCGTGGACCGGCCTCGCCGCGGCTCGTCGGCTCGCCGAGCTCGACCCGGCGGCGACGATCGTCGTGCTCGACGCCGACCTCGTCGGGAACTCCGCCGGCGGCCGCTCCTCGGGCTTCGCCATCGACATGACCCACGACATCCGGGCTGGTTCGTTCGCTCCGGAGGACGTCGAGCGGGAGCTCCGTCAGATGGCCATGAACACCCACGGTCAACGTGCGCTGCAGCGGCTCGTCGAGGAGCACGACCTCGGTGACTTCTGGGACGACGTCGGCAAGGTCCACGGTGCGGCGACCCCGAGAGGTGAGCACCATCTCGACGAGTTCGCCTCGATGCTCGACACCATGGGCCAGCCGCACACGTCGTGGGACCGGTCGGCGACCGTCGAGCACCTCGGGACCGACTTCTGGACCCGGGCGTTGCACACGCCGGGCACCGTGCTCGTGCAGCCGGCGGGTCTGTTGCGGGGGATCGCCGCGGCGTTGCCCGGGAACGTCGCGGTGCATGAGCGATCGGCAGTGATGGACGTGGACTACGGACCACCCCACACGGTCCGCACCACGCAGGGGACCGTTCGCACGCCCAGTCTCGTCCTGGCCACGAACGGGTACGGCCCCGGTTTCGGCTTCTACCGCAAGCACACCATTCCCTTGATGACGTGGGGGTCGATGACGCGCCAACTCGACGACGACGAGTGGGCGACGATCGGCGGCGACGACACCTGGGGGCTCATCGCTGCGGAGGGGGCCGGCACGACCGTCCGGAAGCTCGGCCGGGAGCGTCGGATCGTCGTACGGAACATCTTCTCGTTCAGCCGACGCTCGCGCCACGACGGCCGCTGGCTCGCCACGGCGGAGCGGACACACCGCCGGTCATTCGATCGTCGTTTCCCGAGCGTCGCCGGCACGCCGTTCGAGTTCACCTGGGGCGGGCCGGTGAGCCTGAGTCGGAACGGCCAACCGGCGTTCGGCGAGCTCCGGCCGGGCGTACAGGGCTCGATCGTGCACAACGGGGTCGGGATCGTGCGGGGCACCGTCTGTGGCATGTTGCTCGCCGACTCGATGCACGGCGCCCCGTCGGAACACCTCGACCTCATGCTCGCCAAGGGCCGGCCCAGCCGGAACTTCCCCGAGCCGTTCAACTCCCTCGGGGTGCGGGCCAATCTCCGCTGGCGCCGCTACCGCGCCGGCATCGAGGAGTAGCGAACTCCGCGGCCGAGCTGACGCGGCGCGTCAGCGATGTGCGCGAGGTCCGGCGAGCACCGGCGTCGGTCGGTCAGACGATCGGGTTCTTGTAGCTGTCGAGGTAGGTGATCTCGGAGACCGGCGGCCGCTTCGCCGGCTTGAAGTCGGTTCCCTTGGTGTAGGCGACCGGGAGCAGCCCGGCCTGCGACATGTGGTCGGGGATCCCGAGGATGTCGGCAGCCTGCTTCTCGAGCCCGAGATGCAGGGTCGTGTAGCACGACCCGAGCCCACGGCTGCGGAGCGCCAGCTGGAACGACCACATGGCCGGGATGATCGAACCCATCAGGCCGGCCGCGGCGTTGGTGATGTTCGCCCCCTGCTCGACGGCGTCGTCGAGGCGTCCGATGATCATCGGGATGACGAAGACCGGCACGTTCTCGAGGTTCTGGGCCAGGAAGTTCGCCGAGTCGAGGACCCGGCCGGTCTGCGAGCCATCGGCGGCGTCCGCGGCTGCAGCGGCGAGATACTCGCCGCCGGCCTGCCGGTAGAGGTCGGCGAGCGCCGCCTTCTTCTCGGCGTCCCGGATCACCAGCCACCGCCAGCCCTGGCGGTTCGAGCCCGTCGGGGCCTGCACGGCGAGCTGGAGACACTCGAGCAGGACGTCGTCCGGGACCTCCCGCTCGAAGTCGAGCCGCTTTCGGACCGCCCTCGTCGTCGAGAGCAGGGCGTCGGTCTGTGCGTGGTCGAACTCCATGGCGCCGAGCCTCGCAGTGTCGGCGTGCTTGCTCAAGTTGCGGCCGGGGGGCGACACTGTCGGCGCTCGCCGAGACCACGGCGTCGATGATCGATCGAGGAGCAGCACGCATGGGATACGAGTGTTTCGACGTGACGGTCGTCGACAAGATCGGCCGCATCCGGATGAACCGCCCCGAGAAGGCCAACTCCATGATCGCCTCGTTCTGGCGGGAGCTACCCGAGATCGTGGACGGCATGTCGGCCTCCGGCGACGTCCGGGTGATCGTGCTCGAGGCCGAGGGGCGGCACTACTGCTCGGGGATGGACCTGTCGGTCTTCGCCGGCAATGACGACATCCGGCCCGGTGCGTCCGGTCACCGCAGCCGTCGGAACGAGCGGTTCCGCTCGACGGCGATGAAGCTGCAGGACACCTTCACCTCGCTCGAGCGGGCCCGGGTCCCGGTTCTCTGTGCGATCCAGGGCGCGTGCGTCGGTGGCGCGATCGACATGGTCTCGGCGGCAGACATGCGGTACGCCACCGAGGACGCCTACTTCTCGATCGCCGAGATCAACATCGGGATGACCGCCGATGTCGGAACTCTCCAGCGGATGCCGAAGCTCGTGCCCGAGGGTGTTGTGCGCGAGCTCGCCTACACCGGGCGCCGCTGGAGCGCAGAGGAAGCGATGGCGGCGGGGTTCGTCAACAAGATCTTTCACGATCGAGACGCGCTTCTCGACGGCGTGATGGAGATCGCGACCGAGATCGCGGCCAAGTCGCCGATGGCGATCTGGGGAACGAAGCAGACGATGCACTACACCCGCGACCACACGGTCGCCGACGGTCTCGAGTTCATCGCCAACTGGAACGCCGCACACTTCGACACGGACGACATGGCGGAGGCGTTCGCCTCCCAGATGGAGAAACGCCAGCCCGACTTCCCCGACCTCTGGCCGCTCTCCGACGGTCTCTGAGCGGCGCCCCGGCTCAAGGACCGGTGACCACCTGCGTCGCCGGTTCGAACGTCGCCCAGGCGAACCAGAAGGTGTCGAGGTGCTCGACCGGCTCGAGTCGGGACCCGACCAGCGGGCCGTCGACCGCGACGCCCGCCGCTGTCCAGCTCGACCCGGTCTGCTCGTCGACGATCGCATCGGCCGTCGCCACGAAGGTGAGTGTCGACCCCTCGTGCTGCGGGACGTAGACGCCCGTCGATCCGATGTCGTCGCCGCCGGCGATCTCGTCGTCCTGCAGGGGTGAGTTCGTGCCGGGCTGCCAGAAGACCACCAGCGGCCGGCCGTCGTCCACCATCAGGACTCGTGCGGGCCGGAGGAGATCGAGCGGGATCGCCACGGGGTCGCCGCGTCGCACGCCCACGACCCGACCCATGAGCGGGAGGTCCTCGGAGACCTCGCGGTTCGTGAACCAGCCCGACAGGGGCCGCTCGCTCTGGTCGTAGCCGGCATACCGGTTCTGTCCGTACGGCTTCGGGTCGACGACATCGCGGCCCAGCACGGTCGCGTTCGGAAACGCCCCACGGGCGTCCGCCCACGACATCGTGGTCGCAGGGAGCAGGTCGAGCTCGTCGCCGATCCGTGTCCCGACGACGGCACGCCCGTCGAAGTGGGTCCAGAGGGACTCGGTCTGGCGGTCGTACATCACGAGCGAGGACTGGTAGAGGTAACCCGACGTGCCGAAGTCCAGGACGTCGCCGTCGATCTCACGATCGAAGACCACCGCCGAGTTGCAGAGTGGGCAGTAGGTGACGGTGACGGGTCGACCGCCGAGCTCGTCGTTCACGATCTCGTGCCAGATCAGCACCTGGACGGGATAGATCCGGGTCTCCCCACCGGCGGAGACGACGATGACCGCCTCCCGCTCGTCGAGCCAGTCGATCGAGTCCTGGCCGAGATGGACCGGCTCGTCGATCGGTGGGATCCCGTCAGGTGGCGGACCGCCCGGCACGATCTCGGTGCGGACGACGAGCGTCTCGGGGAAGCGTTCCGGGTCCCAGTGCCGCGGCGGCATCGCGGAGTTGTCCACCGGGCGGGGCTCGTTCATCTGGCGGAGGAAGGCCCGTGTCGGGCCGTCCAGGTACTCGAGGGGAGTGGTCGGCTGCGTGGTCTGCAACGGGTCGCCCGCGTCCGCGCACGCGGTCGCCAGCAGAGCGGTACCGATGGCGAGCGCAGCGATCCGAGCAGTCACCCGCTCGGAACCGCCGACACGACGGTGGTCTTCCCGATCAGGCGCCGGGTGGCGGCAGGCGGACGGACATCGACTGCGAAGCGGTGGCGAGCAGTCGTCCCGACTCGCTCCACATCCGGCACCGGCCGATGCCGAATCCGTTGCCGACGAACTCCGCCGAGTTCTCGAGCAACACCCAGCCCGCCGGATCATCGACCGGATCGGCGAAGCGGATGGTGTTGTCGATCGAGGAGCACCACACGCGATCCGCCACGGCGTTGCCGAGCACCGAGGGCATGTAGTCGGCGAGCATCGCCAGTACGGCGGCGTCGAGGTCGACCGTGGGCATGCGGCACCAGATCCACGAACGTTCGTCGCCCGACGGCGTGCCGGTCTCGGTGAACCCGAACATGCCTCGGGCGACCCGGGTGTCGACGAGGTGGTGCAGGGCGGACGTGTCGTCGGGATCCCGCACGACGGCTTCGGACGCTTCGGGGCCCGGCGCGTCCGGTGGGCGGAGCTGGGCGGTCCGATGATGTTCGGGCCGCTCTCCACATGCGCCCATGCCGGACATCACGAGCCGCCCGTCGACCTCGGCGTGCACCTGGACCTGCGTCATGGTGCGACCGGTCGCCGGCGTGTCACACCGGAACCGCATCACCTCGTTCCGTCGGGTGAGCGAGATGAACTGCGTCGTCATCCAGATGGCCGGCCGGCCGGCCCGTTCCTCGGCGAGGAGAACGGCGGCTCCCAGCCCGGCGCCACCGAACAGCGACTCACCTCCGCCGGTGTTGGCCGAGGTGAGCAGCATCTCGGTGCGATCGTCGGCGGTGTCGACGAGTCCGAGGAAGTCGCGTGAGGTGGAGGGCACCGGCGGCACGGTAGCGGTCTCGGGTGCATGCTCGAATTCGCTCGAAGGCGAGTCGCTGGACGTCGGTCGCGCTGAGGATTTCGCCGGTGGGGTACGGTGCGCCGACATGACCCGATTCCACGATCTGACGATGACCTCCATCGACGGCGATCCGATCGCGTTCTCGCAGTATGCGGGGGCCGCCTGCCTCGTCGTCAACGTCGCCTCCTATTGAGGCCTCACGCCCCAGTACGCAGGTCTGCGTACGCTTCATCACGACGACAACGGCGTCACGGTGCTCGGTTTCCCCTGCAACCAGTTCGGTGAGCAGGAGCCGAAGCCCGAGGCCGAGATCAAGGCGTTCGTCACCGACAACTTCGACATCGACTTCCCGATGTTCTCGAAGATCGAGGTGAACGGAGACGGCGCCTGCGAGCTGTACCAGTGGCTCAAGTCCGAACAGCCCGGTGAGGGCGAGTCGAGCGACATCGCCTGGAACTTCACCAAGTTCCTGGTGTCCGGCGACGGCGAGGTGCTCGCACGCTTCGAGCCGATGACCTCACCCGAAGACATCGCCGAGCAGATTCCCACGCTGCTCGGCTGAGTCGTTCCCCCGGGTCAGCGTTCTGCGTTGCCCCGGGGGAAGAAGACCCCGAAGATCAGCGCCTGCGCGGCGAAGCAGCCGAGTGCGAGCCACCACCCGCGTCGCGACGCCTCCAACGCGACCCGACCCGCCTCGGGCCGGCCGACGATGGCCACGGCGAGCGCGATGGCGAGCGCGACTCCGAGCTGGAAGATCGTGGTCCGGGCCGCGCCCGCCATGCCGAACCGCGTCGGACCGACGTCGCGCATCACCGCCGAGACCGACATCGCGAAGGACGCTCCGGCGGCGACGCCGAGGAGGAGTGCACCGGGGAGCAGACCGACGAGCCAGTCGGGGTCGGTCCCGATGAAGGCGAGATGCCAGGCCATCGAGGCGGCACCCGCCACGCCGCCGACCGCCAGGATGACGCCGGGACCGACGCGGTCGGCCAGGTTCCCGAGCACGGGGGAGAGCACTGTGGCCAGCAGTGGGCCGGGCGCGATCGCCAGGCCGGTGCGGATCACCGAGTAGTCCCACGTGCCCTGAACGAACGTGGGGAACGGGACGAAGAACGAGAAGAACGCAACGACGAAGAAGATCGTGCCGAGATTGCCGAGGGCGTAGCTCGGCAAGCGGAAGAGCCCGAGGTCGAACAGCGGCCGGGGGTGGGTTCGGGATCGGTGCACGAACACGGCGATCAGGACGAGTCCCAGCACGAAGGCGCCCAGGATTCGGACGTCGGCGAGTCCCCAGCTCTCGCTCTGCACGATGCCGAAGATGATGGCGCCGACGCCGAGCGACGCCAAGGGCACCGAGATCGGATCGACCCGATCGGGAACGTCATCCGAGGTGGACTCGGTGAGCCACGAGCGCCCGGCGATCACGGCGAATGCCGCGACCGGCACGTTGACGAGGAAGACCGCCCGCCAGTTGAACGCACCCACCAGCAGACCACCGAGGGGAGGTCCGAGGGCTGCGGCGAGTCCACCCATCGCCCCCCAGATACCGATCGCCATGCCGCGGCGTTCGATCGGGAAGGCCGGCAGGAGCAGGGCGAGACCGGCAGGGAACTGGAGCGCCCCGCCCACCGACTGGATGCCCCGCGCGACGATGAGCTGCGTGGCGCTCTGCGACAGACCCGACAGCGTCGAGCCGACCAGGAAGATGAGCAGGCCCCACAGGAAGATCTTCTTGCGTCCGTAGCGATCCGCCGCCCACCCGGCGAGCAGGAGGAGCGAGGCGACGCCGATGTTGTAGGTCGTGATGACCCAGGACAGCAGCGATTCGGTCGCATCCGGGAACGCATCGCGGATGTCGGGCAATGCCAACGCGATGATCGTGATCTCCATCGAGACCATGAAGCCCACCATCGAGGTGATGGCGAGGGTCTGCCAGGACCGCCGAGGAATCTCCGGCGCTGTGGCCTGTTGTGCCGCCGTCACACGTCCGCCGTGGCAACCGACCGCGCCGACCGGGCCGACGCGGTTCCACTGAAGATCATGACACCGTCGTCGACCGGCTCGTCGACGATGAGGCGGCGATCGGCGTCGTAGCGCTGCGGATTGAGCCATGGGGCTCGATCTCCCTGCTTCGGCAACATCGGGAGCATGCGCTGGATGTAGCCGGCAGAGAAGTCATCGATCCATGGGCGGGGGGTCATCGATCGATCGCTCGGCCGGAGCCGGGGCGTCGCGGTGGAGGTGCCGGTGTCGCGGAGATGGTTCAGGAGGCGGGTCACGAAGCCGCAGGTGATGTCGGCGCGCAGGGTCCACGATGCGTTGATGTAGCCGAACGACGACACGAGGTTCGGGACGTCGGAATAGGCCAGCCCCTTGTAGCTCCAGGTCTCAGCGAAGTCGATCGTCTCGCCGTCGACGGAGAGCTCGACGTGGCCGAGTGAAACCAGCTGCAGGCCGGTGGCGGTGATGATGACGTCGGCGTCGACGTGGTTGCCGTCGTCCATCCGGATTCCCCCGGGGGTGACCGTGTCGATCGTGCCGGTGACGACCGATGCGGTCCCGTTGGTGAGTGACTCGAACAGGTCGCCGTTGGGAACCAGGCAGAGTCGCTGGTCCCAGGGTCCGTACGACGGCGTGAAGTGTTGCTCGACCATCTCGTCGGGCAGGTGTTTCCTCGCCTCGTCCAGGAGTTTCTCGGCGACCTTCTCGGGCTTCTTGCGGGTTTGGCCGTAGAAGAACTGCCCCATGGCGATGTTCTTCTTCCGCACGATCCGGTAGGCCAGCTCGGCGGGCAGGAACGAGCGCAATCGGCGATCGATCGGGTCGACGTCGGGACGGGAGACCACGTAGGTGGGCGAGCGTTGGACCATCGTCACGTGAGCTGCCGTGCCGGCCATGGCCGGCACGAGCGTCATGGCGGTGGCGCCCGATCCGATCACGGCCACTCGTCGACCCGAGTAGTCGAGGTCTTCGGGCCACGCCTGCGGGTGGATGACCGGCCCGTCGAAGGTCTCGAGACCGGGAATGTCGGGTGTGTGGCCGCCCCGATAGGAGTAGTAGCCGGCGCACATGAAGAGGAACTGGCAGGTCATCTCGACCGGGCGGCCGGTGGCCTCGTCGTCGATCCGGAGCCGCCAACGTGCGTCTTCGCTCGACCAGGAGGCCGTCCGCACCATCTGCCGGTACCGGATGTGCTGGTCGATCCCGAACTCCGCCGCGGTCTCCTCCAGGTAGGCGAGGATCGACGGGCCGTCGGCGATGCTCTTCTCGGCCGTCCAGGGTTTGAACGAATACCCGAGCGTGTGCATGTCGGAGTCGGACCGCACGCCGGGATAGCGGAACAGGTCCCACGTCCCGCCGAGGTTTTCTCGGCCCTCGAGGATCACGTAGGAGCGATCGGGGCAGTCCTGCTGGAGGTGATAGCCGGCCCCGATTCCCGAGATGCCGGCGCCGACGACGATCACATCGACGTGTTCGGTGCCCGACCCGGCGATCTCCGTGCTCTCGGTGGTGGTCATGGATGGCCCTCCCTCGGCTCGGTCGGACGCTAATCCAGGGCTCTCTGAGTGACCCAGCCCAGGGGGTTCACGATCGCGTCACGAACTGCCGATAGGGAGTGGATGTCCCGTTGGCGCTTCCTTCTCGATCGTCGGTGGACGGTCTTGATCTCGGTGGCAGCCGGGGCGACCGTCCTGTTGCTCGCGATCGGCGTCTACACGATGGCGGCGCGTGCGGCGGAGGCCAACGAACAGTCCGCCGGTCTCTATCTGGCCGACGAGACGATCCGGACGATCGAGATCGCTGATGCCCGCGCACGCCAGCTCGTCATGCTCGCCCTGCTCGAACGTGACGGCATCGAGACGGCCGCTGCGCAGTCGGAGAGCCGCGCCGAGTTCGACTCGGCGATCGCGGACGCTCGCTCGGGTATCGAGGCACTGCAGATCGTCGGGATCATCGACGACGACGCCGCGCTGGATGCGCTCACCCAGGCGTCCATCGGGCTCGAGGGCGTCGACGCCCGTCTCGATGATTCGCGTGACATCTCGGCGTTGACCACGGTCCGGCTGGAGGTCCTCACCCCGCTGAGCGACGCATCGTCCGAGGTGGCCACCGACCGTGACCGCCTGCTCGATGCACTCGACAGCACGGCCGGCACGCTTCGCTCCGTCGCGACCTTCGTCGGATTCATCGTGGCCTTCGTGGTTCCCACGGTCGCCGTGGTGGTGCACCGCGTGGCGACCCGTCCCGGACGTGACGAGGCGGTGCTCCGCGCCGGCGTCGGTGCCCTGGAGGACAAGCTGACCGACCTGACCCGTGGGACCGAGGATCTCGTCCAGCACCGGATCGTCGAACCGATCCACGAAGCGACGGCGGGCCGGGATCCGCGGACCGTTCACCCGGGGATCCGAGCGGCCGAGGCCGGTGCCGAGCGGGTGCTCCTGCTGCTCCGCGTGGGGAACGGCTCGCTCGAAGTGGCGCCGACGGCGGTCGACCTCGGTCGACTGCTCGAAGACATCGCGACCGAGCTCGAGCTGCCCCTGCGGAATCTGATGGCCCAGTCCGTGCCGGCCGACACCGATCCGGAACTGCTGACGTGGTGCCTCGACGAGCTGATCCAGAACGCCCAGCGCCACGGACAGTCGCCGCAGCTCGATCTCTCCCCGGCGGCCGAGGGGATCAGAATCCGTGTGGTCGACCGGGGACCGGGTCTGCCGAACGACGTGATCGGGCTGGTGTTCGGCCGACGCGAAACGGATGCGAAGCGAAGGGCGCGGCGGGGTGAGTCCGCCACCGGCCTGCTCCTCGTGAGCGCGATCGTCCAACGCCTCGGCGGCTCGCTCCAGTACGAGCGGGAGGCGGACGAGACCAGGTTCTCGATCGTCCAACCGCTGCACCGAGCGGCCGGATCCGCGACGCCGGAGCGAGCGGGAGCCGAACCGAGGCTGCCCACGTGAGGGCGGTGCCGGGCCTGGCGCTGCGCCGGTGCCGCTCGACCCACATCGGGTTCGGGCGGCACCGTCGCGTCCGAGGGGCGCTCTTCACCGCCTCGGTGGCTGCGCTCGCCGGTCTCATCATGGTGCTGCCCACCGTTGCCGGGTCGGCGACAGCGACGCCGCGACCCCTCGCATTCGCCCACTGTCTGATCGACACCGATGGCGACGGCGTCTGTGATGAGTTCGAGGTCGGCGACACCGACGGTGATCTCACCGATGACGTCAACGACGTCGATGATGACGGCGACGGCGTTCTCACCGTCGCCGAGGGGGCTGACCCCGACGGTGACGGCCATCCCGACGACGCCGTCGACACCGACGGCGACGGCACTCCGGACTACCTGGACCCCGACGACGACGGCGATGGCAGGCCGACCGCAACGGAGCAGGCCGACCCGAACGGCGACGGTTTCGACCGGGACGCGGCCGATGACGACCGCGATGGGCAGCCGAACCATCTGGACATGCCGACGCGCACCTCACGGGCACAGGTCGCGGCGGTCGATCTGTTCGACGAGACCACGCCGAATCTGACGACGATCAACGCCGGCGACGAGTTCGGAGACGGGTTGGCGGGCATCGGCGATGTCGATGGCAACGGGGTCGACGACCTCGCCGTCGGTGTCACCCAAGCCGAACAGATCCGAATCCTGTTCCTGGCCGAGGACGGCTCGGTCGCGAGCGATCGAGTGATCGGCTCGGGACTGGGCGGACTTGCTGCGACGATCGACGCCGGCGATGCCTTCGGCGACTCGATTGCCGGTCTCGGCGACCTCCAGGGCGACGGCACCATCGAGATCGCGGTGGCCGCGCCGTTCGACGACGACGGCGGGACGAACCGGGGAGCGGTGCACATCCTGTCGATCGACGCCGCTGGCTCGGTCGTCGCCGAGACGAAGATCTCAGACGTCACCGGCGGACTCGTCGCACCGCTGAGCGACGGCGACCTCTTCGGCCGTGCGGTCGCCGCGATCGGCGACATCGACGGTGACGGCATCAACGACCTCGCGGTCGGCGCTCCCAACGACGATGACGGTGGTACCGACCGCGGCGCCGTGCACGTTCTCCAGCTCGGACTCGATGGGGCGGTGAAAGCCGAGCAGAAGCTGTCGGACATCGCCGGGGGTTTCACCGCACTCCTCGACGACGACGATCAGTTCGGCCGCGTCGGTGCGGTGGGTGACGTCGATGGTGACGGAACGCCGGACGTCGTCGTCGGGGCGGCCAACGACGACGACGGCGGCGTCAACCGCGGCGCCGTCTACGTCGTGTTCCTGAATCCGGACGGCTCGGCGAGCGGGCACACGAAGATCTCCTCCTCGACCGGAGGTCTCGGCATCGCGCTCTCGACCGGCGACGCGTTCGGCGCCGACATCGCCGGCATCGGCGACCTCGGCGGCGACGGTGTCCCCGACATCGTCGTCGGTCTGCCCGGTGAGGACACCGCCGCCTTCGATGCGGGTGCCCTGGCCGTGATCGAACTCGATGCGTCCGGCGCCGCGGCGAGCTCGACGTTGATCGTGGATGCCACGACGGGCCTCTTGGAGACCCTCGATGCGGGTGACCGTCTCGGAGCGGCCGTGGCGGGCATGGGTGCCGACCGACTCGGCAGACCTCGCGTGGCGGGCGGGCTGGAACAGCGGGGTCCCGCCGATCACGGCGGCGTCTTCCTGCTGACCCTGTCCGGCGACGTGGCGACGGTGAACTCCACCGGCGACGGCGACGACACCCTCGCTGGCGACGGGGTCTGCTACACGGGTGTCAAGACGGCGGACGGAGATCCCGAGTGCACCCTCCGGGCAGCCCTCACCGAGGCGAATGCGAGTATCGGCATCGACGAGGTGGTCTTCGACATCGCCGCCTCGGACCCGAACCGTCTCTACTACCGCGACGACGCCAACGCAGGATCGCTCGGCACCCCGGTGACGACTGCGCTCGATGAGGCGTCGATCGTCGACTTCGATCCGGACTATCCGAATGGTGGCCACACGTGGTGGCGGATCACGCCCACCACACCGCTCCCGGGTCTCACCTCGGGTGTCACGATCGACGCCACCACGCAGCTCGGCGCACGTCCCAACACGACCCCTGCGCCCGGTGCCCTCGATGGCCGCTTGGTGATCGAACTCGACCACACGTCGACGCCGGTCGGAAGCCATCTGCTCACGATCGAGGCGACCGCCGACAACACGACGCTGCGCGGGCTCGTCGTCTCGGGCACCCCCGGCGGCTCCGCCACCGCGATCACCGTCGAGGGGGCCGACGACCTCGTCGTCGTCGGGAACTACTTCGGCACGGATCCGACGGGCACCGCGCCCGATCAGGTCAACTACAGCCTCCTCGTGGCCTCGGCCAGCGATCGCATGGTGATCGGCACGGAGGATCCGGCCGATCGGAACCTGACCAACAGCAACGAGAACCACGGCTTCGCTCTGTGGAACGCCCCGAACGCCTCCGTGCTCGGCAACGTCATCGGACTCACTGCCACCCTCGACGCAGTGCTGGACACCGTCGGGACGTCATTCGGCATCGAGACCGGGATCGGCCCGGGTCAGATCGGGACGACGGCGACTCCGAACATCGTCGGCGGTGGTTCGACCGGGATCTCGGTTTCCACCGGATTCGTCGTGGAGGGCAACATCGTCGGCACCGATCCGACGTTCAGCCGTGACCTCGGCGGCACCGTCGACGGCATCCGGGCCGGGGATTCAACGCTGATCCGGGACAACACCGTCGGGCACTACGCCATCGGTGTCGAGGTTGGTGGCGGGACCATCTTGCAGGCGAACCACGTCGGCGTGGACCCATCCGGCAACCTGTCGATCCCGAACGCGATCGGTATCCGGGCGTTCAACGCCGCGAACACGACTGTTGGCGGAATCGGGCCCGGCGAGGGCAACGTCATCGCACACAACACCGGGTCTGGCATCGTGCTCCGCAACGTGGCGTCCAACGACGTCGCGATCATCGGCAACTTCATCCGGGACAACGGCGGGTTGCCGATCGACCTCGCCGAGGACGGCGTGACGCCGAACGACCCCGGAGACGTCGATGTCGGGCCGAACGGTCTGCTGAACCATCCGGTCATGGGTGCGATCACGTCGACGGGGCTCGACCACGAGATCGACGTCTCGCTCGACGTTCCTGCCGGGAGCTACCGGGTCGAGCTGTTCGCGGGCTCCTCGGCGCCGCCCATGGGGGTCGGTGCCGGTGACACCTTCCTCCAGTCGGTCGATCTCGTTCACACAGGCGGTGGCGTCGAGACGTTCTCCGTGACGGTGAGCGATCCCGGAACGGTCTGGGCATCCGCGACGGCCACCGAGGACCTCGGTGGCGGCAACTTCGGCTCGACCTCGGAGTTCTCGTCGGCGGTGCTGCTCGCCGCCCCGGCCATCGTGAACGACGGCGGTGACACGGGCGATGCGAGCCCAGGCGACGGTGTCTGCGACACCGGCGCACTCAACTCGACGGGAACACCGGCCTGCACCCTGCGCGCCGCGATCCAGGAGATCAATGCGTCCGGAGGGCTGCTCGACCGCATCCTGTTCGACATTCCGGCCAGCGACCCCTCTCGACTCCCGACACCGATGGAGTACTGGTCGATCCGTCCGGCGACGCCGCTGCCGGCGATCACCGTGCCCGTGACGATCGACGGGTTCAGCCAATCCGGCGCGAGCATCGGCACGACCGTCTTCCCGGCGGCGCCCGATGGCGTTGTCACCATCGAACTCTCCGGCCAGTCCGGCGTGGCCGGCGACGGCCTCCAGCTCGACGGTGCCGGGTCGGTCGTGCGCGGCCTGGCGGTCAACGACTTCGTCGGCGCGGGTGCCGCGGCGATCGTGCTGAACGGTGATGACCAGCGGGTCGAGGGCTCGATCATCGGGCTCGACATCACCGGCACGACGCTGCGTGCCAACGCGTCCGCTGGCGTCGACGTCGGGTCGCTCCGCGGCGTGGTCGGTGGCAGTGCCCCGGGCGAAGGGAACCAACTCGCCGGTCTGTACGCGATCCGGGTCGACGCCCCCGACGTGACCGTGCAGGGCAACCTCGTCGGTACGAACCGTTCGGGAACCGCGGCCGTGTCCGTCGGTGCGAGCGGCATCGGCGTGTTCACGGGCGGAAACACGTTGATCGGTGGCTCCGGCACCGGTGAGGGCAACCTCGTCAGCGGCAACACGAACTCGGGTATCTGGACCAATTCGTCCCCGGTCGGCATCCGGATCGAGGGCAATCGCATCGGGACCACGTTGGACGGGCTCGGCGCGATCCCGAACACGACCGGGATCAACGTCAACGCCGACCTCGTCCACATCGGCTCGTCGACGCCGGGCGGCGGGAATCTCATCGCAGGCAACACCGGGAACGGGATCACGCTCGCTCCGACGGCCACCATCGCGACCGTGGTCGGCAACTCCATCGGCGTCGCGGCCGACGGCACCACGCCGCTGCCGAACAACGTCGGTGTGTGGGTGAACTCGAGCTCCCACCAGATCGGCGGCATCGGCCCCGGCGAGGGCAACCTCATCGCCCACAGCGCCCGGGACAACGTCACCATCGCCGGAGGATCGAACACACTCATCCTCGGCAACTCGATCCACAGCTCCGGAAGCGGGACCGGCGACCTCGGCATCGATCTCGGGAGCAACGGACTCGACGTCAACGACTCACCCGACAGCGGTCTCGGGGCCAACGACCTGCTCAACCACCCCGTCATTCGTTCGGTCACCGATCTCGGCGGCGGCACGCTCCAGGTCTCCTTCGACGTCGACCTCGCGGCCGGGGAGTACCGCTTCGAGGGCTTCCGGAACACGGCGGTCGGGTCCCTCGGCTTCGGCGAGGGCGAGATCTTCGCCGGTACGACGAGCATCACCCACCCGGGTGGTGCGGCGTCGTACGTGGTCAGCGTGTCGGCAAGCCCCGGTGATCTCATCACTCTCACGACGACCGAGCAGTTCACGCCGAGCGCCTTCGGGTCGACCTCGGAGTTCTCGTTCGCCCGAACGACCCCGACGAACACGGTGGTGGTCAATTCGACCGGAACCGCCGTCGACACCAACCCCGGCGATGACATCTGCGACACCGGTGGCCTCAACGCCCTCGGCGTCGCGGAGTGCACCCTGCGTGCCGCCGAGATGGAAGCCGACGCCTCGGTGCTCGTCGACACCATCCACTTCGACATTCCGACTGCGGATGCCGGTCACAGCGGGGGTGTGTGGACCATCCAGCCGACGGGCGTGCTGCTGCTGGACACGACGATGACCGTCGACGCCTCGAGCCAGCCCGGTTATGCCGGCACGCCGGTGATCGCACTCGATGGTGCGAGCGCCGGGATCGACGACGCGATCCGCATCGACGTGGGCGCAAACGGGGTCACGATCCGCGGACTGGCCATCGCCAACTATTCGGGGCCGAATGCGAACGGGATCGAGCTCGACGGCGATGACGCCGTGATCGTCGGGAACCACATCGGGGTGGACCCGAGCGGTCTGGCCTCCGGAGCGTTCGGCGACGTGTCGGTCCTCGTCGACGAGGGAGACCGTGCCGTGATCGGCGGCACGACGGCAGCGGACCGGAATCTCATCGGCGGTGACGCCGGCATCGTGGTGCAGACCGGGGCGCTCGACACGACCATCATCGGGAACTTCATCGGCGTCGGTCTCGACGGCTCGAGCGACGTCGCCGGCACCGGGGACGGCATCCGGGTGCAGGGTGCGGCGCAGTCGACCACGATCGGTGGCTTCACCCTGCCCGAAGGCAACGTGATCGGAGGATGGGGCGTCTCCGGTGTCGCCATCCACGACGTCGGCACGTTCAGCACGGTCGTTCGATCGAACACGCTCGGGATCTCGCCCGACGGGACCGCTGCCGTGCCGATCGGCGGGTCCGCGATCCGCGTCACCGGCGGGGTGGATCTCACGACGATCGAGAACAACATGATCGGCAACGCACTCGTCGGTGTCGAAGTCGATGGTGCGGCGACCAACGTCTTCGTCGACGGCAACACGATCGGGACCAACCGCGCCGAGGATCGTGCGCATCCGCTGATCGAGAACGGTGTGCTGATCCAGAACGGCGCGACCGGTGTCGAGGTGGGCGATGCCGCACCCAACGTGATCACCAATGCGGGTGCCGGCGGGGTCTTCGAAGCCGGCGTCGCCGTGAACGGAAGCGCGGCGACCGAGGCGGCGATCGTGACGAACCGGATCTTCGGCAATGCCGGAATCGGCATCGATCTCGGCAGCGTCGGCGTGGACACGAACGACGCCGGCGACGTCGACACGGGCCCCAACGGTCTGTTGAATCATCCCGTATTGGTCTCGGCCACCGAGGTCGGCGGTGGCAACGTGGATCTCGCCGTCGATCTCGACGTCCCGGCCGAGCGCTATCGGATCGACCTCTACGCGAACCCGTCGGGTGCGGACGCGTCGGGCTTCGGCGAGGGTGAGGTCCCGCTCGACAGGATCTGGTTCGATCACCCGGGCGGCGTGGCCAGCCGGACCGTCACCGTCGCGGCCCTTGCCGGTGATGTGATCACCGCCGTACTCACCGAGAACCCGCTCGGCGACATGGGTGCCTCGTCGGAGTTCTCCAACGCGGTCGTCGTCGCCTCCTCGAACACGGATCCGATCGCCGTGGCCTCGGTCGTCGGTCCGATCGCCGAAGGCGATGCGGTGACGCTCGACGCCTCGGGATCCTCCGACCCCGACACCGACCCACTCACCTACGCCTGGGATCTCGATGGTGATGGTTTCCACGACGATGCCGTCGGTGTCGGCCCGACGATCGCCTGGTCGACGCTCCAGCTGGCCGGCCTCGGCGATGACGGCACCCACACGATCGGCCTGGAGGTCGACGACGGTCGCGGTGGCAGGGCGACCGACTCGTTCGCCCTCGTGATCCTCGACACCCCGCCCTCGATCTCGATCAGCGGCCCCACCACCGCGGCGGTCGGCCAGACCGTCACCGTGACCGTCTTCGCCTCAGACCCGGGCAACGACACCGTCACGTCGTGGTCCATTGCGTGGGGTGACGGCACGATCGACGATCGGGTCGGTCTGCCGGCGACGATCTCCCACACCTACGGAGCGAACGCAGGTGTCCGGTCGGTCACGGCGTCGGTCACCAACGAAGACGGCACGTTCGTCGACACCGATCTCCTGGTTCCTCTGTACGACCAGACGACCTATGCCGCCATCGACGTGGACACGGGCGCGCTGTCGGGAGTCTTCGGCGCCGGTCAGGGCATGTCGTCCCCCTACGCCATCGAGGTCGGACCGGACGGGCGGACCTACGTGTCGGACTTCGGGAACGATCGCGTGCTGCGGTTCAACAGCGACGGCAGCTTCCTCGACGTCCTGGTCGACACGGGGATCGTCGATCCGAAGGGGTTGGCCTTCGCCGGCAACGGAGACCTCCTCGTGGCGTCGGCGGGAACGGGTCAGGTCGAACGGTTCGATCGGAGTACGGGCGCGGCGCTCGGCACGGTGGCGGCGCTCGGGAGCCCGAGTGCCCTGCACGTCGGGCCGGAGGGGGAGTTGTATGTCACCGATCAGCAAAACAACCGGGTGTCGCGCATCGACATCGACTCCGGTGTGGTCGCGTGGAGCACCGGCACCGGAGCACCCGCCGCCATGCCGGTGGCGCTGGAGTTCTCACCCGCCGGGGAGGTCCTGGTCAGCCGATGGGACGACTCGTCCGTCGTCCGGCTCGATCCCGCGACCGGCGCACTCCTCGGCGTGCTCGTGCCGGATGGCTCCGCCGGCACCTTCTCGCCCAACGGACTGACGATCCTGCCGGACCGTCGACTGATCGTGTCCGACTTCGCCAACGACGAGCTCGAGGTCTACGACGTCGACACCGGAACACACCTCGCTCAGCTGGTCTCTCTGAACCCGTTGACCGGCGGTGCCTCCGGACCGTTCCATCACACGCTCGTTCCACACCGACGGATCACCATCACCCCCAACGTGGGTGCGATCGTGAACGACTCGGGCGACGAGGTGGATGCGACGCCCGGCGACGGGATCTGCGACACCGGGAACCTCAACAGTGAGGGTGACCCTGCCTGCACGTTCCGTGCGGCCATCATCGAGGCGAACGCCTCGCCCGCCGTGGATGCCATCAGCTTCGCCCTTCCGGTGAGCGACCCGGGACAGCTCGCCGGCAGGTGGCGCATCCAGACGGCGACTGCGCTGCCCGACATCACCTCGCCCGTCGACATCGACGGTTCGACCCAGCCGGGATTCGCCGGCACTCCTGTGGTGGTTCTCGACGGCGACCGACTGGGCAGTCATCCGGGCCTGGTCCTCGGGGCGACGTCGAGCGGCTCGTCGGTGACGAGTCTGTCGATCGGTGACTTCGCCGCCGAGGCGCTCCGGATCGACGGCGCCGACGCCATCACGGTGCGCGGCAACTGGTTCGGCATGGACGCTGACGGCTCGTCGAACCCCGTCGGCGCCGGTCTGGTCGTGATCGACGGGTCGAGTGGGACGACGGTCGGCGGTGCGTCGGCCGGCGACGGCAACGTGTTCATCGGCGCCCCCGGCTCCGACGGCCTGACCGTGCGAGCGTCGAGCGGGACGACCGTGCAGGGCAACGAGTTCGGACGCCCCGGTCTGCCGGCGCCCGATCGCCTCGGGGACGCGATCTCCGTCGAGGGCGGGTCAGCCGGCACGGTGATCGGTGGCTCCGGTCCCGGTGAGCGGAACATCATCCTCGACGCCGCAGGCAACGGGGTGGTCGTCGACGGCGCGACCACGTCGACGACGGCGATCGTCGGCAACCTCATCGGCTTCCGACTCGATGCGAGCACCGCCGGGGTCATCGGCGCCGACGGCATCCGGATCGCGAGTGCCGACCTCACCACCGTCGACGCGAACGTCATCGGGAACACCGCAGGCGCCGGCGTCGTCGTGGACGGCGCCACGAACACCACGATCCAGGCGAACCGGATCGGCCTCGATGGCGCGAGCAACCCTCATCCGGTGGCGCTCGACGGTGTGCTGTTCGACAACGGAGCGTTGAACGCTCTCGTCGGCGGCCTCACCAGCGCGGACGGCAACGTGATCCGCAACACCGGCGGTGGCGGTGTCGTGCTGTCGGGCACCGCCGATGGCGCGGTGTCGATCGTCGGCAACTCGATCGCCACCAGCGGAGCACTCGGCATCGATCTCGGGGCCGACGGCGTGACGGCGAACGATGTCGGTGACGGCGACATCGGGCCCAATCGACTCCTGAACCGCCCGGAACCCACGCTGGCGTTGTTCACCGGGGCATCGACCGAGCTCACGGTCGATCTGGACGTGCCAGCGAGCGACGTCCGGCTCGAGGTCTTCGTCAATCCGAACGGCCTGGATCCGTCAGGCGCAGGTGAAGGCGAGGCGCTCCTCACGAGCGCCACCGTCGCCCATGCCGGCGCCGGCCGTCAGACGTTCACCATCACGGTCCCGGCCGTGCCCTTCGATCAACTCACCGTCACGGCCACCGAGCTCTCCGGCGTCGGGACACCAATGCGGACCTCCGAGTTCTCCGACGGCATCGGCGTGATCGTTCCCACTCTCGTGGTCAACGACACCGGCGACGCGGTCGACGCCGACACCACCGACGGCTGGTGCGACACCGGGGCCCTGAACTCCGCTGGGGTTCCCGCCTGCACCCTGCGGGCCGCACTGGCGCAAGCAGCGGCGACGCCGTCGATCGGTCGGATCGAATTCCAGATGCCCGCCACCGAACCCGGCCACAGCGGAGGCGTCTGGACGATCGCTCCGGCGTCCTCGTTCCCCAACATCGACACGGCGCTCACGATCGACGGCTCGACGCAGACCGGCTGGACGGCGAACACGACCACCCATCCCGATCCCTTCGACGGCCGACCGAGCGTGGAGATCCTGCCGTCGGCTCCCAACGTCGACGTGTTCGACGTGAACGCGGCGGATGTCGCCATCCGCGGGTTCGCGGTCGCTGGCCACGAAGGTTTCAGCATCACCGGTGCCCGTGCACAGCTGACGGCGATGTTCATCGGGACCCGCGCCGACGGCGTGAGCACGATCAACGGAACCAACAACGTCATGACCGTCTGGGGCAGCGACGCCCGGATCGGCGGCGCTGATCCGGCGGATCGAGTGGTCATCGCCGGCCACGGTTCGTCGCTCTTCCTGCCGGGCACGGGCGCGCTGGTGCAAGGCAGCTACTTCGGCGTGGACGCGTCCGGCTCGGTGGTGCCGACCGGGGACAGCAGAGTCGTGACGATCCGGGGCAGCCGTAACCGGATCGGCGGCACCGGACCCGGGGAGGGCAACGTGATCGCCGGCGGCCCTGTCGGAGTGCACGTCGACGGCGGCGACGACAACAGCATTCTCGGGTCCTCGGTCACCAGCACCGGCGGTGCCGCAATCGATCTCAGCACCATCAACGCAGCGAACGGCCTCGATGCGAACGACCCCGGCGACCTCGACGGCGGGACGAACGGCGGCATCAACCATCCGGATCTGCTCGCGGTCGAGGCCGCGGCCGGAACCGCCCGCGTCTCGGTACGCCTCGATCTGCAGCCCGGAGCCCACCGGGTCGAGATCTTCGCCAATCCGTCTGGCCCCGGCCCGGCGGGTACCGGTCCGGCCGAGGAGTTCCGCGGGTCGGCCGACGTCGTCGTCTCGGGTGTGATGACGGTGGAGATCGCCGTGCCGGGAGACCCCGGGGAGACCTTCACCGCCACGGTGACCGAGGACCTCGGTGGCGGTGCGTTCGGGTCCACGTCGGAGATCTCGCCCGCGATCGTCGCCGTGGCGCCGGCCACGATCACGGTGAACAGCACCGGTGACCAGACGGATTCCAGTCCCGGCGACGGATCGTGTGGCACCGGCCTGCTCAACTCGACCGGTGCCCCGGCATGCACCCTCCGGGCAGCGCTCGCCGAGATGGCGGTCTCCGGCGCGGCGACGGTGGTGTTCGACCTCCCGGTGAGCGAGCCCGGTCGGACGGCGTGGGGCTGGAGCATCGCTGCCGCGACCCCGCTGCCATCGCTCATCGACGACGCGGCCCTCGACGGCTCGACTCAGGTCGGTGCAGTCCCCGGCACGCCCGTGGTCGGTCTCGACCTCGGGGCGACCGGCAGCCTGGTCACGGGCTCACGCACCACCGTTCGTGGTGTGGCACTCATCGGAGCCGGCGCGGAGATCGTGCTCGTGGACGGCGTCGACGGGGTCGTTCTCTCGGACCTCCTCGTGGGCCGCCTGCCCGACGGTGCGGTCGTCCCGACCGCACCCGTCGGCATCCGGGTCCGGAACGGGTCGAACATCGCCGTCGGCGACGGCGCCAGCCCCGTGGTCCTGCACGGCGGTGTCCAGTCGATCGTCGTCGAGGGCGCCTCGGGTGCGGTCAATCTCTCCGGGGTCGAGATCGGCACCGATGTGCTGGATCGCCCGGCGACCGCGCTCTCGGTCGCCGGGTCCGGTGCGAGTGTCACGATCACGGACCCCGTGTTCCACGCATCTTCGGTCGTGCTGGATCTGGACGGCGTCACGTCGACCATGGTGCGGGGTGGCCGCCTCGGCGTCCGAGCGGACGGGACCCCCGATGCCTCGGCCGATGTCGTCGTGTCCGTTCGGGGCGCCGCCGATGCCACGATCGGCGGCACCGGTACGGGCGAGGGTGTGCAGCTCGGGGGTCATCGGATCGCCGGTGTGGTCCACGACGCCGCGGCCACGGGATCGGTCGTCGTCCGACGGACCTCGATCGAGGCCCGGGCCGGCGAGCCCGGCGCAACACCGATCGACCTCGGTGCCGATGGTCCGGATGCGAATGACGTCGGCGACGCCGACACCGGCCCCAACGGCCGGCTCAACCACCCCGTCCTGGTCCTCGAAGAAGCCGCCGGCACACTCGACACGACCGTGACCCTCGATCTCCCGCCCGGTCAGTACGAGATCGAGATCTGGCGAGCCTCGCTCGGGAACCATCCGGCCGTGCTGGCCAGCACCCTCTCGGCAACCGTCGGATCCACACCCGCCGTCGTCCAACTCGACCTTCCCGGCTCGGCGGGCGAACGCTTCGTCGCCATCGCGACGAACACGACGGCGGCGCCGGCCACCTCGGAGGTCTCGCCCGTCTTCGTCGCGGGGACGGCGAATCGATCGCCGGACATCGCAGCGATCGTCGCGACACCGACGGCGGAAGGCGGCGACACGGTCGTGACCGTGACGGCGAACGACCCCGACGGTGATCCACTGACGATCCGATGGGATCTCGACGGCGACGGTCTCCACGATGACGCCACCGGACCGGCCCTCAGCATCCCCTGGGCGCAGCTCCTCGCACTCGGGATCTCCGATGACGGCACCTACCCGATCGGGGTGCGGGTCGACGACGGTGAGCTCGTGACGACGGGGACCGGCGCGCTCACGGTGGCCGACACGGCGCCGACGCTCGGGTTGACCGGGCCGGTCTCGGTCGTCGCCGGCAACCCGGCGACCTTCGTGCTGAGCGCGACCGACCCCGGCGACGATCGTGTGGTCGCCTGGGAGATCGAGGGCCTCGACGGCGACATCCAGCGAGTCGAGGACCCGGACGGTGACGGCACGGCGACCGTCACCCAGACGTGGACGACGGCCGGCGCTCGTGCGATTCGCATCTGGGCCATCGAGGACGACGGCACCCGACACGGACCCTCGACGGCGGTCACCGTGGACGTCAGCTCGCCACCGATCGAGCCCCCGGATCCGGTCGAACCCCAGGATCCGATCGGCGACCCGGTCGACGACGCTTACCGGCTGCTGGAGGACGGCGTGCTCCGCGTCGATGCCCCCGGCGTGCTCGCCAACGATCCGGACGGTTCCGGCCCCGTGGCGCTGCTCGGCGGCCAGGACACCGTCGCGCTGCCCGGCGGCACCCTCCGGCTCGATCCCGATGGTGCCCTCGAGTTCGTGCCGCTGCCGGACTGGTTCGGCTCGACCCGCTTCTCCTACGTCACGTCGGGCGGAGCCTCGGCGACGGTGGATCTCGAGGTCGTGGCGGTGAACGACCCGGCGGCGCTCGAGGGCGCGACGGCACCCGAACAAGCGGACGACGCGCTGCGATCGGTCCGGATCGTCGATGTCGACGACGGCTCCTATCGACTCACGATCGACGTGGTCGGCGCCGAGATGGGCTGGGACGACATCGTGGGCGTGTCGATCGAGTCCGGCCGGTCCGGGCAGGTCACCGCCAGCGGGACGCGGGACGCACTCCAACGATGGATCCGGACACTCGACATCGTCGGCGAGGTCGAACCCGGTGCCGTCGCGATCATCACGATGGTCGAAGTGGGGCCCGACGGCGGCGAGTTGCCGCCGCGGAGTCTGGTGGTCGATCTCCCCGTGTCCGTCACGCCGAACGAACCAGCCGAGCCGGAGGAACAGCTCATCCAGGACGTGATCTCGACGGGTCGGGGTCCGGGTGACGAGCCTCCGGACGCGCTGGCCTCGGTGTCGATCGAGACCGGCACGCTCCAGGCACTGCCGTCGGTCACCCGAGCGCTTGCTGTCGCGATTCTCGAGCTCATCTCCGATCCCGCCGTGCCTCGGCGCACGTTCTCCGCTGGCGCCGCCTGGTTCATCGGTGTCACCTGGTTCATCGTCTGGCGCCGCCGTCTGCGACCGGTACTGCGAGTCCGCGGCGTTCCGACCGGGGACCTGCTCGGCGCAACGACCGAGCCGGGAGGCGGCGAGGTCCGCTTCGCGTTCCGTTCGGATGCGGAGCAGATCGTCGCCACTGGGAAGCGACGGCGGAGCAAGGGACTCGTCCAGATCGAGACACCCGCCGGGCCGGCCTGGGTGCCGAAGGCGAACGTCGAACGGATGCGAACGGTGGACGCGTCCCAGGTCTCGCCCGAACTGGTCTGACGACGGCCACGACGGGCGTGGCGAGCCGGGCGGCGACGCCCGGCTGGGCGCTTGGCCGGGCCGGTCCGGGCGACGTAGCGTCGATCCCGTGACCTCCTGGAACCTCGCCGACCTGTTCGAGCAAACCGCGGATGCCCTTCCGGAGCGAATCGCCGCCACGTGGCCTGGCGGATCGTGTCGCTACGCCGAACTGAAGGCGACGAGCCGCGCCGTTGGCAGCGGCCTGCGCTCGGACGGGTTGCCGGGTGATCCCGCCGCCGCCGGGGATCACGTGGCCGTTCTCAGCTGGAACCGGATCGAATGGCTCCAGGCGATGCTCGGCTGCTTCTCGGCTCGGCTGGCGCCGATCAACGTGAACTACCGGTACGTCGACGACGAGGTCCAGTACCTCCTGGACAATGCGGACGCCGTTGCCGTCATCGCCGAGCCGGAGTTCCTCCCGATGATCCGTCGGCTGCGGGACCGACTTCCCCGCCTCGGTCGTGTCGTCGTCCTGGACGAGGCCGATCCGAGCCGGAGCGGCCAGCTCGATCTCGACCCGGCAAACGGTGAGTGCTCCTGGGCGGACCTCCGTCGTGCCGGCGACGGTGTCGAACCCGAGCAGCGCAGCCCGGACGACCCGTACGTGCTCTACACCGGCGGAACGACCGGCATGCCGAAGGGGGTCATGTGGCGTTCCGAGGACATCTACCTCGGTGCCATCAGCGGGGGGCGCGCACCCGACACGCCGGAGGGGATCCTCGAGCGGCTCGCCGGCCGAGCCCCCTGGCTCGTGACCTCGCCGTTCATGCACGGCAACGGACAATGGAACTCGATCCGTCCCCTCATCGAAGGGGCCGGCGTCTCACTCTGGACCGAGCGCGGCTTCGACGCGGACGGCGTGATCGATCAGGCGGAACGCGATGCGGTGTTCCTGATCGTCCTGGTCGGTGACGGCATGGCTCGGCCGTTCGCCGACGCGCTCGCGGCCCGGCACGATCGGGGCGAGCAACCGGACCTCTCGAGCGTCGGTGCCCTGGCGTCGGGTGGTGCGATCCTCTCGCCGGTCGTCAAGGCCGAACTGCAGCGTCTGCTGCCCGACGTCCGCATCGTCGACGGCTTCGGTGCATCGGAGTCCGGCGGCAACGGTGCACTGATCGGGCCGACGGCCGAGGGTGCCCCCCGTTTTCAGATGAACGCCGACACGGCCGTGCTGGATGACGACCTCCTGCCGACGACACCGGGCGACGGGGTCATGGGGCGATTGGGTCGCACCGGGCACATTCCGCTGGGGTACTACAAGGACCCCGAGAAGACCGCGGCCACCTTTCCGACCGGCCCGGACGGCCGACGTTGGGCCATTCCGGGTGATGCCGCGCGTTGGGAGGCCGATGGCACGATCGCGGTCTTCGGTCGGGGTTCCAATTGCATCAACACCGGCGGGGAGAAGGTGTTCCCGGAAGAGGTCGAGGCGGTCGTGAAGGCACACCCGGAGGTCGACAACGTCTTCGTGCTCGGGCGGGCTGACGAGCGCTTCGGACAACGCGTCGCCGCGGTCATCGCTCGTCGCTCCGGCTCGACGGCATCGCTCGAAGAGATCCGTGCGTTCTGTCGGGGACGGCTCGCCGGATACAAGCTCCCGAAGGAGGCGGTGTTCGTCGACGCCGTGCAGTACACGGGTCCGGGCAAGCCCGACTACGCCTGGGCCCGCGAGCAGTTCTCGGACTGAGTGCCACTCACGGCGCGCACACCGTGACCTCCCGGACGCGAATCGACTCGCCGTACTCCGGATGGCCGGGCAGATAGGGGAGGGGCTCGCTCACCTCGACGGAGCACCCGTCCGATCGCAGGTGCGCCACGATCTGGTCCATCGAGCGCGGCTCCCACAGGTCGGTCCGCTGGCTGAAGATCACCGGACCGGCGGTCACCCGCAGCAGTTCACGGATCGTCCGGGCCGGATCCGGCAGGTAGGTGAACACCCCGGCCGAGACCGTGGCGTCGAACGAGGCGGTGTCGAATGGCAGCGTTCGTGTCAGATCGGCGAGCTCGAGTCGCTCGTGGACCCGGTGTGAGCGGGCACGCTCCAGCGAGGCCGGCGACACGTCGGCGCCGACGAGTCGATCGAAGCCGGCGGCGGCCAAGGCGAGGCCCGATTGCCCCGTGCCGCAACCCGCATCGAACACGAGGGGCGCCGAGGCCGGTGTCCGATGGGTTGCCAGACGGATGGCCAGGCGGTCCGGCACCTCATAGCCCCACGACGCCACATCGGCGTCGTAGGTGTCCGACCACTCGTCGTAGATCACGACGAGTGCATCGGTCGGGGTGCTGAACGCCTGACTCAGATCCGCGGGGTCTCGACCCATGGGGTCGATGTTGGCATGTGGTGACGAGCCGCGCCCGGCCACGAGCGGCGGGTCATCGGCGTGCCGACGCTGGATTCAGCGAACGGGTGAGGTCGCCCGGAGGATCGCTTCGGTCACGGCGGACACCTGGAGGCCGGGGCCCATGGCGTTCCGGAACTGGCGGGCGTCGAGCCGGGCGTGGCAGTGGGAGTGAGTGCAGGTGGTGGGGGTCATGCAACAAGTGTCGGCGCGCGGCGAGTCAGAGACAACCAACATCATCTTGTGCTTTTGATGACACGCCGTCATGATCGTTCCCATGACGCAACCTCCGGCGCTCCAGCTCGACGTCGAATCGCTGCGCACGCTGCTCGCCGTGCTCGAACACGGTGGGATGACCCGCGCCGCCGAGCACCTCGGGATGAGCCAGTCGGCGGTGAGCTGGAAGATCAAACGCCTCGAGGCGAAGATCGGTCGGCCCCTGCTCATCCGTGACGGGCACACCGTGCTGCCCTCTCGGGAGTGCCGGGAACTGCTCCCCGATGCCCGGGCCATGGTGACACTGCACGATCGAGCCGTCGGCCGTCTCGTCTCGTCCGAGTTGGCCGGCACCGTGCATCTCGGCTCGAACGAGGAAGTCGCGGCGTCGAACATGGCGGCGCTGCTCGGGCGTTTCTCACGAACCCATCCGGACGTGCACATCGAGTTCCACGTCGGCAACTCCCGCGACCTGTCGGACGGCGTCGAGCGAGGAGAACTGGACGTCGCCGTGATCCAGGTCAGCGAGGCCGAGTTGCGGCCCGCTGATCTGATCCTGTGGACGGATCAGCTCAAGTGGATCACCTACCGGGACTGTCCCTTCGACGACGGTCCCGTTCCGCTGATCACCTTCGGTGCCCGATGCGTCTATCGACCACTCAGCGAACCACTTCTCCGCGAAGCCGGCATCGACTACCACATCGCGTTCTCCGGCCCGTCCTCGATCGGCGTGCACGCGGCGGTCGCCGCCGGGCTCGGGGTCGCCGTGCTGTCGGACCGATTCCTGAGTGACACCGTGGTGGAGTGGCCCGGTGCGGTCGAACTCGCGCCCCTCCCGGTGGTGCATCAGATCGCTCGCCAGGTCCCGGGTGAGGCCTCGCCGCTGATGGCCGCGCTCATGGATGCGATCGACGCCGAGCTGCGTGAGCCGGTGTTCGGGCACGGTGTACCGCTCCCCGAGCCGGTGATCGCCACGCGCTACTGAGAAGCGCCGGTGGCGGTGTCGTGACCGACGTCGGCGGCGAGCGCCGCGATCACCGTGTCGCAGTGGCCGGGTGGGGTCGCTTCGAGTCGTGTGAGACCGGCGTCGGTCAGCGCATCGCGCAACGCCCGGTCGGGCGGCGCCAGCAGTCGTGCACGCACCGCGGCGAGCTCGATGTCCGAGACCGTCGGGCCGGCGACGAGCGGTTGCGTCGGCCACGGGCCGAGGTGCTCGATCGGGGCCAACTCGGTGGCGACGCGGGCGTCGAGCGAACGTTGCCTGGCGAGAACGACGGAATCGATCACGGCGGCGTCGACGCTCCCGGCGAGCAGCAGATCGAGCGATCGGCGGTGACTGCCCGTCAGCCGGTGCTCGGCGAAACGGTCCGGATCGGCGCCGAGCCCACGCACGGCGAAGCGATACGCATGGTTGCCCGAGAGCGACGCGCGGTCGTTGCCGGCGACGACCGCGCCCTCCAGGTCGCGGAGTGTGGCGGCGATCGAACCCCTGCGCACGACGAGGACGCCGTGATAACGGGCGTCGGGTTCACCGTCGGGGACCCAGGCGAGGCCGACCTCTCGCACGGACGGTGCCGGCCGAGCAGCGAGCTCGGCGAAACTCGTGGAGCAGATCCAGCCGAGATCGGCCCGTCCGTCCCGGAACGGGTCGTCGTCGGGATGTGGGCCCGATCCACCCTGCCCGACCACGAGTTCGGCCCCGATCCGGTCAGCCATGAGCTGGAACAGCTCGGTCGGGTAGGCCGGAGCGAGGTAGGTCCACATCCGCATCGGTGCGGACCGTATCGTCGGGGCACGGGGTCCTCGGCGGGACGCAGGTTGGAGTTTCGGCCACGTTCACTGCGAGAGTGACCCGATGTCGATGACCGACCCCACCGCCGAGACCTCGTCCGACGGTCGCTCCGAGCGCCCGGTGGCACGGGGTGGCTCGGCGCTCGCGCTTCCGGGCTTCCGCAACCTCTGGATCAACAGCGTCTTCTTCTTCCTGGTGATGAACGCTCAGCGGTTCGCCCTCGGATGGCTGGTGCTCGACGGCCTCGGTGGCGACGAGCGGGATCAGGGACTCGTCGTGTTCGCCCTCGGCATCCCGTCGCTGTTCCTCGTTCTCCAGGCCGGGGCCTGGGCGGATCGCGTCGAGCGCCGACGTCTGCTGATCGGCTCCCAGCTCGGCTCGCTCGTGGTCATGGCGGCCCTCTCGTTCGCGATCCAGCTCGATCGGATCGACATGCCGATGGCGATGGTGCTGGCGTTGTTGGCGGGTGCCGCCGGCGCGGTGGGCCAGCCGGTTCGCCAGGCACTCGTTCCCGCCCTCGTGGACCGGGATCGGCTCTTCAACGCGATCGGCGTCACCGCGCTCGCGATGACCGCGTCGATGATCCTGGGCCCGCTTCTCGTGCAACTCGTCGGAGACCGGTGGGGATTCGCCGCCGGCTTCTGGTTCCTCACCGCGCTGCTCGCCGTCGGTTGCCTCGCGCTGGTGCCGCTCCGTGTGCCGGCGCACGCCTCGGTCGACGCAGGGAGCACGTCGTTGTGGTCGGGCACGATGGAAGCCGTGCGATTCGTCGTGGCCGATCAACGCCTGAATCGACTCTTCCTGTTGCTGACGGTCGCCGGGCTCACCGTGAACCCGGCGGTCATGGTCTCGCTCCAGGCCTACGTCAAGGAAGAGCTCGATCGGGATGCCGCCGATGCCGCGTTGCCGTTCGCACTCATGGGCCTCGGGATCGCGATCTCGTCGATCGTGATCATGCGCCTTGGCGATCTGCCCCGGAAGGGCATGTGGTTCCAGCGCGCCATGCTGGTGGGCTCGACGATGACGTTCCTGATGGGCCAGACCGACGCGTACTGGCAACTGCTCCCGCTCACCTTCGTGATGGGGCTCGCGGGTGGCGCCTACATCAACATGAACCAGGGACTCATCCAGGGGAACACGCCCGAGCCGCTGATGGGACGGGTCATGGGGCTCTACACGCTGGCGAGTGCCGGACTGTTGCCGCTCGGCGCGCTGTTCGCCGGGATGATCGCCTCGGTGATCGGCATCGGCACGATGATCTCGTTGGCCGCGGCCGTCTCGTTCGTGGTGGTCCTGACCGTCTACCTGACGGGTCGGGAACTCCGCGAGCTCAGCTGATCATGCCCCGAAGACCTCGCGGTAGAGCCGGAGCCAGTTGCCGCCGAGCACGGCCGCCCGGTCGGCGTCGGAGAAGCCGACCTCGGTGAGGCCCTCGGCGAGGCTGGGGAAGTCCTTCGGGCCATCGAACCAGTCGGGCCAGGGTGGGAAGTCCGGGATCTCCGACGAGTCGACCGGTCGGTCCCATCGGCCGCTCCGCATCCAGCCGAGTGCGTCGGGTGCCCATCCGAGCACGGCGTCGGAGCCGATGCCGACGTGAGCGACCCCGACCGCCTCGGCGAGGTCGGCCAACATCTCGCAGTACTGGCGCCGGGTGATCTCCGAGCCGCCGATGAACAGTGGGTAGAGCGTGCAGCCGATCATGCCGCCACGTGCCGCCACGGCATGGATCAGGTCGTCGGGTTTGTTGCGCGCCTTGTCGCAGAACGACGCCGGATTCCCATGGGTGATCGCGATCGGATGGGCGGATGCGTCGACGGCATGACGACCCGTGACGTTGCCGACATGCGAGATGTCGATCAGCACGCCCGCATCGTTGAGGGCCGCGACCATGCGATGCCCGGCCCGCGTCAGACCGGCGTCGACCGGTTCGTAGCAGCTCGAACCGAGGTGGTTCGCGATGTTGTAGGTCAGCTGCACGACCCGGATGCCGACGTCGGCGAAGATGCCCGCCATCTCGGGATCGTCGCCGAGCATGCTCGCGTTCTGGAATCCCAGCACGACGGCGAGCACACCGTCATCGGCTGCGGTGTACATCTCCTCGACGGAGCGGACGATGCGGATCGCGTCGGCGTTGTTGCGGACGAGATGGCGGAAGGCGCCGATCCGGGTCATCGCCCCGGCGAGGTCCTCCCAGACTCCGACCGTGGCGTGCACGACGTCCACGCCCCCCGATCGGACCTCGTCGATGACCGGCCGGGTCCAGTTGTTGATCTCGAGGCCGTCGACCACCAGCGACCGGTTCATGAGCGAGCGTCCTGTCGACGCTCACGGAAGCTCGCGCCTCCGACGATCCTGAGCCCGCTGGGTGTGGTCATGGGCGCGGACGCTACGGGTGCAGTGCGTCGTCGGTCAACGCCACTTCCACGGTCGACGATGTCTCAGCCGAGCACGGATCCGGTCGAGTCGGTGTTCACGCTGCGGTTCCGGGAGAAGGACCCCATGTCGATCGGTACGCCCGTGTAGCGCCCCTCCACGACCAGTGGCGTCCGATCGTGATCGAGTCCACCCTCGACCGCCTCGACGAGCTCGGCCATGAGGTGGGAGGCCACACAGGCGTTCTTGAACTGGTTCCCGCTCGTGCCCATCGCGACATAGAGCCCATCGACATCGGTGCGGTCGTAGACCGGCCCCCAATCGGTCGAGACGTCATAGGCCTCGGCGACGCCCTTCGGTGTGTGGGGCACACCGAAGTCGGGGAAACGTCGGGCGGTCCGCATCATCTGTCGCTCGGCGATCGGCCGGGTGATCTCGCGGTTCATGACGTCGAGGTCGTCGACCCAGTCATGGCCGTCGACCTCGGGATCGGTGGAGCCGACGAAGATCTGGTTGCCCGCCTCGGGTCGGTAGTAGGTGCCCACGTCGAGGTCGGCGATGATCGCTCCCTCGGCATCGAAGTCGACACCGGGCGGCGCCGGAGCGACGTGGGCTTCGTGGCGCATCGGGGCCGTCGTGATGTTCATCGTGCCCGTCAGTCCGGCCATGTCGACCAGACGCGATGACCACGGCCCGCCCACGGCGACGACGATCGGCGCGTCGATCGTCTCACCCGTCGTCAATTCGACGCCCCGCACCCGGCGACTCGCACCATCGGCCTCGGTGCGGATGCTCTCGACACGGCAGCCGTATCGAAAACACGCTCCTTTCGCCTCGGCGGCGGTCGCCAGATTCCTGGCCGCGAGCATCGGGTCGTTCACGTAGCCCGCATCCGGCGTGTACAACGCGCCGCCATACGACCCCGTCGCCGGACCGAAGAACCGCTCGTCGTCGGGTGAAGCCGGGCCGCCGTAGGTGTCGAGCGTCATGAACGGGAAGCGCTCCAGGACCTCGTCGGGCGTGCAGTCCTCGAACTCGACCCCCGCCTCGGACAGGTTGTGGACATAACGAGCATGCAAGTCGTCGTCGAGACGCAGGAACCACAGTCCGGTGGTGACCTTCCGGGCGACCCCGGATTCATGAGCCTCCTCCGGCACCTCGAGGTAGTCGGCGAACGCCTCCCAATACCGATTCCCCTCCCACGCCAGCCGGACGCCGTCGACGGTGGAATACATGAATCGGACGATGGCCCCGGAGCTCGACGTGGAGCCCTGACCGGGGCCGGGAAGCATCTCGACGGTCGTCACACGGTGGCCTCGGCGGGCCAACTCGAAGCTGATCCCGCAGCCGAAGATGCCGGCACCGATCACGATGACGTCCGAGGAGTCGTGCATCCCGAAGACATTAGGACCGCGTCGCGTCATCGCCGACACGTCGCTCGGACCCACCCGCATTGGGGGCCGTCGCTGACGCGGTTCTGACCTCCGACTACTGTGACCGCCGTCTCACCTGGAGGGCCCGATGCGTCTCACCCCGTTGTTCCGTTCGCTCTTGATCGCCGTGGTCGTCGTCTTGCTGGCGGCGACACCGGCGTCCGCGGGCAAGGGTGGCAAGCCGGACAAGGGCGGTGGCGGCGGAGGCGGCGGAGGCGGGGAAGGATCCGAGCCGACCGCAGTCGTGTCGCTGGGAGACAGCTACATCTCCGGCGAGGGCGGCCGTTGGGCCGGCAACTGGGCCACCGCCGAAGGCGACCGCGGGGGCACCGATCGCGCCGCCTACAAGCGACGTGGGACGTGGTACTGGGACGCGAGCCGGGTGTACGGAGCGACCGACGCCTCGGGCTGTCATCGCAGCGATGTCGCCCCGATCCTGTCCGCCGGCCTGACCGCGGACGCCACCTTCAACCTCGCCTGCAGTGGTGCGACGACGGCCAACGTGATCAGTGCCGGATCCGGAGGACAGGGGTTCAAGGGCGAGGCCCCCCAGGCGGATCAACTGGCGGCGATCGCCGCCTCACACGATGTGACCGTCGTTGTACTGTCCATCGGCGGCAACGACCTCGGGTTCGCCGATGCCATCATCGACTGCACGATCCGGTACAACACGAGCCCGTCGTGGTGGCAGAACACCTGCGCCGGGCCCCAGCAGGCCAACGTGGACGCGGCCATGCCCGCCGCGATGGCCGGTGTCGCCACGGCGATCGCGGACATCCGTGCCGCACTCGATGCCGGCGGCGACAGCGGTGCTCGGATCGTGGTGCAGAGCTACCCGTCACCGATCCCGCGTGGTTCGGCCTTCCGCTACAGCGAGTCCGGCTGGAGCCGCACGAACACCGGCGGTTGCCCCTTCTGGAACAGCGATGCCACCTGGGCACGCGACGCCCTGGTCCCGCAGATCTCGTCGAACCTCGCCGCCGTGGCCGCCACGGCAGGTGCGGAGTTCCTCGATCTGTCCGACGCACTCGAGGGACGCGAGGTCTGCTCGGTCACGACCGGGCAGGGCTCGGGAACCAACGCCGAGTGGGGCCGGTTCCTGGTGACCGGTCTCACCCAGGGCGAGGCGCAGGAGTCCATGCACCCGAATGCCCTCGGTCAGCAGGCCATGGGGCGGTGCCTGGCGCTCCACGTCGCCACCTCGGCCACGACCAACCGGTGCTCGCCGACGCCCGGTGCCGGCCCGAGCGGCATGCAACTCGGCTGATCATCGTCGTCGATGCCGTCGCCCGGGTCAGCTCGGCGACGGGCGACACCAGGCCACATACCGGCCCAGGCTGAGGGGCTGCTCGGCGAGCGTCTCGGGGTGGAAGATGCTCCTCCGGACGTTCGTGAGCCCACCGAGGTAGACGTGGAGTGCCCGCGTCCACGCGCCGTCGGCGGCGCTGATGGCGTGCACGGCGTCGGGGGTGAGGGCCAGCACCCCGTCATCCACGCCGAGACGACGCGTGCCGGCCGGAGCGATCGCCGCGTCGTTGCCCGTCCGTCGGAAGAAGCGGTGGATCTCGGCGCCGGCGTAGGTGGCGATCAGCGCGTCGATCTGATGATCGTGTGCCGGCTGGTCGAACCCGGGCCGGGTGTGGACCACGATGACCGTGACCGAGTCGTCCTCGAAGAGGGTCTCGTCGTAGCCCGTGATCGGATGGCCCGCCCCGGGATCGGGTATCGGGAGAACCGCGTGACGCTCCCGGTCGGCGAGGAAGGACTCGAGCACGGCGATGACAGCGCGGCGCGGATCGTCCGAAACGGCTGCGGCGCGGCACCGCTCCACATAGGGTTCGAGGACTTCGATGGTGGTCGACATGGGCTCCTCCTGAGGTCAGCGTCGCACGGCACGTCGTCGAAGGCGACCCGGGAGGGCGACCGTGGCCATGCGTGATCTGCAAACGATGCTCGCGACACTCGACGTCGAGATCCGGGAGGGGCTCTGGTGCTTCGTGGGCCTCGAGCCCGGAGACGATCGGACCGGTGCGCTCGCCGCGGCGGCAGCGGCGACCGTCGACGAGCGCGAGGGTCGCACCTACGTGGTGCCGATCGAGCTGGCGACGTCACTCGGTCTTCCCGTCGACTTCGCGGCACGATGGCTGTCGCTCACCGTGCACTCGGCCCTCGATGCGGTCGGACTCACCGCGGCGTTCTCCCGCGCCCTCGCCGATCGGGGTGTGCCGTGCAACGTCCTGGCGGGGTTCCACCACGACCATCTGCTGATCCCGAGTGACCGGGTCGACGATGCCGTGTCCGCACTCCGTGCGCTGCGCGAGTCAGCCGGAGAAGGCCACGGCCCGGACGGCGACGTCGATCGCCGCAGCCACCAGGGGTGACGGGTCCGGTCGGGAGAGCAGGAGCACCCGACTCACCGCGTCGGCGTCGGTCAGGTCCACATAGCGCAGGCCGGCGGGAGCGAAGCTCCGGACCGATGCGGGGGCGAGCGCCACACCGAGACCGGCCGCCGCCAGCCCCAAGACGGTCGTGTACTCGCCCGCCTCGATGGCGGGGTCGTAGGACATGGAGCGACGAGCGAACAACGAGGCGGTCTCGGCGAAGAGCGACGGCGATGCGCGCCGATCGAACCCGAGGAACGTGACACCCTCCAGGTCGTCCAAGGCGAGTCGCTCGGCCGACGCCAGGTGATGGTCGGCCGCCAGGGCGACGATCAGTGGTTCGGGTCGCAGCATCGTGATCTCGAGATCGGCGACGGGTCCTGGGGTGCGGGCGATGCCGAGGTCGAGCTCGCCGGCGTGGATCGCGAGGCGCTGTTGGTCGGAACTCATCGATCGGAGTTCGAAACGCACCTCCGGGGCCAGCACGCCGACGCCCTGCAGGAATCGGGGGAGCAGGTCGTACGAGGCCGAGTCGACGAACCCGAGGCGCAGGACTCCTCCGGAGCCGTCACGAACGCCGGCCATGGATCGCACGAGTTCGTCGGAGGCTCGAACGACCTCCCGGGCGTGGTCGACGAGGGCTCGCCCGGCCTCGGTCAGCGAGACGCGTCGAGTGGTGCGTTCGAACAGGCGGAGCCCGAGCTCGGCCTCGAGCGCACGGATCTGTTGGGACAGCGGTGGCTGCGCCATGTCGAGGCGATCGGCGGCTCGGCCGAAGTGCAGCTCATCGGCGACGGCGAGGAAACACTCGAGGCGTCGGAGCTGCACATCCGGGAGCCTAGATTGAGACGCCGATCATCTCAATGCGACCGAGATTGATATTTCACTCGCCGTGACGTTCGTCCTAGCGTGCCGGGCATGGCCGGTTCGCCGACAGCACTCATCCGCAAGACCAAAGCGAAGCTCGGAGGCGGGCCGCCCCGGTACTCCGCCGCCGGCCTCGTCCGGCGAGGGTTGAGCGGCGACCCGTGGCCCCGGGTCTGGCGTGACGTCGATCTCAAGTCCTCCTACGACGTCGTCATCATCGGTGGTGGTGTCCACGGTCTCGCGACGGCTTACTACCTCGCCACCAACCACGGCATCACCAACGTGGCCGTGCTCGACAAGGCCTATCTCGGCTCGGGCGGTTCAGGTCGGAACACCGCCATCGTGCGTTCGAACTACCTGACGCCCGAGGGCGTCGCGTTCTACGACCGCTCGCTGTCGCTCTACAACACGATGTCCACCGATCTGAATCTCAACGTCATGTTCTCCGAGCGTGGGCACATGACGCTCGCCCACACCGACGGGGCACTGCGGACCATGAACTGGCGAGCGGAGGTCAACAAACTCCAGGGCATCAACAGCTCGGTGATCACCCCCGCCGAGGTCAAGAAGCTCGCTCCTTCGCTCGACGTCGGCACGGACAGTCGCTATCCGATCCTCGGCGCGCTGTACCACCCGCCCGGCGGCACGATCCGCCACGACGCCGTCGTCTGGGGATACGCCAGGGGAGCGGACCATCGGGGTGTCGAGATGCACCAGAAGACCGAGGTTCTCGACATCCTCTGTGAAGGCGGCGAGGGGCCGGACGGCAAGGGCGCCGGCGGCCGCGTGACGGGCGTGCGGACGAGCAGGGGCGACATCTCGGCTCCCATCGTCGTCAACTGCACGGCCGGCTGGGCGTCGCTCATCTCGGACATGGCCGGCGTGAAGCTGCCCATCCACACCCGCCCGCTGCAAGCGGCCGTGACCGAACCGGTGAAGGTCTTCCTGCCGACCGTCGTCGTGTCCGGGTCGCTGCACGTGTACGTCTCGCAGACCGACCGTGGTGAGCTCGTGTTCGGTGCGTCGGTGGATCCGTTCAACAACTACAACGTGGGCGGTTCACTCGAATTCACCGAGGAACTGGCCGGGCACGTGCTGGAGTTGATGCCCGGCATCTCCAAGATGCGCCTGCTCCGCCAGTGGGCCGGACTGTGCGACATGACACCGGACTACTCGCCGGTGATGGGCACGACGCCCGTGGACGGGTTCTACGTGGACGTCGGCTGGGGCACCTACGGCTTCAAGGCGGGCCCGGTGTCGGGCGAAGCGATGGCCGAGGCCATCGCCACCCGCCAGACCCCGAAGATCATCGCCCCGTTCGGCCTGTCCCGGTTCGCCTCCGGTGCGCTGGTCGGCGAGAAGGGTGCGGCGGCCGTCGGTCACTGAGCCGCCCGCCCACGAAACGATCGAGAGAGACGAATCACGATGCTGCTGGTCCCCACACCCTTCGGTCCCCGGAACGCGAGCGACCTCCGCTACGTCGGAGAAGCCACCTCCCGGCCCGACCCCGACACGGCCACGCCCGAAGCCTGGCGTGACTACCTCTACCTGGAACACAACCCGGCCGGTTGGATGCGGGAGACCTGGTACGACCGGATCAACCGGGTCTACTTCCAGGTGGAGCGCAACACCGCCACCAACGAGTTCCGCAACCCGACGATGCCCGTCACGAAGCACGGAAAGCAGGCCTGATGGAACTCCGACTTCCCGGCAGGACGTCGACCACGGGCGTCCGTCGGCTCGACACCGAACGTCCCGGAGAGGTGATCGATCGCTCCACCAGCGTGCCGTTCACGTTCAACGGCAAGAGGTTCACCGGTCACGAAGGTGACACCATCGCGTCGGCGTTGATGGGCAACGGCATCCGGATCGTCTCGCGGTCGATGAAGTACCACCGGCCACGCGGCTACCTCACGGGCGACTTCTGGGACCCGAACGGCGCGCTCCAGGTCGGCGACGAGCCGAACGTCCGCTCCGGTCATCGCAAGCTCACGGCCGGCATGTCGGTGTCGTCCCAGAATGTGTGGCCCTCATTGGACCACGACGTCAAGGCGGCCAACGGACTCGTGTCCCGCTTCCTCACCGCCGGCTTCTACTACAAGACCTTCATGAAGCCGGCTTCGTTGTGGCCGTACTACGAGAAGGTGCTGGCCACCTTCGCTCCGGGTGGCACCGTCGACCTCGACACGCCGCACGGTGAGTTCGACAAGCGATACGCCCATCCCGACGTGTTGATCGCCGGTGGTGGCCCGGCTGGCATGGCGGCGGCCATCGCGGCCGCCGATGCGGGAGCCAGCGTGCTGCTCGTCGAACAGGAGCATCAGCTCGGAGGGCACCTCCGGTTCGGCTCGGACGCAGACCGGGCGGCCGCCGGAACACTGCGGGACGAGGTCGGACGACGTCCCGGCATCGAGGTGCTGACCGACTCGACGGTGACCGGACGCTACGAGGACAACTGGTGCTCCATCGTGCAGCGCTCGCATCCGACGGTGTCGGAGCGCCTCATCAAGGCACGGGCCAAGACGCTCGTCGTCGCGCCAGGGCTGATCGAGCGGCCCTACGTGTTCGCCGGCAACGACAAGCCGGGGGTCATGACCTCCGGCGCCGTGCGGCGCATGATCAACCTCTACGGGGTGCAGCCGGGCGACCGCGCGGTCGTGTTCACGGCGAATGCCGACGGCGACGCGGCGGCCGATGACCTCGAGGCCATCGGCGTCCCGGTCCACCGTGTCGACGCCCGAGCCGGTGAAGGGATCGTCGAGGCCACCGGTCCGGCGTCCGGCCTGACCGGCGTGGTGCTGACCGATGGAACCACCGTCGACGCCGATCTGCTCGTGACGGCCATCGGCTGGACCGCACCCACCTCGCTGCTGAACATGGCGGGCGACCGTCCGGTCTACGACGCAAACGCCGCCCGGTTCTTCGGTTCCGTGCAGATCGACAACGTGCTCACGACGGGGGGCATCGCAGGGGACGGCACGGTCGAAGAGTTGATCCAGCACGGCGAAGCGACGGGGCGCCTCGCCGCCGCTCGGGCGGCGTCCATCGCCCACGCGCTCCGGTCGGCGACGGTCTGGGCCACCGAGACCACGACGGACGCACCCGCGTTCCCGGCCGATGATCGGACCGCGCTGGAGCGGCACGCCCATCCGGAGCTGTATCGGGCCTCGACCCACGGCATCGTCGACTACTCCGAGGACGTCGGCTCGAAGGACCTCGTCGCCGCGGCGAAGGAGGGCTATGACTCCATCGAGCTCCTCAAGCGATACACGACCGCGACGATGGGCCCGGCACAGGGCAAGCTCGAGACGGTGAACACCGCCGCCGTGCTCGCCGAGGCCCGGGGCGAGACGATCGCGGATGTCGGCACGACGGTGTGGCGGCCACCGTTCGTCCCGATCACCCTGGGGGCACTGGGCGGACGGATCTTCGAACCGACTCGGGTGTCCTCGATCCAGCCGTGGCACGAGGCCCGGGGCGCCACGCCGATCCTCGCGGGGCAGTGGATCCGACCGGAGCACTACGGCGACCCGGCGGCCGAGGTGCGCAACACCAGGACGAATGTCGGCATCATCGATGTGACGCCTCTGGGCAAGCTCGATCTCCGAGGTCCCGACGTGCCGGCCCTGCTGGAACAGATGTACACGAACAAGTGGCGGAAGCTCCCCGTCGGCGGGGTGCGATACGGCCTGATGTGTGCCGAGGACGGCGTCGTGCTCGACGACGGCGTCACCGGCCGGCTGGCCGACGACCACTACCTCATGACCACGACCTCGTCGGGCGCCGGAACGATCTGGGAATGGGCCGAGATGTGGCTCCAGACCGAACACCCGGAATGGCAGGTCCACGTGACGCCGGTGACCACGGGGTACACCTCGATCAACGTCGCCGGGCCCCGGAGCCGAGAACTCGTCGCACGGCTGTGCGACGACGTCGATCTCTCGAACGAGGCGTTCGGCTACATGCAGGTACGACGTGGCACGATCGCCGGCGTTCCCGATTGCATCATGTGGCGCATCGGGTTCACTGGCGAGCTCTCCTTCGAGCTCCACGTGCCGTCCGGCCACGGGCTCCACGTGTGGGAGCGCCTGATGGCCGACGGTGCGGATCTCGGCATCCAACCGTTCGGCCTGGAGGCGCAGCGCATCATGCGCCTCGAGAAGGGCCACTTCATCGTCGGACAGGACACCGACGGGCTCTCGAAGGCGCCGACCACCGGCCTGGAGAACCTGATCAAGCTCGACAAGCCCGATTTCGCCGGGAAACCCGAACTCGCCTGGGCACTCGAGCCGGAGCAGGCACAGATCCTCCCACGCATCGTGGCGATCCAGCCCGACGACCCGACGATCGTGCCGGAGGAGGCCTGCCAGATCCTGGCGGGCGAGACCAACGAGATCCTCGGCCGGATCACGAGCTCCCGGATGTCGCCCACACTCGGGCGCTCGATCTGCCTCGGCCAAGTCGTCCCGTCGCTCGCTCTGCCCGGCACGAAGATCACCATCCTGCTCGTCGACGGACGACGTGTCGCCGGCACCGTGCAGGAACATCACGCTCATTACGACCCGGAAGGGGAGCGGGCCCGTGTCTGATCCCAAGTTCGCCTCCTCGGTGGTCTCCACCGCCTCCGCCCCATCGGGCTCGCTCGCCTTGGACGACCGCTCCGACCTCACCAAGATCGTGGTGCGGACCGACCCGGCCTCGGCCGCGGCCGGCCAGTTGGGATGTCCGCACGGGCGGAGTCGACGAATCGGTCCGGTCGTGGTCCTGGGCCAACGACCCACCGAATGGCTCGTGATCGGCCCGGCGCTCGAGGTCGGTGCGGTGGTCGACGAACTCGACACATCCGGCCACACCTCGGTGATCGACATCACGCACAGCCGCTCGCTGTTCGCGCTGCGTGGAGCCGACGGTGCCCGCGTGATGGAGAAGGTGAACGGACTCGATTGGTCCGACGCCATGATGCCCGACGGCGCCGTCACCGGCGGATCGGTCGCGAAGGTCACCTGTGACCTCAGCCGCCAGGACGAGGGCGGTTCGTGGAGTGCGTGGGTCATGGCCGACCGCTCCTTCGGGCAGTACCTGTTCGATGCGATCGCGGACGCCTGCCGAGAGTTCGACTGAGGAAACGTTCGAGGTACTGAGCCGCCATCGCCACACAGGGCGCCCAGGCGGCAGATCAGGATCTGCGGTCGACGTTGCAGACACGGGAGCGGATCGTGCTCCGCTGGGAAGCCACACCGATCACGATCCTGCGGGACGGAGTCGAGATCGGCAGTGATGCCGACGGTTGGTTCACCGATCTCGGCCTGGCTGCCGGGACGACCTACACCTACGAGATCCGCGCCGACGACGGCCGCGCCGACACCCTGACCATCGCCAC
>JAHDCV010000100.1 GCA_020629695.1 Acidimicrobiales bacterium | reverse complement strand
CGCTCCAGGGGGCGCGTGTACTTTGGGTTGAACTCGCCCCTCCGACACGATCAGCAGCACACGCGCTGGGTCCTGCAGTGACCTGCATGGTGCCTATCGGGCTGCGAGGTTTATGACCAAATCGATGTGTTCGCCCGATTCGTTGCGGATCTGAGCCGATCGCGTCACGGTCAGAGCGTGCATGAGCGGCCCCGCACAGCCGTAGAGGACCTTGGTGGCGGCGCGTGGGAGAATCGGCAGATGAAACGCGTCCCGTGGCATCGCCGCATCGTGACTCATGCCATGGCTCTCCAGCTGGGGATCATCGCCGTGGTGTTGGCAATCGTCTCGGCTGCGTTCGCGTGGACGGGTCAGGACGCTCTTGAGGAGCAGTACGGGCTCCGTGCGCAGGCGGTGGCCGAGTCGGTGGCGGAGATCCCCGATGTCCGCGAGCTCGTGGACTCGCCGGTCATCTCGCCCGAGCTCCAGCGCATCGCCGAAGGGGTGCGTCTACGAACGGGCGTCTCGTTCGTGGTGATCACCGACGTCGAGGGGATCCGTCATTCCCACCCGAACCCGGAGCGGATCGGACATCCGGTGTCCACAGATCCCGGTCCGGCCTTGGCGGGCATCTCCGATTGGTACGTCCAGACTGGGACGTTGGGTCCTTCGGTTCGCGGGAAGGTGCCGATCTGGGATCCGACGGGTGAGGAGGTGATCGGCATCGTCTCGGTCGGGGTCCTCACGGGCGAGGTCTCGGAGACGTTGCGCGATCGGCTCTCGGGACTGCTGCTGGCCGGGGGCGGCGCGTTCGCCGCCGGAGCGATCGCCGCATACATCGGTGCTCGTCGGATCCGGCGGCAGACCCTGGGGCTGGAACCACCGGAGATCGCCGCCTTGTACGAACACCGCGATGGCCTGCTGCAGGCACTCCACGAGGGGGTGCTCGCCGTGGACAGGGCCGGGACCGTGACTCTGGTCAACGAGGGTGCGGTGACAATGCTGGGGCTCGACGGTGCCGGCGTCGGCCACCGGCTGGGAGATAGCGACGGCTTGTCGCCCTTGCTGGAGCTGGCCGAGTCGGGCAGCGCCAGCATCGACGTACCTCTGCAGCTCGGCACCCTGATGTTGTTGGTGACGTGCGCGCCGATCTCGATCCGGGGAAAGCGCGACGGCGCGGTGTTCACACTGCGGGACCGCACCGAGCTCCAGGGCTTGGTGAGCGAGCTGGAGTCGGCGCAGGGGCTCGTCGAGGCGCTGCGAGCGCAGGCTCACGAGCACTCGAACAGCCTGCACACGATCTCGGGGCTCATCGAGATGGGTCGCCACAACGACGTGCTCGCCGTCATCCGCGATCAGTCCGCGGTGGAGCACGAGCTTGCCGTGCTGTACGACCATCGCGGTGGTGGGGATGCCCTGATCGTGGCTTCCCTGCTTGCCAAGTCAGCGGTTGCCGGTGAGCGAGACGTACGGGTCCGCACCCACCTGGGGGATCTGCCCCAGACCGAGTTGCGGTTCTCGCGAGACCTGGTGACGGTGATCGGCAACTTGGTCGACAACGCCGTGGACCACCTGAGTGGTCGACGCTCCGTTGGAGGCGAGGTCGAGGTCGGCGTGTGGCATCAGGACGACACGATCCGCGTGGATGTGTCCGACTCCGGTGATGGCCTCGCGCCCGCCGAGATCGCCGCCATCTTTCAGGCGGGGTACACCACGAAGGACCCGCGGAGCCACGACGGACTCGGTCTGGCCCTGGTCGACGATGTGGTCCGGAGCTACGGCGGCTCGATCTCGGTCGACTCTGAGCCAGGCTCGGGAACGCTGTTCTCGGTGACGATCCCGCTGACGAGGGAAGCTGAGCTGATCGATGTCTGAACCTGTGACGGTCTTGATCGTCGAAGACGACTTCCGGGTTGCCGACATCCATCGCGGGTTCGTCGAGGAAGTGCCTGGCTTCGATGTGGTCGGGAGTGCGCAGACAGGCGCTGCAGCTCGTGAGTTGAATGCCGAGCTGGAGCCCGATCTGGTGCTGCTGGACATCTATCTGCCGGATGCCCGCGGCACGGAACTGCTCTCTGAGCTACGGGGTCAGCGGTCGGTTGACTGTTTCGTCCTGACCGCCGCCCGCGACGTCGGAACCGTGAAGCGCTGTCTCGACCTCGGTGCGCTGCACTACCTGGTGAAGCCCTTCACCAAGGACGAGCTGACCGACCGCCTCCGCGAGTACCTGTCGTGGCGGCAGGCACTCGGCTCGCCAGAAGAACTGACCCAGGCACAGGTCGATCAGATGTTCCATGGGGTGGGGCGGCCCAGCCAGGGTCTGCCGAAAGGCCTGTCTGTCGAGACGATGGAGCTCGTCGTCGGTGCGCTGACCGATGCCGCCGACGCGCTCGCCGCCGACGATGTTGCTCAGCTGACCGGGATCAGCCGCGTCAGCGTGCGGCGCTACCTCCGACACCTGGCCGACGCCGGCGAGGCTGTCATCATCCAGGACTATGGCACTCCGGGGCGACCCCGCCATCGCTTTCAGCTCGTGTGAGCGGCCGGTCACCCTCCCATGGGAGGACGAGGAGAGACGCAGCGAGAAGCACGGACGCATCGACGCGTGAACGCCGCTCTCAGAGCGCTCCGGCGGGCCAGGTCGACCACGATGGCCGATCCGGTGCCGATCGCCGGGCGGGTTCGATCCGGTCAGACTTCGGCGCTGGCGTCGGCGAACTCGTCGCTGATGTTCGAGCCACGCATGCGGCTGAGGATCTGGGGGAGGAAGAGCACGGCGACCGCCATCAGCAACAACACGATGTTCAGCCATCCGTCGGTGAAGGTCAGGTAGTCGCCCTGACTGGCCACGAGCGCTCGTCGGAAGTTCTGTTCGAGATCGTCTCCGAGGATCAGGCCCATCAGGATCGGTGCCAGCGGCACCTCGATCTTCCGGAACAGATAGCCGAGCACCCCGAACAAGGTCATGATCGTGATGTCGAGTCCGCTGTTGTTGACCGAGTAGACGCCGATGTAGGAGATCACCAGGATCATCGGCATCAGGAACCAGGGCGGGATCGCGAGGATCTTGACGAAGAGCTTGACCAACGGGAAGTTGAGCAGCAGCAGCATCAGGTTGCCGATGTACATCGACGCGATCAGTGTCCAGATCAGTTCGGGCGAGTCGGCGAACACGTTGCCCGATCCGGGTCGAATGCCCATGGAGATGAGAATTCCCAGCAGCACGGCGGTGGTGCCGGATCCGGGGATGCCGAGCGTGAGTAGCGGAACGAGGGACCCCCCGGCCGCGGCGTTGTTGGCGGATTCCGGCGCGGCCACGCCTCGGATGTCGCCCTTGCCGAAGGTCTCGTCGGTGTCGGAGATCCGCTTCTCGAGCCCGTAGGACATGAATCCGGCCACGGAGGCGCCAGTCCCGGGAAGCAGGCCCACGAAGAAGCCGATGACACTGCCCCGGATGATCGCTCCGAGGGAGAAAGTGAACTCCTTGAACGTGACCCAGATCCGTTCCGCTTTCTGGAAGACGACGCTCTCACCTCGAACGGTGTCCTCCAGCAACGTCAGGACCTCGCTCACAGCGAACAGCCCGATGGCGACGATGACGAAGTCGATGCCTTCCTGGAGCTTCAGCTCGCCGAACGTGTATCGGATCACCCCCGACTGCAGGTCGGTCCCGGCGGTGGCCAGCATCACGCCGAACGTGACGGCGAGCAGGCCTTTGAAGATGTTCTTGCCGGCGAGGCTCGAGACCGTCGCGAACGCGAGCACGACGACCATGAACTTCTCGGGTGACTGGAACCGGGTCGTCACCTCGGAGAGTGGTGGGCCGAAGAGCATGAGCCCGATCACCGAGCCCGTGCCCGCGATGAACGAGCCGATGGCGCTGATGGCGAGGGCTTGGCCGGCCCGGCCCTGTCTGGCCATCTGGTAGCCGTCGAGGGTCGTGACCACCGACGATGCTTCGCCGGGCACGTTCAGCAGGATGCTCGTCGTGGAGCCCCCGTATTGACTGCCGTAGTAGACGCTGGCCAACAGAATGAGTGTGGCGGCATCGTCGAGCCCCAACGTGAGCGTGATCGGGAAGAGGATGGCGACGCCGGTGATCGGTCCGATGCCGGGCAGGACGCCGATCAGCGTGCCGAGAAGGCAGCCGACCAGCGCGAGGGCGATGTTCTCGAGGGTCAGCGCGTTCTGGAACCCGTCGATGATGTTGAATGCGAGGATCACCTCAGAACCCTCCCCACCAGCCGTCGGGGAGCTGGAGCTCCAGCCAGTTGTTGAAGACGTAGGCGAGCACGATCGGGAACGCGAGGCTGAGCGGGAAAAGCGCCTTGGGCGGGGCGCGGAACAGCAGTCCGATCACGATCGTCATCGCTGCGCTGGCGGCGATGAAGCCGATCGGCTCCATGACCCGGCCGTAGATGTAGGAGCTGAGCACCACGAGCCCGATCTGCCAGCCGGCGCTGGCCGTGGGCCACCGCGGACTCGGATCGGGCCTGACGATCAGGTACAGAGCCAGCGCCCCGAAGAGGATTCCGATACCGGTCGGCAGCGTCTTGGGCCCGACGGGTCCGGAACCGAAGGCGGTGCCGTCGAACGTGCGGGCTTCGAACGTGTACCAGACGGCGATGCCGAGGCACACGAGGCCGAGCGCTCGGTCACTCCAACCGCCGGCCCTCGTGGGGGCGGCGGCGGAGTGACCGTCGGCGGAGACGGCCGGGGTGTTGTGAGGTGTGGCCGTCACGGCTCTGTCGTCCTTCGGCTTATTCGGCGACGAGGCCGAAGGGTTCGGAGAGGTTGCGGAAGTCGGTGACGGCTTGGAGGGCGAAGCTCTGGAAGTCGTCGCCGAGGAGGCGGAGTGGGCTGAGGCCGTTCTCTTCGCGGGCGGCGGCCCATTCGTCGGAGGCTTCGACCTGGCCGAGGGCGTCGACCCAGAAGTCGTAGGCGTCGTCGGTCATGCCACCGGGGGCGAGGAGGCCACGCCAGATCGGGAAGATGGTGTTGTAGCCGAGTTCTCGGGTGGTGGGGATGTCGTCCATGCCGGGGACCCGGTCTTCGGCCATGACGGTGAGGATGCGGAGGTTCTCGTTGCCGATGGTCTCGGACACGTCGAGGGTCGCCACTGCGATCTCGCCGCCGAGGAGGGCGTTCTGGGCTTCGCCTCCGCCGTCGTAGGCGACCCATGGGATGGCGGCGGGGTCGATGCCGAGCTCCTGGGACAGCAGCAGGACCTTGAAGTGGTCTTGGCCGCCGATGGGGGAGCCACCGCCGAACACGACTGAGGCGGGGTCGGCTTGGACGGCTTCGACGAGTTGGTCGAAGGTCTCGAACTCGCTGTCGTTGGGGACGGCGACCACGCCGAAGTCGGCGCCGATGGCGCCGATCCAGCGGAACTGGTCGGCTTCGAGGCCGGCGTATTGGTTCTGGGCGAAACGGATCGCGGTCGCGGGCGAGGCGGCGATCACGAGGTCGCTGTTGTCGTTGCGGTTGCCGGCGATGTCGGAGAAGGCGACGCCGCCGCCACCGCCGGGCTGGTTGGTGACCACGACGTTGGAGGTGAGGCCGATGTCTTCGAAGAGCTGTCCGATCGATCGGCAGGTGAAGTCCCAGCCGCCACCGGCGTCAGCGGGCGCAACACACTCCGGCGAACCAGGCGAGAAGCTCGAGGCTTCGTCGGACCCACCGTCAGAGTCGGCGACGAGGCCGAAGGGTTCGGAGAGGTTGCGGAAGTCGGTGACGGCTTGGAGGGCGAAGCTCTGGAAGTCGTCGCCGAGGAGGCGGAGTGGGCTGAGGCCGTTCTCTTCGCGGGCGGCGGCCCATTCGTCGGAGGCTTCGACCTGGCCGAGGGCGTCGACCCAGAAGTCGTAGGCGTCGTCGGTCATGCCACCGGGGGCGAGGAGGCCACGCCAGATCGGGAAGATGGTGTTGTAGCCGAGTTCTCGGGTGGTGGGGATGTCGTCCATGCCGGGGACCCGGTCTTCGGCCATGACGGTGAGGATGCGGAGGTTCTCGTTGCCGATGGTCTCGGACACGTCGAGGGTCGCCACTGCGATCTCGCCGCCGAGGAGGGCGTTCTGGGCTTCGCCTCCGCCGTCGTAGGCGACCCATGGGATGGCGGCGGGGTCGATGCCGAGCTCCTGGGACAGCAGCAGGACCTTGAAGTGGTCTTGGCCGCCGATGGGGGAGCCACCGCCGAACACGACTGAGGCGGGGTCGGCTTGGACGGCTTCGACGAGTTGGTCGAAGGTCTCGAACTCGCTGTCGTTGGGGACGGCGACCACGCCGAAGTCGGCGCCGATGGCGCCGATCCAGCGGAACTGGTCGGCTTCGAGGCCGGCGTATTGGTTCTGGGCGAAACGGATCGCGGTCGCGGGCGAGGCGGCGATCACGAGGTCGCTGTTGTCGTTGCGGTTGCCGGCGATGTCGGAGAAGGCGACGCCGCCGCCACCGCCGGGCTGGTTGGTGACCACGACGTTGGAGGTGAGGCCGATGTCTTCGAAGAGCTGTCCGATCGATCGGCAGGTGAAGTCCCAGCCGCCACCGGCGTCAGCGGGCGCAACACACTCCGGCGAACCAGGCGAGAAGCTCGAGGCTTCGTCGGACCCACCGTCAGAGTCGCTGTCTGAGCCGGAGTCGCCCTCGGTCGCGGTGTCGGCATCGCTCGAAGCGGCACCGTCGTCGTCGCCACATGCGGCAGCGACGAGCGTGAATGCCAGGAGTAGGCCGAGCAGCCTCAGCAACGATCGTTTCATGTTCCCTCCCCGGGTACGTCCACACAGCGCGCGTTGCGCCGCGTGACCGCCGACACAACCAGGGGGGAGGTCGTTCCTCAATCTTGCGGAACTAAGCCGCGAAAGAACCCTTGAGGAGCGAAAAGGTCGTTGTGGTCGGGCCGGGCGCTGGTCGAGTCCAGCTCCGAGGTCACAAGGTCAGTCGCACGTCAGCGTTTGGGAACTCCTGAAGTCGACGAGTGCAGAACAGTTGGTTGCCGTGACGGTGTTGTCGTCGCCGCGGCGCACCTCAGCGCTTGTCAGGAGACGAGTTGCCGTGGCGGTGACGGTGTTGCGGCTTCCAGTGTCCACCGACGCGGTTGCACTGGTTCCGGTGGCCGTGACGGTGTTGCCGTCACCGCCGATCGCTACCGACTGTGAGAAGTCACCGATGGTGGTTGCGGTGTTGTTGTCCCCGCCTTGTGCGACCGATATCGAGCCGCTGCCGATGGCAGTGGCCGTGTTGTTGTCCCCGTTTCGGGCATACGCGCCGAGCGCTCCGAACGTGCCGGTGTTGATGGCGATGGCGGTGTTGTTCGCCCCCTCCTCGGCGTTCGCTTCCGCGCCTCGAGGGTCGCCGTGGTGGAACGCGATCGCGGTGTTGGGTCCGAGGTCGCTGGTGGGGGCGGTGGTGAGACACAACGTCGGGTAGCTGGCGTGTTGGCCGAGGAGGATGACCGGTTCGGTGGCGCCGTCATGCCACACCACGATGCATCCGTTGGTGTATTCGTCGAGGTCGTTGACGCCGTTGTTGTCGAAGTCGACGTACAGGCAGGCGTCGCCGGTGGGGATACTGAGATGGGCGAGGTTGTTGGCCTGATCGGCGTTGGCGACGGTCGGACAGTTGTCATGGTCGTCGGCGATGCCGTCACCGTCGGTGTCGACGATGAGACAGCCGCTGGCGTCGATGGGCACGTGTTCGCCGATGCCTCGGTTCTTCTTGCCGCGTTCGCCGTTGTTGCCGGCCTTGACCGACACGCCGACCACCAGCCTGTCGAGGTCGGCGAGGTTGAGATCGATCGGCCATGCGAACACCTTGATCGGGTCGCCGTTGGCGTCGACCTGGTCGAAGGGATCTTCGATCTTGACGGTGGTGCCGTCGGCGTACTCGATCGCGATGTTGGACAGGGGGTGTTCGGTTGAGGTGACCAGCACCGTGCCACCGTCGCAGTCGACGGTGGCGGCGACCTCGGCAGTGTCGCCGTTGCCGCCGGTGTCGGGTTTGGCGGGTTTCGCCGATGCGGGTGACGCGAACGCAACTGCGACGGCGGCCACGGTGAGGACCGCGCTGAGGGTCCGCACGAGCGCCGATCGGGCAGCGAGGGGTTCCGGGGTCATGATCAACTCCATATGGGCCGGGTTGCTTCGGTTGTGCCCGCAACGATGACGAACCGACCGTTTCACGACCGTTTCAAACCGGGCCGTGTCCCGTGCAGCGGTGGGGTGAGCGCTGAGGTCCGGTCGGTCGCGGCGACGGATCTTCGCCCGCAGTTCGGGCAGGCTGCCCGGTC
>JAHDCV010000025.1:47218-53602 GCA_020629695.1 Acidimicrobiales bacterium | reverse complement strand
GGGTTTTTCCGTCGGGTTGGGGAGATTTGAACTCCCGACCCCCTGACCCCCAGTCAGGTGCGCTGCCAGACTGCGCCACAACCCGGAAGGCCTGAGAGCGTAGCCCGGCCGATCAGGATCGGGGCGTCTTTGTCACTCGATCAGCGGTCGAAGCGGTTGCGGTATTCGTCGCCGTTGAAGATCGTCGCGATCAGCTCCCGGGCGTCGCCCGTGGCACCGACTCGGCTCGTCCAGAACGCTTCCCGATCGGCGTCCGGCAGGCGGCGCAGCATGCCGGCGTAGACCACGGTCACCGAGACCCGGGCGTCGGTGCTGGCGATGAACTCCGCCGACTCGGTGAAGCCGATCATGAGGTCCTCACGGGGAAGGCCGTTGTCGAGCTGCGCCGTCCAGTAGTCGAGCCCGGCGGCATCCGGCTCCCGGTCGAGCACCCGGCGATACACCTGGCGGGCGAACTCACGGTTGTCGACGGTGCCGACCAGCTCGGCGAACTCGTCCGAGGCGAGGAAGCCGTCGGCGATGGTGGTCGGCGAGACGCCGGCGTTGCGCTGACCCGTCCAGTAGGCGAGACCGTCGATGTCCGGCGTGCGGTCGAACAGACCCAGATAGAAGCGGATGATCTGGCGCTGGTTCTGCACCTCACGCTGCAGCATCAGCTCGGCCAGCACATCGTCGGCCTTGGCGGCGTCACCCTCGGTGCGCTCTGCCCAGAAGCGGATGCCCTCGGCATCACCGGAGCGACCGAAGAAGTCCAGGTACTGCTGGTTGGCGTAGTCGTAGGCGTTGTCGAACGGGCCGAACGAGCGGTTGAGCGGATCGGCCGAGGCGAGGCAGATCTCACCGAAGCCGAGATCGGTCACACCCTGCACGTCCAGGTTGTTGCCGCCGAACCAGAAGCAGCCGTTGCCGACATCGGCGATCTCCCAGACCGAACCGGTCAGGGGCATCGGGAGGAAGGAGTCCTGCTGGTTCCCGGCGCCGTCGAGTTCGAGGATCACGTTCACCTCGTGACGGGTGACGTCACGGCTGTCGACGTGGCCGTTGCCGTTGCGCTGCTGCGGTGTGCCCGTCCAACGCATGTGTGTCCCGACGAAGACCCGGCCGCCGACGGCGCCGATCGCCTGGTAGTCCGAACCCTTGTACGGAAGAACGTCACGGAAGTCCTCGCCGAAGAAGTAGTGCTTCATCTCGAGTGACGACTTGTCGAGCACGATCAGGGTGTTCGACTGGTTGGCGACGATCACCGACGTGCCGGTCTCGATCAGGTCGAAGGCGTTCATCATCTCGCCCTGGAAGGCCTCGTAGTCCTCGAGGACGAACCCGCCGGGGGACTGGAGGTCGCCGCTGCGGTCCACAGCGGCGAACGAACGCTGCGAGCCGTCGTTGTTGACCGACTGGAACTGTCCACCGAGGTAGATGCGGTCGAAGGAATCCGACACCTCGACGGCCCACACGGCCCCACCGGTCACGGCCGGGTCGAAGGTGGTGTCGATCGAGCCGTCGGCCTGGGCGATGCGGGCCAGCCGGGGCTGCACGACCCCGTCGACCGTGCGGAACTCGCCGCCGACGATCAGGTGATCGCCGTCGATCTCGAGATCATGCACGTAGTTCTTGCCGGCCCCGGTGGCGCCGATGTCGTACGCGGTGCGGAGGTTGCCGTCGAGGCCGATCCGGGCGGCGGTGCCGGTGGCGGCGCCGTTGATCGAGCTGAACTCGCCACCGATGAAGAGGCTCTGGCCGTCCGCTGCCGGGACGATCGAGTAGACCGCGCCGTCGAGCGTCGGTCGGAAATCGGAGCGCCAGGTGCCCGACGCCCGATCGAATGCGGCGAGGAACGGCTGGCTGATCTGCTCGCCGTTCGGGCCGGTCACGGTCGTGTACCGACCGCCGACGTAGACGATGTCGCCGACGTTGGCGATCGCCCGGACCTTCAGCGGAACCGCGGCGACCTGGTCGGTGTCGGCGAGGCCGGCCACGTTCCATTGCGTGTTCGACGTCGGCGGCTCGGCCGAGGCCGGCGCCGAGGTGAGCAGCGTGGCCAGCATGGCGACGACGGTGAGTGCGGCGCCGCCGAGGCGTCGCCGTGAGGTGTGCGGGTGGTGCTGCATCGAGAGTCCTTCGACAGAAGCGTTGTTGCGAGTCGCACCAGAATCCCGGGAACCACCGGGCACGGTGAAGGGTGGAACGTCCCAGCCGGGATCGTTTGCCCAGCGCCCGACTACCGTCGGGGTCCGTATGTGTGGTCGTTACGTGTCGGCATCCCCGCCCGACGAGCTCGCCCGGTATTTCGAGGCCGCACTCGGCCCCGGTGTCGAGGCCGAGCCGTCGTACAACGTCGCGCCGACCAACGCCGTGCCCGCCGTGCGGGCCCGCGACGGCCACCGGGAACTCGAGCGCCTGCATTGGGGCCTCATCCCGTCCTGGGCCAAGGAGCGCAAGATCGGCTCCCGCATGATCAACGCCCGGGCCGAGACCGCAGCCGAGAAGCCAGCGTTCCGGCGGGCGCTGTCCAAGCGGCGTTGCCTGATTCCGGCCGACGGCTTCTACGAGTGGGAACCGATCGAAGGGCAGAAGCAGAAGCAGCCCTGGTACATCCAGCACCGCGATGGTGAACCACTCGTGTTCGCGGGGCTGTGGGAAGCGTGGCGGGACCCCGCAGAGGTCGCCGCCGCCGAGGCGGACGGGCGTGATCCGGCCGAGGTCGACTGGTTGATCTCCACCACGATCCTGACCACTTCACCCAACCAGGAGATGTCGACGATCCACCACCGGATGCCGGTGCTCGTGCCGCCGTCGTCGTGGGATCGCTGGCTCGATCCGACGAACGGCACCGACGACGTCGCCTCGTTGATGGTCTCGGCCCCCGACGGTCTGCTCCGACTCCATCCGGTGTCGACCGCGGTCAACCGGGTCGGGAACAAGGGTCCCGAACTGATCGAGGAGATGCGGCGAGCATGAGCCGCGCCCCGGCGGTCGCCCGCCGATCGGTCGCCGCCGTGTCGCCCATGCGACGTCGGACCGAGCGCTGGATCGTCCGGATGCAGGCCCGGCTGGAAGCACAGTGGGGTGATCGCTGGATTCCCGCCGTCGTGTCGATGGCCCTGACCGCGGTGCTGTTCGCTCTCGGTGTGGCCCGGGTGCGATCGCTCGACACCGGGCTCGACCTGGCCGGCTACTCCCAGGCGATCTGGCTGCTGGGGGAGGGGTACCGACCCGACGCGAGCCTGTTCGGTACCGATGTGAACGTCGTCGAACTCCACTGGGCGTTCGTGCTGTATCCCCTCGGCCTCGTGGCCACCGTGCTGCCCGCCGTCGAACTGCTCGTGCTCGCCCAAGCCGTCGCCCTCGGTGCCGCCGTCGTCCCGCTGTGGTTCCTGGCCCGCCAGGTCGCCCATCTCCGCATCGGCGCCTCGGTCGCCTTGATCATCGGCTACTCACTGCATCCGGCGCTGCACTCGCTCGCACTCGACGACGTGCACCCCGAGGTGCTCGCCGTGCCCGCCTTCATCGGCCTCGCCTGGGCTGGAGCGACGAAACGGTGGGTCGTCTACTGGGCACTCGTGGCCGTGGTGCTGCTCGCACGAGCCGACCTCGGTCTGGCCCTCGCACTGTGGGGGTTCATCCTCCTGGGCGACGGTGAGCGCCGGGCCGGCCTCTGGACGCTCGGTGTCGGCGCAGTCTGGGCCCTCGGATGGCTCCTGGTGGCCCAACCCATCATCTCCGACTCGACGGCCCGAGCCGGTGGCTACGGCGCCTATGGCGACTCACTCGCCGACGTGGTCGTGACGGTCGTGACGAACCCGGTCGAGTTCGTGCAGGACCTGTTCGCGCAGCAGAACCTGCTGTTCGTCGTGTCGATGCTCGCTCCCGTGCTGTTCCTGCCGTTGCTGTCGTTCCGGCACGTCGCGCCGGCGCTGCCGTTGGCCGGGCTGTTCCTCGTGGTCGACGCGTCGGGCAACACGGGATTCTCGGAGCGATCGGCCCTGTTGCTCGCGTTCACGATGATCGCGTCGACCCACGCGCTGCGCCGCCTCGGCTCGATGGGCGTCGACCGGGTGTTTCTCGACATCCGGGTGCTCCAGGCACTGGTGGCCGCGTCGTTGTTGAGTTTCGTGGCCTCGTCGCCGGCCTCGGTCTACACCCGCCCGTGGGCGTGGTCGGAACGTGACGCCACCGACGTGGCCATCATCGACGCGGCGTCACAGCTCGAGGAACACATCGCCGTCTCGGCGTCGCCGTCGGCACTCGTCACCCTGTCCGAGCGGCGGTGGCTCTACGAACTCGACTCCTCCGGCCCGCCGATCGCGGCCCGGGCCGTCAACCGGGTGAACGCCGTGTTGCTGGTCGACCGGGACATCCCGCTCGACGAGTTCAACCGGGAGGACTACATCCAGACCATGTCGCAGGCCGGATTCGAGATCACGTTCGACGATCGGGAGGTCGGCGTGACCCTGTTCGTCGGACCGGCCCCCGAGGTCTGCCCGTTGGGGACGACGTGCCGCTGATCCAATTCGACCGACGCGATCTGTTCACCTACGCGAACGCCTTCACCTTCGCCCGACTGCTCTGCATCCCGCTGTTCCTCTGGCTGTTGTTCGGGCGGGACAACCGGGCAGCGGCGGCGTGGCTGCTCGGCGGCCTGGGTGCCACCGATTGGGTCGATGGCTGGCTCGCCCGCCGGTTCGACCAGGTCTCGGAGTTCGGCGCGGTGTTCGACCCGACCGTCGACCGGTTGATGTTCCTCGTCGTCGTGCCGTCGTTGCTGATCGACGGCTCGGTCCCGTTGTACGTGGCGATCCTCTTCCTCGTGCGAGAAGGGATCGTGGCGCTCGCCGCCGTCGTGCTCGCCGCACTCGGAGCCGAACCCTTCTCGGTCACGTGGGAGGGCAAGACCGCGACGTTCCTGATGATGTTCGCGCTCCCGCTCTATCTGGGAGGGGCCTCGACGTTGAGCTACGCCGAGATCTGCGAGGTGCTCGCCTGGTTGTGTGCCGTCCCGGGGATCGCGTACGGCTACTTCTCCCTGATCTTCCAGTACACCCCCGAAGCCCGGAGGGCGTTCGGAGCGACCCGGATCGCCGGATCGTGAACAGGGCGCTCGACTCAACCCTCCAGGGGCGGTCGAGGGTGTAGCTTCGGGGGCATGGACATTCCCGCCGACCTCCGCTTCTCGACCGACCACGAGTGGGTTCGCGTCGAAGGCACTCGTGTCACGATCGGCATCACCGACTACGCGCAGGACGCCCTGGGCGATGTCGTGTTCGTCGAACTCCCCGAGCAGGGTGCGAACCTCAGCGCCGGCGAGGGTTTCGGCGAAGTGGAGTCGACCAAATCCGTCTCCGATCTGTTCGCCCCGGTCTCGGGCACGGTCGTCGAGGTGAACGCCGACCTCGCCGACACTCCCGAGAAGCTCAACAGCGACCCGTACGGCGAAGGCTGGATCTGCGTGGTCGAGATCGCCGACGCATCCGCACTCGAGTCGCTCATGGATGCCGAGGCCTACTCGGCCCTCACCGAGAGCTGACGTGGCCAACGCCTGCGAGGCCTGCGGCTACGACAACCCCCTCGGGTCGAACTTCTGCGCGAAGTGTGGCTCGCAGCTGCGGGCGACCAACGACGATCCCACGATCGAGGTCCCGCCGCTGTCCGCGTCGTCGGGGCGGGTCGAGGGCATGCTCGTCGTTCGCCAGGGATCGAAGCGTGGCAGTCGGATCCTGCTCGACACCGACTCGGTGCACGTGGGACGTCACCCCGAGGCCGATGTGCTCCTCGACGACATCACGGTGTCGCGCCGTCACGTCGAGATCGTGCGTGACGACACCGGCTACACGGTGACCGATCTCGGCTCGCTCAACGGCACGTATCTCAACGGCGAATCGATCGACTCGGCCCGCCTGACCGATGGCGACAAACTCCAGATCGGGAAGTTCAAGCTCGTCTTCATGGAGCTCGAGGACGACGAGTGATGTCGGGTCGGCACTGGTCGATCGGCGAGGTGCTCAACCTCCTGAACGACGAGTTTCCCGACGTCACGATCTCGAAGATCCGCTTCCTCGAGTCGCAGGGTCTGATCGATCCCGAGCGGACGCCTTCGGGCTATCGCCGGTTCTACCGCGACGATCTCGACCGGCTTCGATGGATTCTGGCCCAGCAACGGGACCACTACCTGCCGCTCAAGGTGATCAAGGCCCGCCTGGACAGCGGCGAGGTCACGAGTTTCGAGATCGCACCGGTGTCACCGACGGTCGAACCCGAGGCGGCGGGCGTGGACACGTCGCCGGACGCCCCGGCCACCACGGCCTCATCGGTCGCCGCGGAGCCGACGGCTGATCTCACCCCCGACGACACCGACCGCCGTGCGGTCGAGCACGACGCGGTCGAGAG
>JAHDCV010000025.1:0-47118 GCA_020629695.1 Acidimicrobiales bacterium | reverse complement strand
CATCGACGATGCCGGCACCGTCGACCTCGACGATGACGCCGGCGAAGCGGCCGAAGCCGACGATCGGCCCGTCGACTGGCCGGGTGACGAGCGGTTGCGCACCCCTGTGGAGCAGGAGACCGTCGTCCGGGCCGAACCCGACCGGGTCGAGCCCGACGTCACCGACCCGAGCGTCGCGGATGACGCGGCGTCGATCACGACGAGCGACGACCTGGTCATGACACGGGAAGACCTCGCCACCGCCGCCGGCGTCGAGATCTCCACCGTGCGGGAGCTCGAACGGGCGGGGCTGTTGACGGGCCGATCGGCCGGTCAGGCCATGCTGTTCGGCGCCGACGCGCTCGACGTGCTCCGCGTCGTGGGCCGCCTCGGCGAGCTGGGGCTCGATCCACGACACCTGCGCCCCTTCCGGCTCTCGGTCGACCGCGAGGTCGGCCTCTTCGAACAACTCGCCGGCCCGGCTCTTTCCAAACGAGACGCCGCGTCGCGGGTCGAGGGTCGGGCGATGGTCGCGGAGCTCCGGGAGCAATCCGACGAACTCCGCCGCCTGCTCATGGATCGGGCGGTCAACACCCTGATCCCACCGGGCTGACGACGCGTCCGTCACGGCGTGGCGAGCGGCGGTACGGTACGGGCATGACGATCGAGATGGAGCTGGTCGGGGTCCGAATCCAGGTACCGACGAACGCACCGATCATGTTGCTGCGTGAGCGGTCCGAGCCGAATCGGGTCGTGCCGATCTACATCGGCGGACCCGAGGCCCATGCCATCGACCTCGCGATCTCGGAGGTCGAGACGGAGCGCCCGATGACCCACGACCTGTTCGTGGAGACCATCGATCAGCTCGGCGCCACGCCGGAACAGGTCGTGATCACCGAGCTCCGCGATCGCACGTTCTACGCCGATCTCTACCTCCGGTCCGGCGTCGGCGACGTCGTGGTCATCTCGGCCCGTCCATCGGACGCCGTGGCGCTCGCCGCCCGCACCGGGATGCCGATCTTCGCCGAGGAAGCCCTCGTCGACGAGGCGGGCATCATCGAAGAGGACGACGCCGACGAGACCGAAGAGATGGTCGAGGAGCTACGCAAGTTCCTCGACAACGTCACCCCCGAGGACTTCGGCAGCGAGAGCTGATCGGCCGGGCCTCAGAGGAGGTCCGCCACCATCGCCGAGATCCGTTCGACGGAACGGGCGACCATCGCACGCCCGCGCCCGTCGGAGACCTCCCGCTGCACCAGGAGGAGCACGGCGAGTCCGGGAAGCAGCGTGCCGATCCGGGTCGCCTCCTCGGCCTCGTGAATGGGGCGCCCCGTCGCCTCGCTGTAGGCGCCCATGAGGCCGCTCCAGTGCGCCCGACGAACGTCGGGATCGAGGCTGGTGGCGAGCAACCAGGCGAGATCCGCCCCTCGGGTCTGCACGGCGAGCTGCTGGAAGTCGAGCAGCCGGGCAGGCGCCTCCGCTCCCGACGGGTCATCGACGATGACGACATTGTCACCCCGAGGGTCGCCGTGGCACAGGGTGATGTCGGACCGGGCATCGAAGGCCTCGATGAGTGCGGGGGCGCGTTCCAACAGCGCGGCGAACACCGCTCGCTCGCCCGGGGGCAGACGATCGAGCCCCGCCGTGGCAGCCGCCAGCGGAATCAGCGACGGGGTCGATCGGCGGACGTCCAGGCCGGCCAGATCCAGCTCGGCACCTCGGCGGTGCCAGCGAGCGAGCGTGTCGAGCACCGCATGGGCGTCATCCGCGGTCAGGCCGACGACCTGGTCGGCGGCGCGACCCGATCGCTCGAGGTCTTCCAGGACGAACGTGATCCCGCCGTCGTCGTGATCGACGGTCGCGTGGCAGGCCGGGCCGAGACCGTCCAGGACTTCCCCGAGTTCGCGGTAGGCGAGCGCCTCCCGCCGATACGCGCCGCCGTCCAGTGCGGCTCGATGGTTCGGGCCGTCGGTCGGCCGCTTGACGACGACGGTCGCAGCCGGCGCGGCGGACCCGCGGAGGTGGCACCGTTCGACGATCGAGAACACACCGCGACCCGTGATCGGCTCGATTCGTGTCACCTCGAGCGCATCGCCCAGATGGTCACGCAGCAGCGCCTCGGTGGGGTGCACGCGCGCACGCTACCAACCCGTCCGGTCGCCGGACCACCTCACATCGGACGCTGCTCGTGGCCCGTTCCGTGCGCCTTCTCGCGCGGACCGCGCGAAATTCGCGCGAATGGTCGTTGACGTGTCGCGGTCGTGTGACTACGTTCCGTGATGAACCCTGCTGGTGTAATTTCACCGACGTCACCACGACGCGGTCGATCCTGAGGAGCCACCCATGGCTGTCGACGTCCACTTCCCCGGAAAGCGCGCCGCCGAGATCGTCGGGATCACGTACCGCCAGCTCGACTACTGGGCCCGCACCGACCTCGTGAAGCCGTCCGTGGCCAAAGCCGAGGGATCCGGCAGCCGCCGCCTCTACAGCTACCGCGATCTGCTCGAACTCAAGGTCATCAAATCGCTGCTCGACGCCGGGATCCGGCTCGAGTCGGTGCGCGAGGTCTTCCACTACCTTCGCGAACAGCTCGGTGAGGACGTCGCTTCGGCCAACATCGTGATCTCGGGCCAGACCTCGGTGCTCGTGCAGACGGGCGACGAGCTGATCGACATCCTCCAGAAAGGCCAGGGTGTGCTGAACGTGCTCGCGCTCGCCGGCGTGAAGGACTCCGTCGACGCCCGCATCATCGAGCTGAACCCGGGCGCGACGATCGAGGACGGCGAGGTCACCCTGCCGTTCGGTTTCGTCGCGGAAGCCTGAGACACCCTCGGCGGTCGGCCCGCCGAGCGCCCGAACTCAGTCGAACAGATCGGGTTCGGCGCGGGTGATCATGTCGTACAGCGGCTGGAACGAGAACCAGCCCGCCGCTGGTGATCCGACCTGGGAATAGGTCAGCTTCGCGATCTCGTCGTCGATCGGGATGGGCGCGGTACGGGCGGCTTCGCAGAGCAGCTGCGCCTGGCAGGTCCGCTCCATCGTGATGAACCACCAGGCGGCCTCGTCGACGGAACCACCGACGGTCAGGTTGCCGTGGTTCGCGAGGATGGCGGCCTTGCGGTCACCGAGCGCCTCGGCGATGCGATCACCCTCGGAGGTGTCGAGGACCACGCCGGTGTAGTCGTCGAAGACCGCGTGGTCGTCGAAGAACGCACATGCATCCTGGGTCAGCGGATCGAGCGGCCGGCGCATCGCCGACCATGCCTTGCCGTAGACCGAGTGGGCGTGCGCCGCGGCGACGACGTCGGGGCGGGCGGCATGCACCCGGGAGTGGATCGCGAATGCCGCACGGTTGACCATGCCCTCACCCTCGACGAGCTCGCCGTGGTGGTCGACACAGATCAGATCCGACACCCGGATGTGCTTGAAGTTCACTCCGAACGGATTCAGCCAGAAGCGGTCGGTGTGCTCGGGATCCCGCACCGTGATGTGGCCGGCCACACCCTCGTCGAAACCGAATCGGCCGAAGAGCCGGAAGGCGGCGGCGAGGCGCTGCTTCAGGTGGAGGCGTTCGGCTTCGACGGAGTCGAAGGTCTCGGGACGAAGGCGTCGCGCCGGTCCCTGCAGGTTGACATCCGGTGTCGGTTCGGCGAGATCGGTCACGGCCGGGCCCCTTGTAGGTCGTCGGAGATGACCCGAATCTAGGGCTCAGTCCTCGTCCTCGTCGACTTCGGACATGTAGACGACCGCCCGGTTCTTGCCCGCGGCCTTGGCTGAATACAGCGCCCGGTCGGCCCGTTCGAACGTCTCGGCCGAGGTCGAGCCGGCCTCGTGGATCGCCACGCCGGCCGACAGGGTCGTGCGATCCTCCTTGGTCCGCCAGCCGGCCAACACACGGTCGGCGACGGCGGACGGGTCGGCGAAGGACTGTCGGGCGAGGATCAGGAACTCGTCACCGCCGAGACGGGCCGAGGTGTCGGAGTCACGCAAGGTCGACCGCAGATGGCCCGACAGCAGCTGGAGGACCTGGTCGCCGGCCGAGTGACCGTAGGTGTCGTTGACGGCCTTGAACCCGTCGAGATCGAGCAGGACGATCGCGTCGCCGGGGGTGAGCGAGGCGAGGAGGGCGTCACCGTGGCGTCGGTTGCCGAGGCCCGTGAGTGCGTCGCGGCTCACCTCGGCCTCGAGCTCGGCGAGCACCGTGAGCTGGTCGATGCGGATCATGCCCTCGAAGAGTCGGGCGAGATCGAGGGTGAACTCCGGGTCATCGGTGTCGACGGGTCCACAGACGACGGCGCCGTCGGGTGACCCCTCCCGGCTCATCGGCAGCACCAGCAGTCCGTCGCCGTTGACCCCCACGATGGCGGGCTCACCGCCGCGGACGGCCTGGGTGATCAGGCTGCCGATCGCGTCGAGCTGCTCGGTCGGGATCTCGACGCCGACGGAGGCCGACACGAGGTTCCCCGACGGATGGCGGAGGACCACCGTGGCTCGATCGGTGTCGAAGGTCGCATTCGCCGCGGCGGCGACCTCGTAGCAGGCCCGCCGGAAGTCGGCCGGGAGGCGGAACCCGCGCAGGCCTTCCTCGAGCCGGTTCAGCCGCTCCAGACGGCGGTGGTCGGCGTCGGGGAGTTGCTCACGCTCGGCCCGCTGGAGCAGCGCCGACACCAGTTCGCCGACCAGTGCGGCGGCCGGTACCACGAGCAGCGCGAGTGCGAGGGTGACCTCGTCGGGGTCGTTCCTGTTGGCGAGTACGGCGACGGCGACCAGGACGGGGGCGAACAACAGGGCCGAACCGGGCGGCAGAGCGATCCCGATCGCGACCGAGACCAAGCCCGCCAGCAGCGCCAGCCCCGTGGCGGCATGGGTCGACGAGGCCGAGCCCGCCGCCAGGACGGCGACGACGATGGCGGCCACGACCAGGAGCGGTGCGACGAAGGGCCAGCCGGGGCCACTCCGGGTCCGCAACACCGTCGGCAGAGCGACGGCGGCCAGCCCGAGGCCCCCGGCGAGCACGAACAGCAGCGGTTCAGCCCCCGGGTCGGGGCGCGTCAGACCGTCGAGCAACGCAAGCAGCGCTGCCGCCGCCAGGAGCATGGCCGCCGCCACGCTCTGTCGTCGTTCCCAGAGAAGATCCGCCATCGCCTGTTTTGAGCCCTCGTGCAGTCGGATTCGACCACCCCGAGTGGACAGCACCGTACCCTACGTGGTCTGCGGATCCTGGTCTGTGGGTGGTTGTTCCGACGATTTCTGTGCGGCGCCACCGACGCTCGGGGTCAGTCCACGGCGTCGTCGGTCGTGATGGTCCCGATGTGGCTCGCGTCGTTGAACGACCGCACCACCCACGACCCGTCGGCCAGGCCGACCAGATGGCAGAACGAACCGTTCCGGCTGCCCGCGAACGTGACGGCGTCGACGCCCGCGGCCATGGCCATCGCCGCGCCGATCACCCCGCCATGGACGAACACCGCGACGTATCGATCCGGGTTCGTGTCGCGGATGCCCTCGAGCCCCCGGCGGACCCGGGTCACCAGTTCGGCCTTGGTCTCCGCATTCGGGATGGCTCCCCAGTCGCCGGTCCGACGCATCTCGACGACGGCGGGGTGATCGTCCGCACTCCACTGGCGGAACAGGCCGCCCTCGGCGTCGCCGAGGAAGATCTCCCGCAGGTCGAACAGCTCGGTCGGCGTGAGGCCACACGCCGACGCCGTGGGCGCCGCGGTCTGGTGCGTGCGTTGGAGCGTCGAGGTGTAGATCGCCTGCAACGGTTCACCGGCGAGCCGTGCCCCGACACGATCGGCCTGTTGCCGTCCCAACGGCGACAGCGGCGGATCGCCGTGCCCGTCGCGCAGCGGGAAGGGTTCGCCGTCCACGTAGGGCGCCGACTGTCCATGACGCACCAGCAGCATCTGACACGCTCCCGGCGGGGGAGTGAAGACCGACTGCGGAAAGGAACGAGGCTCAGCCATGCGGCCTTCCTAGCCTCTCGCCATGCGTCGAGACATCCCGGCTCCGTCGATCACCAAGGAACCCGTGGAGCGCACGCTCTTCGGCGAGACCGTCGTGGACGACTACGACTGGATCCGTCGGGCCGAACGCGATCGGGTCGTGGCCCACCTCGAGGTCGAGAACGCACACACCGAAGCGGTGCTCGAGCCGCTGGCCGAACTCCGGGAGACACTCTTCGGCGAGATCCGCTCCCGCGTGCAGGAGACCGACCTGTCGGTGCCCGTGATCGACGGTGATTGGGCCTACTACACCCGAACCGAGGAAGGGCTGGCCTACCCGATCCACTGCCGCCGACCCGCGGATCGCCCCGACGACGGCCCCGAGCAGATCCTGCTCGACGAGAACGCCTTGGCGGCCGAGTCGCCGAGCGGGTTCTGCGATGTCCGGATCTTCGAGGTGTCGCCGGACCACTCGACCCTGATCTGGGGTGTCGATCTGACGGGTGACGAACGGATGACGCTGCGCATCACCGACCTCGACACCGGCGAGGCCCACGCCGACGTGTTGACCGATCTCGCGGCCGGTTCGGCGTTCTGCACCGACAACCGGACCTTCTACTACCTGCGCCCGGACGACCAGAACCGGCCCCACGAGGTCTGGCGTCACCGCATCGGCGCCGACCCGACGACCGACGAGCTCGTGTTCGCCGAGCCCGACGACCGCTTCCACCTGGGGGTCGGGCGCGACCGGGACGACGCCTTCGTGCACATCGCCTGCTCCTCCGCGGTGACCGACGAGGTGCACCTGCTCGATGCCGCCGACCCGGCCGCCGCGCCGTTCGTCGTCGCCCCCCGGGTGCAGGACGTCGAGTACTCGGTCGCCCATCACGACGGCCGCCTCGTCATCCTGACCAACCTCGATGCTCCGACGTTCCGTGTCGTGACGGCCTCGCCGTCGGACCCGGGGTCGCCCGGCTGGATCGACCTCGTCGCCGCCGATCCCGAGGTGACGATCAACGACGTCGACGTGTTCGACACCCACCTCGTCCTGTACGAGCGTGCCGACGGGGTCACCCGGATGCGGATCCGGTGGTTCGAGGACGGTCGCATCGAGCCGGTCGAGCAGCCCGAGCCGGTGTCGACGGTGTGGTCGGGCATCAACCTGGACCCGGCCGCGACGACCTTGCGGTACGGCTACACCTCGATGGTGACGCCCCCGTCGCTGTTCGAGCTCGACCTCGCCACGGGCGAGCGGCGGCTGCTCAAGCAGCAGGAGGTGCTCGGTGGCTACGACGCCGAGCAGTACGAGACCCGGCGGCTCTGGGCCACGGCCGAGGACGGGGCCCGGATCCCGATGTCGATCGTCAGCCGTCGGGATCGCCCGGCCGGACCGGGGCCGTTGCTGTTGTACGCCTACGGCGCCTACGAGGTCTCGATCGACCCGTCGTTCTCGGTGGCCCGGCTCAGCCTGCTCGACCGCGGATTCGCGTTCGTGATCGCCCACGTCCGGGGCGGCGGCGAGATGGGCCGCCAGTGGTACCTCGACGGCAAGATGGAGCACAAGGCGCGCACGTTCTCCGACACCGTCGCCTGCGCCCGCTCCCTGGTGGCCGACCGATGGTGCGAGCCGGGTCAGATCTGCCTCCGGGGCGGCTCCGCTGGCGGTCTGCTCGTGGGTGCGGTGCTCAACCTCGACCCGACCTGCGTCGGCGCCGCGGTCGCCCAGGTGCCGTTCGTCGACGCCCTCAACACGATGCTCGACGACTCGCTGCCGCTCACCGCCATCGAGTGGGAGGAGTGGGGAAACCCGGCCGCCGACGTCGAGACCTACCAGCGGTACCGCTCGTTCACGCCATACGAGAACATCCGCGCCGGCGCCGACTATCCGCCCGTGTTCGCACTCGGCGGTCTGCACGACACGCGGGTCGGCTACTGGGAGCCCGCGAAGTGGGTCGCCCGGCTGCGGGACGAGACCTCCGGGACGGCTCCCGTGCTGCTCTGGACCGATCTGGAGGCCGGGCACGGTGGGGTCACCGGACGGTACGACGCCTGGCGGGACGAGGCCCGTGTCCTCGCTTTCGTCATCGACGCCGTCGGTGCCGGCTGATTGCGAGCGTGGAACAGTCGCTTGAACCGTTCTCCTTCCCGCCGACACGAGGAGTAGGGTCACTTCGTGGCCTGATCCAGGCCGGATGCGCACCCAGGAGGTCGTGCCGTCAACAGCTCCGAGTACGAACGCAGGCTGGCTGACTACGAGAGCGGCATGGCCGAACTCCAGCAGCAACTCAAGGTGATGGAGGAAGAGGTCGTCACCCTCCGGCGCCGGCTGCAGGACGCGCCCAAGCGCGTCCGCACGCTCGAGGAACGACTGCTCGAGACCAAGGGGCAGCTCGCCCAGGCGGTCTCCCAGAACGAGAAGCTGACCTACACCCTCCGCGAAGCGCGGGACCACATCGCGGCCCTGCGTGAGGAAGTCGACAAGCTGACCCAGCCGCCGTCGAGCTACGGCACCCTGCTCGGAGCGAACGAGGAGGACGACACGGTCGACATCTCGACCTCCGGGCGCAAGATGCGCGTCGAGGTGCATCCCGGCATCGACCGGTCGGAGCTGACCGTCGGTGCGGAGCTCGTGTTGAACGAGTCGTTGAACGTGGTCCGTGTGCGTCAGCCCGAGCGTTCGGGTGAGGTCGTGACGGTCAAGGACGTCATGGAGGACGGCCGCCGGGTGATCGTGGTCGGCCGCACCGACGACGAGCGCGTCGTCGATCTCGCCGAGCCGTTGATCGGTGTCGGCCTCCGCTCCGGCGACTCGCTCCTGCTCGACCCCCGGAGCCAGGTGGTCGTCGAGAAGCTCCCGAAGGTCGAGGTCGAGGATCTCGTCCTCGAAGAGGTTCCCGACGTCGACTACGCCGACATCGGTGGCCTCGACGCCCAGATCGAACAGATCCAGGACGCCGTGGAGCTGCCGTTCCTCCACCCCGACCTGTTCGCCGAGTACGACCTCCCCGCACCGAAGGGCATCCTGCTCTACGGCCCGCCCGGTTGCGGCAAGACCCTGATCGCGAAGGCCGTCGCCAACTCGCTCGCCAAGAAGGTCGCCGAGACCTCAGGGGTCGACACCGGTGGCCGCTCGTTCTTCCTGAACATCAAGGGCCCGGAGCTGCTCAACAAGTACGTCGGCGAGACCGAGCGCCAGATCCGCATGGTCTTCCAGCGGGCCCGGGAGAAATCCGAAGAGGGCTTCCCGGTCATCGTGTTCTTCGATGAGATGGAGTCGCTGTTCCGGACCCGTGGATCGGGCATCTCGTCCGACATCGAATCGACGATCGTGCCACAGCTGCTGGCGGAGATCGACGGTGTCGAGACCCTGAAGAACGTGATCGTCATCGGTGCCTCCAACCGAGAGGACCTCATCGACCCGGCGATCCTCCGCCCGGGCCGCCTCGACGTGAAGATCAAGATCGAGCGCCCCGGCACCGACCAGGCCGGCTCGATCTTCGGTCGCTACCTGACGACCGACCTGCCGATCCATGCCTCCGAGATCGAGGCCGCCGACGGCGACGCCGACGCGGCGATCGCTCGGATGATCGACTCCGCGGTCGAGCACATGTACTCCACCGAAGAGGACTCGCAGTTCCTCGAGGTGACCTACCAGAACGGCGACAAGGAGATCCTGTACTTCAAGGACTTCTCCTCCGGCGCCATGATCGAGAACATCGTCCGCCGGTCGAAGAAGCTCGCGATCAAGCGCTTCCTCGACTGCGGCGAGACCGGCATCAAGGCCGAGGACCTCGTGGCCTCGGTCGCCCAGGAGTTCGCCGAGCACGAGGACCTGCCCAACACGACCAACCCGGACGACTGGGCGAAGATCTCGGGCAAGAAGGGCGAACGCATCGTCTATGTCCGCACCCTGGTCGGTGGCGGCATGGGCGGCGATCAGTCGGGCGGCCGCTCGATCGAACAGGTCGCCACAGGCCAGTACCTCTAGCGAGATCCTCAGACCCCGTGACGCTGGGCGTCACGGGTTCGCTCGAGCTCCAGCAAGGACCCGACATCGCGGCGGGATCCGCAGCCGCGAGGCTGGTCGCCATGTCGTCGCCAACACCGACTCCCGTGATTCGTGCGCTCGAGCACTGGATGGCCGTGCATGACGAGGTCGCGCCGGGCCTCCTGACCGGGGTGATCCTCGTCGGGTCCGCCGTGCTGGACGACTGGCGGCCGGGTTCCGACATCGATGTGATCGTCCTCGTCGATCGCATCGACGACGACGCCGTCGCCGCGCTGCGGTCGGCCCACGATCGGTTCGGTGCCGGTGAGCTCGGGACCACGATCGACGGCCCTCGGCTCCTCGCCGACGATCTCGCGGGTGCGCCGGCGGCGATCATGGATCCTCGGCCGTGGACACTCGACGGTGCGTTCCATCTCGATGACGAGTGTTTCGAGCTGCACCCGGTCACCTGGTTGACGCTCGCCCGCCATGGCCGCGCCGTGCGTGGGCCCACCGCTGCGTCGCTGGGCGTGACCGCCGACCTCGATGCGGTCCGATCGTTCTGTCGGGAGAATGCGGCGACCTACTGGTCCGGTGTCGGCGAGCAGATCCGGTCGGCACTGACCGATGAGACACGGACCGAGTTCCCGTCCGAGATGACCGCCTGGACGGTGCTCGGTGTCGCTCGTCTGCTCTTCACGATCCGGACCGGCGACGTGATCTCGAAGTCGGGTGCCGGTCGCTGGATCGCCGCAGAGCTGCCGGCCCATCGGACGATCATCGATCGGGCGCTCGCGATCCGGAGCGGCGAGATCGGCGGAGTGGACGACCGTGCCGCCGTCGACGCCGTCGCCGACTACGTCGACGACGTGCTCGCGCTCATCCGCCGCTCCTGACCGGCGGCGCATCCGCAGGTCGCCCGGGTCGGGCGTCGTGCCGGCCGTCGTCCGGTGCCGAGTCCGGACTCGGGACTCGCCTCACTCCGTCGGCCACCAGGGCCAGCTCGCAGCCGCATCCGAGCTGGCGACGAGCCGAGCGGTGACGAGCCACACCGGTGCATCGAGTTCGTGGAGTCGGCCGGCGGCGAGATCGGCGGCCACGACCGACCGCGGTGCATACGTCGAGCCGCCGTGGGTGAGCACGTGATCGACGGCGAGCGCAGCCCGATCGAAGCTCAGTCGGGCGATCGCCGCGTGGGCGTAGGTCTCCGCATGCCAGCGTCCGAACTCGGCGCCGGCGTCGAGGTAGACGTAGCCGGGGTCGAACGCGGTCGGCGTGTCGGGGTGATCGGCGACGACGACGAGTCTGTCTTCGCCGAGCGGTTGGTCGGCGACGTCGCCGCTCGGCTTGTCCCAGGTGACGATCGCGTCCAACGTACCCCGACCCAGTCGGTCGGCCAGCGACGCCGGGTCGTCGAGTCTCACCGAGACGGCGGTCTCGGGGTGCTGGATCCGGAGCTGGTCGAAGAGGGGCCGGCCGAATCCCGGCCACAGATCGGGCTGGCAACCGAGGTTGACCGCAGCCGAGATCATGGGCGCGAGTCGGGCTTCGGACCGCAGCTGTTCCCAGAGACCGACCATGGTCTCGGCGTGGCGGACGAGACGGGCCCCTGCTGCGGTCGGCACGACACCGCTGCGATCCCGCACCAGCAACGTCTGGCCCAGTTCGCTCTCGAGGAGTTGGATGCGGGTGGTCACGGTCGAGGGCGAGACGTGCAGCTCCTCGGCCGCCCGCCCGAGGGCGCCCGCCTCGAGGACGGCGAGGTAGGTCGTGAGGAGTTCGAGGTTCACGGGGTGCTCCCTGCTGCGGCTGCCGCCGCCGTGCTGCAGCGGGTGCCACCACAGATTCGATGATTCTGAACCAAACGTCCAGAAACATTCGCTTTCCCGAAGTTCCGGTTCGGCATAGGGTCCGAGACGATGACCGATGTCACAGACCGCCCAGTGATCGACCTGCCGACCCAGCAGATGCTGATCGACGGCGCGTGGGTCGCCGCCTCCGATGGTGCGAGCTTCGCGAGCCTCGACCCGATGACCGCCCGACCGCGTGCGCTGACCCCCGAGGCGACCGAAGCCGACGTCGACCGTGCGGTACGTGCCGCGCACCGGGCCATGACCGAGGGTCCCTGGGCCCGGATGACGCCGACCGAACGTGGTCGCCATCTCCGCCGACTCGGCGACCTCATGGCCGGAGCCTCCGAAGAGCTCGGCCGGATCGAGACCGCCGACACCGGCAAGCTGCTGGCGGAGACACGGTGGCAGGCCACCTACATCGCCGAGTACTTCCACTTCTTCGCCGGGGCCGCCGACAAGATCTCCGGCGAGACGCTTCCGGTCGACAAACCCGACCTGTTCGTGTTCACCGACCGTGAGCCGGTCGGTGTCGTGGCGGCCGTCATCCCCTGGAACTCCCAGATGTTCCTGACGGCCACGAAGGTCGCCCCGGCCCTCGCCGCCGGCAACGCCATCGTCCTCAAGGCCTCCGAGCATGCGTCGGAGCCCCTGCTCGCCTTCGGGCGACTGATCGCCGAAGCCGGCATCCCCGATGGGGTCGTCAACATCCTGACGGGTCACGGTGAGGTGTGCGGACGTGCGCTCACGACCCATCCGCTGGTGGCGAAGATCGCGTTCACCGGCGGTCCTGTCGCGGCGTCCCACGTCGTGCGGAACTCGGCCGAGAACTTCGCGCAGGTCTCACTCGAGCTCGGCGGCAAGTCGCCGTTCGTGGTGTTCGACGATGTCGCCGACACGCCGGGCGGCATCGACTCCGCCGTCAACGCCTCGGCAGCCGGCATCTTCGCCGCCGCGGGTCAGAGCTGCGTCGCGGGGAGCCGCCTCTACCTGCAGTCCGGCATCGCGGACGAGTTCCTGGACAAGCTCACCGCACTCGCCGAAGGCATCACCATCGGGGACCCGAGCGACGACACCACCCAGATGGGTCCGCTCTGCACGCTCGGCCAGCTCGACCACATCGAGGCCCAGGTCGCCCGCGCCGTCGAACAGGGTGCGACCATCCGCACCGGCGGTGCCCGACCCGGGGGATTCGAGGGCTGGTACTTCGAGCCGACGATCGTCGAATGCCCGAGCCAGGACCTCGACATCGTCGACACCGAACTCTTCGGACCCGTCGTCGCCGTCCAGCGCTTCGAGACCGAGGACGAGGCCCTGGCGCTGGCGAACGACACCGAACACGGGCTCGCCGCCGGTGTCTTCACCGCCAACGGCGCCCGCCAGCACCGCATGGCCCGAGGTCTCCGGGCCGGGATCGTCTGGATCAACACCTACCGCGTCATCTCGCCGATCGCCGAGTTCGGCGGGGTGAAGGGCTCGGGCTACGGCCGCGAGGCCGGACTCCAGGCGATGCGGGACTACACCCGGCCGAAGACGGTGTGGATCAACACCTCCGACGAGCCGATCGCCAACCCGTTCGTGCCCCGCTGAGCATCGCTTCGGAAGGATCCTTCGATGAAGTTCCACCTCGCCATCAACCTCGAGCGAATGGACGACACCACCGACATCCGGGCGGTGCGCGACCACACCCTCGCGATGGTCCAGCTCGCCGACCGGGCGGGATTCGAGATCGTGTGGGCCGCCGAGCATCACGCACTCGAGATGACGATCGCCCCGAACCCGTTCCACCTGATGACGTGGTGGGCCGACCACACCGATCGGATCCGACTCGGCTGCGGTGTCGCCAACTCGGCGTACTGGCATCCCATCCGTCTCGCTGGTGAGGCCGCCCTCGTCGATGTCTTGTCCGGCGGTCGTCTCGAACTCGGCCTCGGCTCCGGCGCCTACCAGCGTGAGTTCGACCGGATGCAGCCCGGCCTCGCCCAGTCGGACGGTCACCGGTACATGCGCGAGATGTTGCCGCTCGTCAAGGCCTTGTGGGCCGGCGACGTCGATCACGACGGTGAGTTCTGGTCGTTCCCGACGGCGACGTCGTGCCCGAAGCCGGTCCAGGCCGACGTGCCGTTCTGGGTCGCCGCACGGTCGCCGACGACGTTCGATCACGCGGTGCAGCACGACTGCCACGTCATGTCGTGGCCGCTGACCCACCCGTTCTCCGAGGCCGAGAAGTACCGGGCACAACTCGACGAGGCGATCGCGACCCACAACCCCGACTGGTCGGGCCGGTTCGCCATGATGCGTCACACCGCGGTCTACGAGAACGAAGCCGACCGCGCGGCGTCGATGGACGCCATCCGCAACGTGTTGGGCATGTTCGGCAACCTCATGTTGAAGAAGGGCGAGGTCCGCAACGGCTTCCCCGACCGGATCCCCTTCGAGGAGCTCGAGGGCAACGTTCGTGTCGACCCCGTGATGCTCGAGGAGAACCTGATGTTCGGTTCCCCGGCGACGGTGGTCGACAAGCTCCGCCAGTACGAGTCGATCGGCGTCGACGCGTTCATCTACTACGCCTCGATGGGGCTCGACATGGGCGCCCAGCGACGCTCGCTCGAGCTGTTCATCGACGAGGTCATGCCCCGGTTCGCAACGTCGTCGGCGGATGCCGGCGTCGCAGTCTGAAAGACGGTCCCTGTGACGGAGAACGCCACACCCAACCCCGCCGCCCTGCCCACGATTCGGCGCACGCTCACCATCGTCCAGACGACGATGGAGGAGGGTGGCACGCCGCTCGAGGAGCCGACGCGACTGATCACGGCGCTCGCCGTGATCCGGAACCCATGGTTCGGTCGCGGGTTCGTCGAGAACCTCCGGCCGGAGATCCGGTCGCACGCGCCCGTGCTCGGCAAGCTGCTCACCGACATGGTGCTCGCCGCGGCCGACGGCCCGGAGGGTGCCACACCCGAGACCACCGCGGTCGAGGGCTACGGCAAGGTCTCGGTCACCGGCATGGGCGGTGAGGTCGAACACGCCCAGGCGCTCACCCACACCCTCTGGTTCGGCAATCAGTATCGGGAGGCGGTGAACGCCAAGACCTACCTGGCTTTCACCAACACCCGCGGCGCCGCGGGTTGCCCGATCATGATCCCGCTGATGCACAAAGACGACGGTGGCCAGCGGTCGCACTATCAGACCATCCACGTGACGGTGCCGGACGCCCCGGCCGAGGACGAGATCATCATCGGGCTCGGCGCGTCGATCGGCGGCAACCCCCACCACCGGATCGGCAACCGCTACCAGGATCTGGCCGAGATGGGTGGCGATGTCGAGAACCCGGCCGGTGTCTGACCGGACGCCCGACGGCGATCTGCCCGCGGGATCGTCGGACGTGGCGGAGGGGGATCGTGTCGGACGAACCCCGGGTGGCACGGCGTTTCGTGTGCATGGACCCGAACTTCGACAGGGAGAGCCGGTCACGGTGCTGATCCACGGCCTCGGGCTCTCGAGCGACATGTGGGACACGGCGCTTCCGTTCTTCGTCGACCGGCCGACCGTCACCTACGACCTGCTCGGACACGGCGGATCGAGTCCCGTCGACCCGGCTCGCCGGCCGGTCACCCTGGCGGACCTCGCTTCGCAGGTGGTCGAGGTGCTCGACGCCGTGGGTGCCGACACCGGTCATCTCGTCGGGTTCTCCATCGGCGGCATGATCAACCGGCGGGTGGTGCTGGACGCACCCGAGCGGGTCGCCTCGATCGCCGTGCTCAACTCGCCCCACGACCGTGGGCCCGACGCTCAGGCACTCGTCGAAGATCGGGCAGCGGCGGTGCGCGACGGCGATCCGCTCTCGACGCTCGACGCTGCCATCCGTCGTTGGTTCACCGCCGACTTCATCGACGATCGACCCGACGTCATCGATCTCGTCACCCATTGGCGCCACGGCGTCGACCACGGCAGCTACGCCGATGCCGCTTGGGTGCTGGCGAACGGAGTCGTGGAGTTGACCGAGCCGTCGCTGCACTTCGACGTCCCGGCGATGGTGATGACCTCCGCCAACGACAGCGGGTCCACCCCGGCGATGGCCGAGGCCATCGCCGGCCAACTCGACGACTGCCCGTGCACGATCGTGCCCGACCGCCAACACCTCGGGATCCTCGAGGATCCCGCCGCCTTCTGCCGACCCGTCGTGGCGTTTCTCCGAGCACTCGACACCGGCGACTCATCCGACATCTCTCGCCCCGAGACCGACTCCGGGAGTTCCCCGACATGACCGACCCAGCTTCGACTCCGTCGACCGAACCGACCCATTCCGGCGGACAGGCCGCGGTCGCGGCCCTCCGGGACGAGGGGGTCAGCCACGTGTTCGGCCTCATCGGCTCGGCCACGATGGAGATGTTCGACGCCCTGTATGACGCCGACGACGTCACGTTCATCGGTGTGCACGACGAGCGGACCGGCACCCACATGGCCGACGCGTTCGCCCGGGCATCCGGGCGGACCGGGGTGATCCTCGCAGGACAGAACGGTCCGGGCGCCACCAACCTCGTGACCGGCCTCGCCCAGGCGAAGGCGGCGTATTCGCCCGTCGTCTCGATCGCCGGCTCGCTCGCCTCGGGGCACGTGTACCGAGACGCCTTCCAGGAGGTCGACCAGCAGGCGCTGTTCACCTCGATCACGAAGAAGACGTGGACGGTGCCCTCCGCCGATCGGGTCGCGGAGATCATGCGTGAGGCGTTCCGCGTCGCCCAGTCGCCCCGGAAGGGTCCGGTGCAGGTGAACCTGCCGCGGGATGTGCTGTCGGCGCAGACTCCCGTCACGGATGGTCGGACACCGAAGCGCTACCGCAACCAGTCGATGCCGGCGGGTGATGCGGCGCTGATCGCCGAGGCGGCGGCTCTGCTCACCGCCGCCGATCGGCCCGTGATCGTGACCGGTGGCGGGACCAAGGACACCGAGGGGCACGGCGTCGTGCTCGAGCTCGCCGATGCGCTCGGTTGCCCCGTTGCGACCTCACCCGGTCATGGCGACGCCATCCCGGCCTCGCATCCCCGCAACGCCGGCCAGATGGGGCCGCGCGGGAACCCGGTGGCCTCCCGGCTGGTGCGGGAGGCCGACGTGATCCTCGCACTCGGCACCCGCCTCGGCTTCAACTCGACGTTCTACACCCACGACAATCTCAACCCCGAGGCGAAGATCATCCACGTCGAGATCGAGCCGACTGCGATCGGGCGCTTCTTCGATGTCGAGATCGGGATCTGGGGTGACGCGCCGACCGTGGCCCGCCAGCTCTGCGAGGCCGTGGCGGCCGGCGCCCAGCGGGGCGCGGCGTTCCGTTGGATGCAGGAGTTCGAAACCGAACGAGCGACCTTCCTCGCCGAGCGGGACGCCGCCGCGGTCGAGACGACGCCGCTGCAACCGTCCGGCCTCTTCAAGGCCCTTCGTCGTGCGATTCCCGCCGAGGCCGCCATCACGATGGACGCCGGCACGATGTGTCTCCAGGCGACCGACGCATTGATCTACGAGCACCCGAAGAGCCTCTTCACCCCGCTCGACTTCGGTCTCGTCGGTTTCTCGTTCGCCGCCGGGCTCGGTGTGAAGCTCGCGATGCCGGATCGACCGGTGATCTCGCTGATGGGCGACGGCGGCTTCGGGATGACGCTGTCGGAGCTCTCGACCGCGGTCGACCACGGGATCAACACGGTCACGGTGGTGATGAACAACCAGTGCTGGGGTGCGGAGAAGGCGTACCAGCGGGACTTCTTCGACGGCCGCTACATCGGCGCCGACGTGTCGTCGCCGCCGTTCGACAAGATCGCCGAGCTCTACGGTGGTGCCGGGTTCCGGGCCGAGACGACGGCCGAGGTCGGCGAGGCGATCGAGGCGGCCCTCGCCTGTGGCAAGCCGGCGGTGATCGACGTCGCCGTCGACCCCGAGGCGCTCTACAGCTTCCGTCGCGACAGCTTCAAACACCGCGGCGGCTGAGCCGACTGCTCACCAGGTGGCGTCGTGGCACCCCTCGTGTGACTCGGGCTCGACCTGGAAGGTGCCGTGATCGATGCCGAATCGATCGTGCAGGATCTCCCGCGCTCGATCCAGGACGGCATGGGCATCCGCCCCGTCGACCGTCATGAGGTGGGCCGAGGCGGCGTCCATCTCGGAGGTGAGCGTCCAGACGTGGAGGTCGTGCACGTCGGTGACGTCGTCGATGCTCTCGAGGTCGGCGGTCAGAGCGGCGAGGTCGACGTGTTCGGGCGCTGCCTGCAGCAACACGTGCACGGCCTTGCGGCCGAGACGCCACGTACGGGGCAGGATCCAGAGCCCGATCGCGGCACCGATGACCGGATCGAGCCACTGCCAGCCGAGGTACCGCACGCCGAGAGCGGCGAGGATCACGCCGACCGAGCCGATGGTGTCGGCGAGCACCTCGAGGTAGGCGCCTTCGAGGTTGATCGACTCCGCAGCACCCTCCCGCAGCAGCCAGAAGGCCACGAGGTTGGCGGTGAGGCCGAGCACAGCGACGACCAGCATCGTCGTGCTGAGCACCTCCGGCTGCTCGAACAGTCGCCGGACGGCCTCGACGAGTACCCAGATCGCCACGCCGAACAGCAACAGGGCGTTGACGAACGCGGCGAGGATCTCGAGTCGGTAGACGCCGAACGTGTGTGCCGTCGCCACGGACCGATCCCGCCGCTCGAACCGGGTGGCGAGCTGGATCGCGGCCAAGGCCATGCCGAGCCCGATGACGTCGGTCAGCATGTGACCGGCGTCCGACAGGAGGGCCAGAGAGTTCGAGACCACGCCGGCGATCGCCTCGACGACGAAGAACACGGCGATGATCGCGAACGCCGCGGTCAGGCGGCCGCGATGGCGCTCGCCGGCCCGGGCGAGGGAGGGAGCGTGGTTGTGGTCGTGTCCGGCGCCCATCAGGGTGTGTCCGCCGATGTCGGCAGCATGTGTTCCAGGTGCTCGGCCGAGACGGTGAGCAACGTCCGAACGTGGTCGTCGTCGAGTCGGTAGTGGATGTTGCGTCCCTCCCGTCGGTTCCGGACGACGCCGGCGGTGCGGAGGAGTCGGAGCCCCTGCGACACCTTGGTTTCGCTCGTGCCGACGACCGCGGCGAGATCGCAGACGCACAACTCCTCGGCGTCGCGCAGCGCCATCAGCATGCGGACCCGGGTCGGGTCGCCGAGCAGCCGGAACAGCGATGCCAGCTCGGCCGCAGTGTCGAGATCGACAAGCGATGCCTCGATCGCGGCGAGTTCCGGCGCGGTGCGGCGATGGAACGAGGTGGACGAAGTCGATACCTGCACAGGTCTGAAGATATCGACACAACTCGGGCCGGTCAAGGCCGCGCCGTTCGAGGCATCCAGATTCGGCACGTCGCACCCCGCGATCTACGATCCGCTGCATGAGCGAGATCGCCACCGAAGCCGCCGCCTGGGTCGAACAGAACTGGGACCCGGATCTGACCGTCGGGGAGTGGTGGCAACGACTGGCCGACGCCGGCTACAGCCATCCGTCCCTCCCCGAGAACGCCGGCGGCCGTGGCTATGACCGGGCCGGCAACACCGCCGTCCGCACGGCCCTCAAGGACGCAGGCGCCATGGGCCCGCCCACCGGGCTCGGCATGATGCTCGCCGCTCCCACGATCGCCGCCAACGGCACCCAGGAACAGATCGACCGGCACGTGAAGCCGATCCTCAACGGCACCGAGGCCTGGTGCCAGCTCTTCTCCGAGCCCAACGCCGGCTCCGATCTCGCCAGCATCCAGACCTCGGCCGTCGCCGACGGTGAGGAGTTCGTCGTGAACGGCCAGAAGGTGTGGACCTCGGGCGGCCAGATCGCCAACAAGGGCATGCTCATCGCCCGGACCGACCCGGACGCGCCGAAGCACCGCGGCATCTCGTACTTCGCGTTCGACATGGCCCAGGACGGGGTCGATGTCCGGCCCCTCACCGAGATGACCGGCCGAGCGATCTTCAACGAGGTCTTCCTCGACGACTGCCGGGTCGGCGTGGACGATCTCATCGGGGAGAACGGTGGAGGCTGGCGGGTCGCCAACGACACCCTCATGTTCGAGCGCATGTCGCTCGGCGCGAATCCCGTGCCACTCGCCAGCACGAACCCGGGCACGATCATCGGCAATCTCGGCAAGCGGGCCGGCGACGTCGTCGAGGCCGGACAGCGGAGCGAGTCGGGCGTACCGGCCCCGAATCTGCAGTTCTGGGGCCGTCTCGCCGAGGTGGCTCGGGAGAACGGGCGGCTCGACAACCCGGTGGTGCGGGACGACTTCACGAAGTTCTGGATGCTCGCCGAGGTCAATCGCCTGACGGCGATGCGCGGTCGGACGAAGGGCGCCAGCTCGGCCAGCCCCAACATCTCGAAGTTGATGATGAGTGATCTGTACCGATCGGCTCGGGAGCTCGGTGCCAGTGTGCTGGGCGCCGAGGCGACGCTGGCGACCAAGGGCGACTTCGCCTCGCTCGTGCAGGAGATCATCATGTTCTCACCCGGCCCCGCCATCTACGGCGGGACCGATCAGGTGCAGCGCAACATCATCGGTGAACGCGGCCTCGGTCTGCCCCGGGAGCCCGGCCCGGCCAAGGACACCCCGTTCTCGGAGCTGCCGAAGAACTAGGTCGGCGGCCGGTCCGCTTCACCGACCAGGTGGCTCCACAACCACGCGTCGCTCGTGCCGTCGACCATGCGGTGATGCGAGCGCTTCACGAACTCGAAGGTGAAACCGCAGCGTTCGGCGACCCGGCGGGACCGCTCGTTCGACGGATGATGTTCGAGCTCCACCCGGTACAGCCCGAGCGTGTGCGCCCAGGCGGTCGCCGCACGACAGGCCGCCGTCGCGATGCCGCGCCCCCGGGCATCGGGCAGCACCCAGTAGCCGACCTCACCGTGCCCTTCGGCGAGAGCGAGAGACATGCTCACGCGCCCGAGCAATCGGTCCGGCCGGTCGGCGTCGACCACGGCCCAGTTGGCGACCCGCTCGGCCTGCCACCCGTGGTGGGCGTCGTCGATCCACCGACGGGCGCCCTCGAGGTCGAGATCGCGTCCGTGGAAGTAGCGGATGTCGGGATCGGCGAACGCCTCGACCACCCGGGCGGCGTCGTCGGCGACGAAGGGTCGGGCCCGCAGACCCCGACCCGGCGCGAGGTCGGGTTGGGCCCCCGACGAGATGGTGCCTCGGGCGATCGCCGGCGGGCAGGCCCGCAGGTGGCCGTTGCCGAGTCGTCCATCCGGTGAGATCGACCTCGGCCGCCCCGACACCAGGGCTGTCCGTCGAGGGGAGTCGAACTCGCCCGCCCCGACAGAGATCCGGTCCGGCTCGCCGTCCAGATGGCTCCACAACAACGCGTCGTGGCGGCCGTCGATCAGGCGGGCCGCCCCGCGACGCGTGCCTTCGAGGGTGAAGCCACATCGCTCGGCCACCAGGCGGGACCGGGTGTTGGTGCGCTTGTGGCCGAGTGCGACCCGATGGAGGCCGGTCTCGTGCGCCCACTGCACCACCGATCGTGTCGCTGCGGCGGCGAGTCCTCGCCCCGACGAGTCGGGCACGATCCAGTAGGCCACGGCGCCGGCGCCGCCGGCGAGATCGAGGTCCAACGACACCCGACCGAGCAGCGGTCCGTCGATGCCGTCGCTGATCGCCCACGTGGCGTTGGTCTCGGCCACCCACGCCGCTCGCCGTTCCGCGATCCACGCCTCGGCGAACGCCCGGTCGGGAGACGCGGAGAAGTAGTACTGGATGTCGGGGTCGCGGAACGCCTCGATCACTCGTGGTGCGTCGGCGTCGACCAGCGGCCGCAACACGTGCCCGTTCGTCGACTCGATCACCGGCTGCGCGGTCGCACCGATCGAGCCCGCCGCCACGGCCGGTGGCACGAGGCGGGGAGCGGCGCGTCGATCGGACATGGGACGCAGCTTGGCGGCTCTGTGCGCCGTGATCCAACGAGATCGGCACCGATGCGGACACCTCGATCGGACAGCCGCGGAACAGAATCCGTCCTCGCCGGTTCCTTCACACATGTTGCACTACGACGTCATCTGGATCGGGACCGGACAGGCCACGGGCACCGTCGTGCCCCGGCTCACCGCGGCAGGCAAACGTGTCGCCATCATCGAAGGCGGCAAGGTCGGGGGTTCCTGCGTGAACTACGGCTGCACCCCGACCAAGACGCTCGTCGCCTCGGCCAGGGCCGCGCACATGGCCGAGCGGGGGCCCGACTTCGGGATCGAGATCCCGGAGTACTCGGTGAACATGGGCACGGTCATGGCCCGCATGAACGCCATGCGCGACAACACGGGCATGGAGCAATGGCTCCGCACGATGGACAATGCCGACTTCTACGCCGAGTACGCGGAGTTCGTCACCGATCACGAGGTCCGGGTCGGCGACGAGACCATCTCCGGCGACACGATCGTGATCCACACCGGCACCCGCCCCCTGAAGGTGCCGATCGCCGGCATCGACGACGTCGACTGGCTCGACAACGCCGGTCTCCTCGACCTCGATGCCGTGCCCGAGCACCTCGTGATCGTCGGGGGCAGCTACATCGGCCTCGAGTTCGGCCAGATCTTCCGCCGCCTCGGAGCCCGGGTCACCGTCATCGAAGCCGCCGACCAGCTCATGCCCCGCGAGGACGCCGACGTCGCCGAGGCCGCCGAACAGATCCTGACCGACGGCGGCATCGACGTGCGGACGAGCGCGAAGGTCGCCGCCGTCGCCCAACCCGCGTCGGGCGCCGTCGAGGTCACCGTCGAGACCGCCGACGGCACCGAGGTCATCGAAGGCAGCCATCTGCTCCTCGCCGTCGGCCGGGTGCCGAACAGCGATCGGCTCGGGCTCGACAACGCCGGCGTCGAGACGAACGAGCGGGGCTACATCGGCGTGAACGGCGTGCTCCAGACCAACGTCGACCACATCTACGCCGTCGGCGACGTCAACGGCCGGGGCGCCTTCACCCACACCTCCGTCAACGACGGCGAGACCTTCTGGGACCATTACTCGGGGGAGGGCGACCGCAACATCGACGATCGCATCCCGATCTACGCCATGTACATCGATCCGCCCCTCGGTCGGATCGGCATGAGCGAACGGGAGGCGCTGGCCTCGGGTCGCAACGTGCTGGGTGTGACCCGCCCGATGTCGTCGATCTCCCGAGCCCGGGAGAAGGACGAGACCGCCGGCCTCGTGAAGATCCTGGTCGACGCCGACACCGAACAGTTCCTCGGGGTCACGATCCTCGGCGTCGGCGGGGACGAGATCATCAACATCTTCGCTCCGTACATGTACGCCGAGCAGTCGTACAAGACGTTCCGCAAGGCCGTCTACACCCATCCCACCGTCGGGGAGCTGCTGCCCTGGTTCCTCGACGGCCTCGAACCGCTCGACTGAGGTCGGGTGGCCTCGCCGGGCCTGGATGATGTTCGGGCACACCACCCGCCTAGGGTGCGGCCCGTGGCGGTCCCGAAGATCTGTGGCATCGAAACCGAGTACGGCATCATCGTGCGCGGCGCACCCGACTGGAACCCGGTCTCGGCGTCGTCGCTGCTGATCAACGCCTACGTCGCGACCGGTGTCGGCTCGCTCGACGACCACACCGGCCCGATCGCCTGGGACTTCATCGACGAGATGCCCGGCGCGGACGCCCGCGACCTCTTCTCGCCCGAGTTCGCCATGCCACCCGAGATCGAGACGCACCTCGTCAACACGGTGTTGACCAACGGCGCCCGCTACTACGTGGACCACGCCCACCCGGAGATCTCGACGCCCGAGGTGACGAGCGCCCGCGACGTCGTCGTGTTCGACCGGGCCGCCGAGGAGATCGTGCGGGACTCGATGGCGGCGGCCAACAAGATGCTGCCCGGCGACGCCGAGGTCGTGATCTACAAGGACAACACCGACCGCAAGGGCAACGCCTACGGCACGCACGAGAACTACCTGCTCGAGCGCCAGACGCCCTTCGGTCGGATCATCGACGTCGCGACGACCCACTTCGTCACCCGCCAGATCTTCACCGGGGCCGGCAAGGTCGGCTGCGAGCTGCCCGGCTTCGGTGGCGACGTGCCGTTCCAGCTCACCCAGCGTGCCGATCACTTCGAAGAGGAGGTCGGCCTCGAGACGACGCTGAAGCGTCCGATCGTCAACACCCGCGACGAGCCGCACGCCGACTCGAAGAAGTACCGCCGCCTCCACGTGATCGTCGGCGACGCCAACCTGTCCGAGACCGCGACGTTGCTGAAGGTCGGCACGAGCCAGTTCGTGTTCGCCATGCTCGAAGACGGCGTGCTCGACGACCTCGCGGTGCTCGACGACCCGGTCCCGACGATGTGGGCCGTGTCGCACGACCTGACGCTGTCGAAGCCGCTGGCCCTGGCCGACGGCTCGACCATGACCGCCCTCGAGATCCAGCAGGACCTCTGCGCCCGGGCTCACGCCTGGGCCGAGACCCGCGGCTTCGATCTCGTCGGCGGCGAGCGGAGCGGTCGGCTCGTGCTCGACGAGTGGCAGCTCGTGCTCGACGGACTCGCCACCGATCCGATGACACTCGCCGACCGCATCGACTGGGTCGCCAAGAAGCGGCTGTTCGACGCCTTCCGGGCCCGTCACGGATGCGGCTGGGACGATGACCGCCTCCGGGCGCTCGATCTGCAGTACCACGACCTGCGGGTCGGCCGGGGCCTCGCCGCCAAGGTCGGGCTTCGTCGGATCACGACCGACGACGAGGTCCAGGCGGCCAAGACGACCCCACCGACCGACACCCGGGCGTACTTCCGGGGCAGGGTCCTGCAGAAGTACACGAGCGCCGTGGTCGCCGCGAACTGGGACTCGATCGTGTTCGACACCGGCGACGAGCCGCTCCGTCGGGTGCCGATGCTCGAGCCGAGCCGGGGTACCGAGGCCCACGTGGGTGAGCTGCTCGACGCTTCCGACACCGTCGCCGACCTCCTGGCCAAGCTCGGCTCGTAGAACGTCGATGCGGAGCGACACGGGCGTGGCGGTCATCCGTGGACGTTGGTCGGTACCCCGCCGACCATCCGACCTGTGCGCCGACGACGCGGCGTGACACACTGAGCGCACTCACACCGCCCGGCTTCCCCGGGGGACGAAGGGAGGCCACCGATGGCCGAACGTGAACAGATCCGCAAGCCGTCGCCGCAGCGCAACGACGAGGTCGTCGAGGAAGCACCCGTCGACGCCGAAGCCGGCGAAGCCCTCAAGTCCGACATCGACGACCTCCTCGACGAGATCGACGACGTGCTCGAGACGAACGCCGAGGACTTCGTGAAGTCCTACATCCAGAAGGGCGGCGAGTAATCCCGTCTGGGGGAAGATGGAGAGTCACCGAGGTCGGATCGCTAGTCTCGAACCCGTGACCCTTCCGCTCTTCCATCCCACCGAGGATCCGGGCCCGAGCTTCGCCTCGCTGCTCCGATCCGTCGGGCAGGGGCCGGTCGATCTGCCGGCCGACGCGTCCGACAAGCTCGAGATCACCCACGGCACGACCGTCGTGGCGGTCAAGTACGCCGACGGCGTCGTGATCGCCGGCGACCGACGCGCCACCTCGGGCAATCTCATCAGCCACCGCACCATGAAGAAGGTGTTCGCCGCCGACCGCTGGTCGGGTGTGGCGATCGCCGGCGCGGCAGGTCCGGCCATCGAGATGGTGAAGCTGTTCCAGCTCCAGCTCGAGCACTACGAGAAGGTCGAGGGCCATACGCTCTCGCTCGAGGGCAAGGCCAACCAGCTCTCCGGCATGGTCCGCAACCATCTGCCCGCCGCGATGCAGGGCATGGCCGTGGTGCCGATCTTCGCCGGCTACGACCGGAAGCGGGACAAGGGCCGCCTCTGGGCCTTCGACGTGACCGGTGGTCGCTACGAGGAGGAGGATCACGTGGTCTCCGGCTCGGGCAGCCTGCACGCCGGCACGGTCATCAAGCTGGGCCAGCGTGCCGGCATGACCCGTGACGAGGTCGTCGAGCTCGTCATCCAGTCGTTGTTCCAAGCCGCCGACGCCGACTCCGCCACCGGTGGGCCGGATTCGATGCGGGGCATCTTCCCGATCGTGGCGACGATCACCGCCGACGGGTTCACCGAACTCGCCGAGGCGGAGGTGTCGGAGCGATTCGATGCCGTCGTCGACGCCATCGCCGTCCGCCACGGCGGCTCGACCACGTCCGACTCCGTCGGCGACTGAGGAGCCTCACCATGAACATGCCGTTCTACGTCGCCCCCGAACAACTCATGAAGGACCGGGCCGATTACGCCCAGAAGGGCATCGCCCGGGGCCGGTCGCTCGTCGCCATCGAGTGTGCGGACGGAATCCTCATCTGCGCCGAGAACCCGTCCCGCAACCTCCGCAAGGTCTCCGAGATCTACGACCGCATCGCCTTCGCCGGCGTCGGCAAGTACAACGAGTACGACCAGCTCCGCATCGCCGGCGTCCGCCACGCCGATCTCAAGGGCTTCAACTACAGCCGTGACGACGTCGACGCCCAGGCGCTCGCCAACCAGTACGCCCAGATCCTCGGTCAGGTGTTCACCCACGACGCCAAGCCGATGGAGGTCGAGATCCTGGTGGCCGAGGTCGGCACCGAACAGAGCGGCGATCGGCTCTTCCACATCCGCTACGACGGCTCGGTGTCGGACGAGACACTCGTGACCGTGCTCGGCGGTGACGCGGAAGCGATCCGTGGTCGCCTCGACGGTGCGGTCCAGGCCGACATGGGCCTCGGCGCTGCGCTGCGGGCGGCGATCGACGCGCTGGCCGGTCCGGACCGTGGCCTGACCGTCGACGAGATCGAGGTCGCCGTGCTCGATCGGGACGGCGATGGTCGCCGCTTCCGTCGCCTCGAGAACGGCGACATCACGTCGCTGCTCGCCTGACGTGCCGCCCGCCGGCCCGGAAGGGTTCTCCCGCCGCATCTACGGCATCGAGACCGAATACGGCGTCACCTGCACACTGCGCGGCCAGCGCCGCCTGAGTCCGGACGAGGTGGCTCGCTACCTCTTCCGCCGTGTGGTCTCGTGGGGGCGCAGCTCGAACGTGTTCCTCGTGAACGGCGCCCGGCTGTATCTCGACGTCGGTTCGCACCCCGAATACGCGACCGCCGAGTGCGACACGATCGGTGAGGTCGTCGTCCACGACAAGGCGGGGGAGCGGATCCTCGAACAGCTGCTCGAATCGGCCGAGGAACGCCTCCGGGACGAAGGCATCCGCGGCACGATCCACCTGTTCAAGAACAACACCGACTCCGCGGGCAACTCCTACGGCTGTCACGAGAACTACCTGACGACGCGGGGCGACGATCTGGCCCACTACAACGAGATCCTGATTCCGTTCCTGGTGTCGCGACAGATCTATGCCGGTGCCGGCAAGGTGCTGTCGACCGCCCGTGGCTCGATGTTCGTGGTGTCGCAGCGGGCCGAGCACATCTGGGAGGGCGTGTCGTCGGCGACGACGCGTTCCCGCCCGATCATCAACACTCGCGACGAACCGCATGCGGACGCCGAACACTTCCGCCGTCTGCACGTCATCGTCGGCGACTCGAACATGAGCGAGTACACGACCTATCTCAAGGTCGGTGCGATGGCGATCCTGCTGCGCATGGTCGAAGACGACTCGGTCGTGCTGCGGGACATGACCCTCGAGAACCCCATCCGGGCGATCCGCGAGATCAGTCACGATCTGTCGTTCAAGCGGCGTGTGCGCCTCGCCAACGGCCGGGAGGCCTCGGCGTTCGAGATCCAGTCGGAGTTCCTCGAGCGTGCGATCCGCTACGCCGAGACGAAGGGGCTCCCACCGGACGAGATGAAGGCGCTCGAGATGTGGAAACACGTCATGGAGGGTCTGGAGCGCGATCCGTTCTCGCTCGACCGTGAGCTCGACTGGGTCATCAAGCACAACCTGATCGAGAAGTTCCGCGCACGCCACGACCTGACGCTCGCCGACCCCCGCGTCGCGCTGCTCGACCTCCAGTACCACGACGTCCGCCACGACCAGGGTGTGTTCAACAAGATGTCGAATCGGGGGCTCGTCGAGCGGACCCTCACCGACGCCGAGATGTTCGCGGCGATCGAGACCCCGCCCCAGACGACCCGGGCGAAGCTCCGCGGGGACTTCATCCGCGCCGCCAAGGACCGCAAGCGGGACTACACGGTCGACTGGGTGCACCTGAAGCTGAATGACCAGGCCCAACGGACGGTGCTCTGCAAGGATCCGTTCCGTCATGACGACCCCCGGGTCGACACCCTGATCTCGTCGTTGTAAGGGCCTGGCGTGAGCAAGCTGGAACGTCTGCTGAATCTGACCGCGGTCCTGCTCGAGACCCGTCGACCGCTGTCGGCTGAGGAACTCCGGACACAGATCGAGGGGTACCCGCCGCCGGGTCCTTCGTTCCGGCGGACCTTCGAACGGGACAAGGACGACCTGCGCACCCTCGGTATCCCGCTCGCGGTCGAACGGGTGCCCGGGACGGATCCGCCGGTGGACGGCTACCGGATTCCGCCCGAGGAGTACTACCTCACCGATCCGGGCCTCGACCCCGATGAGCTCGCCGCGCTCCATCTCGCCTCGTTGGCGGTCCGTCTGGAGGGACTCGACGACGCCGAGGCGTTCTGGAAGCTCGGTGGCGGGGCGACACCCGACGGCGCGCCGACGGCGCCGATCACCGAGGTGCCGTCCGACCCGGCGCTCGTGCCGTTGTTCACCGCGATCTCCGGCCGGCAACGGGTCCGGTTCCGGTATCGCGACGCCGACCGCGAGCTCGACCCGTGGCGGCTCGACTTCCAACGGGGTCGTTGGTATCTCACGGCGTTCGATCACTCCCGGGGCGAAGAGCGGAACTTCCGCCTCGACCGCATCGACGGCGCGGTCCTGATCGACGGCGCTCGTGGCTCGGCGTCTTCCGAGCCACCACCGGCATCGGGTGCCCGCCGGCATTCCTGGGAATACGGCGAGGACGAGCCGATCACGGCCCGGCTGCGGGTCGATGCGATCCGGGCGCCCTGGGCTCGCCAGCAGCTCGGCGACGACGCGGTGGTCGAGTCCGACGACGCCGCGACACTGTTCGAGGTGGCGGTGCGGAATCGGGACGCGTTCCGATCGTTCGTCCTCGACCTGTTGGACCACGCCGAACTGCTGTCGCCGCAGGAGCTGCGGGATGATCTGGTCGATTGGCTCGACCGGGTGGTGTCCGCATGAGCCGCGCGACCGCGGGCGACCGCATGAAGCGCGTGCTGTCGATGGTCCCGTGGCTGGTGGCCCACCCTGGAGTGGCCGTGGCCGACGCGGCGGCCCGGTTCGGCATCTCCGAAGCGGAGTTGCTCGATGACCTCAACGTCGTGTGGCTCGTCGGTCTGCCGCCCTACACCCCCGACAACCTCGTCGATGTGGTCATCGAGGATGGACGGGTCTGGATCCACTACGCCGACTTCTTCAAGCGTCCCTTGAAGCTCACGCCCCCGCAGGCGCTCGCCTTGCTCGTCTCGTCGGACGGGTTGGCGTCGGTGCCCGGCGCCGACGCAGATGGTGCGTTGCCCCGGGCGCTCGGCAAGCTGGCCGGTGCACTCGGTGTCGACACCGCCGACCGGGTCGACGTCGACCTCGGCGACGGTGATGCCGAGACACTCGCCGTGCTCCGCGACGCGGCATCGGCGGGCACCGAGGTCGAGATCGACTACTACTCGTACAACCGTGATGTCGAGACGACCCGGCGGATTGCTCCCTGGCGGGTCTTCGCCGATGCCGGCGCCTGGTACGTGGATGCGTGGTGCCATCTCGCGGAGGGCGAACGCCTCTTCCGGATCGACCGTGTCGCCGCGACCCGCCCGACCGGCGAGGCCAGCGCACAGCGACCGCCGGCCGATGCCGGCGAAGCGGTGTTCCACCCCGACGATCGCCATCCCCGGGTCGAGCTCGACCTCGCCCCCGATGCGATGTGGGTGACCGAGTACTACCCGACCGAGGCGGTCACGCCCGTCGATGGCGGTGGGGCGCGTGTCGTCCTGGCCGTGACCGGAACGGCCTGGCTCGAGCGCCTGCTCGTGCGCCTCGGCCCGTCGGTGCGATCGATCGCGATGGTCGGTCCGGTGTCGGACGGTGTCGACCTCGGGGCCGTCGGCGCCGAAGCGGCGGCCAGGGTCCGTGCCCGCTACACGTCGGGCACCACGGCGTCGAGCTGACGACGCCGCGAGATCAGATAGAGCGGGAGACCGACGGCCACGCCGGGGACGAGCCCGATCGCCGCGAAGCGCCACCCGTGTTGCACGCCGTGGGTGCGGGCATCGTGGACGATCAGCACGACCAGGGTGACCCAGCAGAGGATCACGTCGAACGAGTAGCCCGACGCGTAGGGGTTGTCGAAGCCGGCGGCGAACGCACCGATCACGTCGCGGTCGTCCAGCAGTGCCGGGATCACGACGGCGGCGAAGAAGAGGCTGAAGGCCACGGCGATCGTGACGAGTGCGAGTTCGTGTCGATCTCTGGGCATGGGGGCTCCGTCGGTCGTGTGGCGGTGCGGGGAGTCTGCGTGGGTGACCGGTGCGCCGCAAGCGGACCGTGTCCCCGACGTCGGTGACGGCGCCCCGAGACCTCCCCCTGCCGGACAGGCCCGAGGGTTATCGTGGCGGTCCCATGCCCGATCCCGCCGACGACCACTGGATCTCCGAGGCCTTGATCGAGGCCGTGCTCGGTGACCCTCCGGAAGCTCCGGCATCGGCCACGCCCCCTCCGAGGGCCGCTCCGGACCGACCGAATGCGGACGGATCGACGCCCGGCACCGCCGACGGGCCGGCGGTGAATCCGCTCGGCGGCCGGAGATACCGGCCCTTCGAGGTCGCTGCTGGTGACGTGACCGCGTCACCGGCCACGAACCCGGACCCCGAGCCCTCACCGGAGCCGGGGGTGCGAGACGAGGTCGTGTCGCCGGGGCCCGAACCGGTCGAGTCGGAGCCGACCGGGTTCGACATCGGATCCGAGCTGCGGCTCGAACGTCGAAGCGAGCCGACGACCACCATCTTCGGTCCAGCCGGGAACCCGATCGACGACCGCCCACCCTCGCCGCCCGCACTCTTCCCCGGCCTCGAGGCCTCGGCGCCTCCACCATCGGTGCCCGGGATGCCGCTTCCGGCACCCGACGCGACGCGGGCCACCTCACAGGCGTCCGGATCGGAGACGGCCCCCGCAGTCGTTTCTCAAGCACCCCCACCGAGCACGCCGAACAACGACGGGGTGTCCCCGACGATCCCGCCGGCATCCCTGGAGCCAACCGTGTCATCCGACGAGCCCGAGATGCCGACACCGGACCCGGAGCCCTCGCCATCGCCGGTCGCCCCCGAGCCGGAGTCGGCCCAACCGGCCGTTCCCGAACCTGTTCCGACCGCCGAGGTGCCGGCCGAGCCCGTGGCCTCCGCGGGGAGTGACCCGTCCACCATCGGTGACCTCGGCAACGGTGAGATCGAGGAGATCGACGACCAACCGGGCCCGGTTCGCGTGCTCGCCGAGTGGATCGCCGTCTTCGTCGGGGCGTTCCTCGTCGCGATCATCCTGCGCTACTTCGTCATCCAGTCGTTCTACATCCCGTCGGAGTCGATGGAGTCCACGCTCACGGAGAACGACCGGGTGCTGGTCAACAAGCTCAGCTACCGGCTGCACGACGTCAATCGTGGTGACGTGATCGTGTTCCGCCGGGATCCCAACACCCCGGGCGACACCGACGACCTCATCAAGCGGGTGATCGGACTGCCGGGCGAGACCGTCGAGATCCGCGCCGGGGCGGTCTACATCGATGGCCTGTTGCTGGACGAGCCCTACCTCGACCCCGACGTCGTCATGGACGACTACCCGTCGACACCGGTGCCCGACGACGAGTTCTTCGTGATGGGTGACAACCGGGATCAGTCCTTCGACAGTCGTTGGATCGGCACGATCCCGAGGGGACGCATCGTCGGGCGGGCATTCGTCCTGTTCTGGCCGCTCAATCGGGTCGACGCACTCTGATCGCTCGCGTGAGCGGCCGGGTGATCCTGGTCTGTTCGTCGACGATGTCGATCAGGACGTCGAGGTCTCGACGGGCACTCCCGGCGACCTCCCCGTCCAGACACACCACGAGCGGGGCGCTCCGGTCACCGAGGACGTCGGCCACGGCGTCCCAGTTCGATCCCATGTGATCCGGTGCGGCCAGACCGGCCCGCAGCGCCGCCAGCAACCCGGCCTTGTCGACGACCTCGCCGAGGCGGACGTGTGCGATCGTCCACGGTGTCTCGTCGAGGGCGAGATCGTGGGCCAGCGCAGCGAGCGGGCGATCGGTTTCGGTGACACCGGGATCGTCGAGCCAACTCATGGCGTGATCTCCGAGAACGAGTCGTAGTGGTCGTCGGTGTAGTACCGCTCGCCGTCGTCGCCGGCGACGATACGACGAGCCCCCCGGTGATCGAGACCGGGGGTGATGACGGTGAACTCCTCGTAGTGGCCACGTTCGCGGTCGGGCAGTAACCCTTCCCGGTTCTGGAAGGTGATGCCGTCCCGATCGAACGGGTACGGGCCGTCGACCTCGATCAGCTCGAGGGTGTCGATCGCCTCGGGAGGGAGCTGGCCCAGCGCGATCGGCGGCAGATCCGACACCTGGTCCGAGCGCAGCGTGATGTTGCCGGCGTCCAGCACGACCCGTGCGCCGTCGGCGGACTCGGCGGCGACCGGCGTGTCGGTCGCGCCGTCGTCGGCGGTGGTCGATCCGGCGTTCTGCCAGAACAGGCCGACGACGGCCAGGAGGGCCACGACGCCATAGGCGATCAGGTCACGACGCGACAGCTTCACTCGTCGACCTCATCTCGATCGACGTGGTCGTCGAACATGGCCTGGAAGCTCTCGGCCATGCGGTCGCTGTGATCGGAGTAGAGCCCGTCGATTCCCATGTCGATCAACGCGACGATCTCCCGTACGTGTTGGGCGTCCCACCCGAACGCCGTGCGACCGAACCGGTGGAACAGGGTGACGAGACCGGCGTTCCAATCCGGTAGCCGGAGGTTGATCCCCTCGATCCCCAGGTCCCGCAACTCCGCGGCCCGTCGCTCCGGGCCGCCATCGAGCTTGTTCAGCCGTGTGGAGTCCACGAGTTTCGCCGTGGTGTGCTCCCGCCACTCCCGCAGGACCTCGAGCCGGGGATGGCAGAGCCAGAGCTGCTCCTCCGCTCCGGCCGCCCGTGCGGCGGCCACCGTGGCGTCGAAGGCCGCGGCGTCTTTCACGTCGAGCGACAACGGGATCGACGGACCGAGGACGTCGTAGTACTCGCTCAGGGTCGGCACGTGCACGGGGAGCTCGTCCCGTCGCAGCGCCGAGATCGGCTTCTTGAACGGCCAGGTGCCGAACTCGCCGTCGTGGTCGAGCACGGCCACACCGTCGGTGGTGACCCAGACGTCGCTCTCGAGGCCGGTGGCCCCGAGTCGGACCGCCAATTCGAACGCCGGGATCGTGTTCTCGGGGAGCTGGGCCCGGGCGCCACGGTGAGCGAAGAGGATGGGTCGTTCGAGAAGGCTCGGATGTCTCGGCACCCCCACAGGATGCCCGCTCCTAGTCCGTTCGGCCCGTCTCTCGGGATCGGAGCCCCTGGTTGCTCAAGACACCCCCGAGGTGTGCCGACCTGTGTGTGAGCGGGTAGCGGACCCGCACTCCGATGTGGACGACAGGAGCCCACCTCATGGCGACGATTCGAGCGAGCTGCCCCGATTGCGGTGATGTCGAGCTGACAACGGCCGACGTCCGGGTGCGAATCTGTGATGACACCGAAGCGGGGGAGTACTCCTTCACCTGCCCGTCCTGCCGGATGACCGTGGTCAAGCCGGCCGAGACCCGCACGATCGATCTGTTGATCGCATCGGGCGTGGAGTTCACGACCTGGCGACTCCCTGCGGAGTTGCACGAGATCCGATCGGGCGAGCCGATCACCCACGACGATCTCCTCGACTTCCACCACCTGCTCCAGGACGATCGTCGTCTCGAACAGGCCCTCGCCGAATTCAGTCAGGGCTGAGGCCGACCCGCACGCCTCGCCCGAACACCGAACGCTCATCGACCCCGGCTCCCGGAGCCGGGGTCGAGCGCGTTCGGGCCGTTAGTCTGAGGGCATGTTCCAGGTCGGCGGTCCAGAGTTCCTGGTCATCGTCATCGTTGCCCTCATCGCCGTCGGTCCGGACCAGCTTCCGAGCGTCGTGCGGAAGATGGGCCGGTGGGCGTCGCAGTTCCGTTCGATGACGAGCGGCCTGCGCACGGAGTTCATGGCCGGCATCGACGAGCTCGAAGCGTCGGTGCGGGAGCCGCTCGACGAGATCTCGGCCACCTTCCGGGAGCCGGCCGCCGAACTGAAGCGCGTGATCGAGGATCCGGACGGCGGTTCGACAGCTGGCGGCAGCGCCTCGAGCGTCGACGAGGCTGCCGACGCCGAGGGTGCGTCGCGCACCGACGAGGCCCCTCGGATCGAACCCTTCTCGCAGAACTCGACGACCTCGGTGTTGGGCCTCTCCCAGCCCGCCGAGGAGGCGGCGGAGGGGTCGGACCTCGACGCCACCGACGGTGAGGCGGGCGATGAGGGCCAGGGGGAGGCCACCGTGAGCGATGCCACCGTGAGTGAGGCCACCGTGAGCGAAGACGACCCCGAGGGCGGGATGGCGTCGTGAAGCTCAGGATCCCGTTCCGCAAGTCCGACGACGATGCCGCCCCGGTCGATCCCGACGAGATGTCGATCATCGATCACCTCCAGGAGCTCCGCTCCCGGCTGATCCGGTCCGTGATCGCGATCTTCGTGGTCGCCACGGTCATCATGATCTTCAACGGTCCGGTGTTCGACTTCCTGCTCACGCCGTACTGCGACATCCGGCCGGAGAACGACTGCGTCCTGCTCGCCACCGATCCGCTCGATCCGTTCAACGCCCTGCTGATGGTGTCGCTCTACGGCGGAGCCATCATCGCCCTGCCGTTCGTGATGTATCAGATCGGCAAGTTCATCCTGCCGGGCCTCTACCCGAACGAACGCAAGGTCCTGATCCCGTTTCTCGCTGCGTCGGTCGTGCTGCTGCTGATCGGCATGGTGCTGGCCTATCTGTTCATGCCCCGGGCCCTCGACGTGCTGGTGAACGTCGCGGGTCAGGACCGGTTCGAGGCGTTCTTCAGCCCGAAGCAGTACCTCGGGTTCTTCGTGAAGATGGTGCTCGCCTTCGGGATCGCCTTCGAGCTGCCCGTCGTGTTGACCTTCCTGCAGATGGTCGGCATCGTGCAGACCGAGACCCTGCGGTCGAATCGCCGCATCTCCTTCGTCGGCATCGTGATCCTCTCGGCGGTCGTCACCCCGACCGGGGATCCGTTCACGCTGCTCGCCATCGGCGGACCGATGTACGTGCTCTACGAGGTCTCGATCCTGATCGGCTCGCGCTTGCGGAAGCGACGCCTGCAGCGCGCCGCCGCATGAGCGACTCCGCCCGCGCCGCATTCGTCGACGCGCTCGGCTTCACCCCCGACCGGTTCCAGATCGAGGCGTTCGAGCTCCTCGACGCCGGTGAACACGTGATCGTCGCCGCACCGACCGGTGCCGGCAAGACGCTGGTCGCCTCCTACGCCGTCGATCGAGCGCTCCGCAAGGGACGCCGACTCTTCTACACGACGCCGATCAAGGCCCTGTCGAACCAGAAGTTCGGCGAACTGGTGGACGACCACGGCGCCGACCGAGTCGGCCTCCTGACGGGTGACAACGCCATCAATCCCGACGCGCCGATCGTGGTGATGACGACCGAGGTGTTGCGCAACATGCTGTACGCGGGCAATCCGCTCAGCGAGCTCGACGCCGTGGTGCTCGACGAGGTGCACTACCTCCAGGACGCCTACCGGGGTCCGGTGTGGGAGGAGGTCATCATCCACCTCCCGGCCACGATCCAGCTCGTGTGCCTGTCCGCCACCGTCTCGAACGCGGCCGAGCTGGCCGAATGGATGACGACGGTCCGGGGGGCGACGGGGCTCGTGGTCGAACACACCCGTCCGGTCGAGCTCGACCACCACTACCTGATCGCCGAACGGGGCGGCCGCGACGATCAGCACCTGCTGCGAACCGTCGTCGGCGGCCGACCGAACCCGGACGGGCATCGCTTCGACCACGACTTCCGGGCGCTCCGGGGCGGCCGCGGGCGGAGTGGGCGGGGTGGCTCGAAGGGCGACAAGAAGCGGTGGCGGACACCACATCGGCTCGATGTGGTGCGGATGCTGCGCAAACAGGAACTCCTGCCTGCGATCGTGTTCATCTTCTCCCGCGCCGGATGTTCCGATGCGGCGAAGGCCTGCGTCGATGGCGGGCTGATGCTCACCGACGCCGAGGAGCAGCGACGCATCCGGGAGATCCTCGAGGATCACCTCGGGTCACTGTCCGACGAAGACCGCGAGGTGCTCGACTACGAGACCTTCGAGCGCGGTTGCCTCGCCGGGATCGCTCCCCACCATGCGGGCCTCATCCCGCCGTTCAAGGAAGCGGTCGAACGGGCTTTCGCCGAAGGTCTGATCAAGGTCGTCTTCGCGACCGAGACCCTGGCCCTCGGCATCAACATGCCGGCCCGCAGCGTCGTCATCGAGAAGTTGTCGAAGTTCACGGGAGAGCACCACGAGATGCTGAGCCCGGCCCAGTACACCCAGATCACCGGGCGTGCCGGACGGCGGGGCATCGACACCCACGGAACAGCCGTCGTGTTGTGGTCCCCGTACATCACCTTCGACCAGATCGCGGGCCTGGCGATGAGCCGGGACTTCGTGCTCCGTTCGTCGTTCCGGCCCACCTACAACATGGCCGCCAACCTGGTCCGTCGCTACGACGCCGAGCGGGCCCGCCAGCTGCTCAATCTGTCGTTCGCCCAGTTCCGCAGCGATGCCGAGGTCGTGCGGGGTGAGCAGGCCAGGGAGCGCTTGATCGACCGTCGACGCCAGATCGCGATGCGGCTCGAGGCCGAGTACGGACCCGAGGCGGAGCTTCGGGCGGCGCTGGCCGCTCCCGAGGCGACGGAGGACGACCGCGACTCGATCGCGTTCGCCCTCTCCCGCACGAACCCCGGCGACATCCTCCGGCTCTCGGCCGAGGACGTGCCGTCGCCGGTCGCGGTGCTCAGCGTCGCGTTCCGCAAGGGCGGTCAGGTCCGGGCGAGGGTCGTCGACCACGACGGTGACGTCCACGAACTCACCCCGGCCCAGCTCGTCGCCGCTCCCGTCGTCGCCGGCGAACTCGATCTCCCCGAGCCCTATCTGCCCCAGTCGATGGTGTTCGCCCACGAGGTCTCCAAGATCCTCGCCCGAACCCGCCTCGCCAATCGGCGACCGACCGATCTCCGGCCGTCCGGAGTGATCACGTCGGCCGATGACATCCCCCGGCCCGTCATCAAGCAGCTGAAACGCCTCGACCGGATGGACGCGGATCTCGCCAAGATGTCGGCGGGAGAGGATCGCGGTCGATCCTTGGCGGGCCAGTTCGACCGCGTGATCGGGCTGCTCGAGGAGTGGGGCCATCTCGACGGGTGGGAGCTGACCCCCCGAGGGGAGCGGTTGGCCCGGCTGTATCACGAGTCGGATCTCTTCTGCGTCGAGGCGATCGAGGACGGGATCTTCGACGAACTCCCGCCCGCCGAGATCGCCGCACTCGCGTCGGCGCTGGTGTATTCCGAGCGGCGTCGTGAGGTCGGCCGGACCCGTCTGCCGACCCGCACCCTCGACAAGCGCATGAAGGCGCTGGTCCGACTCCATCGCGAGCTCCGCGCCGACGAACGACGGGCCCACCTGCCCGAGACACGCGAACCGGACGCCGGCTTCATGGATCTCGCTCATGCCTGGGCGGCCGGTGGAGAGCTCGCGATGGTGCTCGACGACACCGACATCACCGCCGGCGACTTCGTCAGGACCGCCCGACAACTCGTGGACCTGCTCCGACAGATCGCGAAGCTCGCCCCGGCCGCCGCGACCCGTCGCAGCGCCGGGCTCGCTGCGGATGCGGTGATGCGCGACCTGGTGGCGGCCCAGTCCGTCGGGGCGGAGGAGGATGCGGACGACGCCGACGACGGCAGCGCCGCAACCGAGACGGATCCGGACCTCCCCGCCGCCGAGGTGGAGGTGGCACCGTGACGATCCGGAAGGGCGCTGCCTGGGGCCGACCCGGCCGGCTCATCGACACCCAGGCGCTCTGGTTCGACGACACCTCGGCCGCCCGGGCGTTCCATCAGGCACTTCCCGACGAGCGGTTTCGTATGGCGCTCGCCCCCGGCACGGACATGGCCACGACGCTCGGCATCACCGATGGGGCACAACAGGCCAAGGTGTTGGCGGGGGAGGAGGCCACCGTGGTGCCGATCGATCTCGGCATCGCGATGCTCGACGGCGGGCCACCGCGTCCGTTCCTCGCGCACTGCGTCGCCCACCGGAGCCGTCGTCGGCTGTCCTCGCGGCCCTGGCGGGGCCGGTTCGTGGTCGTGATGAACGCCGCGTGGCACGGCGATCTGTATCTCGCCCCGAAGGGGCATCCGAACGATGGCCGGCTCGACGTGACCGACGGCTCGATCTCGACCCGGGAGTGGCCCGAGTTCCGCAAGCGGGCCCGCACCGGCTCGCACCTGCCACATCCGGACGTGTCGAGCTTCGCGTCCTCGTCCTGGACGACGGAGTTCGACAAACCGACCATGGTGTGGACCGATGGTGTGCGCATGGGGTGGTGCCGACGGCTCGAGGTCCGGGTGATCCCCGATGCGGGGGAGATCGTCATCTGACCCGGGGTTTGTGGAGGCTCCGCGCCATAGGGGTGGACGGGCAATAACGTGACGCGGTGAGCACGTACGTGGCGGAGGCGTTCACGCCAGCGGAAGAAGACGTCCTTCGTCGGTACTTCACGAACCTCGATCAGCCGGTGTTCGCGCTCGTGAACCTGCCCGAGGTGGTGAAGGGGGCCCTGTTCGCCCGCTACTCGCGTTCGCCGAAGTCCCTGCGGCGACTGTTCCTCGACGAGTTCGTCGGCGAACTCGACGTCGAGGGCGACACGACGATCGACGCGACCATCGGTCTGGATCGGGCCGAGCAGCTCTACGAGAAGGTGTTCGTCGAATACGGCGACGACTCGGTGGCACAGCTCGGCGGCGTGCATCTCGCATGTGAGCAGGCCTCGAACGTGTTGACGAAGATCCTCGAGTGGGGTCGGCTCGCGAGCTACCTCGAGCAGTCGACCCGCTACATCGCCTACGACGTGCGCGACTCGGGTCGATACCGGTACTACCGGGACCCCGAGCTGCTCTCCTCGACCCTCGGTGCCCGCTACATCGGCGACATGGATCGGCTCTTCGACGCCTATGCGGAGGCCGCTGTTCGCGTCGAGGACCACATCCGCACCGTCACGCCGAAGGCCACGGGCGACTCGGACTTCGTCTACCGCTCGGCGGTGAAGGCGAAGGCGCTCGACTCCGTGCGCGGGATGTTGCCCGCCTCGGCACAGTCGAACGTCGGCATCTTCGGCTCGGGCCAGTCCTACGAGGCCCTGCTGCTGCGCATGCGATCCCACCCGTTGCCCGAGGCCCGGGACTACGCCGACCTGATGCTCACCGAGCTCCGCAAAGTCATCCCGTCCTTCCTGCGTCGGGTGGACCTTCCCGAACGGGGCGGGGTCTGGAGCGACTATCTCGCCCGGACGCGGGACGCCACCGCCGAGCTGGCCGCCGAGCTGCTCGACAGTTCGGCGGTGCCGGACGCCGACGCCGAGGTCCGTCTCGTCGACTTCGATCCGGAGGCGGAGGCGAAGACGGTCGCGGCGATCCTCTACCCGCACACCCATCTGTCCGAATCGGCGATCCTCGATCAGGTCCACACCATGGGAACCGAGGATCGGGTCCGCATCCTGCGGGCCTACGCCGGTGAGCGGGGCAATCGTCGGCATCGGCCGGGACGCGCCCTCGAACGGTCGTTCTACACCTTCGACGTGTTGGCCGACTACGGGGCGTTCCGAGATCTGCAGCGCCATCGCATGCTGACGCTCGACTGGCAGCCCCTGTCGTGCCGGCACGGCTACACCCGACCCGATCTCGTGTCCGAGGCCGGCGTGGATGGCCTGTTCGACGATGCCATGTCCCGTTCGGCCGAGCTGTACGACCTCCTGGCGGTCGATCATGAGCCGCAGGCGTCCTATGCCGTGGCGCTGGCGTATCGAGTCCGATTCTCGATGCACCTGAACGCCCGTTCGGCGATGCACATGACCGAGCTGCGATCGACACCGCAAGGGCATCCGGCCTACCGCACGGTGGCGCAGGACATGCACCGGTTGATCGCCGACGAGGCGGGTCACCACGCCCTCGCCGAGATGATGCGGTTCGTCAATCACGATTCGGAGTCGGACCTCGAACGCCTCGAGGCCGAGCGTCGCGCCGAAGCGCGACGCTCCGCAGGCGCTGCTGGCTGAGCGGGTGTGACCGGGATCTCCGAGTTGGTGCTGCGGGTTCGCGGCTTCGGTGTGTAGAGTCCCGGCGCATCGGCCCCCGACCCCCCTTGGGAGGCACCCGTGAGTGACGACAACGACATCGACATCGAAGAGGACGTGATCGAGGAGGACCTCGACGCGGACTTGGACGAGGACCTGGACGACGACGATCTGGACGACGACGACCTCGCCGGCGACGACGACGAGCTGGCAGGCGACGACGTCGTCGCGGACGACCTCGACGAGGACGACGACGACGATGCCGCGGCGCCGACGCCGAAGGCTCGCAAGGTCGCGGCCGGCGACGACGAGGACGAGGACGAAGAGGTCGATCCCGACGACGTCGAGGCCGACCTCGAGGAGATCCTCCGCGATCGCATGGCCGCGAACGACGACGACGAGGACGACGACGACGAGGACGAGGCGACCGGCCCGGTCGGCAACGTCAAGAACGAAGAGATCGTCTGTGAGGGCTGCTTCCTCACCGTGAAACCCTCGAAGGGATTCCCGACGTACTGCGACAGCTGCGTCGCCGATCTCGGGCTCGCCTGACATGACGACCGACGGCGACAAGGCTTCGTCGGGCGAGGGACCGAATCCGGTCGATCAGCTCCTCGACCTGCTCGTCCATGCTCCGATCGGCTTGCTCTACGAGCGGGACAAGGTCATGGAGACCGTGGTCAAGCGTGGTCGCTCGCAGGTCCAGCTCGCTCGGTTGATGGCCGGGATGGCCCGCCAGCAGGTCGACGTCGAGTCGAAGCTGATCGAGGCCGCCGGCGTTGCCGGCACGGTCGTGGCGAAGGGCATCACCGACGTCGGGACCCGGCTCGGGCTGGCACCGGAGCCAACCGCGCCGTCGTCGCTCGACGAGCGGGCGACGCGGGCAGACGGCGCCGAGGCGGCCCCGGCCGACGAGCCGTCGACGACCGAGGAGCTCGCCGAATCGGCTGTGATCCTGCCGATCGCCGGGTACGACGACCTCCGGGCCAAGGACATCGTGGCGATGCTCGCTGACCTCACCGCCGAACAACGTGCGACGGTGAGGGCTCACGAGACCGCGAACCGGGCCCGCAAGACCGTGCTCGGCAAGCTCGACCAGCTCGAGGGCTGATGGAAGCCGCTCGCCTCGTCGAGTCGGCTGATCTTCCGGCCGCGCTCGCCATCGGCGAGCGGATCCGTGACGAGCTGGCTCCGAACCGGGGCGGCGCGATGTTGCTCGCGGCCGAGGACGGCCGCACACCATGGCGTGACCGTCTGGGTTCGGCCGTCGCCGACACCGTCGACGAGGTCGGTGCCGACGTCGTGATCGTCGGGACCTTCGACGACGTCGTGTTCGGGATCTGCGTGCTCCGCCATCGCCGGCTCGCTGACGGCTCGCTCGTCGGGGAACTGGACGACTTCGCCGTCGATGCCGAAGCCCGTGAGGTCGGGATCGGCGAGGCGATGATGAATCTGGCGATCGACCGTGTGCGTGCCGCCGGTGGGACCGGGATCGGTGCCAGAGCGCTTCCGGGTGACCGGGAGACCAAGAACTTCTTCGAGTCGTTCGGGCTCAAGGCGCGCCAACTGCTGGTGCACCGGGACCTGACCGTCGACGACTGAGAACGTGCCGCCACGCCCCCAGTTCTGTGTCGGGGCCTTCGTGGTGCACGGCGGGCGCCTCCTGATGATCCGGCGCGGCACGGAGCCCGAGGTGGGGAAGTGGTCGGTGCCGGGCGGCCGACTGGAGCTCGGCGAGACCATGGCCGCGGGTGTCGAGCGTGAGGTCCTCGAAGAGACCGGCGTGGCGGTTCGATGCGGCGACTTGGCGACGTTGGTGGAACGGTTCCACGACACCGGCCACGTGGTGATCGCGGACTTCCACGCCGAGCCGGTCGCCGGCTCTGCGGAGCCGATGGCCGGCGACGACGCGAGCGAGGCCGCGTGGATCCCGGTCGACGCGATCGGCTCGCTGGACCTGGTGTCGGGCCTTCTCGAGGTCTTGACCGCGCAGGGGATCGCCCCGACTTCCGGGATTTCTTCCTGAGGTAGTCAACAAAGCTTGTTGATTGTGTGACCGCCCACTAGGTTGCGGCCTGTGAGGACCCCCGACGACCTGACGGCGCTGTTCCGTGCCAACCAGTTGAAGGTGACACCGCAGCGGCTCGCGGTCTTCGAGGCCCTTCACGGCGACGACACCCACCCGACCGCCGAGGTGGTCCACGCCAGGGTCCGTGAGCGCATGCCCACGGTTTCGCTGCGGACCGTCTATCAGGCGCTCAACGATCTCGTCGATCTCGGCGAGGTGCGAGCGGTCTCGGTCGACAACGGTGCGGTTCGGTTCGATCCGAACAACTCCGGGCACGATCACTTCGTCTGCCGTGACTGCGGCCGCGTCTCCGACGTGACCGCCTCACGCCCCCGCCTCGTCGCCGCCACCGGCGGCGAGGTGCTCGACGAGGGCTACACCGTCGACACCTCGGAGATCATCTTCCGTGGTCGTTGTGCGGCGTGCAACGCCTGAGCGACGCTCATCCCAACCCCCAAACGTTCCCGACGACTTCAGGAGTCACCCACCACATGTCCGAAGAAAAGTGCCCGGTCCTGCACAACGACCACTCGGCTCGAGGGAGCCAGGCCAACCAGCACTGGTGGCCCAACCAGCTCAATCTGAACATCCTCAGCCAGAACCACCCGGGCTCGGACCCGATGGACGAGGACTTCGACTACGCGGCCGAGTTCGCAACGCTCGACTACGACGGTCTCAAGGCCGATCTGCACGCGCTGATGACCGACTCCAAGGAGTGGTGGCCGGCCGACTACGGGCACTACGGCCCGTTCTTCATCCGCATGACCTGGCACGCCGCCGGTACCTACCGCACCCATGACGGGCGTGGTGGTGGTGGCACCGGTCAGCAGCGCTTCGCTCCGCTGAACTCCTGGCCGGACAACGGCAACCTCGACAAGGCTCGCGCCCTGCTCGAGCCGATCAAGCGCAAGTACGGCAAGAAGATCTCCTGGTCGGACCTGCTGATCCTCACCGGCAACGTCGCCCTCGAGTCGATGGGCTTCAAGACCTTCGGCTTCGCCGGCGGCCGGGCCGATGTGTGGGCGCCCGAAGAAGACGTCTACTGGGGTCCCGAGACCACCTGGCTCGATGACGAGCGCTACAGCGGTGACCGCCAGCTCATGGAGCCGCTCGGTGCGGTGCAGATGGGCCTCATCTACGTCAACCCCGAGGGCCCCAACGGCAACCCCGATCCGGTGGCCTCCGGTGCGGACGTCCGCGAGACCTTCCGCCGGATGGCGATGAACGACGAAGAGACCGTCGCACTCGTCGCCGGTGGCCACGCCTTCGGCAAGATGCACGGCGCCGGTCCCGAGGGTGATGTCGCCGCCGAGCCCGAAGGTGCCCCCATGGAGCAGCAGCTCCTCGGCTGGAAGAACGCGTTCGAGTCCGGTGTCGGCGTGCACGCCACCACCTCGGGTTTCGAGGGTGCGTGGAACTCCACCCCGACCACCTGGGACAACAACTACTTCGAGACCCTGATGGACAACGACTGGGAGCTCACCGAGTCCCCGGCCGGCCACAAGCAGTGGACCGCTCCGGCCCTGGCCGGCACCGTGCCGGACGCCGGCGGTCGTGAGGGCGTGATGCACGCTCCGATGATGACCACGGCCGACATGTCGCTGAAGATGGACCCGATCTACAACGAGATCAGCCAGAGCTTCCGTGACGATCAGAGCAAGCTCGACGACGCGTTCGCTCGTGCCTGGTTCAAGCTCACCCACCGTGACATGGGCCCGAAGGTCCGGTACCTCGGCCCCGAGGTCCCGGACGAGGAGCTCATCTGGCAGGACCCGGTCCCGGCCGGTACCGAGATGACCGCCGACCAGATCGCCGCCGCCAAGGCCGCCATCATGGACGCCGGCCTCAGCGTGACCGACCTCGTGTCCACAGCCTGGGCCTCGGCCTCGACCTACCGGCAGTCCGACATGCGCGGCGGCGCCAACGGTGCCCGCATCCGTCTGGCGCCCCAGAAGGAGTGGGAGGCCAACAACCCGGCCGACCTCGCCCGGGTGCTCGGCGCCCTCGAGGGTGTGCAGTCGAGCCTCGGCTTCGACGTCTCCATGGCCGACCTCATCGTGCTCGGTGGTGCTGCTGCGGTCGAGGCCGCCGCTTCCGCCGGCGGTGTGCAGGTCGGTGTCGACGTCTCGACCGGTCGCGGCGACGCCTCGCCGGAGCAGACCGACGAGGAGGGCTTCGCCTGGCTCGAGCCCCGTTGGGACGGCTTCCGCAACTTCCTCGGCAAGGGCAACGCCCATGTCGCCGAGCACCTGCTCGTCGACAAGGCTCAGCTCCTCGGCCTGACCGCCCCGGAGATGGCGGTGCTGGTCGCCGGCCTGCGGGCCATGGGTGTCACCACCGATGGCCATGGCCTGCTGACCGATCGGGTCGGCACGCTCAGCAACGACTTCTTCGTCAACCTGATGAGCTACGACACCGTCTGGACCGAGTCGACCTCGGCCGAGGGTGTGTTCGAGGGCACCGATCGTGCGTCGGGGGCGGCCAAGTACACCGCGACCCGCAACGACCTCGTGTTCGGCTCGAACTCGATCCTCCGGGCCATCGCCGACGTCTATGCGGCCGATGATGCGGGCGACAAGTTCGTCGCCGACTTCATCAACGCCTGGGTCAAGGTCATGGATGCCGACCGCTTCGACATCTGATTCCTGAGCGGGGCGATGCCCTGCTGATTCGTTGCCGGGCCCGGTGGAGTCGCACTCCATCGGGCCCGGGGCGTTTTCCGGTCGTGGTCGGCCGCGTCAGACCGCCATCGTGCCGGAGCGCATCCGGCTCGCCCGACCGGGCCGGTCGTGCAGGTCTTTCAGGCGGCGCAGCCGCGAGTGCACCTGGTCACGGTCGACGGTGCAGAGCCGGATGTGGCGTCGACCGCCGGTGTCGGTCTCGTAGCCCGTTCGGCCGTGGAGGACCCGCTGGTTGTCGAACACGATCGCCTCGCCGTCGGCGAGGCGATGGTCGAACTGGTACGCCGGATCGCGGACCTTGTCGGCGAAGGCCCGGAAGGCGAGGTAGTAGTCGTCGACGAGATCGGCCGGGAGATCGAACACGCCGGTCGAGCGCTCGTGGAACCGGACACCCATGAGCTCGCCGTCGACGACACTCAGCACCGGAGCGTGGGCGATCATGTCGACGTCATCGCCCTGATCGACCGCCTCGGTCCGTCGCCGGATGTAGGGGATCGCGACCGTGGCGAGCAGATCGAACGCCGTCGGATCCTCTGCTCGCAGATCCTCGGCGACCCGGAAGCCGTCGACGACGATCGATCGGCCGCCGGTGCCGGCCGCCGCTCGGCGGCAGTGCAGGATGCTGATCCCCGACGGCGTGTAGCGGAACGGGTCGTCGCTGTGGGCGTCCTGCCCCTTGTTCGACTGCGAGAGCGTCCAGGCTTCGGGTTCGGTCACGATGTCGAACACCCGGCCGTAGTCCGTTTCCCGGATCCGGCCGAGCAGGTCCGCCAGGATCTCGGTGGCACCGTCGTCGTCGGGCAGATCGGTGACGAGGGCGAAGCCGTCGATCGCGACGGCGTCGAGCAGATCGTGGTGCTCGCTCGACCCCGCGACCAACCGCGCCGCCGGGAACGTCGGCGGCTCATGACCGGCTCCGAACGTGCGGACCGGGGCCGGAGTGCCCCGGTGTTCCGCTGCGTCGGCGGCGATCCGTCGCACCGTGTCAGCGTCGAACGTGCTGACGTGGCCGTCGGACCACTGCACGATGACGGCGTCGCCGTCGTCGGAGACGCCGGTCATGGTGAGGTCGGCCGGCAGGCTCGCCACCGAGAACGTCCGGAGTCCCGACTCCTTGGTCGGCAACGACGGGCAGGCGTCGCGTAACCAGAAGCGGTTGAAGTGTCCGCCGCCGGCGAGTGCGAGCGTGCGTCCGTCGTCATGGATGGTCGACCGGGTCGGGGTCATGTCGCCTCCTGTGAGGTGCCGAGGTCGCTCAGCGACCCTGCCATTCGGGTGCACGCTTCTCGATGAAGGCTCGTGGTCCTTCCCTGAAGTCCTCGGTGGCGGCGAGTCGGCGCATCGCTTCGTTGGAGAGGCGGAAGCCCTCGGCATCATCCGCTCCGGCGGCGGCGTTCATCACCCCGAGGGACTCACGCACGGCGAGTGGAGCGTTGACGACGATCCGCTCGGCCAACTCGAGCGCCGTGTCGAGCGCTGTGCCGGGTTCGCAGAGTTGGTTGACCATGCCGAACTCGTGGGCGCGCTCGGCCGAGATCGGGTCGCCGGTGAGCACGAGCTCGGTGGCGATGTTCTTGGGGAGGACCTTCTGCAACCGGAACAAACCCCCGGCGGCAGCCACGAGTGATCGCTTCACCTCGGGCACGCCGAACCGGGCTGCGGTCGAGGCGACCACCAGATCGGATGCGAGCACGATCTCGGTGCCGCCCGCCAGTGCCGGGCCATCGCATGCCGCGATGATCGGCTTGGTCCGTTCACGCATGACGTAGCCGGCGAACCCGCCGCGCTTCGTGCCGAGGCTGCGACCTCCGTCGGCGGCGACCTCTTTCAGGTCGGCGCCGGCGCAGAACACCGGACCGTTGCCGGTGAGGATGCCGAGCCACAGGTCGTCGTCGCCCTCGATGCGGTCGATGGCGGCCTCGAGCCCCTGGGCCACCGCCCCGTTCACCGCGTTGCGGGCTTCGGGCCGGTTGATGGTGAGGACCGCGATGTGCCCTCGGATGTCGACGTCGATCATGGGCGGGACACTAGGTCCGCGCCCATGATCGACTCCACACGATCAGGCGGTCTCGTCGTCGGCCGCGGCGTCGTCTTCGGTGGACTCGGTCTCGGCGGGCGCGTCCTCGGC
>JAHDCV010000099.1 GCA_020629695.1 Acidimicrobiales bacterium | reverse complement strand
TGCCCGCCCCGATCGCTAGGTTGGCCGTCGTGGACGCACGTGACCTGCTCGCCGGAGCCTCCTCGATCGCCGTACTGACCGGGGCTGGGATCTCGACCGACTCGGCGATCCCGGACTACCGGGGTCCGAATGGGGTCTGGACGAAGAAGCCCGAAGCCGAGAAGCAGGCGACGCTCCAGAACTACGTCGCCGATCCCGAGATCCGGCGCCGGGCCTGGCAGACCCGCCTGACCTCGCCGATCTTCGACGCCCAGCCGAACGACGGACATCGGGCGATGCTGCAACTCGAAGCCGACGATCGGCTCCACACCCTCGTCACCCAGAACGTCGACGGTCTGCATCACAAGGCCGGCTCCGATCCGGCGAGGCTCGTCGAGATCCACGGGTCGGTCCGTGACGTTGTCTGTCTGGACTGCGACTACCGGGCGCCGATGTCGGTGGCGCTCGATCGTGTGCGTGCGGGCGAGGTCGATCCTTCCTGTCCGAACTGTGGCGGCATCTTGAAGTCGTCGACCATCAGCTTCGGCCAATCCCTCGTCGAGGCCGACCTCGTGCGAGCGCAGCTCGCTGCCGAGCAGTGCGACGTGATGCTCGCGATCGGGACGACGCTCGCCGTCTATCCGATCGCCGCGATGGTGCCCGTGGCCAAACGGTCGGGCGCGGCGATCGTGATCGTGAACGGGACACCGACCGAGATGGACGATGCGGCCGACGCTCTCGTGCGGGGCTCGATCTCGGAGGTCCTGCCCGACCTGCTCGCACCGATCGGCTGACCGGGCCGGAACGGGAATAGCCCGATCGGGAGAATTGTTGACCTGATCGGTAAGGTATTCGATTCCCGACTGATCCGGAGCCCCCATGCCGACCTTCCGTGACCTCCTCCGCGAGACCAAGGCCCAGATCCGCGAAACCGACCCCGCCGGTGCCGCCGCCTCCATCGAGGCCGGGGCCACGCTGCTCGACGTCCGCGAACCCGACGAGACCGCCGGTGGCGTCGTGCCCGGGAGTGTCCAGATCGTGCGCGGCAACCTCGAGGCCTCCGTCGAGGCCCGCATCCCCGACAAGGACACGCCGCTCATCGTGATGTGCGCCGGCGGTGTGCGCTCCGCCTTCGCCGCCAAGACCCTGGCCGAGCTGGGCTACACCGACGTCATCTCCATGGACGGCGGGTTCAACCGTTGGAAGGACGAGGGTCGTCCGTGGGCGCAGCCGAAGACGCTCACCAACGACCAGCGCAACCGCTACCAGCGCCACCTCCTCCTTCCCGAGGTCGGTGAGGCCGGGCAGCAGACGCTGCTCGACTCGAAGGTCCTGATGCTCGGCGCCGGCGGCCTCGGCTCCCCGGCCGCGCTCTACCTCGCCGCCGCCGGTGTCGGCACGATCGGCATCATCGACATGGACGTCGTCGACGAGTCGAACCTCCAGCGCCAGGTGCTGCACAACCTCGAGCGGGTCGGCATGCGCAAGGTCGACTCCGCCCGCCAGACCATCGAGCTCCTCAACCCGGATGTCGAGGTCATCACCTACGACATGCGGCTCGGCGCCGACAACATCCTCGAGATCCTCGAGGGCTACGACGTCGTGATCGACGGCGCCGACAACTTCCCCTCGCGCTACGTCCTCAACGACGCCTCGGTGAAGCTCGGCATCCCGGTGGTGCACGGCTCGATCTTCCGGTTCGAGGGGCAGGTCACCGTGTTCGATCCGCAGAACGGCCCGACCTACCGCGACCTGCTGCCCGAGCCGCCGCCCGCCGAACTCGCCCCCTCGTGCGCCGAAGCCGGCGTGCTGGGTGTGCTGCCCGGCATCATCGGGTCGATCCAGGCGATCGAGGCCATCAAGGTGCTGCTCGATCTGGGCGACTCGTTGCGTGGCCGGTTGCTGGCCTTCGACAGCCTCGAGATGAGCTTCCGCGAGTACAAGCTCAACATCGACCCCGAGAACCCCGTGACCTACGCCAACCGGGATCGGATCGAGGTCGTCGAGCTCGACGGGTTGTGCATGCCCCGCGTGCTGGAGCCTGCCGCCGGCTGAACCCATGTCGATCTCGGCGGCATGCCGAGATTCGTGACGACCCGATCAACATCCGCGCCAGAATGGCGACAGGATGGTGGGGCGCGGGCGCAGCCTCCGGAGGTCTCATGTCCTTGCATCGCCGCATGCTCGCGAGTGCCACGGCCACGGCGCGCCCCGACGACGTCCACCACCGTCGTCCTGTCCGCCGAGTCGCGGTGGCCGTCATGGCCACCTCGATGGTCCTCGGCGCCCCGGTCAGCGCCGGGGCGACCGCCACGACGTCGACGATCCGGGCCTCGGTCGCCGTGACGGCCACGACGATCTCGTCCGAGATCGACGTGTCCGATGGCTTCGGGGTCCGAACGCTCACCGTCGACGTCTCCGATCGCGGCGGCCGGCCGGTTCTCGTCGAACTCGATGGTGCACCGGAGTTCCTCGTGATCGATCGTGCCGGATTCGGTGGCGAGGTCGAACTGTCTCTTCGGGCCCGCACCGCCGACGGTTGGAGCCCCCTCGTCGAGGTCCACGATGAGGGCACCGACGCCCCCGACGGTGTTGCAGGTGAAGAAGGTGACGGCGGTGCCGTCGCGACACCGCCGATCTGGCTGGGTCGCGATGCCGAAGCCGTCGAGCTCCACCTCGAGGGAGTTGCGCCGGCGACGCTCCGACTGGAGACCCTCGACGATCTCGTCGGACCGGTCGAGACGACCCCGTCCAACCTGCCTCGCGCCGCGCTCACCTCCGGTCAGCCGGCGATCAACGGCCGCGCCACCTGGACGTCGGAGGACTTCGCCTTCGGCAACGACGGGTGCGAGGACGGGCCGGCGGTGGCCGACGACCTCCGGGTCGCCGTCGTGCACCACACGGTCACGACCAACAGCTACGCCGCCGCCGACGTACCGGCCCAGATCCGGGCCATCCGCCGGACCCATGTCGACATCAACGGCTGGTGCGACATCGGCTACAACTTCGTCGTCGATCGCTACGGCGGCATCTGGGAGGCTCGCACCGGCGGCCTCGAGCAGCCGATCATCGGCGCCCACACCCGGGGGTTCAACACCGGCGCGGTCGGTGTCGCGATGCTCGGATCGTTCCAGTCGGGGGCGGGCAGCCCGACCTCGGCGATGACCGACGCCGCAGCGGCGCTCATCGGCTGGAAGCTCGCCCTTCACGGCGTGGACCCGAAGGGTCTGTCGGAGCTCCAGAATCGTGCGTCGGGCCCGGGCATGAAGTTCGCCGAGCTCCAGTTCATCCGCTCCAACCCGATCCTCGGCCACCTCGACCTCGGTCACACGGCGTGCCCCGGTTCGAACGGATACAACGTCGTGTCGGCCATCCGCTCCCGGGTGGCCGCCCAGGCCGATCTCGTGGCCCCGTACGACTTCCCGGGCTTCGTGCCGGCGGAGTTCGGCCCGGCTGTCTGGTTGGTGGACATCGACGGCGGCATCCGCTCCGCTGGTGCCGCACCCGTCGAGTCCACGATCTTGGCGCCAGGGATCGTCGCCGCTGCCGGTGCGGGCACAGGCGCGGCGGCCCTCACCGAAGACGGCAGGATCGTCGGGCTCGGCTCCCTCACCAGCGCCGGCTGGCACAACGCCTCGGTCGGCGCCGGCGTGGATGTCGCACTCGCCTCCGATGGTTCCGGCGGCTGGATCGCCCGGGCCGACGGATCGGTCGACGGGTTCGGTTCGGTGTCGTCGCCGTCGATCGATCGTGCGTCGAACGCCGCTGCCGTCGCGATCGTCCGACTCGCTGACGGTCGGGGTTCGCTCGTGCATGCCGATGGTGCGGTGAGCGCCCTCGCCGGCGGCCCGTCCGGCTCCGCCGGTGGGCCGGCCGTCGACGCCGCCCCCCATCCCGAGGGCGGTGTGGTCGTGCTCCGCACCGACGGCTCGGTGGCCGGCGTCGCCGGCGCCCCGTCGTGGGGGGCGTCGCCTCGCATCGGACGACCCGTCGCCGTGATGGTCGCTCCCGACGGTGACGGCGGCTGGGTCGCCGACGCCGAGGGTCGGGTCGAAGGTGTCGGCGATCAGGTGCCCGTGAGCCCGATCTCGACCCACGTCGGCACCGAACGCGTGACCGACGCCGCCTTCCTCGGATCCTGGCTCGGCCCGAACGACGCGCCGGGCGAGACCGCCCGGTGGGCCCGCCTGGCCCGTTCGACCTTCCTCGATGCCGCCACCGGCGACGTCGAGCTCACCCAGCTCCTCGAGCGGGTGGAGCGTGAACGCTCGTCGACGGTGATCGAGGAGATGGTCGAGTCCGACATCTGGGCCGGCTCGATGGTGGACGACCTCTACCAACGGTCACTCGGTCGGGCCCCCGACGCCGCGGGTCGGGCCTACTGGATCGATCAGCTCGCCGGCGACCTCGTGTTCGCCAATGCCGGCGTCTACTTCTTCGGCAGCGACGAGTACGCCCTGGCCGGTGGCGACAACGAAGGGTTCGTCCGGAACCTCTATCGCGACCTGCTCGGGCGGACACCCGACGCCGCCGGTCTCGACTACTGGGTCGGACAGATGAACGCCGGACGTGCCGGCCCACCCGACGTCGCCGCGGGGTTCTACGTCTCGCCCGAGTCGAGGGGGATCCGGGTCGACGAGGTCTACCGGTCGCTGTTCGGGCGCTCCCCGGACGCCACCACCCGGGCCGAGCTGGCCGAGGACCTCAACGAGATCGACGACATGGATCTCGCCGTGGCGCTCGCTCTGTCGGACGAGTTCCGGGCCCTCGCGAACAACTGACCCCGACGACCCCCGATCGGGGTCAACAGGTAAGGTCTCGCGCAGGCGCGGTCGATAGGAAGACGTATGACGATGCACCGTTCCCGCGCCCTCGTGATGGCCTTCGTCGCCCTCACGATGCTTGTCGTCCCGTCGTCCGGCGCGTCCGCCGCTGAGACCGAACGAACGGTCGAGTTCACCGGCGGTGGCTGGGGCCACGGCCGTGGCATGTCCCAGTACGGCGCCCAGGGCTACGCGAGCGGCGCCGCCACCGGGTCCGCGTGGACGAGCACACAGATCCTCGACCACTACTACGGCGGCACGGTCAGCGGCGCGATTCCGGCGACCGGCACGCCCGATCCGAACGAACTGCGGGTGAATCTGGTCGCGATGTCGGACCAGACCGCGATCATGAAAGCCGATTCAGGCCAGCTCGAGGTGCGAGCCGCCGACGGCACGCTGCTCGGGTCGGCTGGGATCATCCGGATCTACGCCGACGGTGACGACCAGGTCGTCGAAGCCATCAACACCTGGCCCTGCGCCGGTGAAGGAGCGCCCACGTCGGTGACCGAGTTCTTCCGTGGCCCGTCGGCCCGGGTCGAGACCCGACTGGTCGGTGGTGACGCTGGGCGGAGCGGTCTGATCTCGACCTGTCGGCCCGATGGCTCGGTGCGGTGGTACCCCGGCCGGATCGACGTGTACAACGTGGGCGACTCGAGCCGCTCGGTCAACGTGATCGCCGTCGACGACTATCTGCGTGGGGTGGTACCGAACGAGTCGATCCCGTCCTGGACCGCGGCCGCGCTCGAGGCCCAGGCCGTGGCCGCTCGGTCCTACGTGATGGCCGGCGACCCGCGTTGGGTGGCGAACGGCATCACGTTCGCCGACACGTGCGACACCACCCGGTGTCAGGTCTTCAACGGCTGGTACTCGACGACCTCTGCCCAATCCGGCGGAGCGGAGACCTGGCCGACCACCGATGCCGCGATCGCCACGACCACGGGTCTCGTCCGTCTGTTCGGCGACGGCACCGTCGCCCGGACCGAGTTCCACTCGACCAGCGGTGGCCACACCGCCGGCGGAGACTTCCCGGCCGTGGAGGACCTCGGCGACAGCATCAGCCCGCTCCACACCTGGTCGGTGACCCTCCCCACCGCGTCGGTCGAGGCATCGTTCGGCCTCGGTCAGCTCGACCGGATCGAGATCCTCACGACCGATGGCAACGGCGCCGACGGCGGCCGGGTGCTCACCGCTCGGCTGCACTTCGACAACGGCGTGGCCGATCGCACGGGTGATCAGATCCGCACGCTGTTCGGACTGCGATCCAACTGGTTCCGACCCGGCGTGGTCGTCGGCTCCATCGATCAGCAGAACCGGGCCTTCGTGGCCCGGACCGCCGACGTGTTCGGCCAGTCCGACGTCGATGTGGCCGCCGAGCTCGCCCAGCTCGACGCCGCCGGCCGGGAAGCCGTGACCCTCGAATGGGCACTGGCCGACGGCTTCGTCGGGACCCGTCTCGACGTGCTCTACCAGAACGTGTTCGAGCGTCCCGCCGACGACGGCGGCCGGACCTATTGGCAGGGTGTGATCGCCGACGGCCTCACCTTCAACCAGGTCGGCACGTGGTTCTACTCGTCGGAGGAGTACTTCAACTCGGCCGGTCGCGACGACCGGCGCTTCATCGAGGCGATGTACGACGACATCCTCGGGCGCCCGGCCGACGACGCGGGTGTGACCTACTGGCTCGAGCAGCGCTCGGCGGGTGCCGGTCGCGACGACATCGCCTTCGCCTTCTACGAATCGATCGAGAGCCGACGCGATCGCGCCACCGATGCCGCACAGCTGACCCTCGGCCGCGCCCCGTCCGCTTCGGAGCGTGACACCTGGGCCGGGCGGATCGCGACCGACGGCGACCTGCGGGTCATCGCCTGGTTGGCGGCCTCGGAAGAGGCGTTCGCCCTCGCCCAGTCCACCCACGGCTGAGGCGTCGACCCCGGCCGTCGGCGATCAGTCCGGATTGCGCCGCGCCAACTGACGTCGGAGAGCGTCGGCGACCTCGGCCGCCGACGTCGCCCACGACATGCCGGAAACACGTTCCCGGCCGGCCCGGCCGAAACGCTCGGCCCTCGCCGGGTCGTCGAGCAACCCGTCGATCGCTGCGGCCACCGCCGCAGGTGTCGGGTCGGCCACCAGGCCGGTGACCTCGTGCTCGACCGACTCGAGCAGTCCGCCGCCGTCGGTGCAGATGACCACCGGTTTGCCGAGGGCCATCGCCTCGATCGGCGTGTGGCCGTGGTCCTCGCGATGGGCGAGGCACAACACGACCGATGCGCCGGCCACGAGCCGGTCCCGCTCGGCGTCGTCGGCGTCGGTCACGAACCGGACCCGGCCGCTCGGCGGCGCCGTCGACGCGGTCCAGGCGGGATCCATGACCCCCGCGTGCTGCCAGATCTCGGTGTCGGTGAGGCCCTCGACCGAGCGTGCCCCGGCGCCGAGGTCGGCATCCAGACTCCGTGACCGTTCCAGGCGGCTGCCGGACCCGATCAGCACGACCTCCCGGTCGGTGCGCATCGCGTGGGCGGCGGCGACCGCCAACCCGGCCCGCTTGGGCCACTCGTGACGCGACACCATCACGACGGGTCCGTCGGGTGTGGCGGGTGCCGGGTCGGCGATGCCGCCCGGCGGGGTCGTCCGGTGGACCTCGATGTGCTCGGGATCGATGTCCCACCAGTGCCGGAGCCGCTCGGCGACCTCGTCCGAGCCAGCGAGCCAGTGAGTGCCGCCGCGATCCAGCCGATGCCGTTCCATGTCCCGGATGGTCTCCGACGCCAACCGGTGGAGCTCGGCGTCGGCGAAGCCGGCCTCGGCGAAGCGGTCGGCCAGGTCATAGAACTGGCGGGGCTGGTGGTAGAAGAGCGCCACCTTGCGGGGATGGTCGACCAGATAGGTCGACGGTTGGGTCGTGAGCACGACGTCGAACGCCGACAGGTCGAGGCGGTCGATCCGCTCGATGAGGGCGGCGTGGAGGAAGAAGCCGTCGTGGCGGGCGAGCATCGGCCCGTTCACGGGCAACCCCCACAACATCGACGGGCGGGTCACGCCGTCGACGTCGACATGGGTGACATCGAACTCGGCGGCGAGGGCATCGGCCAGCGTGGCGATGTGACGCTCGAACCCGCCGTTCGAACCCCACGACGGTTTGACGATGGCGAGTGTCGGTCGACCGGTCGACGTCACCGGCCGGACGATCCGGGGTTCGGGTCGGAACCGTTCGGCCTTGGTCCGGTGGTCGAGCTGATGGAAGGCGTGGACCACGGCGTCGAGGGCCCGGTGGAGCTCCTCGGCGGGGGAGCGGTCGTCGCCGGTCAGGCTGCGGGCTCGCCGCACCACCTGCCGGGCGGCGCCCGGTGGTTCGAGACGAGCGACGCTGTCGGTGAGGGCGTCGAGGGCGTCGCCGAACCGGGCGTCGGTGGTCAGCGGATGCTCGTGGCCTGGCCGGTCGGGTCGGGAGATCTCACCGATCGTGCGGATCATGTCGACGGTGAGGGCGTCGTCTCGTTCCCGTTCGGACATCGGCCTCAGCGTAGGACCTCAGCCGGGTCGTGTCGGCGAGGGCGAACGGTCGGGGGTGTCACCCGTCGGGTCGAAGGCCGCCGGTAGGCTCGCCCGGGTATGGCGAA
>JAHDCV010000024.1:45257-53823 GCA_020629695.1 Acidimicrobiales bacterium | reverse complement strand
CCCGAGGAGGTGACGATCACACCCGGCGTCGCCCGCTCGTTCCCGCCCGCGCCCGAGGTGCCCTCGAACGACACGCTCGATCCCGACACCCAGGACGCGTTCGACTTCCTGGCCAGCACCATCGCCCTCGGTGGGCCGACGGCGAGCCTGGTCGACCCGCTGACCGAGACCGGCGACGCACGTTTCGCCTGGGCCTTCGCCGACCTGCTGCGCTTCTACCAGGGCGGTGACGGCCAGGAGCAGGTCCTGATCGACGCGATGACCGAACTCACGGGGATGGAGGTCGATCGGGCACGGGCGTGGCCGAGCGCCACCGACCACCTCATCGCCTGGGACCTGCCCGCCCCTCCCGGCTATCAGGAATGGAAGGTCGCGCTCTTCAGCGATCTCGACGCCCGCTGGCGGCCGCTGATCGAGGACCCCGACTCCGAGATCGACTACCGCTGGCTGAACTGGGGCGGTGTCCTGATCGACGACCGCGACCTCGGAACCGGCACGCCGTGCCCCAGAGGTTGCATTCCCGCACTCGACGACCCGGTCGTGACGCCGGCGTCGGGAGGCGACTGGTATCCGGACGACGCGATCGTGTTCGGCGTCGTCATCAACGGCGAGGCCCGGGCGTATCCGAAGAACCAGATGGAGGTCCACGAGATGGTGAACGACACCCTCGGCGGCCGCCGTTTCGGGATGCCGTACTGCACGCTCTGCGGTTCGGCCCAGGTCTTCCTCACCGACGAGGTGCCGTCCGATCTCGCCGATCGCCCGCCGGTGCTCCGCACGTCGGGCCTGCTCAGCCGGTCGAACAAGGTGATGTACGACCTCGACTCCCGGTCGGTGTTCGACACCTTCACCGGTGAGGCCGTGACCGGACCCCTCCGGGCGGCGGGTGTCGTGCTCCCGCAGGAGACCGTCGTGACCTCGACCTGGGCCGACTGGAAGGCCGCCCACCCCGACACGACGATCCTCGCCGAGGACGGCGGGCTCGGCCGCACATACGCCCTCGACCCGCTCCAGGGCCGGGACGACAACGGACCGATCTTCCCGGTCGGCGACGTCGACGCCCGGCTCGAGATCCAGGAACAGGTGGTCGGGGTGATCGTCGACGACCGCATCGTGGCCTTCCCGGCCGAGGCGGCACGGGCGACGCTCCGCAACGGTGACCCGGTCGAGTCCGGTGGTGTCCGCCTCGAGCTGGACGGCGGTGGTCTCCGGGCCACCGCCGACGGCGCGCCGGTCGCGTCCCATCAGGCGTTCTGGTTCGCGTGGACGCAGTTCCACCCGGACACCGAGCTCTGGCTCCCCTGAAGCGGCCGGTCGCACCGGAGGACGGACGATCATCCCGAGCCGGCGCGTCGGGGGTCCGTAGGATCGCGCCGTGGACGAGGCCTTCGATCTCATCCGGTTGCCGCAGCCACGACGGGCGCCCGGCGCCGCCGTCGCTCGCAGGGTCGGGCTCGCGGTCGGCCTGGTGCTGTTCATCGCGATCGTGGTCCGCGTCGGCCGGGGCGGCTATGTCGACGTCGCCAGCGGGCCGATCTCGTTCCTCGATGCGTTGTACTACGCGAGCGTGACCGTCACGACGACCGGCTACGGCGACATCACCGCGGTGTCCTCGGGTGCCCGCCTCGCGACGATCGTGCTGATCACCCCCGCCCGCATCGTGTTCCTGATCCTCGTCGTCGGGACGACCGTCGAGGTGCTCACCGAACAGTCACGTCAGTTGTTGGCCGCACGCCGCTGGAGGAAGACCTTGCAGGATCACCATGTCATCTGTGGGTTCGGCCAGACAGGTCAGGCCGTTGCGCTCGACCTGCTGGCTCGAGGGGTGTCGATCGACAAGATCGTCGCCATCGACACCGACCCCGTCGCGCTCGAGGCGTGCGGGCGTATCGGCATCGTCGGTGTCCGCGGCGACGCGACCCGCAACGCCGTCCTGGACCAGGCCGGCGTGACCGATGCGAAGGCCGTGATCATCACCCCGAACCGGGATGACACCGCCGTGCTGATCACCCTGTCCGTGCGGGAGATGAACCCCGGTGTCCGACTCGTCGCCGGGGCGAGGGAGCAGGAGAACATCCACTTCCTCGAGCAGGGCGGCGCCGACGAGGTCATCGACGCGACGGCGACCGTCGGCCGATTCCTGGGCCTCGGCACCCAGACCGATGGTGCGGTCGACGTCGTCAACGACCTGCTCGACGCCGCCGGCGGACTCGTTCTCGTCGAGATCCAACCGGTCCTCGGCCACGACGGCCGCTACTGGGCCCCCGACGGATGCGAGGTCGTGGCGGCGATGCGCGACGGCAGGCGACTGCCCAGTTCGGTACTGCAGCGCGGCGACATCCTCGCGACCGATCGACTCGTCGTGCTCCAGGACCGTTGACGGTCAGCGGCGTCTCGAGCTGATCACCCCGGTGTCGAATCCGGCGAGATGCAGGCCACCTGCGAAACGGGCGTGCTCGATCTTCGTGCATCGGTCCATGACCACGTCGAGCCCGGCCGCCGAGGCGATCTCGGCCGCTTCGTCGGACACGATGCCGAGCTGCAACCACAACGACGAGGCACCGATGGCTACCGCCTCGGCCGCGATCGGTGGACAGTCGTCCGCCCGCCGGAACACGTCGACCATGTCGGGCACGACCGGGAGATCCCGAAGCGAGGGATAACAGGTCAGCCCGTTGATCTCGGTCTCCCGGGGATTGACCGGATAGAGGTCGTACTCCCCCGCGGACTGGAGATAGGTGATCACGAAGTTCGATGCCCGCGACGGCTTCGACGAGGCGCCGAGGATCGCGATCGAGCGTGTCTGTTCGAGGATGCGCTTCCGCTCGAGCGCTCCGGGTGGGGTCCAGCTCAAGAGGTCGTTCCTTCGGTCGGGTCGGTGGCGAGCTCGAGCGCACGGTCGAGGTCCCAGAGGATGTCGTCGACGTCTTCCAGGCCGACCGACAGTCGGATCATGTCAGGGCCGACACCCGAGGCTGCCAGCTCGTCGTCGCTCAACTGCTGGTGTGTCGTCGAGGCGGGGTGGATCACGAGGGTCCGCGCATCACCGACGTTGGCGAGATGCGAGACCAACTGGAGCCCTTCGATGAAGCGTTGCCCGGCGTTCCGGCCACCCTCGATGCCGAACGAGAAGATCGCGCCGGGACCGTCGGGCAGATATCGCCGAGCGAGCTCGTGGTACGGGTTGTCGGGCAGCCCGGCGAAGGCCACCCAGGCCACGCGGTCGTCCGCTGCCAGCCACTCCGCCACCCGCTGGGCGTTGGCGACGTGTTCGGTCATCCGTTGCGGCAGGGTCTCGAGTCCCTGGAGGAGGAGGAACGCGTTGAACGGGCTGAGCGCGGCACCGATGTCGCGGAGCTGCTCGTTGCGGAGCGCGGTGCAGTAGGCGTACTCGCCGAAGTTCCCCCACCACTCCAGACCGTTGTAGGTCGGGACGGGTTCGGTCATCCGCGGGAACCGGCCCGACGCACCCCAGTCGAATCGACCCGCCTCCACGATCACGCCGCCGAGCGAGGTTCCGTGGCCGCCGATGAACTTCGTGGCCGAGTGGACCACGATGTCCGCACCGTGCTCGATGGGTCGACACAGGAACGGCGACGCGAAGGTGGCGTCCACGATCAGCGGCAGGCCGTGGGTGTGGGCGACGTCGGCCAGGGCCGCCAGATCGGCCACCGCACCCGAGGGGTTGGCGATGATCTCGGTGTAGACGGCCTTCGTCTCGGGCCGGATCTCGGCGGCCACGGCGTCGGCGTCACCGCTCGGGGCATCGAACGACACGAACGACGTCTCGATCCCGAACCGGGCCATCGTCGTGCCGAACAGCGTCCGGGTGCCCCCGTACAGTCCGGCGGTCGCGACGATGTGGTCGCCGGCACCGGCGAGCGTGGTCACCGCCAGGAATGCCGCCGCCTGACCCGACGACGTCGCGACGGCGCCGATCCCACCTTCCAGACTGGCCATGCGTTCCTCGAACGCGTTGAGCGTGGGGTTCGACAACCGGCTGTAGATGGTCCCGTACTTCTGGAGAGCGAACAGGTCGGCGGCATCGGCGGTGTCATCGAAGACGAAGCTCGTCGACTGGTAGATCGGAACGGCCCGTGCCCCGGTGTGGGGGTCGGGTCGACCTCCGGCGTGCAGGGCACGGGTGCGGAAGCCGAAGGTTCGGTCGTCGTTGCTCACGAGAGGAGTCAACCACGACGACCCCGTCGTCGCTTCCCGCGATCCGGATCAGGACGGCCGGTCAGCGACGAGCCGAGCCGTTCGACCCCGGTCGTAGTCGGCGAACACCTGGGACATCTCCTGGAGCGTGAGTCCCATCATCGCCGCGTAGAGCAAGGTGCCCGGACCGAACGAACCCCCGAGAGCCAGACCGATCAGCAGCACCCCGACATCGAGCACGTAGCGAACCCGCAGACGCGGGATCCCACGGTCTTCACCGGCCGCCATCAGCAATTCGAACGGGCCACCCGTGGTGCCTGAATACAGCACGAGATTCACGCCCAACGCCATCACGACCACCGCCACGGCGACGAAGGCGAGCCGCCCGGCGATCCCGTCGGGGCTGTTGAGCAGGTGGGCCATGGTGTCGACCGCGACACCGTTCGCCAGGATGTAGGCGACGCCCCACGGGCTCGGGCGCCGGCCGAACAGCGCGGCGACGGCGAAGAGCACCGCCGCGACGAGCCAACCCGCCTGACCGAGGGAGATCCCCAGCAGCGACTGCAGCCCGGACGAGAGCACGTCGTAGGGCGGCAGGCCGAGGTCGGCCTGCACGAGCAGTGCGACCGCGGCGCCGATGCAGGTCGACCCGCCCGACAGGAACAGGATTCGAACGGCCAGCGGCCGCGTGACGGCGTCGATGCGCGAGCGCAGCGCCGGCAGGGCGGAATGGCGCGAGGCACCGATCAACTCGAGGGAGCGTCGGATCCTGACGCTGGGTCGTCGCATCGCCACATTCTGGCCACACGTGGATCGACTTCTGCAGCCCGGCTCCTAGGATTGGCGACCCGCCTGGAACCGGAGAGTCCGTGCCCCCCTCGTCTGCTCGTCTCCTCGTGCGAACCCTGCCGATGCCGGTTGGCCGACGTGGCTGAGAGCCCCACCGTCGGCTGGCGCGAATGGGTGCAGCTTCCCGAGCTCGGCGGGGCGTGGACGAAGGCCAAGATCGACACCGGCGCACGGAGTTCGACGCTCCACGCCCTCGACCTCGAGCGGGATGCCGACGGCGCCTCGGTGGTGTTCACCATCCATCCCCGGCAACGCTCGACCGTCGGCGCCCTCACCGTCCGCGCCCCGATCGTGGACGAGCGTCACATCCGATCCTCGAACGGTGAGGTCGAACTCCGGCCGGTGATCCGCACGATGATCCGGGTCGGAGGGGTCGACCTCGACGCCGATCTCACGCTCACCGATCGGACCGACATGGGGTTCCGCATGCTCCTCGGCCGGGTCGACCTCCGCCGGATCGGACAGGTCGACCCCGGGCGCAGCTACCTCCAGGGTCGACGCCGGGCGGACGGGACCGCCCGATGAGACGCCGTCCGCCCCTGGAACTCGCCGGCACGACCGTCTCACCGGGTCGCACGGCCGAGATCGACCTCGAGGTGGGCCGTCTGGTCACGGGCTCCCCGCTCGCGATGCCGGTCATCGCGATGCACGGGCGCGCCGATGGTCCGACCATCTGGGTCAACGCCGCGATCCATGGCGACGAGATCAACGGCATCGAGGTCGTGCGACGCATCCGCGCGGCGCTCGATCCGAGACGGATGCGCGGAACCGTGCTGCTGGTGCCCGTGGTCAACGTGCCGGGGTTCATGACCGGCACCCGCTACTTCCCCGATCGTCGTGACCTGAATCGGTCGTTCCCCGGTTCCCGCAACGGGAGCCAGGCGAGCCGCGTCGCCCGAGCGTTCATGAACACCATCGTCGATCGCTCCGATGTCGGGATCGACCTGCACACCGGTTCGGGTCACCGTGCGAACCTGCCGCAGATCCGGGCCGATCTCGACGACACCGACACCCGCCGACTCGCGCTGGCGTTCGACGCACCGGTGATGATGCATGCCGCCAACCGTGACGGTTCGCTCCGGGCGGCAGCCACGAAACTCGACAAACCGGTGCTGCTCTACGAAGCCGGGGAGGCCTGGCGCTTCGACGAGGCCGCGATCGCGACCGGGACCCGCGGCGTGCTGAACGTGCTCGCCGAGCTCGACGTGATCGACGCGGAACCGGAGTCGGACTCGAGTCGGCCGCCGCTGCACTCCGTGGAGTGTCGGAGTTCGCAGTGGGTGCGGGCTCGTCGTGGCGGGCTCGTCTCGTTGTGGCCCGTGCTCGGCGACCAGGTGCTCCGCGGGCAGCCGATCGGCCAGATCCACGACACCCGGGGCAAGCGACTGAGCCGGCTCACGGCGCCGACCGACGGCATCGTGATCGGCGAGAACCGCGATCCCGTCGTCAACCAGGGCGACGCGGTCCTGCACATCGCCCAGCCCGTCCCACCACCGGAAACGGACACACCATGAAGCTCGCGATCCTGTCCCGCGCACCGAACGCCTACTCGACCCAACGCCTGAAGGTCGCGGCGATCGACCGCGGCCACGAGGTCAAGGTGCTGAACACGCTCCGTTTCGCGATCGACCTCTCGAGCGACGAGCCGGATCTGCAGTACCGCGGCCGACCCCTGTCGGACTACGACGCGATCCTTCCCCGGATCGGGGCGTCGATCACCTACTTCGGCACCGCCGTGGTGCGCCAGTTCGAGCAGATGGACGTCTACACACCCAACACCTCGACCGGGATCACGAACTCACGGGACAAGCTCCGCTCGCTGCAGATCCTCGCCCGACACGACGTCGGCATCCCGGCCTCGACGTTCGTCCGGGACCGGGCCGATGTCGCCGATGCCATCCGGCGTGTGGGCGGCGCGCCCGTGGTCATCAAACTCCTCGAGGGAACCCAGGGCATCGGCGTGATCCTCGCTCCGGACGCGAAGACGGCCGAGGCGATCATCGAGACCCTCACCTCGACGGGCACCAACGTGCTCCTCCAGCAGTTCATCGCCGAATCGCGCGGCCGCGACATCCGGGCCTTCGTGGTGGGCGATCGGGTCATCGGCGCGATGCGTCGGGTCGCCCAAGGCGACGAGTTCCGCTCGAACGTGCACCGCGGCGGCATCGCCGAGTCGATCAGGATCGACCCCGAGTTCGAACGTGTGGCCGTCCGGGCCGCGCAGATCATGGGGCTGAAGGTGGCGGGCGTCGACATGCTCGAGGCCGACGACGGTCCGCTCATCCTCGAGGTCAACTCCTCACCCGGCCTCGAAGGCATCGAGACGGCCACGGGCCTGGACATCGCCGGCGCCGTGATCGACCACATCGACAACCAGGTCGCGTTCCCCGAGTTGGACGTCCGGCAGCGACTCACCGTGTCGACCGGCTACGGGGTGGCCGAGCTGCTCATCCGGACCGACAGCGAGTACGTCGGATCGACCATCGACGGCACGGGCTTCCGCGAGCGGGACATCACGGTCCTGTCGCTCCACCGGGGCACCTCGGTGATCCCGAATCCACGGGGCACCCGGTTGCTCGAAGGCGAGGATCGCCTGCTCTGCTTCGGCAACCTGGAGCAGATGCGCGGCCTCATCCCCGCACGCCGGAAACGACGCAAGCGCGTCGCCCAACTCCCCGACGAGCCACTGGTCGCCGAGCACGAGCCGGACGAACCGACACCGTCGACCTAGCGCTGCCGCCAGTGTGCGGCCGGCGGGAACCAACCGCGGGCCCACAGCTTCGGACGGAAACGTGTCCACTCCCCCGCCGGCTGGGCCAGCCGGTCGGCCACCACGATCGCGACCGACGGGTTGAACCCCAGGCCGCAGTGGCTGCCGAAGACCTCGACACTCTCGCTGGTCTCACTGCGTTCCTCGATGCAGGTGCTCCAGTGAACGACGCCGTCGGAGCGGGTGTACACCGCCGTCGACGGCACGGGCAGTCGGCCGACCTCCCGCTCGGCCAGCCGCTCGATCGTCGCCTTGTCGTGGAGCGGCTGGAGCTGCTCCCACAGCCCCGCCGCGGCGCTGGGATCGCCGGGCATCATCCGGAACGGACTGCCCATGGTGATGACCTGGCGGACGAGATCCGGGTGGCGTTCGGCGAGATCGCGGGCGTAGATGCCACCGAGGCTCCAGCCGATGACCGTGACGGGAGCGCCGTGTTCCTTGGCGCTGACCTCGAGCAGTCGCTGTTCGAGACCCTCCACGATGGTCGGTGTGGGCCCCAGATTCGTCCCGAGTTTCCACCCGTAGGTCCGATAGCCGAGCCGCCGCAGAAAGGCCCGCAACTCGAACGTCGACCCGTCCGCCGCGGTGAAACCCGGCAGGACCAGCACCGGGTGGCCGTCGCCCTTCGGCAACATCGACAGGAAGCGTCGGCTCGTCGACCAGGCCAGGTACTCGAACGCGGCCCGGCCTTCCATGGCGGTGTAGATCCGGGCGGGCGCCTTGATGGGCATCGGCTCAGGCCTTCTTCGTCGCGGTCTTCGCGGCCGGCTTCTTGGCGGCCGGCTTCTT
>JAHDCV010000024.1:28055-45157 GCA_020629695.1 Acidimicrobiales bacterium | reverse complement strand
CGGCTTCTTGGCGGTCGACTTCTTCGCAGCCGGCTTCCGGGCAGCCGGCTTCTTCGCTGGCGGCTTCTTCGCGGCGACTCGGCTGGGGAGCTCGACACCGAGCTCGTCGGCCATCCGGCCGATCTCCTCGATGCAGTGATCGGCCAGTACATCGACATCGGGGGCCAGGGTCCGGCAGGACACGAGGCCGAAGTCGAGCACGTCGACGTAGCTCTGGACCGTGATGTTGATGCCCTGACCGTCGACGATGGTCGAGATCGGGTAGTAGTGCTTCAGCGTCGCCTGGCCGCTCAACTGCAGCGGCTGACGGGGACCGGGCACGTTGGAGATCACGAGGTTCGCCGGAGGGTTCGTCCGGTCGGCGATGCGGACCCGCGAGGCGAGACGGGCCGCCCGGGCCGCCAGGGCGGGCGGCGCGAGATCGCTCATCTCGGTGAGGGCGTCGGCGGGCATGAGATCGAACTGCGCCTTGGCGTCCACCATCGAACGGTGTACTGAACCCAGGCGCTCCGCGGAGCTCTCGAGCGTCGTGGGCAGCTCGGCGAAGATCGCACCGACCCGATTCGACCACTTCTCGGTCTCTTCGCCGGTGCGGATCGACACCGGCACCATCGCGACCAGGTCGCGGTCGGGCAGGGCATCGGCATCGGCCAGATAGCGCCGGAGCGCGCCGGCGCACACCGCCATGACGACGTCGTTGACCGTCGCACCCGTGGCCACCTTGATCGCCTTGATGTCGGCCAACGACGCGGAGCGATAGGCGAACCGGCGCTCGTTCGAGATGGTCGCGTTGAACGGTGTGCGCGGGCCCCCGAGAGTCGGCAACAGTGGCGGCTTGTCCTGGTCGATCGGCTTCTCCTCCCCGATGACCTGGCGCACGAGCGCGCCCGCCGGTCCGGGCAGACCACGACGGAGCTGGTTGGCGAGTTCCTCGAAGGCCCGGGTCTCGGTGAGCCGACCGAGCTCGGACAGTGCCTTGGCCTGGAGTCGGATCGCCTTGGCCGGCGATCGGGCGAGCTCGACCGCGGTGCGCTGGAGCAGTTCCGAGCTGCTCGGTTCGACATCCGGCGTCCACGTGTCGATCACGGTGTCGTCGTCCGGGCCGAGGATGATGCCGAGCATCTCGGCACCGGCCGCGCCGTCGATCGTCGCGTGATGGACCTTCGTGAAGACGCCGAAGTCACCACCGGGCAGCCCCTCGATGACGTAGGCCTCCCACAACGGTTTGCTGCGGTCCATCGGACGGGCGATCAGGCGAGCGAGGAGATCCTCCACGTGATCCCGTCCACCCCCGTCGGGAATCGCCACGTGACGCACATGGCGGGCGATGTCGAAGTCCGGATCGTTGATCCAGTAGGGGCGGTCGAGCCCGAAGGGCACCTCCACCAATCGACGGCGGAACGGTTCGAGCAGCGGCAACTTCTTCTCGAGCTGCGCGAGGAAGACCGCGTACGGGTCGAAGTCGGGGTCGTCCGGTCGGGCGTAGACCGAGAGGCTGCTCACGTGACCGAAGGCGTTGCCGGTCTCGAGGTTCAGGAAACTCGTGTCGATGCCGGTGAGCTGTTTCATCGGAAACCCTTCGGTCGGGAGCACATGGTTAGCAGGTGATGGCGTCGGTCAGCTGACGGCGGAGGACCTTGCCGGCGGCGTTCCGAGGGAGTTCGGCAACGAAGACGAACTCACGTGGGACCTCGTGCGGTGCGAGTTCGTCGGCGACACCGGCCTGAAGGGCGGTCACCCGTCGGCGTTCGGCGGCCGCCGTTCGCGGGGGTCCGTCGGCCAACACGACGACGGCCCGGACGCGCTGACCGAAGCGGTCGTCGTCGACGCCGACCACGGCGACCTCGACGACGTCGTCGATCGCGAGCAGCGCCCGCTCGATCACGGCCGGAAAGAGGTTCTCCCCGCCGGAGATGATCATGTCGTCGGCCCGACCGAGCACGAAGAGCTCCCCGTCCTCGGTCAGACGCCCGAGATCGCCGATCAGCATGTGGGCCCCGGCCATCTCCTTCGAACCACCGTCGGTGTAGCCGTCCATGTGCATCGCGCTGGCGATCGCGAGCCGACCGACCCGCCCGGCCGGCACCGGCCGCCCGTCGTCATCGAGCACGCGCACCTCGACACCTCGAAGTGGCGCCCCGGCACTCGACGGGTCGACGCGCAGGTGGTCCGGTGTGGCGAGGCTGACCTGGCCGACCTCGGTCGAGCCGTACAGCGAGAACAGGGTCGGTCCCGCCAGCTCCATCCATTCGGTGGCCAACACCCCCGGCATCGCCGAGCCGCTCGACGCGGTGATCCGCAGCCCGGCGAGGTCCGCGACCGCGGCGTCCCGGGCTCGGGCGACGTCGAGCATGCGACGCAGCATCACCGGCACGGCGACGAGCACCTGCGCCCCCAGCGCTTCGATGTCCGACAGCGTCGCGGCGGGGTCGAACCGTGAACGCAGCACGACCGTGTCCGCCATCGTGGCGGCCACGAGCAGTTGGCTCAGTCCCCACGCGTGGAACAACGGCGCGGCGATCACCATCACCTCCCCGCGCTCGTAGGGGATGGCCTCCAGCACGCCGAGCGCACCGAGCGCTGCGCCGGCATCGGGCCGCCGAGTCGTGCCCTTCGGCGCGCCGGTCGTCCCGGACGTGAGCACGACCGGGTCGTCGCTGGCGAGGGTCCGGGGCGGCTGGATCAACCACTGGTTCCGCGGCAGCCCGGGGAAGCTCCACGCCGGGTCGACCGCGGGATCCACGACCACGAGCTGTGCGGGCACGACACCGGCCACGCGGTCGGTCAGATCCCGATCGACCACGACGAGCTGCAGGGCCTCACGCTCGGCGACCGCCCGCAACTGGGCCGGCGGAAGTGCGGGGTTGAGATAGACGACCCGCGCACCGATCTTCGCGAGCGCCAGGTTGGCTTCCACGAACCCGCGGTGGTTGCGGCACAGCAGACCGACGGGCGACCCCGCCCGGAGCCCGCGTGCCCGCAACGCGGCGGCGATCCGCGTGCTGCGTCGTTCGAGATCGAGATAGGTGAGTCGGCCGTGGTCGTCGACGATCGCCGATCGCAGCGGGTGGCGACCGGCCGCCGCGGCGTAGGCGGTGGCGATCGACGGCCCCCACACGAGCGCCGCCGCACCGAGCACCGAGGTGCGGATCGGGTCGAACACACCGAGCCGACGGGCGGTCGAGGCCAGGCTCTGCAGGCTCATGCCGTCGTCCCGATGAGGGTGTCGACGGCGGCGGCGATGTGCGCGGCGAACGACGCCGGATCGTCGATCGCGACCGGATCGACGTGCACGCCGAGATCCAGGTGGCCGTCGTAGCTCATGGCCGTGATGTTGGCCGCGGTGCCTGCGACCGGGCCGAGACACACGATCCCGTCGACACGGGCGCCGGCACAGAACAGTTCGAACGGTGCCCCACGGAGGTTCGACGTCGCGAGGTCGATCTTGGCCGCCTGGTCTCGGGCGACCTTCGTCATCACCGACGTCGGCAGGAGATTGGCCAGCCCGGCGATGCTCGAGACACCACCGCCGTGGCTGGCGGCGTCACGGGCGGCGACGGTGGCGTCATGGACCTCGACGACCCGGGTGGTCGGTGTGGACCGTCGCCCGTCGAGCTGGATCACGACCGGCGTGAACGAGTTGCCGCCGATCTTGTTGTCGGATCGGGTCGACAGCACGAAGCTCGTGTTGAACGCCTCGACCGGCGCATCTCGCTCGTCGTGATACGCCGCCGCGGCCTCGACGAGCACGGCGAGCAACGCGTCGTTCACCGAACCACCGCGGGCCTTGGCCGCGCGCTTCAGGTCGTCGAGCGGCACCCGGACCCACTCGAGGTGCCGATGACGGGATCGATGCGACCAGAGCTGCGATCCACCGGCGACGTCGTTGCCGTCGCCGGTGAGTTGACCGACCGTGTGTCTCACCGCAGCGACCGCATCGGTCGCCTTGCCGACTCCCCGGTCGAGGTCGGCCGGCCAGAGCATCAACTCACCGAGCGCTCGCCGCCCGAGGCCGAGGTTGCGGCGAGCCAGGTGGGTGGCCGTGCGACCGGCGGTCGACGCGAACCCCGTGGCGAGGTCGCCCCCGGCCTCCTTGGCGTCGTCGGCCGCGCAGGCGGCGGCCACGATCGCTTCGAGGTCGACGTCGGGATGGCCCTCGTCGTCACGGGTCAGTTGTTGGTAGAGCTCGGCCATGCGGATCTGGCCGATGCCGTCGCTGATCGCGTGGTGGAAGATCGACCAGAGCGCACCGCGACCGCCCTCGAGCCCGCCGATCACCACGAATCGCCAGAGTGGGCGGGTCCGGTCGAGTGGCTCGCTCGCGAGCTGTGCCGCGAGGTCCAGGAGCTGGCGCTCGGTGCCGGGCGCCGGCAGGTCGATGTGGCGGATGTGATGGTCGAAGTCGAATTCGGGATCAGGAGCCCATGCCGGTGTCGACAACCGGCCGAGCCCGGGCACGACACGCTGGTAGAGCCGGGGAAGGCGGGACACGCCGTAGCGGACCTGGCGTCGGAACCGTTCGGGATCGAGCGGACGGTCGAGCACGATCACCGAGGATCCGTTGGGGCTGAGCCACGGGTCCTTCTCGATGTTCCACATCAGCGCTTCGTGCTCGGTCATGCGATCGGCGAAGGCGATCTCGCGTTCTGCCATGGTGGTGTCCTCAGGTGTCCGTGCCGGGGCGGCGTTCGGTCTCGGCGGTGGGGTCGCCGGCATAACCGGCGGGATAGGTCCGGGCGAGCTCCTCGGCCGTCGGTTCGTGCGGGGCCCGGGCCTCGTCGGGCAACTGGGCGACGATCGCTCGCATGATCCGCTTCGTGTCGGCATTGGGGCTCTTGTACTTCAACGCCACGGGTGCGCCGACCGACACCTCCACGAGCGGACGATTGGTCGTGACCACGTTCGGGAGCCGGGAGCTGCGCGGCCACACGTGTTCGGTGCCCCACAGACCGATCGGGATGACGGGGGCACCGGTCATGGCGGCGAGCTTGGCCGCACCCCAGCGGCCCTTCAGCTCGGGATCGAAGAACGCCGGGCCACGAGGGATCGTGCCCTGCGGGGCCATCATCACGACCTCGCCCCCGTCCAGGGCTCGAGCGGCGTGTTCGAGCGGTTCGTCAGATCCGGATGCGCGCTCGACCCGGATCCCCCCGAGTGCCCGGGCCATCCGGCCGAACACGGGCACGTCGAACACCTCTTTCTTGCCGAGCCCTCGAATGCTTCGGCCGGCCTGTGCCGCGACCAACCCCATCACCGTGGGATCGAAGTAGGACCGGTGGTTGAACACGAGCAGCGCCGGACCCTCGGACGGGATGTGTTCGACGCCGTCGAAGCGGAACCGTGCGTAGGGGGCCACGAGCGACGGGCGCATGATCGGCCGGGTCCAGTCCTGGATCTCCCGGCCGGCGATCTTGGCGACACCATCGGACTTGTCGAGATGACGGATGGGCCATCCCTTCACCGCGGCCGTGGCCGCGAGCTGGGCGTCGGGGTTGACCGCGACGGGATGGCCGACCAGGTCGAGCAGCGGCGCATCGAAGTAGCTGTCGGAGTAGGCGTAGGATCCGCGCAGGTCGACACCGGCCGCCGCCGCCCACTCCCCGACCGCAGCGGCCTTCTCCTTGCCCCAGAGGAACTCACCATCGACCTCACCGGCGTATCGGTCGCCGTCCACGACCCAGCGGGTGCAGATGGCCTCGTCGAAGCCCAGCGCCTCGGCGATCGGTCGGACGAATGGTTCCGGCGAGGTCGTGGCGAGCACGAGCAACCGGCCGGCATCGCGGTGCTCGGCGAAGACCTGATGGGCGAACGGCTGGAGCTCGGCGACCACCTCGGCGGCGGCGACCCGACACGCGGCCTCGGTCTCGGCCACCGACCACCCCTTGGCGGCGCGGGCGGCGAGCTTCGCCGGCTGCATGAGCAGCCAGTTCTCACCGAAGCGTTCGTAGATCTCGGCGAGTGTGCCGGCGAACGGGATCGTGCGATCGGGCGCCACCCCGGCGTCGATCAGATGCCGGGTGATGATCGTCGACGACGAACCGGCGATGAGCGTGCGATCCAGATCGAAGATGGCGGCGGTGCGTGGCATGTCGCCATATTCTGTCAGTCGCTGCCAAAAGTCAATGGCTGACACGAACCCGGATCGAGACTAGGCTGCAGCCATGCCCGCACGAGTCGACGACGTCGCCCTGCTCGATGTCGACCCCCGCCCGACCCGGAATCGGCGGGCGGCGAAGAAGTCGAAGACACGCGCCGATCTGATCGCTGCGGCCGCGGAGCTCTTCGGTGACATCGGCTACGACGAGGTCACGACGACCCGCATCGCAGACGCCGCCGACGTGTCGCAACGAACCTTCTTCCGATACTTCCCGACCAAGGAAGCCGTGCTCTACGGCGACATGGACGAGACACTCGACGAGCTCCGGATCGCACTGGAGCGCCGCCCCGAGACCGAGCGCCCCCTCGAGGCGGTCCGCGCCGCCATCGTCGACCTCCGGTCGAACTTCGAGCGACATCGAGACCTGCGCTTGCTCCAGGCGCGCCTGGCAGCCACCTATCCGGCGGTCTCGGCCTACAGCCGGGCGACGGTCCAGATGGGTTGGGAGCGCGAGATCATCGCCGCCCTCGCCGACCGTCTCATGGTCGACCCGATGGAGGACCCTCGACCGGAGATCATCGCCGGGGCCGCGATGTCGGCCATCAGGGTCGCGACCAGACAGTGGTCGCTCCAGCGGGGCACACCCGACTACGTCGACCTGATCGATGCGGCACTGGCCGCCGTGCCGTCACTGGGCGACGACACGACGACCTGAGCACGAACGAGATCAGCCCCAGCAGTGGCGGCTGGCGTTCCAGGGACGGGTGCCCGACACCTGCCACGTGATCAGTGCCGCTTCGTCCTGTTGCGCAGGTGTCGCCAGATGGGCGTACGGCACGCCGTAGCGCTCCGCATGGCCGTAGGCGGCCCAGCTCCCGGTGAGGAACTGATAGGCGCCGCGGGCTGACGAGCGGGAGTTGGCCGCCGTGTAGTCGTGGTTCGACTCACACCACCGGATCTCGAGCAGGATCGGCGGGACCCACACCCCGTGACCGGCGTCGACCCAGCTGGCGGGCACGTCGGGGCGGACCGGAGCCGGCGGCGCCATCGTCCCCGTCGTCGCCTGATGCTCACCAGAATCAGCGATCGCCAACACCGCCTCGGTCACCGGACGAGCCGACCAGAACGCCAACCCCTCCGCATCCGGCTCACGCAACAACGCCCACCGATACGCGTCAACGACCGCATCACCCGACGACCGACGAGCATGCTCATCCGAATCCAGGAACCCCTGGACGATCACCGACGCCGACACCCCCGACTGCAACTGCTCGGACCAATACACCAGACCCGACGCATCAGGATTCCGACCCAACGTCGCACGGAAGATCCGCGCCACCTGATGATCATGCGCAACCGAACCCGTCGCCGCCGGAATCACCGCCTCGCCGGTCTCGTTCACGATCGTCGGTTCCGTCGTGATCTCGGAGCTGTCGCCGACCGGATCGGGGGCGACCTCGTTGGCCGACGGCACGTCGGGGCGGACCGGAGCCGGCGGCGCCATCGTCCCCGTCGTCGCCTGATGCTCACCAGAATCAGCGATCGCCAACACCGCCTCGGTCACCGGACGAGCCGACCAGAACGCCAACCCCTCCGCATCCGGCTCACGCAACAACGCCCACCGATACGCGTCAACGACCGCATCACCCGACGACCGACGAGCATGCTCATCCGAATCCAGGAACCCCTGGACGATCACCGACGCCGACACCCCCGACTGCAACTGCTCGGACCAATACACCAGACCCGACGCATCAGGATTCCGACCCAACGTCGCACGGAAGATCCGCGCCACCTGATGATCATGCGCAACCGAACCCGTCGCCGCCGGAATCACCGCCTCGCCGGTCTCGACGGCGGTCGGGTCGACATCTGCTGAGACCTCTGATGCCGTGGTCCCGGATGCCGCCGCTGCGACATCGACGGATGCGGCCTGTGCGGCCACTGGGGCACTCAGACCGAGGCAGCAGGCCAGGGCGAGTGCGGGGATGGTGAAGAACTTGTGGTTGGTGGTTTGCATCGGCTTGGCCTCCGCTCGTCGGGGGCCGGATACGCATCCGCCACGAGCTTCGTTCCACGGCGAAGCCCGCCGACAGATCTCGTCGGCGGGAAGCGGGTGGGACGACGCCGTGCGGGGATCGAGTGATCTGCGATCCGGCCTTGCACGTCGTACCCGGGTTTGTGATGCCCCCGGGAAGCTCCGTCATGACCCTATCGACGTTACGAACGCGTTACTGAACGGCAACGGATGAATGTGTCAACGTTCACATTTCGCCCTGAGCGGCCGCACGGCCGCGCTTCGCGGCGATTCCGGGCCCCTCACAGCTGGCCGGGATAGCGTGGTCTCGCCCCAGTAGCTCAGCTGGATAGAGCATCGGACTTCTAATCCGACGGTCGCAGGTTCGACTCCTGTCTGGGGCGCCATCTTCGCCGTCGCCGAAGCCGAGGCGCGAGGCGAACGACCAGCTCTGCGCACTCGCCTCGATCGACGAATCGACGTCGGTCGACTCGAGGCGCGAGGCCGGCGAGTCGGGGCCCAGCGTCAGCCAGCGCGCCCGGAGACCAATTCGTCGAGCACGGCGAGCGAACTCGACAGACCGGCCGCCGACTCCTCCATGAAGGCTTCGGGGTCCTCCGGGGCCGGCATCTGCACGTGCATCGTCATCCGGGTGGCCGTCGACCCGACGGCATCGAAGGTCAGCGTCTGCACCGACGGGTCACCTTCGGGATCGCCCTCCCCCATCACGAACCACTCGTTCGCACCGAGGCGACCCGGCCGATCGATCGCCGTGTACCTGCCGTGCCAGGACATCGGCCCGTACTCCGGGATCACCAGCACGTAGTGATAGCCACCGTCCACGACCGGATCGGATTCACACGTCGTGAGCTCCGACCCGGGGGGCGCTCCGGAGGGGAACCACACGCGGAGGTCGGCCGGGTCGGTGAAGGCTCGGAACACGCGCTCGGGTGGCGCCCCGAAGTGACGGACGCACGTGTACGACGAGCCGTCGGGGGCGAGCTCGATCTCGGTCGACCCACGTCGGGCATCGACCGTGGCGAGGGCGGTGGGCAGGGCATCAGTCATGGGAGTTCTCCTCCGGGGGATCGTTGGACACGAGCGCGTCCAGTGCGTCGAAACGGGCATGCCACACGTCCTCGAACGAGGCGAACCAGTCGTGCGCGGCGCGGAGGCCGACACCGTTGAGGCGGTAGTGACGATGCCGACCGGACGACCGGACCGAGACGAGTTCGGCCGCCGCCAGCACCTTCAGATGCTTGGACACCTGCGGCTGACGCATTCCGGACGACTCGACCAGGTCCGAGACCGTCACCTCGGCACCGACGTGCAACAGCTCGAGCAGTCGGCGGCGGCCCGGTTCCCCGAGCGCATCGAGAACGGTGGATGCCGTGGACACCCCCCGACCTTACATATTCCTCACGAAGAATACAATTGATCCGGTCGCCGCTCGACGGGGCGGCACAACAGCGTGCTCCCACCGAGGGCGACCAGACGTCCCCCGGGGGTCCAGATCTCGGCGGTCGCGGCGACGAGGCCGGAGGCGGCGAGCGGGGCGTGTGCTCGGCCGAGCAACCACGGCTCTCGACGCGTGTCGACACAGAACCGTGCCGTGACCTCGATCGTCGGGGCGAACACATCGAGCTCACCCACGTGGGCCAGACAGGTGGCGGGCCACGCGTCGAGGTCGATCAGGATCAGCGACCGACCTGCATCGACCCACGGGTCGTCGAAGGTCTCGGCCGGCACGAACCGGTACCAGACCTGCTTGAGCGGCTCGCTCGCCTCCCGTTCGTCCCAGTTCCCGATCCACCCGACCGGCCGCTGATCGAGGTTGTGCCAGAACGGATGCCGGTCGACGAGATCCGCGGCGGGCACGAGGTCTTCGAATCGCGGCAGAGACGTCGGTTCCGGCGGGAGCGTCGACCGCTCCCCGGGTTGGTGGCCGAGACCCTCCAGGTCATCGTCCACGGCCCACACCTGGGCCACGACCCAGGGTCGACCGTTCTGTGCCATCCGCACCGTCAACGACGTCGCGACACGCGTCCGTCGATTGACCTCGACGTCCAGCTCGACCGGCCCGGCCGAACCCGTCCCGACGAAGTGAGCGTTGATCGATGCCGGGCGAGCCCGTTCCGACACCAGACCCGCGGCGCGCATCGCGACCGTGGCGAGATAGCCGCCGTTCGGTCCCCAGATGTCCCAGTCGGGCGAGAGCACGGCGACGAACCGCCCCGCCCCGAGCGGCTCGACCCGGGTGTCACGTTCCAGATCCCCCATGGGCCGAGGCTCGCACTCCGTCGACCATGCGACAACCGAGTTCGACGAGGTCAGCTCCGGACGGGCACGGTCCGACGTCCGAGCCGATCGAGCAGTAGGCCGGCGCCGAGCATCGCCGACCCGACCATCGCGAGTGTCGAGGTGCCACCCGTGCGCGGGAGCTCCTCGCGCTCTTCGGCGTCGTCGGCCTGTTCGGCGACGAAGGACAACCGCACGAACGAGACCACCGCGTCGATCTCGGCTTCGGTCAACGAGGACGAGAACTCCGGCATGTTGCGGATGCCGTTCGCGACACTCGCGACGTGCACACCACGATCGGACTCCTGTGCTGCGATCCCGATCAGCGCGCGGCCGAAGCCGGTGCCTTCTCCATCGGGACCGTGGCAGCCCGCACAGTTGACCTCGTAGAGCACCGCGCCCTCCTCGATGAGGGCCGGATCGTCGGCGTCCTGGGCTGCGGCCGGCAGCGCGGGAGCGAGCACGGTCGCTGCAGCGATCGCGAGGGCGGCGAACCCGCGTCGACGACCGTGCGCACCCGATGTCGACGAAGCGCACCACGACACCGGGCTGGGCGACCGTCGGTTGGACGACCGCTGATCGGACACCACTGAGCTGAACACCTCTGACCTGAACACCACTGAGCTGACTCCCGGTTCGGCGAGACCGCCATCATCGTCGATGACCGATGGTCACACCACCCGGACCTCGACGGTGTCGAGCGCCGACCACCACCGGCGGTACCGGCCGTAGAGGTCATCATCCCGGTCCCCCAAGAAGGCCCGGAGCAACGAGGCCTCGACGGCGAGACCGGACCAGTCGGCCGACTCGATCGGCTCGAACGTCGAGATCTCGACACCGTCGCCGACGATTCTCCAGATGCCGACGACCCGCCCATCGACCAGCACCGCAGGAAGCGTGTCACCGTTGCGTCGGATCACCTGCGCCCGGTGTTCCGGCGGGATGATCCGAGCCCGGTCGGCGTAGGCCAGCAGTGTGCTGTCCCACATCGGCAGCAGTCGCGGCGGCATCGGCATCCCGTCGTCGGGCACGCTCGCTCCCGCCAGGTCGAGCAGTGCTCCGTCCGGGCCGGCCACCTCGACCACACGATCACCGAGTCGGTCGAGGGCCAGCGTGATCACGGGCTGGCGGAGCAGGGTGAACTGCGCGATGTCGCGTCGGGTCGCCGGGCCGAATCCGGCGAGATACCGCTCCACGAGCGTGACCACCCCGTCGGCGTGGGCGACCTCGGCCGCCTCGGCGGCCAGGAACCGTGGCGTCCGGGCGAACCGCCAGGGCTTGGCCGGATCCGCTGCGTGACGGAGCGGCGCGATGTAGCGCAGCGCCCGCCACAGCCCAGGCGGGGGCGCCTCCCCCACGAGATCCTCCAGGAGCGTGTCGATCTCCGCTCTACCGATCGGCTCGGTGCGTGCGGCGTCGGCGAGGCGAAGGGCGAACCGGTCGGCGGCGTCGTCGTCGAGGCCGGTCTCGGTGAAGCGACGATCCCGAAGCCCCGCGGCTCGAAGTGTCGGCAGCATCGCCGCACGGATCGCCGGATGGTCCGCCGCCGACAGCAGATGCAGCGTCAGCCGCATCGCCGAACACTTCACCAGAGAACCGTCGTCGAGGGCCCGGTCGAAGCCCTCGGCATCGAACTCGGCGACCCGCGCCCACATCGCGAGGTGAGGCGAAGCCGGTTCCTGCGCCTGGATCGCGAACACCTGCGCGAGCACCGCCGGCCACGGAGCACTCGACCGGCGAAGCAGGTGCTGACGTTCGAGCGTCGCCAGCGTGAGTTGCCGAGAGGTCAACGCAGACATCCCCACATCATGTCGCCGATCGACGCGGCCCGGCATCGATCGTTGTGTGAGGATCGGACCGTGGCCGCCGACCTCGACGAACACGTGCGATCGACGCTGACGAATCGGTACGCCCTCGCCGTCGCGCATCTCGAGACCGTGTCCACCCACTCGTTCAACACGGTCCTTCGAGCCGAGACGGATCGTGGGCGGCTCAGCGTCAGGGTCGGCACCGGGCCACGCATCCACCCGGACCACACCGAAGCCGTCGAGGCGGCGTGGCTCGACGCACTGGCGTCGTCCGACGTGCTCACGCCGACACCCGTGCGCAGCGTCGACGGCGCGACGTGCTGCACACCGGACGGCTGCCGGATCTCGGTGTTCTCCTGGATCGATGGCCGCACGCTCGACCTGGAGCTCGGAGGCGCCGACGACTCGACATGGCTCCATCAGGCGGGCGCGACCCTCGCGGAGCTCCACCAACGAACCGCCACGCTGCGGGACGGCACGCTGGACGAGATGATCACCGGCGAACTCGATCTCACCCGGGCCGCCTACTTCGGTCCCGATCGGCTCGAGCACGTCGCCGCTCGACACCGGGAACAGATCGAAGGGACCGTCGCCGAGGTGCTCCGCGGCCTGGCCGACCTGTGGCGACACCCACCGCACCGTCCGCATCTGCTCCACGGAGACTTCGGCCCGCGCAACCTGATCGTGCACGACGACCGACTCGCCCCGATCGACTTCCAGGATCTGAGGGTCGGCTTCGACGTGCTCGACGTCGGCATCACGGTGGCCGACCTGACCCGCCGTGACCCCGACCTCGTCGCGCCGTTCCTGGACGGCTACCGATCGATCCGGCCCCTCGACGCCTGGACCCCCGAGGTCGCCCGACTGGCGACCGACGCGCGCACGTTGAACATCATCAACCTCGTCCTCCACCTCGACCGGCCCGGATCGGCGGCCGCGGTCGACGAGCTCGTGGAGCATCTGTGATCGAGCCCCGCCACCACACCTGGGCCATCGAGGGACGCGAGATCGACCGCCACGTCGAACGACGCGGACGTCGACACGGCTTCGACCGGCTCACGCCGGCGTCGACGGCACTGGTCGTCGTCGACATGACACCGTTCTTCGTCGACCAGAACCCCTACGCCCTCGGCTGCACGGCGGTCATCAGCCGTCTCGCCGAGGCCGTACGAACTGCTGGCGGCGTCGTGGCCTGGACGGTGCCCGCGCTGGTCGAGCCGAGCACAGCCCGACGCGAGTTCCTCGGGGATGAGGTGGCCACGCGCTACGCCAGCGCCGATACCGGCGGGCCGATCCGCCGCCGCTTGTGGCCCGGGTTCGCACTCGACGACGACGACATCGTCGTCGAGAAGACCCGTCCGAGCGCCTTCTTCCCCGGAAGCTCCGACCTGCACGAGCGCCTCGTCGGGCTCGGCATCGACACCATCGTGGCGTGTGGGACGGTCGCCAACGTGTGCGTCGAGGCGACCGTTCGGGATGCCAGCGCCCTCGACTACCGGCCGGTCATCGTCGCCGACGCCACGGCCGCGGCCACCGACGCCATGCTCAATGCGACGCTTCGCACGGTGTACCGGAGCTTCGGCGACGTCCGCTCCGCCGACGACCTCATCAGGCTTCTCGTCGACGATGGAGATCAGTCGGCCACGAGTCCGGACACCAGACGATCGATCATCTCCTCGACGAGCACGTCGCCCGACTCGAGGTCGTAGCGATCGATGTTGATCGGGAGCGCGATCGCGCCGTGCACACCCGCCCACAACACCTGTGACGTGACGATCGCGTCCGAGATGTCGATCCGCCCGGTGTCGCGGGCCTCGACGACCGCGGCGACGAGCAATCGGTGGAATGGCAGCGCGTCGGCGGGTTCGGCCGCAGGGGGCTCGGCATCGAGTGGACGCACGTACATGACCGCGTGGCGGTACACCTCGGGATTGGCCCATGCGAACTCGGCGTATCCGATGAGCAGCGCACGGATGCGGTCGACCGGGTCGGGGTGTGCCTCGGCGATCGTCGCCAACGCCGCCCCGGCCCGTTCGACCGGTTCGAACCACAACGACCGCATGAGGTCGGCGAGTCCGTCGAAGTACGAGTAGAGCGTGCCGGCCGAGACCCCGGCCCGCTGGGTGACCGACCGCACCGAGATGCCCGACGCACCCTCGATCCGATAGATCTCCACCGCTGCCCGGCGGAGCCGTTCCCGCTGTTCGGATCGTTCTTCGGGCGTCGCACGCGGTCGGGCCATGGCGGGACAGTCTGGTCAGAAGTGTTGGTAGCGACTCGGGTCGATCCCGAAACGCGCTCGGAGGTCGGCCAGCGCGGTGTCGAGCTCGTCCTCCCAGCGGTGGAAGTGCAGGTTCTCGCACGACCGACCGAGCTGCCAGCCGGTCGTCATCGCATCCATGGCCGCCATCGTGTGCTCCGGCTTCACGAAGGCCAGGTGCCCCATGGTCACCGCGAATCGGAAGGCGTGGTACGGCACGCGCATCTGGGCGAAGTGGAAGCCGGCTTGGGCGAGCTCGCCGAGCGGTGACGGGCTGAAGCCGGTCATCGAGTGGAGCATGTCGTGGATCTGGAAGCCCCGGACCATCATGAAACTGAGGTCGTCGGGCATGCGATCGAGGGCCCCGTTCGCGGTCAGCTGTTCGTTGAACTCCCGGTAGTTCTTGCCCAGGTTCTCCATCAGGTCGTTGTCGACGATGAAGTCGTGATAGGCGGCGCCCAAGGTGCCGGGCGCACAGCCGGCGACATCGTCGATGGTCAGCGGCTCGGCCAGGAAGCGTTCGGCGAGCACGGCCTCGACGCCGGGAAGCGACCGCAGTTCCTGCTCGTAGGCGTCGATCGCCGATTGTGGCGCCTCCGCCCACCAGTCGTGGAAGAGGAAGTACACGTGGTAGGCGAACGGATCGTCCACGGCGGTCAGGAACTTGTCGGCGAACTGGCGATCGACGATCACGTCGGACATCGGGGGCTCCTCACATCGGCTGCCGCCGAACCCTACCCCGTTCAATGAACACGTTCAATCAATTCAGGACCCCGCCGGCTTGGCCGTTCGTCGACGACCCGCGAAGCTGGCACCGGCCCAAGACGGGGAAGGATCTCGATGACCGTCACCGATGCCTACAACGACATCGCCATCCGAACCGCCGCACGACTCCACGAGTTTCGGACGGGAAACAACGACATGGGCGTCCGACGGGAGCGAGCGCTCGTCGACCTCGTGTCCGACACGGACCGCACCGCCCTGGGTGTCGCGACCGAGTACGAGATCATGGGCGATCAACCCGTGACCGCCGGGCTCGCCGCTGCGGCTGCGGACCACGGCATCGAGTTCGAACACCTCGGCATGACCCTCGGCACGGTGCTCCACGGCGTCGACCTCACCCGTCCCGCGTCGGACGACCTGGTCACGTTCCTCCGGCACACCTTGCTCGAACGCAAGGTCATCTTCTTCCGTGATCAGCATCTCGATCCCGGGCAACAGGTCGCGTTCGCACGCAGCTTCGGCGAACTCGACGCGTTCCCGTTCGGCCGGCCCGGCGCCGACCCCTACATCGTCGAGATCCGTCACGGCGCCGGCTCCCCCGGCACCGAGAACGGCTGGCACTCCGACGTGACGTGGATGGAGAACCCGTCGCTCGGCTCGATCGCCCAGTGCGTGGTCTGCCCTCCCACCGGCGGCGACACCCTCTTCGCCGACTCCCATGCCGCCTTCCACGGACTGCCCACCGACCTCGCCGAGATCGCAGAACATCTGGACGTGACGCACGACTACCGGGTGTTCCTCGCCGGACGCGGGTTCCGGGCCATGCCCGACGAGATGATCGAGCAGATCAAGGCCGAGATCCCGTTCGGGGTCGTCCATCCCCTCATCCGGACCCACCCCGAGACCGGCAAGCCGGCGATCTATCTCAACGGCGGATTCGTCCGCGCCGAGTCGCTGACGGATCGCCGCACCGGCGAACCGCTCGGTCCCGAGGTGTCGCGGGCGATGATGGCCCGCCTCCTGCGCCAGCACGATCGGCCCGAGTACCAGTGCCGATTCCGCTGGACCGAGGGTTCGATCGCCTTCTGGGACAACCGAGCCGTCCAGCACTACGCGGCGAGTGACTACTACCCGCACAAGCGGGTGCTCCGTCGAGTCACCCTGCGCGGTGATCGGCCATACTTCCGCCCGTCCTGATCCCCATCACGAAAGTGAGCGCACGATGAGTGAACGCCCTTTCCGCATTCTCGGCATGCAGCAGATCGCGATCGGCGGCCTCGACGTCGGCGCGCTCCGATCGCTCTGGGTCGACACCCTCGGCGTCGAGAAGGTCGGCGACTACACGAGCGAACGTGAGAACGTCATGGAGGACATCCTTCGGCTCGGAGACGGTCCCCACGCGGTGGAGATCGACCTCATGCAACCGCTCGACCCCGAGGCTCGGCCGAAGGTGCAGGATCCGGCCCTGAACCACCTCGGCCTGTGGGTCGACGACCTCGCTGCCGCCGTCGAGTGGTTGACCGGGCAAGGCATGCGTTTCACGCCGGGCGGCATTCGTGCCGGCGCCGCTGGCCACGACGTCGTGTTCATCCACCCGAAGGGCAACGACGAGTTCCCGCTGTCGGGCGAAGGCGTCCTGATCGAGCTGGTGCAGGCCCCTGCCGACGTGATCGAGGCGCTGGGCTGAGCCTCAGCCGAGTGGGTCGGCGTCGTTGGCGCCGGCCTTGCGAGCGACGGACTCCCGACGCCGGGCGATCGTGATGTTGGCCACGACCACGATCAGCCCGACCACGACGGCGATGGCCGTCGCGACATAGACCCACTGCGGCAGGTCGGCCGGTTCGGCGGCTTCCTGGGCGAACAACACGAGATCCATGGGCCGCAGTATGACGGTTCAGC
>JAHDCV010000024.1:16224-27955 GCA_020629695.1 Acidimicrobiales bacterium | reverse complement strand
GCGGCTTCCTGGGCGAACAACACGAGATCCATGGGCCGCAGTATGACGGTTCAGCCGGCGCCGGCGGCGTCCACGTCGTCGACGCCCACCACATGCTCCATCAACAATCCATCGTGCCAGGTGCCGTCGGCGCCGCGTTCGTAGTTCCGCATCACACCGACGGGACGGAATCCGGCCGAGGCGTAGCAAGCGATCGCCGCGGCGTTGTCGGCGGCCGGATCGATCGTGAGCCGATGGTGGCCTCGCTCGTCGATCAGCTCGCGCATCAGGCATCGGATCGCCGACGAGGCGATCCCCTGACGATGATGCGCCGGGTCGATGAAGATGTCGATGCCGGCATGGCGGTACTCCGGGTCGAGCTCCTCTGCGAACTGGATGAGCCCGACCACACGCCCCGATCGTTCGATGACGCGGACCTCGACCTCCGGGTCATCGAGGTTCTCGACCAGATCGCTGCCGTCGTCCTCCCCGCGCCACCAACGACGGACCTCGACCGTGGATCGGATGGCCGTGAGCGCGTCGAGATCGTCGAGGTGTGCGGACCGGAGTGAGATCGTCGACGCCGGATCGCCCTGGTGCATCCCGCGAGCCTCGCGCACGAACGATCGACCCGCGAGACTGCGGCCATGGACGTCGACGCACTCAACGACTTCTTCGGTCCGCTCGCTCCCGGCCTGCACGGTGTCGTCTTCGACGAATCGAGCACGGATCGGGTCGTGGGCCACATCGATGTGACCGAACCCCTGATCGCGGGCACGGGCTTCCTGTTCGCCCCGGCGGTCATCTCACTCGCGGACACGTTGTGTGCTGCCGGCTGCGGGAACAACATCGCCGAGGGTCACAGCTTCACGACCGTCGAGTTGAAGTCGAACTTCCTGTCGAGCGCCCGTGTCGGCGAGCGGGTCATCGGCGTCGCGACACCCGCACACCTCGGCCGCATGACCCACGTCTGGGACGTCGAGGTCACCAACAACACGACCGGCCGGACGATGGCACTGTTCCGCTGCACCCAGATGGTGCTGGCGCCCCGGGCATGACCGATCCCGTCGACCACCACGCTTGATCCCACCACCACCACCACCGAGATCCGTCGATGGCGCAAGCGGTGATGGCCTGCCATCATCCGGGCGCTGCAGACCTCAGCCGACCGGAACGAGACACGATGCCGCATCTCACCATCGAGTTCACGTCCAACGTGGCCGACCACCACGACCTCGATGAGCTTCTCGACGCCATCCACACGACCGTGCTCGAGTCCGCGATCGGGCCGGTCGCAGGCCTACGGATCCGAGCCGTCGAGCACACGCACTACCGGGTCGCCGACGGGGATCCTTCGTTCGCGTTCGTCGCGATGTATGCCCGCCTCGGGCCGGGACGGGATCTCGCGACCCGCCAGGCGTTCATCGAGACGGTGCTCGACGCCGGCGAGGCCGCGCTCGCCGGAACGCCGCTGCGGATCATCTGGTCGATGGAGGTCGCCGAGATCGACCCCGACGTCCGGGTGAACCGCAATCACGTCGCGCCCGTGCTCGAGGAGCGACGAGGCGGCTGAGCGACCAGAATCACCTCATGCGCAACCAACTCCTCATCGGCGGCACCTGGCTCGACGGCGACGGCCGCTTCCCCGTGACCGATCCGGCCACCGGCGACGAGATCACCACGGTCGCCGACGGCACCCCAGCTCACGCGACGGCCGCGGTCGACGCCGCGGCGGCTGCGCAGATCGGTTGGGCGTCGACGTCGCCTCGCGAGCGCAGCGAGGTGCTCCGGGCGTGCTGGTCGACGCTCGTCGACCACACCGACGAACTCGCCGAGCTGATCACGACCGAACACGGCAAGCCGCTGGCCGACGCCCGGGGTGAAGTGGCCTACGCCGCGGAGTTCTTCCGATGGAACGCCGAGGAGGCCGTCAGGATCCACGGTTCCATCAGCACGGCGCCGTCCGGAGCGAACAAGATCATCGTCCGCCACCCTCCCGTCGGCGTGGTGGTGATGGTGACCCCGTGGAACTTCCCCGCCGCGATGATCACCCGCAAGGTGGCGCCGGCGCTCGGCGCCGGCAACGCGGTGGTGATCAAACCACCGAAAGAGACCCCGCTGACGGCGCTCCGTGTGGCCGACCTGCTCCAGGCGGCCGGCGTGCCCGACGGTGTCGTCAACGTCGTCCCGACGACGACGTCGTCGACCTGGTTCGACGCGGCGACCGAGCACACGGCGACCCGGATGGTGTCGTTCACCGGTTCCACCGAGGTCGGGCGCATCCTGCTGCGTCGGTGCGCCGACCGGGTCCTCAAGGTCGCGATGGAGCTCGGCGGCAACGCACCGTTCATCGTCTTCGACGACGCCGACCTGGACGCCGCTGTCGAGGGGGCGATGGTCGCGAAGATGCGACACTCCGCCGAGACCTGCACCGCGGCGAACCGCTTCTTCGCCGAAGCCGGGATCGCCGCGGACTTCACCGCCGCCCTCGCCGAGGCCATGGCGTCGATCCGCGTCGGCCGCGGCTTCGATCCCGAGGTCGCGTGCGGACCCATGATCAATGCCGGTGCGGTCGAATCCATCGGCGGCCTGGTCGACGCAGCCGTCGACGCCGGCGCGAGAGTGGCGACGGGCGGCTCCGCGATCGACGGTCCCGGCCACTTCTACACACCGACGGTGCTCGGAGGGGTCGAGGCCGGAGCGGACATCACCCGCCATGAGATCTTCGGTCCGGTGGCGCCCGTCATCCCGTTCACCGACCGCGACGAGATGATCCGCCATGCGAACGACACCGAGATGGGTCTGGCCGCCTACGTCTACAGCGGAGATCTCGCCACCGCCCTGTCGACCTCGGAACGGCTCGAGTCGGGCATGGTCGGCATCAACCGCGGCGCCATGTCCGACCCCGCCGCACCGTTCGGCGGCATGAAGCAGTCGGGCCTCGGCCGGGAAGGCGCGAGCGAGGGGATCTACGAGTTCTGCGAGACGCAGTACGTCGCCGTCTCCTGGTGACCGCCCGCTCGAGCGAGGATCAGCATCCGCGGAACAACGGCGACCGGCGCTCCGCCATCGCCCGGACCCCTTCGGACCAGTCCTCTGTCGCCCGGAGACGGTCCTGTTCGATCTTTTCGTGCTCGGTCGCGGCGCGCACCCGCTCGGCGAGGTCGCCGCGCATGGTCCGTCGGATCGACGCGACCGCGAGAGGCGCCGACACGGCGATCTCCGCCGCGAGCGCGTGGGCCTCGGCCCGCAGGCGCTCGGCCGGGACGAGGCGATCCGCCAACCCGATCGCCGCCGCCTCCTCTCCCTTGAGTCGGCGGCCGGTGTAGAGCATCTCGAGCGCTCGCTGCTCACCGACGATGCGTGGCAGCGTGACCGAGAGCCCGAAGCCCTGATGGAATCCGAGCCGGGCGAAGTTCGCGGCGAAGCGCGCGTCGGGTGAGGCCACACGGAAGTCGGGCAGGCAGGCGACGCCGAGCCCGCCACCGACGGCCGCCCCCTGCACGGCCGCCACGACCGGCGTCTCCGTCGAGAACAGGTCGACGGCCGCGTCGTAGAGATGGCGTTCGGTCCCGTCTGCGTTCCGACGGGCTTCCCTGGACGGGGCGGTGCCCGAGAAGTCCGCACCGGCGCAGAAGTGGCGACCCTCGGAGCACAGCACGATCGAGCGGACCCGGTCGTCTCCATCACACCAGCGGAAGGCCTCGACGAGGTCATCGATCAGTGCGAGGTCGAAGAAGTTGTTCGGACCCCGCCGGATCTCGGCCGTGGCGACATGGTCCGCCGCGACCGACAGAACGACATCGCCGAACGAGGCCTCGTGATCCAACTGCGGCGGGTCCCCGGTCATCGACTAGACCCTACTCATCCATCGGTCGCCGCTCCGGAGGCGACCGCACGAGCGATCGCAGGGGACGCGAACGTGGACATCGATCTCATGACCGGCGGTTCGACCTGGGCCGAATCGGCCGACCTCGCGCGCAAGCTCTCGGGCGCCGGGTTCAGCGGGATGCTCTACACCGAGACGAGCCAGGTGCCGTGGATGCAGATCGCCGCCGCGTCGATGGCGGCGCCGGACCTCTTCTTCACGACCGGCATCGCGGTGGCCTTCCCGCGGAGTCCCATGGTGTCGGCGGCCGTCGCCTACGAGTTGGCGGACAACACCGGCGGCCGGTTCCGGCTGGGGCTCGGCAGTCAGGTCCGGGCCCACGTCGAGCGGCGATACGCGAGCGAGTTCGACAAACCGGCCGCCCGGCTCCGGGACTACGTCGAAGCGGTGAAAGCCTGCTGGCGGGCCTTCAATCGAGAGGAGCGTCTGAGCCATGACGGCGACTTCTATTCGATGAGCCTGTTGCCGCGCGACTGGGCGCCGCGGGCACACGACCACGAGATGAAGGTCGACATCTCGGCGGTCGGACCGCTCATGACACGGGTGGCCGGTGAGGTCGCCGACGGCGTGCACGTCCATCCGCTGCATTCCATGCACTACCTCGAGCACCGCCTTCGGCCGGACCTGGCCGCCGGCGCCGCGAGGGCCGGACGCGACGCCGCCGACATCGATCTGATCATCCCGGTGTTCGCCTGTCCGGGCGACACGCCCGAAGAACGGGCGCCGTACGTCGAGGTGGCTCGTCGTCAGATCGCCTTCTACGGCAGCACACCGAACTACGCCTTCCAGTTCGACGACCTCGGCTTCGAGGGCACGACCGGTCGCATCCGGGCGAAGATGAAGGCGGGTGAGCTCGACACCCTGGGTGAACTCATCACCGACGAGATGCTCGAGCACTTCGCCCTGGTGGCACCGTGGGACGAGATGGCCGACCGGCTGCTCGATCGATACGGCGACCATGCGCTCCGCGTCGTGATGTACCTCGGCGAACGGCAGATGCGGGCCGATCCCGCGCACCTGGCCAAGTGGGGCGAGATCGCCACGGCGGTGCGACATGGCTGAGCAGGGCACGACATCCCGGGTCGCCCTCGTGACCGGCGGCGCCAGCGGCATCGGCCGGGAGATCAGCACGGCACTCGCCGCCGACGGTCGACGCGTCGCCGTGGCCGACATCAACCGTGAGGGTGCCGAAGCCACCGCCGCGTCGATCACCGCTGCCGGCGGCGAAGCCATCGCGATCACGATGGACATCACGAGCGCCACGTCGGTGCTCGACGGCTGCGGACAGGTGCGTGACCAGCTCGGCGAGATCGACATCCTCGTGAACGTGGCCGGCTGGGATCGGTTCATGAAGTTCGTCGACACCGACGAGGACTTCTGGGAACAGATCATCGACCTGAACTTCAAGGGTGTCCTGCGCACGTGTCACGCGACGGTGCCGGGGATGATCGAACGCGGCTGGGGGCGGATCGTGAACATCGCCTCCGACGCCGCCCGGGTGGGCTCGTCGCTCGAAGCCGTCTATTCGGGGGCCAAGGGTGCGACGGTCTCGTTCTCGAAGACCCTCGCTCGCGAGGTCGCGCGGCGGGGTGTCACGGTCAACGTCGTCTGCCCCGGCCCCACCGACACGCCGCTGCTCGGCGAGATCGTCGGCTCGAACGACGATTCCGAGCGGGTCATCGGTGCGATGGCGGGCGCCGTGGCGATGAAGCGCCTCGGCCAACCGGAGGAGATCGCGCCGGCGGTCGTGTACTTCTGCTCCGAAGGCGCCGGCTTCACCACCGGCCAGACGTTGTCGGTGTCCGGTGGGCTGACGATGGCGGGCTGAGCGAGCCCGACGCCGTCAGGTTCCCATCCGCGCGCTGTTCACGACCCCGAGGTCCCACGGCTCTTCCGGTGCCCCGTGGAGCAACACCTTCTCGATCAACCCGGCCAGCCCGTCCGGTTTGACGACGCCGGTCGCGGCCGCCGCGATCTCGGCGACGCTCCACCACTGCACCCCGGCCACATGCTCGGCAGCCAGCTCTTCGGGAGTCATGGTCGGCTCGGGCTCGAAGTCGTGGCAGGGCACGAGATAGGTCGTGTTGTGCTGGCCGTCCCAGCGACCGCCGCCCATGCCCGGATGCCGCGTCGTCTGGCTCCACAACGCCGGGCCGACGAAGACCTCGGGGACGCCGGTCTCCTCGATGAGCTCACGGATCAGGGCCTCACGATGCGACTCGCCGTCCTCGATACCGCCACCCGGAAGGATCCACCCGCTGAACCCGTCCGGGAAGCGGATGTGCACGAGCAGCACGCGGTCCCGAGAGTCGATCATCACTCCACGCACGGCCTGCCGCAATGGAAGGCCAGCCCCGTCATCACCCATCGCCGGAAGGTAATCCGCCGGCTCGCCGTGGGAGGTGACCCTCAGTCGCTGCGCCCCACCTCGCGGTAGGGCCGACCGCGGTCCGCCGCCGGCTCCTTGGGCAGCCCGAGCATCGACTCGCCGAGGATGTTCCGCTGGATCTCGTCCGTGCCACCGGCGATCGACTGGGCGGGTGTCGACACGAGCACCTCCGCCACGACGACATGGGTCGGATCATCGGCGTGCGGGGCCGACAGCATCCCGTCCGCTCCGGCGATCCGCGCGTGGAGGTCGTTGCAGCGGCGGGCGATCTCCGACGTGGCGAGCTTGCCGATCGATCCCTCCGGGCCGGGAGGACGACCGAGGTCACGATGCACCCGGGCTCGCTCCGCCGTCCACTCGGCGGTCTTCTGGGCGGCATGGACCCGCATCAGATCCTGCCGCAGGAGCGGATCGGCGAGCCGGCCGCCGGACCGGGCGCGCTCGACCAGGAGATCGGCCCGTCCCTGCCGCTGCGGGTACCAGACGTAGGTCTTGTTGTACTCGTCGGCTTCGGCGCGGGCCTCGGTGATCACCCGCCCGGGTGCGTCCTCGTCGAATCGCGTCGACCGATCGAACCCGAATCGTCGCTCATGCGCCAGGGTCGCCCGAGCCACCCGCCAGCCGTCGCCGACCGTGCCGACCACGTCGGCGTGGGGGACGCGAGCATCGGTGAGGAACACCTCGTTGAACGAGGCGTGATCGTTCATCTGTCGGATCGGACGGACCTCCACCCCCGGCTGATCCATGTCGAGCACGAAGTAGGTGAGACCGGCGTGTTTGACGGCGTCCCAGTCGCTGCGAGCGACGAGCATCGCCCGGTCGGCGTGATCGGCGCTCGTGTTCCAGACCTTCTGGCCGTTCACGATCCAGGTGTCGCCGTCTCGAACCGCCGTCGCTTTCAGACCGGCGAGATCCGACCCGGCTCCCGGCTCGGAGAACAGCTGACACCAGGTGTGTTCACCGGTCAGAGCCGGTCGGAGCACTCGGTGACGGAGCTCGTCCGAGCCGTGCTCGAGGATCGTCGGCGCCGCCAACCACGACCCCACACCGAGCGGGGTGGCCACACCACCCGCCCGCCGGATCTCCCGGTGGGCAACGGCATCCGACCAGGCGGGGAGCCCACGTCCGAACCAGTCGACCGACCACGAGGGCACGGCCCAGCCCGACTCGAGGAGTCGGGTTCGCCACTCGACCAGGGAGAGGTCCGGGTCCCAGGCGTTGGAGAACCACCGACGCACGGCGGCCGCGATCGACGCCTCCGAGGCGACCTCGGGGTTCATGTGCGTTGCGTGCCGACCCGGAGGTCTCGGAACGGAAGGTCCTTGTCGACCGAGGGCTCGCGCGGAAGTCCGAGCACGCGTTCGCCGATGATGTTGCGTTGGATCTCGTCGGTGCCGCCGGCGATGCTGCTCGCGAAGGTGCCGAGCGTGGCCTTTCCCGGCCCACCGACACCGTCGCCGGCGATCATCGAGGGGCCGTGGATGCGTCCCAGCAGTTCTCGCGTCCGTCGTGAGATCACCGCCCGCATGAGCTTGCCGAGCGAGCCGCTGGGTCCCGGAGTCTGGCCTGCGCGCAACGCGGCCTTCCCGCGCAGCGCCATCACACTCTGCGCGGTCTCCCGGGCGTACATGGCGGCGATCTCCTGTCGGATCCGCGGGTCGGCGATCCGTCCGGTCGCACGAGCGGCGGCGATCAACGCATCGGTGACGTCGGTGGTCACCCCACCGATCGAGCTCGATCCGATCGCGACTCGCTCGTACATCAGCATGGCCGTGGCCAGCCGCCAGCCCTCGTTGAGCGGACCGATCTGGTGGTCGGCCGGGATCCGGACATCGGTGAAGAACACCTCATTGAACCGCCGACCACCGTCGATCTGGTGGATCGGCCTGATCTCGACCCCCGGTGCGCGCATGTCGACGATGAACATCGAGATGCCCCGGTGTTTCGGCTGGTCGGGATCGGTTCGGGCGATCACGATGCCCCGGTCGGAAACGTGGGCCAGGGTCGTCCAGACCTTCTGGCCGTTGAGAATCCATTCGTCGCCGTCGCGCTCGGCCCGGCTCTGGAGGCTGGCCACATCCGAACCCGCGCCGGGTTCGGAGAACATCTGGCACCACACCTCCTCGCCGCGGATCAGCTTCGCCTGATAGCGCCCGCGCAATTCGTCGGTGCCGTATTCGTCGAGCATCGGCAGGCACATGCCCTGTGAGATCGTGAAACTGCCGGTCATCGCCGGGAAGTTCCCGCTCTCCTCCCGCCAGATCCGCTCGTGTTCCGCGCTCAGACCCTGCCCACCGAACTCGGTCGGGAACATCAGACCGGCGAGCCCGGCGTCGGCGACCTCGGCCTGGTAGGCCTTCGCCTCGACGAGGATCTGCTCTCCGCGGGGATCATCGGCGTCGGACGACAGTCCCACCGCGTGTTCGGTCAGGAAGTCCACACAGCGCTGGCGAAAGGCCGCGAGCTCGTCGGTGGTCGGTGCCGCGGCCATGCGCGCTCTCCTCGATGTCGACGCCCGAAGGCGCCGGTCTGGTCCCGCACCGTTCCTACCAGAAGTCGGCTCAGCGATTCGAACGGGCGGCTCGACAGCAGCGTCCGGCTTGGGCCTCGATCCCAACGGGTCTGGAAGCTCGACCGCCAGCCGACAGCACGACCGGTCTGGGTGCGAACTCCCTGAGAGGGCAAGCCGGACGCCTGAACCAGCGCAGCGACCCGGCTCAGCGGCGGCGACACCCCGTGGCGATCACACACCCCGTGTGCTTGTCGACCCGGAAGATCTCGCCGTCCCGATCCATCGCCGACCGGACGATCGAGCGGAGCTCGTCGATCTGCGCTGCGGTCGCCTCCGTTCCCGGCGGGCTCGAGGTCATGAATGCCACCGCATCGTCCACACACGTCACGTGGAGCTCGTCGTCGTAGCGCGTCCAGCCGACCCGATCGGCGTGGTCCACGAGCGCGGCCGTCGCCATCGCCGGCGTGAACGTCCGATTGATCTCGTACCGACCCGCCGGACCGAAGACCGCAACCCTGGCGTCTTCCACCTGCCGCATGTGCCCGTCACCGTTCGTCATGATCGCGATCGTCCCGCCCGGCCGCACGACCCGGAGCATCTCGGCGACCGCTCGCCCGGGCTCGGGCAGGTGATAGAGCGCGTACGTCGACACCACGACGTCGAACGCGCCGTCGTCGAACGGCAGTGCTGCCGCATCGCACACTCCACCCGACACCGATCGGAACCTCCCCGTCGCGCTCGCCCTCGGGACGGCCTCGGCGACCATGCCGGCGGACTGATCGGCGGTCGTCAGCACCACGCCGTCGGGCAGTCGACCGGCGATCTCCTCCCAGAGATATCCCGCTCCCCCACCGACGTCGAGGACCCGGTCGTCCGCCGACCACGGCACCAGCGACCCGAAGAGGGAGAACCCCGACATCGACGCCGTCCGATACGCCACGTGCACCTTCGTGCGCTTCGCGAGCTCGGTGGCGTCCCGGTACTGCACCCGACGCAGGTAGTCCCGGTCTCGATCCATCAGCTCACACCCTCGATACCGAGAACGACGTCGAGGTCGATGGGCTGTGTCGTGTCCACGACGACGCACAACCGCCCGTCGGGGCGCACGATCGGTCGCCGATCCACCTCGGCCCAGTCCGCCGGCGCGCCCACAGGAGCGGCCCCGGCGGCCGGCATCTGGCTCGCCCGATGGGAACGGGCGGACACGCGAACCGCTCGGACCGCGGACGGTGCCTCGCACTCGACGAAGCGGTACGGCAACGCCCGGTCATCGGCCACCCGGGTCAACCGCTGATGAATCTGCGGCCAATACGACGGAGTGTCCACCACCACGTTCAGGCCCGGTCGAGCGACGTCGTCGAGCACGGACCACAGAACCTCGTAGCTGGCCCCAGAGGCAACCTCCCATGGCACGCCGGCGCCCAAGAGCGGCGACTTCACCGAGTCGAGATCGAGCACGATCGCTCCTCGTTCGTCCCGGAGCCGCCGGGCGAGCGTCGACTTCCCCGATCCCGGATGCCCGGCCATCTGGATGATCACGGTCCCTCCACCGTCGCATCGTGACACAACGCACTCGATATTCGAGGGCGGACCGGAACGATCAGGACGAGACTCCCCACATGGGTGAGAACATTCGATCCACGTGGTTCTGGGCGCTCGCCGCCGGCGTCGCACACGTCGTGTTCGTGAGCGGCGTGTTCTCGACCCTCTGGTCGAGCCACTTCGGCTCGCTCGACCGTCTCAGCCAGCGACCGACGGGCGACCTCGCCCGCTTCCTCGAGGACGCGTGGCCCTGGGTCACGGCGGCGGCCATCGGACTCGCCTTCCTGCTCGGGGTCACTGCCGTCCGCCGTGTCATGCGGGGTGACTGGAAGCTGGTCGCCGTCCGCAGCGTCATCATCGTGTTCCTCCCGGTGCTCATCGAACTGACCGATGCCGGCACCCAGGACGGCAGCCCGAACGATCTGGATCTCGTTCCGTCCCACTCGCTCGCGATGCTCGTCGCGATCACCCTGGGACCACCGGTGCTGCTCGCGCTCGACCTCATCGCACTCCGGCGCCCCGCCGAGGGCTGAGCTGGCTGCCGGCTCGGGGCCCGCGACGCTCAGCCGATCTCGAGTCGGATCACCTGGTACTGCCACCCGAAGTCGAAGTCGTCCCAGCACTCGGTGTCGACGACCTGTCCGAGCGGCTGCAGCAACTCGACATTGCGGGCCAGCGGCCGGTGCACGAACCGTCGGACCAGCTCCGGGCCGTCGGGTTCGCTGTCGTACAGGACCTGCGGGGCACCACCCCACTGCGAGATGAGCGCGGGGCTCCCCAACCGGGCCACCCGTCGGATCTCGGCGACGGCCTGTGCGACCTCGTCGTCGGCGAGATGCATGAGGGTGCTCATCGACCACACGGCGTCGAACGAATCGTCGGCGAAGGGCAGCCCGAGCACGGACCCGGCGAGCACCGTCGCGCCGCGCCGCCGGGCGAGGTGGCCATTGCCGACGGCGAGGTCCACACCGATCGACCGGATGCCCGCCGCCTCGAATCCAACCCCATCGGACCCCGGGCCCGCACCCACGTCGAGCACGGTGCGAACACGGCCCGGGTCGATCGACGACAGGAAGGCGTTCCGGAGATCGGCTCGACGCCCCTCGGCTCGCAGCTCACGCGTGCCCGCCGCGGCCTCGGCCTCGTAGTACTCCCGAAGCTGGTCGATCGCCGAAGGTCGCTGCATGGAGCCGAACGTAGGCCGCGCGCCGGTGCGGCGCTCGGGAATCGACGTCGTCAGCCGAGCCGCACACCGGCCGTCAGCGCCATCACCAGCCCGGGGATCTCCGACTCGGACATCTGGCCGTACGCCACCTGACGAGACAGCTGCACGATGGCGGCCGCGAGGACGCGGGCATCGCCACCGACACCGACGTCGTCGAGCCGTCGGGCGAGATACTCGACCGGGTCGGCCGCACCG